>JAWKQQ010000007.1:0-445150 GCA_041390065.1 Candidatus Krumholzibacteriia bacterium
GTAGCTGGGCAGGGTGCGGCGACGGGAGAGGTGTCAACAATTTGGATGGTAGAACTTAAGACATGGATTTCGGCGGCCAGGGGCGCGCGCTGGTGGGCGGGGCGGTCTACACCGAGACCCACTGGATCGAGGGCGACGACTGCGTGTACGAGACGGTCAGCTTCGAGCTGGCGGAGGAATGCCGGATGTACGTGTCGTTCCGGGCGGACGAGCGATCGTGCGTTGCGCGCGTGTCGGCCCGACCGCATCCTCCAGGCGAATATCCCTGGCCGCTCCTGGGTATTTCGACGTTCCGGGACGGCGGGGTCGCCGCGAGAGCGCGCGCCGCCCGGCCGGTTTGACCGCCCTCGACCCGGGTGCTACCATCCACAGGCCGGTCCGCGGGGACGGACACCACGGTTCTTCCGCCACCACACGTTCCAGGTAACCCAAGGAGTTCGATCATGAGCGTTCGCCACGCCATGCAGGGTCTGCTGGTGACCTGCATCCTCCTCGGCTGGGGAGGCCTCGCCACCGCGCAGGCTCCGGCCGATCCGATCCTGAAGTTCGACTCCAGCAGCAAGGTCGAGCTCGACCTGTCGGCCATGGTGGATGACCTGATGCCGCTGCTCAGAAACGCTCTCGAAGAAGCCGGCGACGATGACCGCCAGACCATCACCATGCTGATCGATCTGCTCGGCGTCGAGGCCCTCGACCGGCTCGAGATGGAGTCGAGGTCGACCCGGGACCGCGCGTCGAGCAAGCTGGTGCTGACGCTGGACCCCGAGAAGGGCGGCGGCCTGCTCGCGGAGATGCTGGCTCTGCCCCAGGGCAAGTGCCGCTTCGCCAGGTACGTGACCGGCGACCAGCTGCTGACCTTCATGACCGTCCAGAACTTCCGCGACCATCTGGGCCTCGTGCTCGATCTGCTGGCCCGTCCGGAGTTCGCCGAGATGACGGCCGACCTGCCCCGCAACGACGCCGGCGAGGTGGAGATGGCCGGCTTCAACCCCCGGCGCGACCTGCTGCCGCTGCTGTCGGGCGAGCTGGACGTGTTCATGCTGACCCTGCCCGAGGACGAGGCGTTCAACCCCATGGCGATGCCCGTCTACCTCGTGCTCGGCACCGAGGACGGTCCGGCCCTGCGTGACCGCATCCTCGCGCTCGCCGATGCGCTCGGCGGCGGCGACCAGGGCGGCCCGGGCGAGATGCTCCGCTCGCTGCCCGTCGAGACGGTGGGCGACTTCGAGCTGACGGTGAGCCCGTTCGGCGTCTCGTACGCGGTCAGCCGCGACTTCTTCATCCTCGGCATGGCGCCCGCGCCGCTGCGCGCCATGCTCGCCGCCCCCCGCGGCGACCTCAGGGTCCCCGACGGCCGCTCCTGGATGGTCATGAACGGCAAGGAGTACGGCCAGGCCCTGCGGGCCATCATGGCGATGGCCGGCGATCAGGCCGGGCAAGCGGAGTGGATGAACACGATGTCGATGCAGGTCCTGTCGCACATCGACTCCGAGGTCGTCCACACCACCAGCAGCCCGGGTCGCCTCACGGTCGAGGCCGAGGTCGACGGCGCGGTCATGACCGGTCTGTACGCGATGCTGCACGACTTCATGCTGAAGCTGCCCGAGCTGATGGAGCAGCAGCGGCTCGACCAGGAACGCGAGCAGGAGGTGAGCGAGCTGCGCGGGATCGTCGCGGTGCTCGACGCGGCGTTCGCCAGCTACGGCGCCGACCACGACGGCCACTTCCCGACCGATCCCCACGAGCTGGTGACCGCGGGCTACCTCGATGAGTTCCCGCTGGCGGAATCGACGCCGCCGGGCGTGTACCGCGAAGGGGCCTACACCTACCACCCCCTGTACGACGACGACGGCCTGGTGGTCGGCTACTTCCTGTTCGTCTACGGGGGCGGCGAGGACACCGGGTACGACATGTACTCCGCCGAGAACATCGGCGACCCCGACGACTACTTCCTCGACTCGGACGGGATCCCCGACGGCATCGCCACCTACTGCTACGACGGTGTGGCGATCGAGCTGATGGAGGAGTGGTAGGAGGTTCGCGTTCTCGCCCGGACCGCAGAGCGGCCCCCGCCTCACCGGCGGGGGCCGCATCTCGTTCGCGGTCGGCGCATGGGCCCGGGTCCCGCCACCGCGCGTTGCGATCTGCGCGCCGCCGCCGACGGGCGGCCGTGCTGAAAGGCGCTCCGCACCGCGATCGGCCACGCCGCGCCACCATCACGGACCGGGCACGGAAGTTGGACCATGCAGGTGGGAGTTGCCATCATCCACGGCCCCGCGAACGAGGTGTACCGTGCATCGCCCCTGCTGGATCCTCGCCGCGCTCGCCCTCGCGGGCGCCATCCTGGCTCGCGCCGACGAGCCGCCCCGACGCACGTCGCGCGTCGCCTCGGGGCCGGTGCACCCGGCGCCGTCGCCCGAACCGCCGCGCACCGCACCGGCGGCCCGACCCGCGCTCACACCGTCGGTCGCCCGCCCCACCGCCGCGCGGCCCTCGCTGCTCGAACCGTCGCATGTGGTCCAGGGCCACGCCGACCGCATCGTGGCCCGCTTCGAGGTGCGCGCCGACGCGGCCTCGGCCTGGGAGCTGGTGGTCACCGAGGTGGGCGGCCCCGTGGCCCAGATCTTCGCGGGCCAGGGTCCGCCCCCGGCCACGGTCGCCTGGGACGGCCGCCTGCTCGACGGCGGCCTGGCCTGGAGCGAGGTCACCTACACGTACGACCTCGCGTCCGTCGACTCGCTCGGCGTGGTCGCCCGCACGCCCGGCGCGCCGTTCACGCTGCCGGCCTACACCCGTGAGGAACCGGCAGGCGTCTCGTTCCTGCTGCCGGGGCGCCTGCTGGTCCCGGGGCGGCGCGGCGACCCCGTCGACGCCGCACGCGCGCACCTCGCGTCGGCCGCCACCCGCCTCAACCAGGACCCCGGACGCACGGTGGTGCGGATCGAGGTGCTGGCCCGGGACGAGGACGCGGCCCTCGTGCTGGGCGAGGCGGTTCGCACGGCTCCGCCGATCTGCTCGACCCCGTCGACCGACCCGTCGATCTCTTCGTGGGCCAGGCGCTGGCCGCGCCGCCGGAGGGCACGGTTCTCATACGACGGTCCCGCGGAGCGACCGGCGAGCTGACCCGGCCACCCGCTTGTCGTCCGGCCCCGCGACGGGGTATCGCCCGGCGGAGACCCCGCCGCGGAGGATGCGTCGCCATGGCTCGCCGCACCGTCAAGCCAGGCAATGATCACCTGGTCGAGCGCCTGAACCGCGCTCCCCAGGGCGCCCCGCCGTCGCAGGTGCTCGACCGCATCCTGGGCCTGCTGAGGAGCGAGGGCGAGGCCGACCTCCTGTCGCGGCTGCCGATCAGACCGTTCACCGCGCACCAGGCCGCCCGGGCGTGGCAGACCGACGAGGCCGCGGCCCGCCGCCAGCTCGATCACCTGGCCGACCGCGCCCTGCTCGTCGACATCGCACGCCAGGACACCATGTGGTACGTCCGGCTCTCGCCCATGGCCGGATTCTTCGAGTTCGCCTTCATGCGCGCGCGCCGCGACCGACGTCCTCGACTACGAGCGGGCGAGCGAGGTCATCCATACCCGTGCACATCGGCGTGGGCCTCTGCTGCTGCCGCCACAAGCAGCAGCACCTGGGCCAGGCCTGCGACCAGCCCCCGGACATCTGCATGACGTTCAACACGTCGGCCGCCTCGCTGGTGCGGCACGGCCACGCCCGCGCCATGGATCGCACCGAGTGCCTCGATCTCCTCGACGAGGCCATCGAGCCCGGCGTGGCGCAGTTCGGCGAGAACGTGCAGCGGCGCGTGAACTTCATCTGCAACGGCTGCGGCGTCTGCGTGCGGGCGTGCACGCGGCAGGCCCTGCGCCTGGAGCCGCGGGCGGCCCGGGTGATCCCGCCGGCGAACAACGCCCACCGCTACGTGCTCATGGCGACGCAGCACGGCACGCTGCAGGACCTGGTGTTCGACGACCGGGTGCTGTGGAGCCCCCGCCGGCTGGCCGCGCCGCTGGGCGCGGTGCTGAAGCTGCCGGGGGTGCAGCCGGGGCCGGCGCAGAAGCAGCTGGGGTCGCGGTACCAGGAGAAGGTGATGGCGCGGCAGGGGGATCGAGAGGCGGGCGCCGGAGCGGTTGCGACGCCCGCCGAAGGTGCTAGTCGAACATCGCCTTCACCCCGGACCAGCTGCGTGATTCGGTTGCCTCGACGATCCAGGGGAAGAGGACGTAGTCGTACTCGCCATCGCCGTCGAACGTGGTCGGACCGACCCACAGCCAGACCGTGCTGTCGGGCGTGCCGGCGATCGTGATCGTGCCCTCGCTGCAGGGGCCGATGATCACGTTCTGGATGACCGCCACCGAACCGCAGTCCTGCGGACCGAGCTCGAACAGATAGGTCGGGAACTCGGCGTCGCCCCAGATCTCGAGGAAGCCCTGGGTGGGCATCGTCAGTTCGTACCAGTCGGTGTCGCGGAACTGGCTGCCGTCGGCCGACAGATACCAGCCGCTCACGCCGCAGAACGACCAGCCGGTGATGTGCCCGAAGGGGTTGCCGAACTCGGGGCTGTTGCAACCGCCGTTGAACGCGTCCTCGTAGCCGTCCACCAGCGGCGGTTCGCCCTCGAACTCAGCGCCGGCCGGGCAGTCGACCACGCACGGAGAAGGGATATAGATGTTGAGGACGTACGCGCCGAAGTCTCCGCCATAGCCGTCGATCACCACGTAGTACCGCACGCCGCCCTGCAGCTCGACGAGTTCGATCTTCGACACGTAGTCGGGGTAGAAATCGTCGTTGCAGGCCACGAGCGCCAGGTTCTCGTCGTAGACGTAGACCTTGGTGTCGTAGGTGCTGCCCAGCAGGTCGATGACCGCAGGCGTATCGAAGTCGGGCGTGAGTGCGTAGACCACGTCGGGCGACGTGCTCTGGGTGTAGGGGCAGACCTCGTCGTAGTCGTCGGCGTAGCCGGCCGTGGTGCCGGCGAGGTCGACCACCGGGATGCTGACGACCACGGCGTCGGGAATGGTGTCGCCGCCCTGGCGGTCTGGATTCGGGGCGTTCTGCGGATAGGTCATCAGCGGCTTGTCCGGCCGCTGGTTGCCGAGGTCGTAGGCCAGGGCCGCGCCGGCCACGGCCGTCATGAGCAGCATCGCTAGCAAGGACCGCATGAGATCTCCTCCGATCCAGTTGGTGGGGCGCGACATACGCACCCCGGGATCGCTGGAAGGACGCCGCCTAGTCGAACAGCCCCTTCACCGAGGACCAGCTGTGGGCCTCGGTCGGCAGGTCCGGCCAGAAGAACTGCAGGACGTAGTCGTACTCGCCGGTGCCGTCGAAGGTCGTGGGGCCGACCCAGAACCAGACGGTGCTGCCGGGCGGGCCGGAGATCACCATGCCGTTCTCGCTGCAGGAACCGATGATCACATTCTGGAGCACCGAGACGGAGCCGCAGTCATGCGGCCCCAGTTCGAAGAGGTAGGTCTCGAACTCGGCGTCGCCCCAGATCTCGATGGTGCCGGTGACGGGCACGATCAGCTCGTACCAATCGGTATCGCGTGACTGGCTGCCGTCCGGCGAGATGTACCAGCCGCTCACGCCGCAGAACCACCAGTCGACGATGGTGCCGAAGGGATTGCCGAACTCCGGGCTGTTGCAGCCGCCGTTGTGCGCGTCCAGGTAGCCATCGGCCAGCGGCGGCTCGCCCTCGAGGCTGGCACCGGCCGGGCAGTCGAGCACGCACGGGACGTACTCGGTGATGGTCACGGCATAGTCGCCGAAACCTCCGCCGTAGCCGTCGATCACCAGGTAGTAGAGGACGCCGCCCGTCAGCGCCACGTCCTCCAGCTTCGACACGTAGTCGGGGTAGTAGTCGTCGTTGCAGGCGATCAGCTGCATGGTCTCGTCGTAGATGTAGATCTTGGTGTCGTAGGTGGAGCCGAGCATGTCGATGACCACGAACACGTCGGCCGCGGGGGATATGGAGTAGACCACGTCTGGCGACATGGAGTCGTACGGGCACACCTCGTCGTAGTCGTCGGTGTAGCCTGCGGTGGTGCCGGTGCTGGCGCCCGGGATGCCGATGGGGACGGCGTCGAGGATCGTGTCGCCGCCCTGGCGGTCGGCGTCGGGCACGTTCTGCGGGTAGGCCACCTGCGGCTTGTCGGGCCTCTGGTTGCCGAGGTCGAACGCGGCGCACGCGCCGGCGAGCGCCAGCATGAGCAGGATCGTGAGCGAGGTTCGCATGGATTCCTCCCCGATTCGAGCGATCGAGGCGCGCGGGCCGCGCCTCGTTGATCATATCACATCAGGAGTCGTACTGGCGATGCGGCGAGGGGAGTCGCATGGCGGATATATTTTGTCTACATTGGTGTCGATCGCTGACCCAACACCGTCGTAGGAGGCTTACCATGCTCAAGACGCTAACGACCGCCCTGGCCCTCGTCACCCTGCTCGCCACCGGCGCCCTGGCCGAGACCGTCTTCGAGGCCACGCTCGGCGGCAACCAGGAAGTGCCGCCCAACGCCTCGCCGGCCACCGGCACGGCCACGATCACGCTGTCCGACGACCAGACGTCGGCCACCTACACCGTCGAATTCTCCGGCCTCGAGGGCGATCAGACCGCCGCCCACTTCCACCAGGCGCCCGCCGGCAGCAACGGCGGCGTGGTGTTCGCTCTGGCCGTGGGTTCGCCGATCGGCGGCGTCTGGCCCCTGAGCGCGTCGGACGTCGCGGCGCTGCTCGCCGGCGAGATCTACGTCAACGTCCATTCCACGATGTTCCCGGGCGGCGAGATCCGCGGGCAGTTCGTCGAGTCGTCGGTGACGGTCGAGGCCGGCACCTGGTCGACCCTGAAGTCGCTGTTCGAGTAGACCGCAGCTGCCCAAGACGAAACGGGCCCGCCGTCCAACCATGACGGCGGGCCCGTGTACGTCGGTGGTGGGGGGCCGGGTCGGCCCCTACTCGCACACCACGCCGATGTGCCCCACGAACAGCGCGATATCGACGATGTTGATCTGTCCGTCCCAGTTCAAGTCGCTCCGGTAGGTGTCACCAGAGAAGAGATCCTGGGTGAACAACGCGATGTCGCTCAGGTCGACGGCCAGGTCGCCGTTGAGGTCCGGGCTGTTGGCGCGCAACGGCACGGACGGATACACGAGGCCGCCGGGATCGTAGGCGGGCGACCCGTTGAGGTAGACGGTGGCCGGCCCTGCGGACCAGCCGCCGCCGCGCGGCGGAAGCGCGAACCGGGTCCAGCCGTTCAGGTCGGTGTCGTCGTCGGCCGGGAAGATCAGTCCGCCCTGGAAGCAGCTGCCGACGGTACCGTCATCTGCGAACTGGAGCCAGAGGTCCTCGCGCGGGAAATTCAGGATGGGGTCGAACAAGAAGTCGACGAGCTGGACGTCGATGCTGGCGTCGATGACGGCCCCGCCCGACGACCGGGCCTCGGTCAGGGGCGGGCCGCTGCCGTCGGGCGACATCATGATCGAGGCTTCCTGCGCGGCCGAGAACAGCAAGTGGCCGACGTAGACCGGGGCGGCGGTCGCCGCGGCGGCGCCGAGCAGGACGAGCAGCAGCGCCAGGACGGTCGTGGTGAGCGGGCGAGTCATGTCTGGTCCTTTCGTCGCGGGGGTGTGTCATGATGATACGGGATCATCAGAGCCGTGTCAGCCCTCGATCGTCGCGACGCCGCGTGAGCCCTGGGACAGGACCAACGCGAACGCTCGCTGCGGGCGCTCGAACCCCGCGGCCGTGACCTCCCCGAGGTCGCGGAACGCGAACGCCTCGCCGACCGCGGCCCGCGTCGCGCCGCAGACCAGGATCGGGCCGGTGTCCGCATCGGCCAGCTTCTCGAGGCGGAAGGCGAGGATCACCGGGGCGCCCACCATCGAGAGGCCCACGGGGCGGTCGTCGCCGAGGGTCTGGATGATCACCGCGCCGGTGGCCAGGGCCCAGTCCATCGCGAGCGGGAACGCGGGCACGTTCCAGAGCGCGGGGTCGGCCGCGGCCGTGCGCACCCGCCGGTCGAGCGTCACGGCGGCCCGGCAGGCCGCGAGCGCGGACGGCTCGGCGCCACGGTCCTCCCAGAAAGCGAAGATGGCGTCGCCCGGGTACTCCTTCAGGGTGCCGCCGAGGGCGGACACCTCGCGGTGCAGGAACTGGAACAGGGCGCTCACCGAGCGCTCGACCGTCGCCGGATCGGCGGCCGTCACCATGCGCGTGTAGCCGCGGATGTCGCCCACGAGCACCGTGACCTGGCTGTGCGACGCGTTCCTGACGGTGGTGAGATCGAGGTCGGCGAGGTCGGTCGTCGCTTCGGCCGGCGCGCAGCCCTCCTCGGCCAGGCGCAGGAGGTGGCCCGCGCCCATGGCCAGGACCTGGCCGGGGCGGATCTCCACCTCCTGGTTGGGCAGCAGCCGGCGGCCGTCCAGCCAGACGCCGTTGGTGCTCAGGTCGCGCACGAACAGCCGGCCGTCGGCCGCGCGGGTGAGCTCGCAGTGGCGTCGGGACACGGATGGGTCGTGCAGCCGCAGCTCGCCGGGCCGGGGATCGGCGCCGTCCAGATCGCGGCCGATCACCAGATGGTCGTGGAACCCGAAGCGCTCGCCGGTGGCCGTCGGCGCCAGCGGTTCCAGGCAGGCCCGCCGGGCGGCGGACGGCGGCGGCGGCGTGTAGCGGTACGGCCCCCGGTCATCCGGCAACGCTGTCCTCCCGGCCAGGCGTGGCTCGCTGCAGCGCGCAGACCTCATCGCTCAGCTGACGGATGCGGTGCGACATCGACTCGACGATGTGGAAGACCAGCGACGGGTCCTCGTGGAGGCGCTTGAGGAGCGTGGCGCGGTCGACGGTCACCACGCGCGCCTCGCCCACGGCCTTGACGGTGGCCGAACGCACCTGACGGTCGAGCAGGGCCAGCTCGCCGATGAGCTCGCCGGCATGCAGCCGGCGCAGCACCGTCTCGCGGCCGTCGACGAGCACCGAGACCTCGACCTCCCCCTCCTGGATCACGTACATGCACTCGCCGACGTCGCCCTGGCGGACGATCACCTCGCCGTCGGCGAACACGGTGCCGAGCGCGCCGGAGCCGGTCACGGGCCGCGCGGACGCGGACTCCGCCGGCGTCGCCGTGCCGAAGAGGTTGCGCACGAGGTTCAGCAGGAACAGCGGATGGAGCATGCGCATGAAGACCTCCCGGTAGCTGGCCGAGCCGGTGAACAGGTCCCAGAGGGCCAGGCTGAGGCGGCGGCGGGAGCCGGACCGCCGCTGCTCGCGGACGACCATGTTCCAGACCGCGCGACGCGCCGGCCGCGCCCGCTGGATGACGCCGGTGGCCGCGAAGGTGAGCTTGCCGAGGCGATTGTCGGCGACGATGGCCAGGCAGGCGGGCCAGTAGTGCCGCCGGAAGTCCGCCTCCGCGACGCCGGCGAACACCGCGGTGGCGGCCGCGGTCTTGGCCGTCCGGTAGGCGGAGCCGATCCCGTCCTTGAAGAGGCGGCTGACGCCGCAGTCGCCGAGGAAGACCAGGCGGTCGGCGAACGGCTCGCGGGCCGGACCCACGGGCATCTGCGGCAGGCAGCGGCAGGCGCGCGCGGCGGGATCCCAGCCGGCCGGGAAGCAAGCCCGCACCTCGGGCGCGTCGAGGAAGCTGTCGACCAGGGCGTCGTCGATATCGTCGCCGAGCATGCAGACCGAGGCGTGGTCGCCCTTGGGGATGACCGCGGCGAACTCCAGCCGCGGCAGGTCGAGCAGGAAGACGTGCATGGAGTCGCCGAGGCTCCGGCGGATGGCGTCGCGGCCGAGGTCGTACTCGCAGATGAAGGTGCGCGTGGCACGGGGCGGCCGGTAGCGGCCGGGCATCGTGGCCAGCAGCTTGCCGGCCGCGGTGTTGAGGCCCGCGGCCACGGCCACCAGGTCGTACGCGGTGGCCGTGCCGTCGTCGGCGACGATCACCGGCCGCTCGCCGGCGGTGGCCAGGCGCCGCGCGCGCCGCCGGAGCACGCGGGCGCCCTGCCGTTCGGCCAGGTCGAGCAGGTGGGCGTCGAGGCTCCGCCAGGCGAAGCCCACGGAGCCGAGCGGACCGCCGCCGCGATGGATGGACGCGATGCGGCGCTCGGCGGCCGGCGTCGCGATGCGGACCGAACCCACGTCCATGTGCAGGACGTAGGAATCGATGCCCCGCTGCACCACCGAGGGCGGCAGGTTGATGCCCTCGGCGGCCAGCATCTGCACCAGGGATTCGGAGATGATGCCGCCGCACATGTTGCAGCCCCGGGGACCGGGACGCGTGAAGTCGCGCGGCTCGTGGATGTCGACCGCCAGTTCGCGGCCCGCGCGGCGGCCCATGGTGAGCAGGAAGTAGGCGAAGAACGCGCCGGCCGGGCCGCCGCCGATCACGCCGATCCGGGAACCGGAGACGAGCGCCAGGGGTGCGGGCTGGGGATGCATGGTCGGCCACGGCTCCGGGTGAGGATCCGCTTGACGTCGGGCTCGGACCGCGGTCCTCTGCGGAGCCGCGGTCGCCGTCTGCCTCTATCGATGATCGCCCCGGTGCGGGCGCCGGGGCCCGGACGGGACGTTCACGGCGCCGTCGGGTGGCCTTCGCCACCGCTCTTGCCAACCGTTCCGAGCGTAGCACGGCGCGGCGCCGCCGACAAGGGCGCCCGGAACGCGGCGCTGCGTGGCAACTATTGGGTTCTGCCTCGGAGAATGTGCCGGGCCCGAGCCTTGCCCTGTCCCCGGCATGAACACTCGAACCCAGACCTCCAGGCCGTGGCAACCACCCCACTGCCCCAATCCGCATTGCCCCTTCCACCGTCAACCGGCCGCCTGGCAGTTCCGCAAGGCCGGCCACTACCGGCGCCTCCGTCCACCCTACACCGTCCAGCGCTACCAGTGCTTGCACTGCCGCAAGTCCTTCTCCCGACAGACATTCAAGACCACCTACGGCTCAAACGACCCGACCTCCTGCCCTGGATCTTCAAGCTCACCACCAACGGCATGGCCAACCGCCAGATCGCCCGGGCTTCGGCTGCGCCCCGGCCACCGTCGACCACCAGCTCGCCCGACTCGGACGCCACTGCCTCCTCTTCCATCGACACCTGCTCAGGGAGGCGTCCCCGCCAGATGACATCGTCGCCGACGGCCTCGAATCCTTCGAGTTCAGCCAGTTCTTCCCCTTCGAGCACCTGATCGCCGTCGAGCAGGACACCAGCTTCATCCTGCACTTCGCCGACGCGCCCCTGAGGCGGTCGGGTCGGATGACCCCGCGGCAGAAGCAGCGTCGGCGGGAACTGGAGGCCCGGCTGCGGGCCCGATCCCAGGGCCGTCGAACATGCCATGCGGGAGTGCTGGAGGTGTCGCTGGCCGGGGCCACCGACGGCGATCCTGCGGACGGACAAGCACCAGGCGTATCGGCGGGCGCTGCGGCACCTGGCCTGTGAGGTCGAGCACCGGACGACGGATTCACGGCGACGGCGGGACCGTCACAACGAGATGTTCGAGATCAACTCGCTGGACCGGTTCCTGCGGCACAGCAGCGCGAACCACACGCGGGAGACGCTGGCCTGGTCGAAGCGCCGGCAGGGGTCGTCGGATCGTCTGGCGGTGTTCGCGGTGTGGAAGAACTGCATGAAGCAGCGGTGGGAGCTGGGCGGACGGTCGACGCCGGCGATGCTGAAGGGGTTGCTGGACGCGCCGTTGCCGGTGTCGGAGCTCCTGAGGGAGCGGCTGTTCCGGACGCGGATCGAGCTGCCGCCCCGCTGGGCGGCGTACTACGACCGGCTGATCGAGACGCCGGTGCTGGGGCGCAATCGGCGGCACGAGTTGACGTACGCGTACTGAGGCCCGGGGCTGAGAGAGCCCCGGGCCGTGCTGTTGCAACCAAGCACAATTTGCGAGGCAGAACCCAATTATTGTACGAGCACCATCTTGCGGCTGCCCACCTCTCCGGCCACGGTGAGCCGATAGAGGTAGACCCCGCTGGCCATGGCCGTGCCGCGGTCGTCACGGCCGTCCCAGGAGTAGCTCTGCGCGCCCGTCGTGAACCGGCCGGCGAATAGCGTCCGCACCAGCTTGCCCTGCAGGTCGAAGACCCGCAGCGAGCCCTCGCCGGCACGGTTGATGGTGAAGCGGATCTCGGTGCTGGGGTTGAACGGGTTGGGCGCGTTGCGTAGATCGCTGACCGTGGCCGCGGGCAGCTGGCCCACCCCCACGGGAGTGGTCAGCTGGTCCGGGCCCAGGATCTGCGGGTCGCCCACGGCGTCGAACTGGAAGGGGTCGAGGCCGAAGCCGCGGTTGCCGAGGAAGCCCTCGTACACGTCGTCCACGAGGTACTTGTACTCGGTGAACAGGTTGCTGCCGGCCGGGAAGACGACGCTGGCGGTGTAGATGCCATCGCCGGCCGTCTCGTCGGGCGCGATGCCGTCGTCGAACAGGGGATTGAGCGAGGGGATGTCCCAGCTGAACGCCGGCGGCTCCTCGTTGCTGCGGGTGCCGTTGACGCTGAAGGCGTGGCCGGCGTGGGGCATGTTGGTGGCGTCCAGGCGGAAGATCACCTCGACGGCCCGGGGCGACAGCATGCAGTAGTCCCAGGTGTAGGTGGGCAGGACGAGGGGGCCGAGGTCGCCGCCGATGACGTCGAACTCCGCGTCGTTGAGGTAGACGTCGCGGTCGGCCTGGTCGAAGCACTCGTAGTCGCCGTTCCAGCGGAACTTGTAGGTGACGTCCTTGCGGCTGTCGGCCGCGAAGGTGACCACCGCGGTGAAGACGAGGTCGCCGGCCACCGCGTCCTGGCCCTGGCCGTCGTCGAGCATCGCGACCGCAGGCGGCCAGGCCTGATCCAGGGGCGCCACGTTGCCGGCGATGGCGACGGTGTCGGTGGCGGCCGGGGCGACGGCGCTCATGTCGACCGTGAAGATCACGTCGACGGCGTGGGTGGTGAACTGGCTCGGGTCCTCGTCGGCCCACCAGACGTCGATCGCGTCGGTGTCGCTGCCGTCGAGGGTGACGGTGTGGGTGCGGTTCTGGGGCAGCGGCTCGTAGGTGGTGCAGTTGTGCACGAACTTCCATTCGAACGTGAGGCCGGCCGAGCCTGCGCCGTCGCCGGGAGCGGAGAAGTTGCCGCTCCACGTGAAGACGCCGTCGCCCTCGTCGGCCATCTCGGCGTTGTCGCACAGGGTCCAGGTCAGCGGCCATACGCCGCCCTCGACGGTGAAGCCGTCGGGCGGGGTGCTGTTGCCCGCGAGGTAGCGGCTCATGCGGCCGGTGAAGTGGACGGCCTTCCAGAGGAAGTCGCCGGTGTCCTGGTCGGCGATCGGGTTGCCGGCGAGGTCGGCCACGCTGGACACGGTGATGGTGTAGAGATCGGCCGCCACGGGCAGATCCGCCGCGAGGACGAGGTGCACGAGATCGGGCTGGGAGCCGTCGACGGACGCGGTCAGGATGGTGGCCCCGGGCAGGCTGTAGTGGCCGGCCACGTTCGCCGTCGCCGGATCCACGGCCTCGCTGAAGCGCACGTAAGCGGCGTCCTGGGCCTCCATGCCCACCTGGAGCACGGCGGGGGCCACGGTGTCGCTGGCGTCCAGGATGGTGAAGCTGTGGAACACGGTCATGGGCACGGGGACGGTCACGTCGTACGTGGTGCCGTCGGGCGTGGAGAGCTGCACGGCGTCGTTGGCGGCCGCGTCCAGCGGACCCTTGGTGCTGCCGTCCTGCGTCACCCAGACCTCGACGTGCACGAGGTCGCCCGCCTCCACGCCCAGGCTCGCCAGGGAGAAGGCGTACTCGCGGAAGGCCGTCGCGGTGGGCACGCCGAGGGCGCCGGGTCCGGCCACCACGCCGGTCCAGGTGCCGGGACCCGGGTTCCAGCGGTAGCTGGCCTGCCAGTTGCTGTCCAGGTTGATGTAGTAGATGAAGTCGGGCTTGGTGGCCGCGCCGCTCCACTCCAGCTTGCGCGACCAGGGGTCCGTGGTGCCGCCGAAGGTGGTGTTCACGTCGATGGCCACGCCCAGCTGCACCGTGCCCCAGCCGCCCTGGCTGTGGTCGTAGCCGAGGTAGAGGTTGTTGGCGTCGTTGGTGAGGTAGATGTTGCCGAGGTCGATCTCGGCGAACTCGGTGTCGCCGCCGTCGGCGTCGACGAGGTTGCCGGGGTCGAAGTCGTTGATGCCGTCGATGGTGATGGTCTGGACGGTCTGGGCCAGGGCTGCCGACGCCACCAGGGCGAGGGCGGCCAGTGCGAGGATCAGGGGACGGCGCATGGTGGAGGGCCTCCTCATTTGACCAGGGTCAGGGCGCGGGTGCTCACCCGGCCGGCTTGCTCGAGACGACAGAAGTAGGTGCCGGCGGCCACGGGGCGTCCGGCCTGATCACGGCCTCGCCACTGGACCGCGTGGCGGCCGGCCGGCAAGGGACGATCGACGAGGGTGGCGACGCGGCGGCCGCGGGCGTCGAACACGGCCAGGGTGAGCGGGCCCTCCGCGCCGGCGGGCACGTCGAAGCTCAGGGTGGTCGACGGATTGAAGGGGTTGGGATACGGCGCGCGCAGGGCCAGGCGCGACGCCGGCGCCTCGGGCACGGCCACGGCGCCCAGGGGATCGGGCGCCCCGTCGCCGTCGGTGTCGACGGTGAGGGTCCAGACGTTGTCGATGGTCGGCAACGCGGCGCTGAAGTTGCTGGGCGCCGAGTCGCCGCCCAGCTCGCCGTCCGGCTCGGGATCCCAGCACACGGACGCCACGAGGGAGATCTGCGCGCCCGGCGGCACCTGGTTGTCGCCCAGGCCGTAGAGGTCGCGCCATGCGATGGCCAGCTCGCTGCCGCCGTCGAGGCCGTTGAGGTGGTCGGGATCGTAGGCCATGATCGCGTTGGCGCTGGCGTTCTCGGTGGTGGTCGCCGACTCGATCTTCCACAGGCCCTGGGTGTCGTAGGGCGACTGGTGCTGGTAGGCGGCGTATTGCCAGTCGGCGGCGAACCCGGGAGCGGTGAAGACGGCGCCGCGCTCCCAGGCGTCGATCCGGGTGAGGTCGGTCTCGCCGATGCCGCTGCCGGGGTTGACATCGAGGTAGAGGATCCAGCTGTTGGCGTGCACCTGGCCCTCGATGCCCAGGTACAGGTAGAGCTCGTCCCAGGTCACGTGCAGGGCTTCGATCTCGTTGTCGCTGGTCCACTGGCTGTCGCCCGCGTCGTCGAGGCGGAAGTCGGTCCATTCGTCGGCGTCGAAGGCGCCGTCGATGACCACCCGCCCCTGCTGGTAGACGGTCACCGGACCGTCGGTCCACGGGTTCGGGTTGCCGTGGAAGTCCTCGATGGCGCCCGGCTCGAGCACCAGGCGCAGGTCGTCCGCATGGAGGGCGTTGATCGCGTCGACATGGGCCGGATCGACGCTGATCATGATGAACCACACGAAGCCCACCGGCGCCACCGTGGCGATGCCGTCGAGCTCGATCTCGGGCACGCCGTCGCCGTCGTCGTCGAAGCCCATCAGCCCGACGTCGGCCGTGCCGTCGACGATGGGCTGGTCGAAGTAGACCCTCAACTGGCCGTTCGGATTCCAGGTGGCCCAGTCGACCCGCGGGCCGACCGTATCGAACAGCGTGCTGGCCACGGCCTGCAGTTCGCTCACCTCGCCGCCCACCGGCGCGCCGGTCTGGCCGGCGTACAGGCGCACCTGGAAGGTGCCGTGGCTGTAGACCTCATCGCCCTTCATGAGCGTGGCCGCGAGCTCCTGCTGATGGCCCGCGCCGCCCTGGCCCAGCACCCAGCCCACCGTCACGCCCGTGTTGGGGTTGCGCTGGCCCATGTAGGCCTGGCTCGGCGACCACACCCGCTCCATCTGCGCGTTCCAGACCAGGTCCACCAGCGAGGGCGACCAGCCGGCCTGGATCCAGTGGGGGGTGGCGCCCACGCGGTAGACGGCCTCGATCCAGGGCTCGCCGGTGCGCAGGCTGATCTCCTTGCTCACCTCCTGGTACGACGCGCGGATCGTGACCTCGTTGTCGGCGCCATCGCCGTCGAGCACCTCGAGGCTGTACGGCTGGTGCTGGTAATTGGGACCCACGTCGCTGAAGGCGCCGAGGTGGTTGGCGTCGTTGTAATCGGCCGTCGTGCCCGACCAGTAGGCGTTGTCGACGCCGATGGCGGTGTCGTCGTAGCCCGGACCCTTGACGAACAGATGGGTGCAGCGGCCGCCCGTGGCCTCGAACACGGCGAAGAGCCGGTCGCTGTGCATGACCAGCTCGTCGTACCCGTCGTTGTCGATGTCGCTGGGGTAGGCCGCGGTGGTGGCGGCGTACTCGCCGGCGGCCCAGCGCGCGGCCTCGGCGTAGATGCTCGCCTGCTTGATGTGCCCCGCGTAGTTGTGCTGCCACCCGGAGATCGCGCCGCCGAGGCCGTCGTGCCAGCCGGTCTCGTAGAGGTTGGTCATCAGCACGTACCAGCCGGCCTGGCTGAGGTTGTTGTCGGGGGCGGCGAGCAGGGCGTCGTAGGCGTCGTTCCAGAGGGCGCCGTAGTTCTTGCAGTTGCCGCCCTGGCCGGCGCAGTTGCCGTTGCCGTCGCCGCCGTTTGCGTAGGGCACCCAGCCGGCCCAGTGGGTGTACCAGGAGTTGTCGGCGCCGCCGTAGCCGTCGGTGCCGCCGATCTCCCAGTAGGTGCCCGGGGTGATGGTGATCGTGCTGCCGGTGAAGTCGGGGTTGGCGACGGCGTCCGCGAGCTTCCAGGTGGCGAGCCAGGCGCTCTCCTGGCTGCACTTGTCGACGAACCAAGCGTAGGTCTCCACGGCGTTGGGCGTGATGTCGGCCCAGCCGCCCATCTCGGCCACGGCTTCCCAGTCCTCGGCCATCACGGCGAGGCGGTAGCGGCCCACGCCGGAACCCGACATCGCGGTGAGGATGTCGAGGGCCGCCTGGCCGTTGCCGCCGATGATGGCGCCGGTGAACGAACGGTCGCGCGGGATCAGGCGCAGGCCGTTGCCACTCAGGGTGTGGATCTGGTGGTTGTCGTGGCCCTGCAGGTGGACGTCGTCGTCGAGGATCACCGCGCCGATGCCGTGGCTCTGCCAGCTGTCGCCGATCCAGTCGTTGACGCCGCTCGACGGATAGCCCGACGTGTTCAGCCACACCCGCTCGGGCACCCAGGCGACGGTCGGCGTGTAGCCGTAGCGGGAGCTCACCATCTGGGTCTCGGTGTGCACCGCCCAGTCGTTCATCTCCTGGCGCACGAAGGGCATGATATGCTGGGCGTAGGCCGAGCTGAGCATGCCCACCCAGCCCGCCGACACGCCGGCGGCGAGCCAGCCGTTGAAGTCGAGCGGGTCGCCCTGGTTGTGCGACCAGTCGGCCACCGTCTGCAGCGGGCCCGACAGATGCACGTTGACCGGGATGCCCAGGGCCTCGTGCACCTCCATGGCCTCGTCGAAGCCGGAGCCGGCGAGGTCGTCGCCGCGGCCGTGGAAGACGTCGGTGTAGCCGAGGCCCTGGTTGCCGTGCAGGACGAGCGCGCAGTTGGCGCTGACGTCGCGGTCGGCGGGCCACGCCGCGCGCACCGCATCGCCGCCCGAGGTGGCGACCGTGAACACGGCGCGGCCGCGGGCGATCGCCTCGCGCGGCACCGGCAGGTAGACCGCATCGCCGTCGACGCGGATCTCGCGGTCGGCCGCCGCGTACCGCTCGCCGGCGAGGCGGAGCTCGACCGACGCCAGCGGCGCGTCGTCCACCGACACCTCCAGCGTGACCGGTTCGCCGGTGGCCGCCCGCCCGGACCCGCCCAGCGGGGTCAGGTCGCGTCCGAGGGACAGCAGGGCCACCCGCAGGAGCGGCGCCTCGCGGTCGGCCAGCAGGGTGACCGAGAGCAGGTCGGCGGCGGGGCCGAGGCCGGGCTCGCCGACGCGGTCGACGGCGAGGACCTCGGGCGAGGCGAGGGCCGGGCCGGCCAGACCGAGGAGCAGGACGAAGACGCAGAGGCGCATGGCGGACTCCGGACGACGTGAAGGTGGCGGACGCGCAGGTCGCCGGGCATTGTATCAAATTCGGAATCGAAGAATCAACACTGCTCCCGGCTAGGATATTCCGGGGCCGCCGGAACTCCGGTTGTGTCGGCCCCGTGACCCGCTTAGCTTGCCCCCCATGATCGCGTCGCTCGACCTCTTCGGCGTGGCCGTGTTCGCCGTCACCGGCGCCCTGGCCGCCGGCCGCAAGCGCATGGACCTGTTCGGGGTGCTGCTGCTGGCCACGGTGACCGCCGTGGGCGGCGGCACCACCCGCGACCTGCTCCTCGGCCAACCCGTGTTCTGGGTGTCGCAGCCGCGCTACCTGGGGGTGATCACGGCGGTCGCGCTGCTGACCGTCGTCGCCGCCCGTCGTGTGAGCTTCCTGCTCGACAAGCCGCTCATCCACTTCGACGCCTTCGGCCTCGCGCTGTTCTCGGTGATGGGCGCCGGGCGCGCCAACGCCGTGGACGCGCCGTTCGCGGTCTGCGTGGTGATGGGGGTGCTGACGGGGGTGTTCGGCGGCATCCTGCGCGACGTCATCAGCAACCAGGTGCCGCTCATCCTGCGCAGCGAGCTCTACGCCACCTGCGCGGTGCTCGGCGCCACGGCCTACCTGGCGCTCGAACGGCTCGGATTACCGGTGCCCTGGCCCACGACCCTCGGCTTCGCCGCGGCCCTGGCGTTGCGGCTGGCGGCGCTGCGCTGGCACCTGCGGCTGCCGGTGTTCACGCTGGCCCGCCGCCGCTAGGCCCAGCTAGGCACGCCCCTCGTTGGCCTTGCCGACGGGGTCGATGGCGTGCTCGAGCAGGTCGACGAAGGACACGATCTCCAGCGCCCGCTCGTGGGTCGCGGCCAGCACCACCGGCGGCGCCTCGCCCGCCTCGAGCGCCTCCTGCCAGCGCGCCGCGCAGAGGCACCAGCGGTCGCCCGCCTGGAGGCCCGGGAACCCCCACGCCAGGTTGGGCGTGCTCAGGTCGTTGCCGGCCGCCCGGCTGAAGGCCAGGAACCGTTCGCTCGCCACCACGCATACCGTGTGCGAGCCGAGGTCGTCCTCGCCGGTGTGGCAGCAGCCGGTGCGGTAGAAACCGGTGCGGGGATTCAGGCTGCAGGGTTCGAGTTCGCCGCCGAGCACGTTCTTCTGGTCTTTCATCACGGGATCCCCCGGGTTCGGCGCGTTCGCCTGGACAGTGGCAACGGCTTGATCCGTGCCAAGGTAATCAGAATTCCCGACCATGCCCATGGGCCCATGCGGCCAGGATTCCACCTAAAGACACCTGTAACGCCGTCGATGAAAAGACTGATTCAAGGCCTCCGCGCGCACCGCTGACCGGGGGTCGGGCCAACGATCTGGGAGGAATCGATCATGGCTAGTTGGACCATCTCGAAACGCATCGGCGTAGGATTCACCACCGTCCTGTTGTTGCTCGTCGCCGTGGCCGTCTGGTCGTTCAAGGGCGTCGGCGATGTCGTGGGCAATGCCGAGCAGGTGATCGACGGCAACGCCTTGAAGGCCGACATGGTCCAGCGCGAGCTCGACCATGTGAACTGGGCCAACCAGGTGAGCACCTTCATCAGCGACGACGCCGTGACCACGCTCTCTGTCCAGACCGATCCGCACCAGTGCGCGTTCGGCAAATGGTATTACGGAGAGGGTCGCACGAACGCCGAACACCTGGTGCCGTCCCTGACGTCGACGCTGCAGAAGATCGAAGAGCCGCACAACCGGCTCCACCAGACCGCCAAGGAGATCGCGGCGGTCTACCGTCCGGCCGACGCGGCGTTCGGCGACATGCTGCGGGAGGCCAAGGTGGCCCATCTGAAATGGATGCACCGGGTCAAGGACGGCCTGCTCCAGCACGACCCGAGCGTCGTGGCCTCGATCCAGCATGATCCGGCGCAGTGCGGCTTCGGGCGCTGGTACCTTGCCAACAAGGCTGAGATCGCGGCCAAGGGGGCCGACTATCGGGCGCTGCTGTCCCCGCTGGAGCAGTTCCACGCCGCCCTTCACGGTTCGGCCGGCACGATCGAGTCCCTCGAGCGATCCGGGGACTGGGCTGGCGCCTTGCAGTCCTACCGCGACCTCACCGAACCGGCGGCCGAGGGCGTCCTCGGACGGATCGATGCCCTGCTGGCGCTGAACGACAAGGACATGGCCGGCATGAACCAGGCGGCCGCGATCTACGCCCATGAGACCGTGCCCGCCATGGAGGAGGTCCGCGAGCTGCTCCATGAGGTCGTGCAGACCACCACCGAGAACGTCATGACCGACGAACAGATGCTGCATGCCGCGCGCGGCACGCGGCAGGGCGTAAGCATCCTGAGCCTGGTGGCCATCGTGGCGGGCGTCGTGCTGGCGCTGTTCATCTCGCGCGTCATCGTCAAGGCCCTCACCGCGATCATCGACGGCCTGAACCTGGGAGCCGACCAGGTCGCCGCGGCCGCAGCCCAGGTCTCGGCCAGCAGCCAGAGCCTTGCCGACGGCTCCAATACGCAGGCGGCCAGCCTGCAGCAGTCGTCGGCGTCGCTTCAGGAGATGGCGGCGATGACCCGCCAGAACACCGACAATGCCGCCACCGCCCGCGACATCACGAGCAAGGTGCGCCAGTCCACCACCACCGGCCATGCCGCCATCGGCCGCATGACCGAGGCGATCGGGCGCATCAAGGACTCCAGTGACGAGACCGCGCGGATCATCAAGACGATCGACGAGATCGCGTTCCAGACCAACCTGCTGGCGCTCAACGCAGCCGTGGAGGCCGCCCGCGCCGGCGAGGCCGGCAAGGGGTTCGCCGTCGTGGCCGAGGAGGTGCGGAACCTCGCACAGCGCTCGGCCGAGGCGGCCAGGACCACGAGCGACCTGATCGCGCAGTCGCAGGCCAACGCGCAGGGCGGCGTGTCGACCAACGAGGAGGTGGCCGAGCTCCTCTCCCAGATCGTCGACGGCGTCGGGCAGGTGGACGACCTGGTGCGAGACATGGCGCAAGCCAGCGGCGAGCAGTCCGAGGGCGTGAGCCAGGTCACCGAGGCCGTGGCGCAGATCGATCAGGTGACCCAGAACGTGGCGGCCGTAACCGAAGAATCGGCGTCCGCGGCCGAGGAACTGGCACGCCAGGCGGAAGATCTGCAGGCGATGGTGACCGAACTCAGCCGCCTGGTCGGCGGGTCAACGGCCCAGGGTCCGCGCATCCGCACGGCCGCGGCGCCGACGGCCGCCCATCATCCGGCTCCGGCCAAGCACCGGACGGCACCCACGACGTCGCGGTCAGCCGTCCGGACGCCGACCATCGCGGATGTCATCCCGCTCGAGGATGACGACATGGCCATGCTCTAGCTGGCCGTACCGGACCCGCGGTCACGCCGCGCGGCACGCCCACCGGCGGGCGCCACGCGGCGTCTTGCCTGACCTAGAATCCCACCCGCACCCCCAGCGCCGTCCCCTGCACCTCACGGGGAACGGCCACCAGTTCCCGGGCTCGCCGCAGCGCCTCGTCGCGCGGCAGGTCGCGGCCCGCCGCCAGGTAGACGAGCGCACCCACCACCAGGGTGCCCGCACCGACGGCCATGAGATCCAGACCCAGATCCTGGGTGCGCTGGGAGCTGTCCTCCTCCTTGAACAGCGACCAGCCGATGAAGACGGCGAGGCCGCCGGCGGCGCCGATGCCCCCGCCGACCCGGCGGACCCGGTCGCGACGGTCGCGGTCGTACCAGTAGAGCGAGTCGGCCACGGCCTCCACGTTGAGGATCTCCCGACGCCGCCGGACCGCGCGGTCCTGGCGCCGCAGCAGGGAATCGAGGGCGGCCGACGCGGCCGGCGTCCGCGCGAGCCGGAAACCCACGGCCTCGCTCCGGAAGCCCGGCGCCGCCCACTCGCGGGCATCGGGACCCAGCCCCCGGATCACGCGGCGGCCCGCCGGATCGTCGCCCACCGGATCGACGAGGCTGTCGCGCCGCATGGGCTCGAAGCCGTCCCAGCACCACTCCAGAACGTCGTCCACCATGCCGGCCAGGCCGAGGTCGTTGCGCGGGGCGGCCGAGACCGGGCCGGCCCCGGCGGGCTCCTCGAGCGCCAGGCAGCCGTCGCGGCAGAGGGCGGCGAACTGCCACTCGGCCTCGGTGGGCAGCCGCCAGCCGTCGGCCCCGCTGCGCCACACGGGCTCGGGGCCGCTCAGGTCGTAGGCCGGCGCGAACCCGTCGTCCTCGCTGAGCCAGTTGGCGTAGCCCAGGGCGTCGAGGAAGGTCACGTTGACCACGGGCCAGGCTTCGCCGCCCACATCGTTCACGAAGTCCCACCAGTGGTGGGCGGCCGTATCGAGCTCCGCGGCGGTGGCGTCGAGGTAGCGGCGGAAATCACCGGCCGTCACGGGGTAGGTCTGCAGGAGATAGGGACGGGTCAGGGTGATCGTGATGGCGGTGCCGTCATCGTCGTAGCTCACGAACGAGCCGGGCGGGATCGGCGCCACGGGCGTGGCGGCCAGGCCGACGGCGGCCAGCACCGTCAGCGTCAGCGTCAACGTCACGATCACGGTCCGGGTCATCGCGCCTCCAGCCAGAGCGCGGCGATGGTGGCGGCCTGGCCACCGCCGCAGGCGAGGACGGACGGGTCGTGCGCCAGGTAGCGGTCGCAGCCCGTCACGAGCTGCGCCTGCAGCGGCCGCACGCCCGGCATCTGGAAGCGGCCGCGCGGGTCGAGCTCCGGCACCCGTCGCCAGAAGTAGGCCAGCAGGGCGTCGCGCCGCTCGGTGGGCTGGCGGGCGAACCAGGTGATCTCGTCGCTGCCCCAGACGCACTCGGGCAGGTCGCAGCCTCCCGGGGTGGGCCCGGCGTAGCCGTTGTCGAGCTCGACGAGGAAGCGCTGGTGCGCGACCGCGATCCCGGACGGCGTGACGCCGCCGCGGCTGCGGCCATAGATCGCGTCCTGGAAACCCGCCTCGAGCACCACGTTCTCGTCGGCCGCGTCGCCCACCTCGCGCGGACGCAGCGGGAACGAGTGGAAGTCCAGGAGCAGCCGTCCCGACAGCACCACGCCGTGGGTGTGGGCGTCGAGCAGCACCCAACCGCGACGGGCGTGGCGGACGGCATGGTCGCGGATGCGCCGCAGCAGTCCCTCGGTGATGCGCAGGTCGGGGTCGCGCGCGGCCATGCGCTCGAGGTTGCCGAGGTGGATGGCCTCGAGGCCGGCGTCGAGGTAGAGGGTCGCCAGGTGGAAGAACCAGAGCTGCGTCTCCTGGCGGGTGAGGTCGGGGACGGCGGCGTCCATGCCCCAGCCCGGGAAATCGTCCGGCGCGCCCGGAGCGAGCATGGCGTCGAAGTCGTAGGGCCGCGGATCGGGCGTCAATCCGAACGCGGCCAGCACGTGAGCCGGCACGGTGACCCGCTCGATGTCGCGGCTGATGAACTCGAAGATGCAGCCCTGCACCACGGCGTCCGGCGCCCGTTCGTGCAGCGCGGCCACCCGCGCCTGCAGGCCGCCCAGGCTGCGCAGCATCAGGTGCTCCCAGCCCCAGACCAGCGCCGCGCGCCCCACCAGCGACGGCTGCAGGTCGCCGATGAGGTCGAGGTTGGCCGGCCACTCGCGGATGGCCCAGGGGTAGAGATGCAGCACCGAGGCCATGGAGATGGCACGGTCGAGGCTCACCGCCACCACCGAATCGGGCGGGGCGCCCTCCATGGGCAACAGCGGCAGCGAGGGGTGGCTGGCGCAACCGCAGAGAACCGTAACGAGCAGCAGCAGGATGAGCGACTTCATGCCGCCATGGTAACGGCCGCGGCGGCGGATGTCATGGGTAGAGGGCGCGGGCGCTGAATAAGTATTTCCCGTAATGCAATGGTGGCCGACTCGCCCGCGGGTTCTTGCCCGAGCCCAGCGAAACGGGCGCTCAGGTTCAGCGGCGGCTCGAGGTTCCGATGCACCCGGGCCACCCCGGCGCGCCGCGCCGACCCGTCGTACGCCACCGCCCGCCCGTCGCTCCGGAAGCGGTGCGGCCCTTGCGTGCGGCTCGGCGAACAGCCGTCGACCCGACCCCTGCGAGGAGGCGTGACATGATGCGCATGGTCTTGCTATCACTGGCCTTGTTGACGTGCGGACCCACCGTCCAGGCCGTCACCGCCCCCTCGGAGCTGGCCTTCACCTACCACTGGGCACCTTCCCCCCTCGCCGACCCTGATGGTCGTCCACTGGCCCCGGCCGACCACTATGACGTCTGGCTGAAACGCGACGCCGATCCTCCCGTCAAGCTGACCACCGTCGGCGCCGACACGACGGTCACCCTGCTGGTCGCACGGGATCACACATACAGTATTCGCGTATGCGCCGTCGACGCGTCCGGCCGTTGCTCCCAGCCGAGCGCCTGGTCCGACCCCCTGACGGTACCCAGGGTGGTCGACGTGCCGGAGACCACGGTGGCCGCGCTCGCGCCGCCCTTTCCCAATCCCTTCAACCCGACGACGACCATCCGCTACGCGGTGCCGGGTGGGCTGCCGGCGTCCGCCTGCGTGCAGCTGCAGATCCTCGACGCCCGCGGCGCCGTGGTCCGCGAACTGTCGGCCGAGCGGTCGCCCGGGTGGCACACGGCCGTCTGGGAAGGTCGGGACGCCAGGGGACGGCCGGCGGCGTCGGGCGCGTACCTGGTCCGGTTCCGGTGCGGTTCGCAGCAGAACGTCGAGCGAATGAGCTTGATCAAGTGATGAGCCCTTGATTTCCGAGTTGCGAACCAGGTAAACTGATCCCCCATAATCAGGATGCTTGTTGTCGACATTAACGCCGGGATCGGCGTCCTGATGGCACCGCGGGAGGCGCGACCATGCCTCGACCCATCCACCGCACGCGCGCCATCGCGACCGTCGCCGGCCTGCTGGCCCTCGTGGCGATCGCCGGCGCCCAGGACCTCGGCACCCACGTCGTTCTGGTCTGCAACGACCTCGGCATGCACTGCATGAACCAGTCGCACCAGTACCTCTCCGTGTTGCCGCCGTACAACGACCTGCAGGCCCAGGTGATCCTCCGCGGCGACGCCACGCGGCTGCCGCAGATCCTGGTCGATGGCGTGTCGCTCGAGTACTCGATTCCCGGCAACACCTACTCGGTGGGCAAGACCGACTTCTGGGACTACGACCTCGCGCTCTTCGGGGTCGACCTGCCGCCCGACATCGGCCTGACCGGCAAGGGCCTCGACGACGTCTTCGACGCGCAGGCCGACCGCTTCCGCGCCGACGGCATCCCCCTGACGCCGTTCACCGACGCCCAGCCGACCGTCGAGGATCCCTACCAGGTGGCCCAGGTGATCCTCCGCGACGCGTTCGGCACCGAGCTCGCGCGCGCCTACCCGGTGATGCCCGTGTCCGTGGAACTGACCTGCGTCACCTCCGGCTGCCACGCCAGCGAGCAGGCCATCCTGTTCCAGCACGAGGACGAGGACGGTTTCGACCCCAACGACACCCCCATCCTCTGCGCCAGCTGCCACGGCTCCACGCCGTTGACCGGACCCAACCCCGGCCCCCATGGCTGGTTCAGCCGCCGCATGCACCATCAGCACGACTTCATCGACGAGACCATCCCCGGCCAGGACGGCTGCTACATGTGCCACCCCGGCCCGAATACCCGCTGCTTGCGGGGCACCATGGCCACCGACCACGGCATGGTCTGCCAGGATTGCCACGGCAACATGGCGCAGGTGGCCAACTCCATCTCCGCCGGCCGCGTCCCCTGGGTCGACGAACCCGCCTGCCGCACCTGCCACACCGCCACCTACGGCGAGCCCGTCGGCGAGCTGTACCGCAACGCCACCGGACACGGCGGCGTGATGTGCTCCCTGTGCCACAACAGTCCGCACGCCATCTTTCCCAGCCGCGAGGCGCGCGACAACCGGGTGATGGAGGACCTCCAGGGTCATGCCGGCACCCTCAGCGACTGCACCGTGTGCCACGGCGTGGTGCCCGGCGGCGCCGGTCCCCACGGCGTGGTGGCCACCGGCGTGGTGGAGGCGGAGGTCTTCGCCGCGCCCGGCCGCCTGCGCGTGTTCCCGTCGCCGGCCCAGACCGGCACCGGCTGCACCGTGATGGCTGCGAGCCGCCGGCCGGAGTCGGGCCGCCTGCTGGTCTTCGACGTGCGCGGACGCACCGTGCGCATGCTGCGCGCCGACGGCGGCAGCGCCGGCGGCGACGTGGCTTTGGTGTGGGATGGCCGCGACGCCTCCGGACGCGACGTCGCCTCGGGCACGTACTTCCTGCGCTGGGACGACGGCCAGCACCAGGCGGCCGGCAAGGTCGTGATGGTCAGGTAGCCGCGCCGGGAGCGAGGGCCGCCGCGATGTCGGTCAGACCGACAGCAGCGGCCCTCGCTCCCGCAGCACCCCGGTCAGCGACTGCCCCCAGGACTTCACATCGACCCCCAGGTCCACGAGCTGGTCGGCCACGCCCAGCTCCATCGCGCACGCCTTGCACGCGGTCACCTGCACGCCGGCCGCCTGGGCATCGCGCACCATCTGCTGGATCGCCGGATCCGCGGCCAGCAGGCGGGCCGACGCCCCCCACACCACCAGGGTGACCTCGTCCCACCAGCCGTGGATGCGGGCATTGGTGGCGTACATGAGCACCATGTCGCGGGCGGTGTCGGGATCGCCGGTGGTCCAGAGGATATGCAGATGATCCTGGTTCATGGCCGGCCTTTCGGCTGGGCCGGGATCAACCCCCGGCCAGCTTGACACGGAAGCCTCGTGCGCGCAGCACGGCCGCCACCTGGTCGCGCTTGTCGCCCTGGATCTCGACGGAGCCGTCCTTGACGCTGCCGCCCGCGCCGCAGGCCTGCTTGAGCTCACGGGCGAGGTGTGCGAGGTCCGGCCCGGCCAGCGGCAAGCCCCTGATCACGGTCACCGCCTTGCCCCGGCGGCCCTTCACCTCGCGGGCGATGCGCACGGTGCCGTCGCCGGTCGGCGGGGCCGTGTCCGCACGGCAGACACACGCGTCGCGCGGCCGCTCGCAGTCCGGGCAGAGGGCGCCGCCGTCGCTCGACCACACGCGGCTCATCGGAGCCACGGCTCGAGCACGCGGCCCAGGGTGGCGTGGCCCTCGTACCAGCTGAGCGCCAGGCCGTAGTTGGTCACCGGGATGCCGGCGTCCTGCAGGCGCTGCACCCGGGCCGACAGCTTCTGCGGTCGGATCATGCAGCCGCCGCAATGGATGGCGACCTTGTAGCGGCGCAGCTCCTCGGGGTCGGGGAACTCGCGGCCGAAGGCGTGGTCGAAGCGCAGGCCGGGCACCGCCTCGGCCAGCTTGCGGGGCAGCTGCACGGTGCCGATGTCCTCGGCGATGCGGTCGTGGTTGCAGGCCTCGGCGATGAGCACGGTGTCGCCCGGCTGCAGGTCATCGAGGGCGCGGGTGCCGGCGACGAACGCCGCCATGTCGCCGCAGGCGGTCTGGTTGACCATCATGATCGAGAACGTGGTGAGCGGGATCTCGCGCGGCACCCAGGGATCCATGATGTCGATGGCCTGGCTGTCGGTGATCACCAGCTGCACGCCGCCGCACTGGTCGAACGAGCGCAGGAAGGCCAGGAAGCCGTCCCGCTGGCGGGCCACCATGGTCGGGTTGCCGCTGCGGGCCTGCCCGAGATCGACGCGGTAGAGGCCCACGGGCACCCCCGCGCGCAGGAGCGCCTCCATGGCCATCTCCTGGGGACGCAGCAGGCGGCCGGACGGCGTCTCCTCGTCCATGGGGATGTGCAGCACGACCGCGCCATGGCGGGTCACCATCGGCAGCAGCGGCGTCTCGGCGGACGTCCGGCCGGCGGCGTCGGCGAGGAACGCGGCCAGCTGGGGGCTGCGGGCGCGGTCGCTGAGGTCGAGGTCGAGGACAGCGGTGGCGGCCGGGTCGGGCAGCACCGAGAGGCAGAAGCGGCGGGCCTGGTCGAGCGTCACGCCGTCGGCCGCGAGCTGCGCGGCGTGCTCGGCGCGGAGGTTGAACACGACGCAGAGCGGCCGGCCCCGCTTGCGCGCCAGGGTGGCCACGGAGTCCTCCACGGCCAGGTGCTGCGAACGCAGCGCCTGCACCGGGTCGATCACCAGCACCGCGAGGTCCACCTCCTCGAGCGCGTCGAGGGTCTTGCGTCGCTTCTTCTCGCCGAGCTGCGACTCCTCGTCGAGGCCGGCGGTGTCGAGCAGCTGGCAGGGACCGATGGCGTGGATCTCCATGAGCGCGCTCTTGATGTCGGCGGTGGTGCCGGGCTGGGCGTCCACCAGGCTCGTGTCCTGCTGGGTGAGCAGGTTCATGCAGGTGGATTTGCCGGCGTTGATGCGGCCGAAGATGCCGATGAGCTTGCGTTCGATGCGGGCCATGGCTCTGCTTTCGTGGCGCCGGGGGCGCGTTCAGCGGGGCGTGGGTCGAGGCGTGGTCAAGTCCGCCGAAGATACTGCGTCCCGCCCCCGCTCCTCAACCCATCACTGGGGATTGGCCAGCTGGAAGCCGCCCACCGACTCCCGCGGCGTCAGCACGGTGATGAACGCCGCCGGGTCGCACTGCAACACCCTCAACTTGAGCCGCTGGATGTCGGCTCGCGGCACCACGGCGTAGAGCATGGCCTTGTCCTGGCCCGAATGGCCGCCGGTGGCCGCGATCGCGGTCAGGCCCCGCCCCATCGCCCGCGTGACCACCTCGGTGACCGCGTCCGGTCGCTCGCTGACGATCCATACCGCGCGGCTGCCGGACATGCCGTGCAGGGCGGTGTCGAGGGTCTGGCTCATGACGTAGGAGAGCAGCAACGCCAGCATGGCCGGCTCGGCGCCGTAGAGGAAGGCGGCCAGACCGTACACGAGGACGTTCATGCCCAGCAGGGTGCGTCCGATGCTCCAGCCGAAGTAGCGATGGCAGAGACGGCCGAGGATGTCGGCGCCGCCGGTGGTGCCGCGGCCGTGGAAGACCATGGCCAGGCCGAGGCCGCCGAGGACGCCGCCGTAGACCACGGTGAGCAGCCGGTCGTGGGTGATCGGCGGCAGGATCGGCGCCAGAAGCTCGGTGAACGCGCTCAGCGCCACCACGCCGACGATGGTGCGCGCCACGAAGCGCGCTCCGCCCAGGTACCGCCACTGCACCCACACCAGCGGCAGGTTCATCACCAGCAGCGCCACCCCGAAGGGGATGGGGGTGGACAGGTCGGCGATCACCGCCAGGCCGGTGACGCCGCCGGCCACCACCTCGTTGGGCAGCAGCAGGGTGACGATGGCCACCGCGTTGAGCGCGGCTCCCACGATGATCAGGGCGTATTCGACGACGGAACGCAGGCCCGTATCGCGGCGGCCTTCCGCGCGGATCGTCTCGGGCATGAGAGCCTCCTCGGCGCGCGCGGTCGGCCGGCCGACCGATCAGATCGGGCGCGCCGGCTCGTGGCCACCGAGGCCGGCGGCCAGCACGGCCTCCTTGACCATGCGCGCGTGCTCGTTGGGGTCCCGCCAGCGGCGGCGTCCGGCTGCCGGCAGGCGATCCAGGGGATCGTAGTACACGTAGTAGAGGTCCGGGTCCACGTGGGGACTCCGGTAAATGCTAATGCCCGTGACCTCGTCGTAGTAGTCGAAACTGTGGAGGTCGCGCTTGCCGCCGCCGCCGGGAGCGTCGGTGACGAAGGTGGGCGTGTTGAACCCCGCCGTGGCGCCGCGCACCCAGCGTTCGAGCTCCAGCGAGTCGGCCAGACGGGTGCGCAGCTCCTCGACGCCCTTGACCATGTCGTGCTGGTACACGTAGTAGGGCTGCACGTGGATCGCCGACAGGCGCCGCACCAGCCGCACCATACGCTCGGGGTCGTCGTTGACCCCCCGGATGAGCACGCTCTGGTTGCGCACCTTCACTCCGCGCTGGAACAGCAGGTCCATGGCGTCGCGGGTGATGTAGCTGATCTCCTCGGACGTGTTGACGTGGGTGTGCAGGCACACCTCCTTGCCCAGCTCGCGGCCCCGCGCGACGGCGCCGCAGAGCGCGTCGGTCCACGCTTCGTCGCGCAGGATCTTCATGGGCATGACGGCCGGGCCCTTGCTCGCGACGCGGATGCGGCGGACGTGAGGGATGGCCAGCAGCGTCAGGAGCAGCTCCCGCAGCCGCCGCGCCGGCAGCATGAAGGCGTCGCCGCCGGACAGCACCACGTCCTCCACTTCCGGCCGCGAGGCGATGTAGGCCAGGCCCTGCTGCCAGCGGCCGGGCCGGGGCTTGTAGCCGTCCTTCTCCACGGTGTCGGTGCTGCCGCCGATCGCGTAGCTGCGCGTGCAGAAGCGGCAGTACGGGCACACGTCCAGCGCCAGGAACAGCACCTTGTCAGGGTAACGGTGCACCAGGCCGTCGGCCAGCGAGTCGTCCGCTCGTGCAGCAGATCGAACTCCAGCCGCGGATGGTCGGGCAGGCGCGTGGACGCCACGGGCGACTGGCGGCGCACGGGGTCTGGTGGGGCGTGACCAGTCGATGCGCGAGAGGATGTAGGGCGTCAGGCGCACGTTCATCGGCGCCTGGGCGAAGCCGGCGGCCACGTCGTCCAGGAACGCCGGAGCGGCGAGGTCGCCCAGGAGAGCCCGGAGTGCCGCGGGGCTGGTCACGCTGTGCTTGTTCTGGAACGCGGGGTCGAGGAAGGTCGCCTCGTCGACCCCCGCGAAGGCCGGCACCGTGCGCCAGAACGGCGCCTCGTCGAAGCGGCGATGGTCGAGGTCGTCGTCGGAGACCGGCGGTTTCAACGGATCGGGCACGGGCACGTCGGCCAGCGCCGCGAGGTGGGGATCAGCGGCTGCCGAAGGGAGGACCTCCGCCAGCGTCGGTCGGTTCGTCGGCTCGGGGTGGCCGGAGCGGCTCATCGGGATCTCCCTGGTCATCTGCGAGCGCCGGGTCCGTGGCGAGGGAGTCCTCGATGGGCTGCGTCTCGAGCAGCGGGGCGGCCCCGTCGTCGGGCACCTCCAGCAGCTCGCAGATCCGCTCGACCGCCTCGGCCAGGGCCACCTGCTCCTTCTCGGGCAGACGGTCGAGGCCCGTGGCCAGCCGCTCCTGCAGGGGCGACGGCACCCGCGACAGCAGCTCGCAGCCCGCGTCGGTGACGTGGATCAGGATCTGCCGCCGGTCGATGGTGCTGCGCTCGCGCAGGACCCAGCCACGCTGCTCCAGACGATCGATGATGCCCACCACGGTGCTGCTGCTCAGGTGCACCAGCTTGGCCAGGGCGGTGGCCGTCATGGGTCCGTCGTCGCGGACGGTCCGCAGGCAGATCACCTGCGGGCCGGTGACCCTGTGCTCGGCCGAGAGCTTCCGCGACTGGACGTCGACGGCGCGCATGATGCGGCGGAGCGAACGCAGGATCCACAGGTCACAACGCGGTTGACGGGTCACGCGCAGGCCTCCGGGCGGAGTTCGTTGCGATCATGATCATTCTAACACGAACTAATTATCCCGCAACTCCAGGGACGGCTGGGATGGCGAAATCTACCATACGGATCCGCGTTTGTCGCCCCTGACGAGCCGTTGCGACGATCGAACACCAAGCCGACCTCGACAAAATCGTTGCCTCAGTGATAATTCGTACCATATTCTTTCTTTCACGAATCATTTTTCCGGGAGGACACCCATGGCGACGCTATCGACTCGGCAGCTCGAGCTAGCCGGCATGCTCAGCGACGACGACGCCGCCCGCCAGTGGCGCGACTGGCGCTGGCAGATGCGGCACTGCGTCCGCGACATCGCGGCGTTCGAGCGCCTGCTGGGCGTGGAATTCGCCGGCAAGGAGCGGCGCGACCTGGAGATGACCATCGCCCGCTTCCCCCTGGCCGTCACCCCCTACTACCTGTCGCTCATCGACCCCGCCGACTGGCGCAACGACCCGGTCTTCCGCCAGAGCTTCCCCATGTCCGCCGAGCTGGTGATCGACAAGAGCGACATGATCGATCCGCTGGCCGAGGATGCCGACAGCCCCGCGCCCAACATCACCCACCGCTACCCCGACCGGGTGCTCTTCTACGTCAGCGGCGTGTGCGCCATGTACTGCCGCCACTGCACGCGCAAGCGCAAGGTGGGCGATCGGGACACGATTCCCGACCGGCAGACGCTGCGGCAGGGGCTCGACTACATCCGACGCTCGTCCGGCGTGCGCGACGTCCTGATCTCCGGCGGCGACCCCTTCCTGCTCGACGACGGCAAGCTTGACTGGCTGCTCGGCGAGCTCGGCACCATCGACCACGTCGAGGTCGTCCACGGCACCCGCACCCCCGTGGTGCTGCCCCACCGCCGGATCACCGACGACCTCTGCCACATGCTCAAGCAGCACCAGCCGGTCTGGCTGAACGCGCACTTCAACCATCCCCACCCGAGATCACCGCCTCGGCCCGCGAGGCCTGGCGAAGCTGGCCGACGCCAGGATCCCTGGGCAGCCGATCCGGTCACACTGGCCGGGGTGAACGACTGCGTGCGCATCATGAAGGCGCTGGTCCACAAGCTGGTGATGAACCGCGTCCGCCCCTACTACCTCTATCAGTGCGACCTCGCCGAGGGCCTCTCCCACTTCCGGACGCCCATCGGCAAGGGCATCGAGATCATGGAGGGCCTCACGGGCCACACCAGCGGCTTCGCCGTGCCCCAGTACGTGATCGACGCGCCGGGCGGCGGCGGCAAGATCCGCGTCGGCCCCAACTACATCCTGAGCTGGTCCACCAACAAGGTGGTGCTGCGCAACTACGAGGGCGTGATCACCACCTACCAGGAACCCGACGCCTACGCGCCGTCGTTCTGCGACCGCAAGTGCGAGCGGTGCGAGCTGCAGCTCAACCTCGACGACGCCCCCGAGGATCAGGCCGTGGGGATCGCCCAGCTCCTGCACGACGGCGACGACACCATCGCGTTGACTCCCATGGGCAACGACCGGGCGAGCCGCCGCGACGAGCCATGAGCCTGCTCGACCATCTGATCTTCGGGATCTACATGGCCGGCGTCCTGGCCGTGGGCGGCTACCACTACCCTGAAGAACCGCGACCACGAGGACTACTACGTCGGCGGCCGCACCATGGGCGCCGGGCACATCGGGCTGTCCATCGTCGCCACCGACGTCGGCGGCGGCTTCTCCATCGGCCTCGGCGGGCTGGGGTTCACCATGGGCCTGGCGGGCAGCTGGCTGCTGTTCTGGACTGGTGGGCGCCTGGCTGGCCCGCGGTGCTGGTGATCCCGCGGGTCAAGGCCCTCGACCGACGCCAGGGCCTGCTGTCGTACCCGGACGTGCTGCGCCATCCGCTACGGCCGAACAGGTATCATGGCCGCCCTGGTCTCCAGGCTGGGCTACCTCGGATTCACCGCCGGACAGGTCCTCGCCGGCGCCAAGCTGGCGTCGGCCACCATCATCACCGAGGCCCCGTTCGGCCTCGAGCCCCTGGCGTTCTCGCTGCTGATCATCGCCGTCATCACCGTGGCCTACACCGTCCTCGGCGGCCTCAAGGCCGTGATCTACACCGACACCGTCCAGTGGGCGGTCTTGCTGGTGGGCCTGATCGCGGTCGCGCTGCCGGTGGCGCTGTGGGGCGAGCTGGGCGGCCTGGCCGAGCTGCGGCGCATGCTGCCCGCGTCGCACTTCTCGCTGACCAACGTCTCGGCCGTGCAGGTGATCAACTGGGCGGTGACGATCATCCCCATCTGGCTCGTCGGCATGACCTTGTACCAGCGCCTGTTCGCCTGCCGCGACGCGAGGACCGCCCGACGGGCGTGGTACCTGGCGGGGTTGCTCGAGTGGCCGGTGATGGCCTTCATGGGCGTCTTCCTGGGCATGTGCGCCCGGGCGCTCTATCCCACGGTCGAGCCCGAGATGGGCCTGCCCCTGCTCATCAGCCAGGCCCTGCCGGTGGGTGTGGCCGGCCTGCTCGCGGCCGCCTACTTCTCGGCCATCATGTCGACGGCCGACAGCTGCCTCATGGCCGCCTCGGGCAACCTGGTGGGCGACGTCCTGCAGCGCCGGTTCGGTCGGCGCTGGACCGCCCGGCAGGCCCTCGGCGTCAGCCAGGCCATGACCCTGGTCATCGGCGGCCTCGCCTTGCTGCTGGCCGCGCGCTTCACCCACGTGCTCGACGTGATCCTGCTCACCTACTCGTTCATGGTGTCCGGATTGCTGGCGCCGACCCTGGCCTCCCTGTTCTGGCCGCGGGCCAGCGCCGCCGGAGCCGGCGCGTCGATCGTGGTCGGCGGCGGCCTGACCCTCGGCCTCGAAGCGGGCCTCTGGTCGCTGCCCACCTCCCTGGCGCGGATCGGCCTGGCGCCCACGGCCTACGGCATCGTCGCCAGCGCGGCGACCCTCGTCCTGGTGTCGCTCGTGCGCCCGGACGCCTCACCTCGTTCCCTGGAGGACGACTGACCCATGGACGACCGCATCGACCGTCTCGGCGAGACCATCTATCAGCACGGACCCTACAACGATCGGGTCTACGTCATGCGCACCGGCATCGCCAGTCTGCCGGAGCTGTTGCCGTACCTGGAGAAGCTGGCCACCCGGCGCGGGTACGGCAAGGTCATCGCCAAGTGCACCGCCCGCGCCAGGGAGGCCTTCGCCGCCTGGGGCGCCCGGTGTGAGGGGCGCATCCCGGACTACTACGCGCCGGGCCGCGATGCCTGCTTCATGGCCAGGTACTTCGAGTCCCGCCGCGCCCGCGAACCGCGCCCCGACGAGGTGGCCAGGAACCTGGCCATCGCCCGCGACAAGGCGGGCGACGAGCCATCGCGACCCGGAGCGGAATGGAGCCATGGCGTGCTGCCCGCCGGGCCCCAGGACGTCGAGGAGATGAGCCGCATCTACCGCGAGGTGTTTCCGACCTACCCGTTCCCCATCGGCGACCCGGACTACCTGGCCCACGCCATGCAGAACGACGTCGCCTTCTTCAAGCTCACGCGCGACGGACGGATCGGAGCCCTCGCGTCGGCCGAAATGGACCTGGCCAACGGCGCCGTCGAGATGACGGATTTCGCCACCTTGCCCGCCCTGCGCGGCCAGGGCGCCGCCCAGAAGCTGCTGGGCGCCATGGAGAGGGCGATGCGCGAACGCGGCCTGCGCACGGCGTTCACGATCGCCCGGGCCTACAGCACCGGCATGAACGTCACCTTCGCCAGGCGCGGATATCGGTTCGGCGGCACCCTCACCGGCAACACCAACATCGGGGGCCAGATCGAGAGCATGAACATCTGGTCCCGGCCGCTCTGCGACGCCTGAGCATGGCGGAACGCCAATGTCGGGGCTAGCTTGGCCTTCTGTCGCCCGTCGGAACACCGTTCGCCAGGGAGCCACCGTTGACCATCCGCGACATGCTTCGCGCCGGCCTGCTCGCCGGCCTTCTGGGCGTGGTGTCCGCCGGCTCGGCCCCCGCCTGGAACCTCGACTTCGAGGCCGCCATGGTGCTCACCACGCGCAACGACGTCCGCATCCCCGGCACCACGGGCACCGAGTTCTCGCTCGCCGACGACCTCTCGCCCGATGACGACGTGGCGTTCCGCGCCCGCCTGGGCCACCGGCTCGGCGACCGCTCGCATCTCTCGGTGCTCTACGCGCCCCTCACCCTGCACTCGCGGGGGACGGCCGGCTTCCCGATCGCCTTCAACGGCGAGACGTTCGCCGCCGACGCCGACCTCGCGAGCACCTACCGCTTCAACAGCTACCGCGCGACCTGGCGTTACGACCTCTCGCGCAGCGACGACCTGATCTTCAGCCTCGGCGCCACCGCCAAGGTGCGCGACGCCTTCATCGAGCTGAGCGACGGCACGACCACCACCCGCAAGGACAACCTGGGCTTCGTTCCCCTGGTGCACGTCCGGCTCGACTGGCGCTGGGGCAACACCCTGGGCCTGCTGATCGAGGGCGACGCCCTGGCCGCGCCCGGCGCCCCCGGCCGCGCCGAGGACGTGCTGGCCGCCCTGGTGCTGCGCCCGCGCGCCGACGGCTCGCTGCGCCTCGGCTACCGCATCCTCGAGGGCGGGGCCGACGTCGACGAGGTCTACAACTTCGCGTTCATCCACTACTACACGTTCGGCTGGAGCCAGCAGTTCTGACCGCGCACGGCGCCGGTCGGCGGAGGTCGCCATGGATCCCATCACCGTCACCCTGCGGGGCCAGCTGGCCGGCAAGCCGGTCCACTTCGAGCTGGGCGGCGGCGTGCACCTGCTGGGACGTGCGGCCGAGTGCGACCTGGTGGTCGAGGAGGCGTCGGTGAGCCGACGCCACGCACGCGTGCACGTGGACTCGGCGTCCGTGCACGTCGAGGACATGGGCAGCTCCAACGGCACCCGCGTCGGCGGCATCCTCATCGATCGGCCCACGCAGCTGCGCCACGCCGACCGTCTGCAGCTCGGCAACGTCGTCCTGGCCGTCGAGCTCAACGGCGAGGCGAGCGAGGTCTACCTCGACCAGACCCAGGTGCGCGAGAACCTGTCGGTCTCCATCGACGAGGCCCGCAGCACCCACGGCGGCGGCGGCGGCAAGAAGGCCCACCTGTTCCGCATCCTGGCCGAGGCCGGCTCGCTGCTCACCCACCCCGGCCTGCCCGAGGAGATGTTCGACCCCCTGCTCGGACTCGTCGAGCAGGCCCTGATGCCCGAGCGGGTGGTGCTGCTGCTGCGTGATGACGACGGGTCCGAGCCCCACATCGTGGCCTCGCGCGTACCGTCGGGCGACCCCGGCGCCATGGTCATCAGCCGCACGCTGATGAACCGGGTGCTGGCCGACCAGCAGGCCTTCCTCACCGAGGACGCCAGCCAGGACGAGCGCCTGATGGGCGGCGAGAGCCTGGTGGGCGCGCGCGTGCGCTCGGCCATGGCCGCCCCCCTGTTCGACAACGAGCGCGTGATCGGCATCCTCTACGCCGACTCGGCCGATCCCCTGGTGCGCTACGACCGCGACGAGCTGACGGCCTTCGTGCTGCTGGCCAACGTCGTCGGGGTGGCCATCACCCACGCGCGGTACCACGCGATCGAGGAAGACCGCCGCCGCCTCGCCACCGAGCTGGGCGCCGCCCGCCTGATCATGGACCGCCTGTTGCCCCGCAGCCTGCCCGAGGTGGCCGGCGCCCACCTCGCCGTCACCCTCGAGCCGTGCGAGGAGGTGGCCGGCGACCTCTACGACGTGCGCCTGTTGCCCGACGGCCGCATCCTCGTGGTGATCGGCGACGTCTCGGGCAAGGGCCTGCCCGCCGCCCTGCTGGTGGCCGCCATGCTGCCGGCGATCCGCGTGGTGGCCGAGGACTGCGGCGACCTCGGCGTGCTCGCCCAGCGCATCAACTCCCAGCTCTTCGAGGCCACCGACGCCGTGCGCTTCGCCACGCTCTTCCTGGGCCGGCTCGATCCCGCCAGCGGCCGATTCGAGTACGTCAACGCCGGCCACAACCCGCCGCTGCTGCGGCAGGACGGCGAGGTCCACCAGCTGCTCGCCTGCGGACCGCCGGTGGGCATGATGCCGGAGATGTCGTACCTCGAGCGGGAGATCAACGTGGCGCCGGGCAGCGTGCTGGTGCTCTACAGCGACGGCCTCACCGAGGCCCAGGCCGACGACGAGAGCATGTACGGCGACGATCGCCTCGTGGAGCTGGTGCGCGGCTGCGAGGCCTGCTCCGCGGACGACCTCAAGCGCCGCATCCTCGACGACGTGGCCGAGTTCACCGGCGACGCGCCGCAGAGCGACGACCTCACCCTCATGCTGGTGCAGCGGGAGAAGACAAGCGCGTGAAACTGGCCCTGATCAGCGACATCCACGGGAACCTCGAAGCCCTCCGGGCCGTGCTCGCCGACATCGACGCCGCGGGTGTCGACGCGCTCGCCTGCCTGGGCGACATCGTGGGTTACGGCGCCGATCCCGCCGCCTGCCTCGACCTCGTGCGCAGCCGCAACCCCGTGGCCGTGGTGCAGGGCAACCACGACTCCTACGCCGCCGACGAGCGCGAGATCGTGGGTTTCAACCCCCTCGCCTACCAGGCCACGCTCTGGACCCGCGGGCAGCTCTCTCCCGAGCAGCGCCAGTGGTTGGCGGCCATGCCGCTGCAGGTGAGCCTCAGCGACCAGGTGACCCTCGTGCACGCGTCGAGCCTCGACCCCCAGAACTGGGACTACGTGCGCTTCCTGCAGGACGGGGTGATGGCCCTGGCGGACCAGGTCACCCGCTACTGCTTCTTCGGCCACACGCACGTCCCCATGGGCTTCCGCCGAATCGGCGACAGCGTCGAGCAGTTCACCGAGACGCTCTACGACACCAGCGTGGGCGACCGCTGGCTCGTCAACGTCGGCAGCGTCGGCCAGCCTCGCGACGGCAACTGGCGGGCCGCCTGGACGCTCCTCGACGAGGAGGCCGAGCGGATCGCCCTGCACCGCGTCGAGTACGACCTGGAGACCTGCATGGGCAAGATCATCGAGGCCGGTCTGCCGCCACGCCTGGCCGAACGGCTGGCGCTGGGCCGCTGAGACGCCTGCGCTAGGCGTCCGTCCAGATCCCCTGCTCGAGGAGTTGCCGGGTGGCCTGCGGCTCCCAGCCCCGGTTGGCCGCGGGGCTCGCCGGGCTGGGGTGCAGCAGCCGTCCGACGGCGATCGTGCCGCCGCACACCTTCGCGAGACGCTTCTCGGCATACCCCCCACCCCCACGCAGATCCGCGGCTGGTAGAGGTCGATGAGCTCGGCCAGGGCCTCGTCGCACGCGGCGAGCAGCGGGGCGCGCTCGGCGGCCGGCAGCTTGTCGGGCGTCCGGTTGCGGCCCGACGACTCCATGAAGACGAGCGGGCAGTGATTGAGCACGAGATGGTCGGCGAAGAACGCCTCCGGGGTGCCGTACCGCGCGGCGAAGAGCCCCCAGAGGCGCCGGCCGGAGACCTCCGAGCGCTCGCAGGCCAGGCCGGTGACCGGACGTTTGGGGTGCTCGCGGGCCGGCTTGCCGACCGCGGCGTCGAGACCGAGCCAGCCGCGGACCGCGGCCACCTCGCCGAACGGGACGCCGGTCTGCGCCATGCCCCAGGGCCCGGGGTTCATGCCGAGCAGGAGGACGCGCTTCGGGCCGTCGCCGTATCGCTCGAGGTACTGGCGGATGGCGGGTTCGGCGTAGACGAGGGGGTTGTAGACGTGGGTGACGGGGTCGCCGAAGCTGAGTCTTGCTATCCGGATAGAGAGTTCCGCGTAAACGGATAGCGCGCGCTGGGCCAGAGGCATGGGTATCGTCCTCGGGACTGGGGTTCGAGCGATGGTAGCGGAGGCGGGCGACGGCGGCAATTTTCGTCTTGCCGTTTCGCCTTCTGTTCGCTATCTTTGCGACTCCTCCCGGAACGGATCCGCCATGAACCCAACCCAACCGATGTCCGCCGCGCAGGTGCACGGCCACCTCACCCATGCCCTCACCCGGGCCGACGGTGCCCAGGGCGACGCCGCGCTGTGGTTCAGCGAGGTCGCCCGCCGCCACCTCGACCGCGCCCTCGGCCACGCCAGCCTCGACGCCTACGCCCGCGAAGCCCTCGATTTCTCCGACAACCGACTCGCCCAGTTCCGGCAGCTCGCCGACGCCCTCGAACGCCTGCCTGCGCTACGCACCGCGCTGGCCGACCGTCGGCTGGGCTGGACCAAGGCCCAGCAGGTGGCGCGCGTCGCCACACCGGGCACCTGCGATCGGTGGCTCGCACGCGCGGAACAGCTCGGCCGGCGCGAGCTGGCCCGCGCCGTGCGCGCCGCGCGCGAGTCGGCCGACCGCAAGCGTGCGCGCCGCCGTGATGGCCAGCTGGAGTTCCTGCCGGGAGCGCCGCCGGCCCCATCGCGACCAGCCGCGCCGTCGCCACCTTGCTTGCAGCCGGACGCACCTCCATCGCCAGACGCGCCCGCACCGGACCCGGTCACGACCATCACCTTCCAGCTCGACGGCCTCGAGCGGGCCCGTTACGAGGCGCTGGTCGAGAGCCTGCGCAAGCGCGGTCACGGCGGCACGCGGACCGAACTGCTGCTGACCGCCCTGGCGGCTCTCGCGAGCGATGGTACCGCCGCCACCACGGCCCCGGTCACGCGGATCGTGATGCAGCGGTGCCCCGAGTGCCAGGCCTCCCGCGTGGTCACGGGAGCCGGGACGCGTCGGCTGACGCCCGCCCAGGCCGCGGCCGCCGCCTGCGACGCCGAGGTCGTCGACCCCACGGACGGACAGGTCACGCGGACCATCGCCCCGACGCTCCGCCGCCGCGTGCTCGCGCGCGACGACCACCGGTGCCGCGCCCCCGGCTGCCGGTCGACCCGCTTCCTCGACGTTCATCACATCGTGCCACGCCACCGCGGCGGGTCGAACCGTCTCGAGAACCTCATCACGCTGTGTTCACGCTGTCATCGGTTCCTCCATACCCGCGTCGACGCTTGCGCCGGCGCAAGCGCGCAAGACCTTGCCATGCAGTGGGTTAACGCGGAAGCCACGGAACCATCCGGACCGGCAACGCCCGCTTCCGGCACCGGACACGGCCCGGCCACCATCGGTCAGGCTCCCGTTGCCCGTGGCTCCGGAGGTGCTACCATGCCCTGATGCGTGTCCTGTTCATCCTCAGCCAGCGCCCCGAGCTGACCGGCAGCGGTATCACCGTCGACGCCCTCGTACGGCAGGCCATTGCGGCCGGCCATGAGCCGTGGGTGCTGTGTGGCGTGCCCGCGGGTGAGCGGGCGCCCGAGGTCGGGGGCTTGCCGCCCGGTCGGGTGACCACCGTCCGGTTCGGCGACGGCGGCGACCTGCCCTTCGCCGTGCCCGGCATGAGCGACGTGATGCCGTACGCGAGCACGGTCTGGTCAACGATGACGGCGGATCAGCTGTCTATCTATCGGGATATCTGGAAGCAGGCTATCTGCACAACCGCAGCCCGCTGCCGGCCCGATCTCGTGCACGGCAACCACCTCTGGCTCGTGAGCTCGCTGCTGCCGGAGGCCCTGCCAGGCGTCCCGGCCCTCGCCCATTGCCATGGCACGGGTCTGCGCCAGATGGCGCTGTGCCCGCAGTTGCGGGAGCAGATCCTCCCCGGGCTGCGCCGCCTGCGCGGGTTCGCCGTGCTGCATGACGATCATGCGCAGCAGATCGCCGCGATCCTGGGTGCCGCGCGATCGGATATCCACGTCGTCGGCGCAGGCTATCGGGATGAGCTGTTCCACCTATCCGCGGATACCGACGCCGACGCCCGCCGCGACCACCTCGCCTACGTCGGCAAGTTCGCCGCGGCCAAGGGCCTGCCTTGGCTGCTTGACGCCTGCGAGGCGTGCTGGGCCGCAGGCGAGCCGCTCACGCTGCACGTCATCGGCGACGGCGCCGGCGCGGAGGCCGAGGCGCTCCGCCGCCGCATGCAGGACCTGGCCCCGCGCGTCATGATCCACGGCCGCCTCGGCCAGGCGGACCTCGCCGACCGCCTGCGCCGCTGCGCCGCCCTGGTGCTGCCGTCGTTCTACGAGGGTTTGCCCCTGGTGCTGGCCGAGGCGCGAGCCTGCGGCTGCCGCCTGGTGAGCACCGCGTTGCCGGGCGTCGTGAAGCAGCTTGCGCCGGCCTTCGGCCCGGCGCTCGACCTGGTGGAACCGCCGCGGCTCAGCGGCCCCGATACCCCCGAGTCCGCCGACCTGCCGGGGTTCACGCGACGCCTGGCGCGGGCGGTCGCCGCCGCAGCGGTCGCCCCGCTCCTGCCGCCGACCACCGGGGAGCTCGCGCCGTTCACCTGGGCGGCGGTGTTCGCCCGCGTGGAGCAGGCCTGGCAGGCCGCGGCCCGGCCGCCGCGAGGGTGATCGGGCCACGGGTCGGGCAGGCGGCGACCGGCGCTCAGAACAGGTTCTTGATCCCGCTCCAGCTCATGGCCTCCACCGGGGTGATCGGGCCGTTGACCGCGAACACGACCTGGCCGTCGTCGCCCTGGAAATTGTGGAGCCAGTACGGCAGCTCGAGATCGTCGACCATCATGTAGAACGGATGGTCCGCGAACGCCTCCCCGGCCAGGACGGAGGGCAGGACCCGGAAGTAGCCCGGCTCGTCGTCGGTCATCTGGACGATGAAGGTCATCAGGTGCACGATGGGCTCGGTCGGGCACCCGGGCGGCAGGAAGCACACGTTGAACTCCGGCGGCGAGGCGAAGTTGAGGAACGCACCGCCCTGGATGTTCCAGGCGATGATCTGGGCGTTGGCGGGCGCCTCGATGGTCGCGCCCCAGGCGGCCATGAGGCCGTCCTGCGACGGGTTGGTGAGCAGCAGGTACACCGGGAACAGCTCGAACGGGTGGGCCGAGATGGACACCTCGGTGGCGTCGAGGTCGGCGTAGATGCCGATGCCGTCGGGCACGGGATCGAGTTCGGCGTAGGCCGTGGTGGCCAGCAGGCATAGGGCGGCGATGGCAAGGTACCGCATGATTTCCCTCCTCTTGGTTCGCTCGTGAGGATCAACGGCGGGCCAGGGGTCCCCCTGTCACGGAATCTACGATTTCTGATCCTGCGCAGTCAATCTGGCCAGAACTCGCGGCGACGTGCGGCGCGGCAGCCGCGGACGGTCCGTCTCCGCGCCCGTCCCACCCCGACACGAAGCGGCCCCACCCACGACGGGGCGGGGCCGCGGGAGCGACCGTGGACGCAGAGCCCGCGCCTACTTGGCGAGGGTCAACCGGCGCACCTGGACGCGGTCGTCCGTGACCAGGCGCGCGAAGTAGACGCCGCTGGGCTGGCGGTCGGCCGACCAGGTGACCGTGTGCTCGCCCGCGGACTGGACGCCGTCGACCAGGGTCTCGACGTGGCGGCCGCGAACGTCGATCACCTCGAGGGTCGTGTGCATGTCCCGGGGCAGGGCGAAGGCGATGCGGGTGGTCGGGTTGAAGGGGTTGGGGTAGACGTTCTGCAACTGGCTGGCGGCGGGCAGACCGGACGCCTCGCCGCCGTCGTCGGGAGCCTCGATCGCCACGGTCTGCTCATCGAGCAGGTAGACGTCGAGCGACCCGCTCACCTCGTTGCTCACCAGGACGAGGGCCTGGCCCTCGGGGCTGTCCTCGCGGGAGATGATGCGGATGCCCTCGGGGCCGAGGCCGCCGGCCGTATCGCCCTCCGGATCGCCGCTGAAGTCGCGGGTCGTCGCGTATTCGAGGAACTCGGGCGCCGTCGGGTCGGTGATATCGTAGAGCAGGATGCCGCCGACGCGCTCGAGGCCGATGATCGCGGACCAACGGCCGTCCAGCTCGGCCACCGCCACGCCCTCGGGCTCGGGGCCCTTGGCGTCGCTGCGCGTGTCGAAGCTGTCGTTGTCGTCGTTGTCGCTGTTGAAGAACCCGGGCAGGAGGTCGGCGATGATGTGCTCGATCTGGTCGCCGCTGTCGAAGACCAGGTTGCCGGCCGCGTCCCAGATGCTGAAGCTGCGGGCGCCGTTGGCGTACAGCTCGTCGTAGTCGCCGTCGCCGTCGGTGTCGCCGTTGGCCAGGGTGATGCCCAGGCGACCGAGGTTCTCGTCGGCCTGCAGGGTGGCGGCGTCGGGGAAGGCCGTGGGGTCGAGGGTGAGGTTCTTGACGCGCGCTTCCTCGCTGTAGCCGGCGTAGTCGCGGCTGTCGCCCTCGTTGGCGGTGACGAGGTAGAACTGGCCGTTCACGGTGTAGCCGACCGTGCCGTCGGGCTGGTACATGCCGAGCACGGGCCAGCTGGCGATGTTGATGGCATCGTCGCGGTCGCTGGCGTCGAGCCCGTTGCCGGGCAGGCTGTGGTCCTTGTAGCCCAGGGGCAGGATGTCGAGCACGGTGGCGGTGGCGACGTCGACCACGGCGAGGGCGTTGTTCTCCTGGCAGGCGGCGTAGGCCAGCCCGGTGGCGGGATCGTACGCCACATACTCGGGCTCGAGGTCCTGGGCGACGGTCGCGCCGGGACCGTAGATGCGGACGCCGGCCGCACGGAGGGCGGCGGCCTGGTCGTTGAAGGCGCCGAAGCCGGCCTCGCGGGCGACGGCCGCCATCACGCCGCCGTCGAGGTCGACGACGGTGATCGAGCCCTCGGGGTCGACGAGGTAGTCGTCGTCGGGCTCGCCCTCGCAGGCGACGAGCACGTGCTGGCCGTCGGGGGTGACCATCAGCATGTCGGGCAGCGCGCCGCAGACGACGTCGTTGAGGTACGCGCAGTCACCGTCGGTCGCGAAGAACACCACGCGGCCGGGATCCTGCTTGGGAACCGCCTCGACGCCGGCCACGAGCACGCCGTCGAACACGTCGACGTGGTTGGCGCCGCCGCCCCAGGGCGTGACGTCGATGGCGAACAGGAAGACCGGGTCGGCGGGGTCGCTGAGGTCGAGGACCTCGATGGAGCCGGTGGAGCCGTTGACCGAGAAGACCCGCTGGGTCAGAGGATCGAAGGCGGCGATCTCCGTGGCGCCGTCGTCGAAGACGCCGGTGCGGTACATGCCCACCGGCGTGAGCTGGAGCTCGGCCGCCGCGGCCGAGGCGAGGACGAGCAGGCAGATGGATCCGTGAGCAAGGCGACGCATGGGGACCTCCAGGGCCTCGGGTTGATGAGGGACGGATCGCCGGACACGGTAGGGGCGCCCGGTTAAAACAGGGTCAATACGGTGTTCAATAGCGATCAAGCCGCCCGGGCCCGGTCCAGCGGACGTTCCCGGGGTGCGAGGGTGGCCGCGAGCTGCCGGGCCAGCCGCCGTTCCTGGTGCAGCCAGGAGATGATGGCCGGCCGACTGATCTGTTTCAGGAGCAGGCGCAGACCCTCGCGAGCCGGGCCCGGACGGCGCAGCCAGCGCGAGTTGAGCAGGTGGACGGCCAGCGCCTCGACCAGCCGGTGCCGCGTGTGGATCATGCTCTCGGCGAGGGTCAGGCCCTCGCAGGAATCGAGCACGGCGTCGATCAGGTCGTGGACCACGTTGAGCATGCCGCTGTAGGTCATGTCGGCCGACGCGACGGTGCCCAGGCCGGCCCACACGTTGTGCAGCCAGGCGACCGCCGTATCGCCCGGCGCCACGTTGTGGGCCAGGCCGACGTCGCCGCTGTGGCTGTCGCTGTTGGCCGTGAGCGCCTTGCCGTACCGGTGCGCCAGCTCGCGGGTGGCCTGGTTGAGGCGACGCGGACGGCCGGCGTTCAGCTCCAGCACCTGGAACACCTCGGCCACGTAAGGCACCTTCGCGAAGTCGATCTGGCCGAGCCTCAGCTCGTCGTGCTCGAACCAGGTGGGGTGGTTATATTGCGCCAGGATCTGGTGCTCGCCGCAGAAGTGCAGGAGATCGTCGACGGTCTCCACCTCGCGGCGCAGATGGGCGTAGCGATCGGGATCGAGCAGGAACAGGTTGACGTGGATCGAGAACCCGAGGTCGGGGTCGCGCAGGGTGTGCTCCACGCCAGGGATGACCAGACGTCGGTCGGCTTCGGGCAGCTCGCGGATCAGCCTCCGGTAACCGTCCATCGTGTCGTGGTCGGTGAGGGTGAAGTAGTCCATGCGGCGCGCCGGGTCGGGGTTGCCGAGGGCCTTCTCGAACAGGGCCCGCGGTGACAGCGACTCCAGGTCGGGCACGTCATGGGAAACGTTGCTGTGCAGATGGAGATCCGCTTTGCGTAAGTTCTTCATGGGAGCCCATGAAAGAGGCTCGACGTGAGCGAGGCATCAACGAATCGTCAGAAACCGATTCGAGATCCGTCCGGAAACTGTTGTCAGGCAGTTCTTTGCGTCGATTTCACCGGACGTTGGCCAAACCCTGGCGCGGCGTGTCTTTCCTGGCGGCGATGGACGATCATGAACCCTGGACCGGAGCGTGTGGCCGTGGCGATGAAGGGGCTCCTCGTGGGCGGGCTGCTGCCCGCCCTGCTGTTCGGTGTGGCGGGGCTGTTGCAGAAGGTGGCGTCGCGGGCGGGCATCGGCTCCGGACCCTACCTGCTGTGCATCGGGGTGGGCGTCCTCCTCGTCGGCGGACTGGTGACCTTGGGCGGCGGCCCGGTGCGCGAGGTCAGCCTGCGGTCCGTCCTGGCCTCGGGCGCCATGGGAATGGCCTGGGCCCTGGGCACCTGGGGCGTCATCCTGGGCATCGCCCGCTACGGCGTGCCGCTGGCCAGGCTCGCGCCCCTCTACAACATGAACACCCTGGTGGTCGTCGTGCTGGCGCTGGCGGTGTTCGGCGAGTTCCGCGATCTCGCGGTGGGCAAGCTGCTGGCCGGGACCGCGCTCATCATGGTCGGCGGGGTGCTGGTGGCGAACGCCTGACCCCGCGTCGCCACCAGCCCGCGCGTGGCGCTACAGCGGCCGCACCGGCACGCAGATGTCGCAGGTCATGGCGCCGGTGACCGGATCGAGCTGGCAGTCGTCGCCGTAGCGCTGGTAGGTGGGGCCGTTGCCCGGCTGCCAGCCGTTGGCGCCCAGCCAGCCGAACAGCCGGCCGAACTGGGCGCCGATCGCGTCGGGCACGCAGCGCACGTGCAGCACCGCGTACTTGCCGGCCGGCAAGGTCGCCAGGTTCACCGGCCCGTCGGCCGTGAAGCCGGCGGGCACCTCGACGCCCGCGTCGTAGCGGCAGCGGTCGGGCGGGGTGACCTCCGGATTGTCGTGGCTGATGCCGAAGCTGAGCTTGCCCGGGCCGAAGAGGTCGCGCGGGCCGGCCCAGCGGCTGAACTCCTCCCAGAGCTCGCCGATGGGGCCGTGGTCGTAGGGGCCGAGGTGGCGGAGATAGGCGATGCGGTAGGCGGGCAGGTCCTGGACGGTGATCGGTTCCATGTCGGCGCTCCCTTGCGCTGAGGTTGCTGGGGTCGAGCCACCATGATCGCTCATGGCGTGTTCCCATACCTGCAGCTGGGTGCGCAGCGCTTGATCCTCCGTGCGGGCCGCTTGAGCGCCGGTGCGCCACTGGGTGGGCGTGCAGCCGAACCGGTCGCGGAACGCCCGGTTCAGGACGCTGGGCGACGAGAAGCCCAGTTCGTAGGCCACCGTGGTGACCGGGACGTCGGGGTCGTAGGTGAGGCGGTCGGCCGCAGCCTGGACGCGGGTGCGCTTGATCCACGCCTGCACCGTCTCGCCGGTCACCGCGGCGAACACCCGGTGGAAATGCCAGAGAGAGAAGTGGGCCACCCGAGCCAGGTCCTCCATCGCGAGGTCCTCGCCCAGATGGCGCTGGATGTGGTCGATGACCGCGTTGATGCGGCGTCGGTATTCGCGCAGGCTGCGCTGGCTCGGCTGGCTCATGCGGCGGAGTCTAGCAGACCCTAGGGCTCGTGCCCATCACAGCGGGCCATCACCGCCTCCTCGAGCCGCCGACAACGCTCCGGGTCGGGCTCGCGGCCGCATCGCCGGCGGAGCGCCGCGCCCAGCGCCCGGACCTGGCGCACGTAGCGGGCGCAATGGCGGCACATCGCGAGGTGCGTCCGGAACCGGAAGCGGCCCCACGGTCCCAGGTCCTCGACGGTGCCGCGTCCGACCAGCGCGTGCACCTCGCGGCAGCTGTACATGCCGGGCATCTTCATCATCGCTCCGCGAACCCCCTGCCTTCGAGGCATTCCCTGAGCCGGTTCCGCGCCCGGTACAGGATCACACCCAGGTTGGTGGCGGTGACCTCGAGCGCGTTACAGATCTCGTGCGTGGCCAGGCCCTCGACCTCCTTGAGCAGGAAGGCGAGGCGGTGGCGCTCGGGCAGGGTCTGCAGACACTCCTCGAGGTGGTCGCGGATCTGCTGATCCCAGAGGTCGTGGTCGGCCTCGCGCGGAGGCGACTGCCACATGCCGCGGGCATCGAAGCGGCTCTCGAGCACCTGGTCGATGTCGTCGTGGCGGTTCTGCTTCTGGAAGCCGCGGCGGGCCTCGCGCAGCTTGTGGTAGAGGATGCCGAACAGCCAGGTGCGGACCTGGCTGCGACCCTCGAAGCGGGGCAGGCCCTCGATGAAGGTGAGGAAGGTCTGCTGGGTGACGTCGTCGGCCTCGTGCTCGGACAGGCCGGCGCCGCGGGCCGCGCGCAGGATCTGCGGCAGGAACTCGTGGACCACCTGCTGGATGGCGTCGCGGTCCTGGGCCTGTAGCCGGGTCAGGAACGCCGGCGTGCCGAACTCGGCGGGCGCTACGTAGGACATGGCGGACATCTCCGGTCTCGGGAGGAGCGGGGACGGGACCGTCGATATACGCATCTGCGCCGGGTGTCGTGACGCGGGACCTGACCATCGGGCCCGGCCGGGCCCTGGGGTTGACCCGCTTCCGCCGGTGGGCGACAATCGCCGTTCGGAATCGCGAAACGTACGCCGGCGAAGGAGGGGACCATGCCGACCAAGGTATCCGTGGGCGAGTTGCTGGGGACCACGCTCGGGGCGCTCACGCGTAATCTGGGGCCGCTGATCGTGCTCCTGCTGCTCGTGTATCTGCCGTTCGTGGCCATTCTGGCGCTGATCACCACGCGGGCCGACACGGAGCAAGGCCAGATGCTGACGACGTTCGGCTCGATGATCATCCTGATGCTGGCGGCGTTCCTGGCGCAAGGGGCCGTGTCCTCGGGCATGTACAACCACCTGCGCGGCAAGGGGTTCGGCCTGGGCGACTCGTTGGCGCGGGCGGTGAGCCAGCTCCTGCCCCTGATCCTGCTCGCGCTGGTCTCGACGTTCCTGATCCTCGCCGGCTTCATGCTGCTGCTGGTGCCCGGCCTCATCCTGCAGTGCGCGCTGTACGTGGCGGTCCCGGCGATGATGGTCGAGGGCCTCGGCGTCGGCGCCGCCGTCCGACGCAGCTTCGACCTCACGGCGGGCTACCGGATGCGGATCTTCGGGCTCAACCTGCTCGTCGGCGTGGTGGTCGGCGTGCCCCTCCGCATCGTCAACATGGTGATCGAATTGGCCATGGCCCAGAGCGCGCCCGTCGCGGCGTTCATGATCACCAACCTCCTGTCGGGCCTCAGCTCGATGGCCGGCGCGGTGGCCATGGTGGTGGTGTACTTCCGCCTGCGCGAGGACGTGGACGGCGTGGGGCTCGAGCAGCTGGCCGACGTGTTCGCCTAGTCCGCTTGCGGGGCATCGGCGTGCTTGTCCTTGCGGCGGCGGCCCATCACCAGGCGCTGCTCGAGGTGGGCCCGCTGCGCGGCGTAGAAGGCGCGCAGGAAGATCAGGTCGTCCACGGGCTCGCCGAGCCAGCCGGTGCGGGCCTCGATGCGAGCCCGCACCGCGGCGAAGGCGGCGAGGTTCTCGGCCACCGCCGGACGGCGCAGCAACCGCTCGAGCACCTCGAGCTCGTACTCGCCGTAGTGGCCGAGCTGGGCCGGCGTGAAGACCGGCTCGCGACCGGCGATCGGACGGACCAGCTCCGGGTCGGCGGGGTCGGCGCCACGGCCGGCGGCGAGGTCGGCCACGAGCGCGACCTCGGGCTTGCGCACCACGACGGTGCCGGCGAGGAAGTCTCCCGCGCGGCGCCGTTGCCGGTCGGCCAGCGGCACGATCGCCAGCGCGAGCAGCCAGACCAGCGAGAACAGCGACCAGAACGCGTCCGGCTCGACGGTCACGAAGACGAGCGAGAGCAGCACCTGCAGCGGCAGATTGATCTCGGCCTCGCGGATCAGGTTGCGGGCGAGCACGGCGCCCACCGGCAACGCGCGACCACCGGCGTCGATCACGTGCAGGCGTTGCCAGCGCTTGCCCGGCGTGCGTCCCTGCCAGCGGTGCTCGAACCAGGCGAAGTAGAACATCCGCAGCACGAAGATCAGCACCTGCGCGAGGGCCACGACCTCGGCCACCCCGGCGACCATCGCCAGCAGCACCAGCAGGAACGACGCGAGGCTCACCAGCAGGATGTCCAGCGCGTAGGCAGTGATGCGCTCGCCCACGGACGCGAGCCGGAACTCCAGCGGCACGCCCTCCGGGGTCACGAGCTGCAGGGCGCCGTGAGTCACGGGAAGGGCCTCCGTCCCGCGCGCAGGAAATAGACCAGCCACAGGGCGAGCGTGCCCATGGCCCAGGCCCAGCGCACCGGCGTCGCCTGCAGCAGCTGGCGGGCGAACGCCTCCATGAACGCCGCCACGGCGAGCATGCCCGCCGCCCCCAGCGCCACCACGCCCGCCTCGCGTCCGGCCCGCAGCAGGGCCTCGCGTCGCGGCCGGCGGCCCGGCGCGAGCAGCGCGCGGCCGACCGCCATGCCGGCCGCGCCGGCGAGGATCACCGCCCCCAGCTCGGTGACCCCGTGCACGAGCAGCCAGCCGCCGAGATCCCAGCCGAGGCCGCGGCTGACGTAGAGCGCCAGGAAGGCCCCGATCGTCAGCCCGTTCACGAACATCATCAGCGCGCTCGGCACGCCGGCCGCGATGCCGAGGGCGAAGGCCAGCACCGCGATGTGGGCGTTGTTGACGAACAGCGTCCCCGCGAACGCGCTCATCTCACCCAGGGAGGGCTGCGCGGCGAGCGCGTCGCGCAGCTCGTCGGTGCCCGCGTACGGAGTGCGTCCCTGCTGGAGGCCCTCGGGCACGAAGGCGAAGTAGTGGCCCGGATCGAGGGTGACCATGACGAAGGCCACGCCGGCGCCGAGCCCGAGGAGGGAGGCGCTCAGGGCGATCATCGGCGCCAGGTGGCGGACCGACCGCGGCAGCGTGGCCGCCAGGAAGTGGGAGATGCCCTGCCGCAGCGGCCGTCGCACGCCATAGACCCAGATGTACGCCCGCGCCGCCAGCGCCGAGAGGTAGCGGTGCAGCGACTGGTCGAGGCTGATGGCGCCCGCCACGCTGAGGCTCGAGACGGCGGCCCGGTAGAGGACGGGCAGCCGCTCGAGCTCGGCCGCGTCGAGCCGGCCGAGGCCGCCGCGCTCGACCCGCGCCAGCAGCCCCTCCAGCTCCCGCCAGCCCGCCTCGCGCTCACGGCGGAACAGCACGCTCTTCATGCGTAGCCGCGTCATGCGATCAGCTCCCGGCGTTTGATCTCCAGGTAGCGGTCGAGGAGCGCGCCGGTGAGGTCGCGCGGCGTCGCATCCACCGTCATGACGCCGAGGCGTTGCATGCCCTGCAGCACGGCCCGGCGTTCCTGCCGCAGGTCGTCGGCCACCACGGCCCGCGCCAGCTGCTGCTCGCACGTCGGCGCGGCCGTGGCCACGCGGTCGAGGGCCGCGTCGCGCAGGGCGCAACAGAGCACCAGATGGCGTCGCGCCAGCCGCCGCAGGTTGTCGCGCATGAGCTCGGCGGTGATGGCGTCGGCGAAATCGGAGAGCACGACGACGAGCGCGCGCCGCGTCAGGCGCTGCGACAGCTCGGCGAGCGCCAGGGTGAAGTTGGTCTCCTCGTGGGCGTAGTCGAGGCCCGCGGCGGCCCGTTGCAGGGCCGCGAAGCGGGCGAGGCCGCCGTGGGGCGGCAGCCACAGCCGCGGTCCGGCGGCGAAGCCGTAGAGGCCGACCCGGTCACCGTGGCGCAGCGACACCAGCGCCAGGCGCAGGCCCGCGTCGATGGCGTGGTCGAGCTTGGGCAGACGGGCGTCGACCACGCTCATGAGGCGGCCGCAGTCGACGGCCAGGATCACCTGCTGGTCGCGCTCGGCCCGCAGCTGCCGCACCAGGGTCTGGCGATGGCGGGCCGACGCCTTCCAGTCGACCCGGCGGTGATCGAGGCCGGGCACGTAGTCGCGCAGCTGGTGGAACTCGCTGCCCTCGCCGGTGAAACGCTCGACCAGGAGGCCCAGCCGCCGGTCGGCGCCGAGGGCCTCGAGGGCGCGATCGGCGCGCACCGACAGCTCCGGCAGCACCGACACCGTCTGCGCCACGGGAACCCGGGTCGAACGGCGCATGAGGCCGAGCGGTCCGGCCCAGCGTAGCCACACCGGACCGGGCTCCGTCTCGCCCCGCCGGACCGGCCGCAGCTCGAGACGGTAGAGCGCGTCGCCGTCGGCCGTCCGCTCGGGGCCCAGGAGCGGCCGGCGCTGCAGCAGCGACGACGCGTCGCAGTGCACCTCGCAGGCAGGCAGGGCGCGGCCGCCGGCCGCCATGAGCACGACCTGCAACTCGCCGCCGCTGGTCAGCCCCACCACCGACGGCGCGGTGATGCGGACGGCGGGGCGCACCCCGCCCAGGAGGACGGCATCGACGCCCGCCAGGGTGAGCAACGCCACGGTGAGCACCAGCCAGATCGGCCAGGTGGCCGCGCCCGCGATCGCGGGCAGGACGGCGGCGATCAGCCCGAGGCTGACCAGTCGCAGCAGGCGCGGCGTGGGGCCGGTGGTCATCGCGGAGCCGGCACCTGTTCGAGGACCCCGGCGACGATGCGCTCGGCGTCGGCGCCCTCCAGCTCGGCGCCCGGCGCGATCGGCAACCGATGACGCAAGAGCGCGGGCGCGATCTCCTTGATGTCGTCGGGGGTGACGAAATCGCGGCCGCGCAGGGCGGCCCAGGACCGCGAGGCGGCCGTGAGCATGACGGCCGCCCGGGGCGAGGCGCCGCACAGCAACGAGGGATGGCTGCGGGTGGCGCGGACGACGTCGACGAGGTAGGCCAGGCAGTCCTCCTCCACGTGGATGGTGGCCACGAGGCCGCGGGCGTCGGCGAGCCAGGCCTTGTCGACCAGGGGTACGAGGCCGAGCGTCGTCGGGTCGGCGGTGGTGGTGCCGTGGCCGTGCAGGCGCACCAGCTCCAGCTCGTGGTCGCGGCCGGGATAATCGACGAGCAGCTTGAAGAGGAAGCGGTCGAGCTGGGCCTCGGGCAGCGGGTAGGTGCCTTCCTGCTCGATGGGGTTCTGGGTGGCCACGACGAGGAAGTTCTCGCCGAGATCGTGGCGTCGGCCGTCGAGGGTGACGGCCTGCTCCTGCATCGCCTCGAGCAGCGCGGCCTGGGTCTTGGGCGGCGTGCGGTTGATCTCGTCGGCCAGCAGCAGGTCGGTGAAGATGGGGCCCTGCGTGAGCTGGAAGCGACCGCTCTGGAAGTCGAAGATGTTGGTGCCCAGGACGTCGCCGGGCATCAGGTCGGGCGTGAACTGGATGCGCGAGAAGGCGAGGTCGAGGCTGGCGGCCACGCAGCGCGCGAGCAGGGTCTTGGCGGTGCCCGGCACGCCCTCGAGCAGCACGTGACCCCGGCACAGGAGCGCGCACAGGATGTGGTCCATGACCTCGTCCTGGCCGCGCACGACGCGGCCGATCTGGTCACGCAGCCGGTCGGCCGTCTCTTGCAGCGTGGTGATCTCCATGCAGCATCTCCCTCTTCCAGGCGTGGATGGCGCGCGCGGCGCGCAGCAGCGCCGCCGGCGCGAGGTGTCCGGTGGCCATGATCTCGTAACGGCGGCAGAGGTCGCCGGGGCGCGGCGCGGCGAGCCCGGGCAGGCGGTCGAGGCGCGCGGCCAGTTCGGCGGCGGTGCCGACGATCGGCACCCGGCGGGCCCGGGCCACCTCCTGCAGGGCGTGCAGCAGGTAACGCCGCAGCAGGTGCCCGCGGTGGCCGCCCACCAGGAGCAGCGACGCGGTGTTGGCCACCAGGAAGGCCTTGCCGTCGCGGCCCGGACGCACGGCGGTGCGCGGCGAACCCAGGCCGGCGTTGGCTTGCCACAGCAGCAGCCCCGCCAGCAGCAGCACGTGCAGCGTGATCCAGACCAGCGGCGGCCGCAGAACGGCCGCCAGCGGCGAGCCCGCCAGGGTGTAGCCGTGCAGGGTCTCGTCGATCAGGACCCCGTGGTCCTGGACGCCGAGGTCGTCGAGCATCCGCATGACGAGCGCGGCGTTGCCGCCACGGCCGAGACCCTGGTTGTTGAGCAGGTCGGGATCGCTGAGCACGAGGAAATCCGCGAAGTCCTCGTCCACCAGGCGGGCCAGCAGCACGCCCTGGTCGCACCACCAGACCGGCTGGAGCTGCGCGTCCATGGCCTCGTGGCTCAGCAGCCGGGGCGCCGGCAAGTCGGGCGCCGCCAGGCCGTCGGGCAGATGCCAGCCGCTGGTCGCGGCGGCCTCGACGAGCGGCAGGCGCGCGGGCAACGGCAACAGGCTGCGCACCCGTCCGAGGACCGTGTCGGGGACGGCCGCGCGCGCCCGGATCCAGCCCGGTCGCTGCGGATGCGCGAGCGGATCCCAGCGCGGCAGCACCAGCACCACGCTCCAGGCCCACGCGTGGTAGGCCGCCCAACGCTCCTCGCTCGCCGCGGGGCTGGGCTCGTGGTCCGGCCGGGGCTCGCAGAGCAGGACGACCATGTCGTCGGGCAGGTGCATGCCGACCGGCGTGCGGCCCTGGAGCACGGGAACGTCCAGTTCCTGGAGCAGGTTGCGCAGGCCCCGGTGGCCGATGGCCGAGCGGCTGAAGGAATCCGCGCCGTCGGAGAAGGTGACCCCGCCGCGGCCGCTGATCGTCAGGTAGAGGCCCAGCAGGAGGGACACCGCCGCCACGGCCGCCACCACGCCGAGCGAGCGGCCGCCGGGGGCGCTCACGAGCGGGCCGCCGTGGGCGGGGTCGGGCGCAGGCTCGCGAGCCGGCCGGCCCAGCACTCCCAGTCGGCGGGTCCGGCGGGACGGCCACCGAAGTGGTGCCGTTCGACCACGGCCACGAGCTGGGCCAGGTCGGCGCGGGCCGGCTCCTGGGGCGAGACCCGGCCGAGGCACTGCCGGCTGGTCCAGGCGGCCGGCCAGCCGTCGCCGCGGCCGGTGTAGAAGAGGGGCAGGACCTCGCCCAGGAGCAGGCGCAACGCCTCGCCGAAATCTCCGCGGGAGGCCGCGCCGAGGGCCGCTTCGGGTGGCGCGGCCGGGCCGGACGCGGGACCCTCGTCCGGCGCCGGATCGGAGTCGGCGCCCTCGCCGGCCCGGCTCTCGAGGCGAGCGACGAGGCTGCGCCCGAGGACCGCCACGAGCAGCACCACGCCGGCGGCCAGCAGCGCCCAGCTCATCACCTGCAGGAACGACGCGAGGGGATCCCCGGGCACCGTGATCAGCGCCTGCGCCCCGTGGTCATCCACGAGAAGCGATTCCGGCACATCGGTTTGCAGGCCGGACAGGGCGCGCTCGAGGGCTGCGTCGAGGGTCGCGGCGGCGGCGGCGGGAGGCATCATCGGGGTCGATTCCAGGCGTGTCGGGATACCGGGATCGATGAACGTGGGGAGTCTACCGGCTCGCCTGGCCGGAGGCAAGCGCGCACAGACCCTCCGGCCTGCGGGCCGGGGACGCGCGGGTTTCCGGTCAGAGCAGCGTCCGCCAGGGCCGCGGCAAGGTCACCGTCCGGGCCCCCGCGAAGGTCGCCAGGCTCGTGATCGACTCGCGCAGACCGCGCTCCAGGCGCTCGTCGCGTCCCACGCCGGGCTCGAGCGCGAGGGACCGCAGCTCCAGTTCGTCCCGCTCGCGGTGCAGCTTGGGATCGACCCGACCCACGAGCCGACCGTCGTGCAGGATGGGCATCACGTAGTAGCCGTGCTCGCGCTTGTGCGGCGGCACGTAGATCTCCACGCGGTAGCGGAAGCCGAGCAGCTCCTCGGCGCGGCGACGCTGCCAGAGCAACGAGTCGAACGGGCAGATGAGCGTGGTGCCCTGCGGCGCGGGCGTCGAGGCGAGGCGGTCGAGATGCTCGGGCAAGGCGTAGAAGGCGCCCTTGCGGCCGGCGACCCGGACCTCCCGGATCCGCTTCTTGCGGAGGTTGCGAGCGATCACCTGGCGGCGCTCGGCCGCCGTGAGCGCGGGCGCCGTGAGGTAGTTGGCGAGGTGGGCCTCGCTGGCCACGCCGTTGCCCCGCAGACCCTGCAGGAGCCAGCTATCGGCGTAGGCCGACGGGCTGGCGATCCCGCCCTCGGGGTAGACGCGTTCGGCCAGGTCGTAGACGCACCGGAAATGCCGCCGCTCGGCGATGGCCACGCGCCCGGCGTGCCACAGCAGCTTGAGCGATCGGCTGTCCTCCTTGGCCGTCAGCACCGACGCCACCGGCGGGCCCGCCGGCCCCTGGCGCGGCGCGGCGGTGAAGTGGGCGCTCTCCAGCGGCCCCTCCGCGCGCAGGCGGCGCAGCACCCGCCGCTTGCTCGCCGCCGACGTCTGGAAGCGCCGCCACCAGGTGAACTTCTGCCAGACCGGATCGGGAAAGCCGCGCATGCGGCGGCGCCCGAGCGGCAGGTGCGAGATGGGCAGCAGCGAGGCCTCGTGGCCCCAGTACTCGTAGGCCACCTGGTCGCCGTAGACCCAGCCGGCGAGCTGGTCGCGGTCGAAGGCGCCGAAGCGGCTCCAGAGCGTGAGGTGATGCGCGCGGTCGAGCACGTGGATGCTGTCGAGCTGCAGGGCGCCCACCTGCTCGAGCAGGTCGACGAAGCGGCGGCGGGTGAGCGGCCGCGAGCGGGGCGCCTGGTGGCCCTGGAGGGTCAACCAGAGGCGGACCACCTGGTCGAGCGGGAGGCTGGGTGCGGGCATGGCGCGATCCTCGCGACGGGGTTGCGGGCCTGGTCGCGAGGGTAACCCGCCGTGCGCGCGGCGTCGAGCGCCGGGCCGGCCTCCGGACGGACCGTGCCGGGACGCCGGGCTTGGCGACCGATCGGCCCATGAATTCTTGTCCCCGTCCGCAACGCCGCTATCATGATGCCATGGACGAACGCGCCGACCTCACCCGGCTCCTGCACGACGCCACCGGCGGCGACACCGAGGCCCGCGAGCGCCTGCTCGCGCTCGTCTACGACGAGCTGAGGGGCATCGCCGGCCGCCAGCTGCGCAGCGAGCGACCCGGCCACACCCTCAGCCCCACCGCCCTGGTGCACGAGGCCTACCTCAAGCTCAACCGTCTCGACCGCCTCGACTGGCAGAACCGCGCCCACTTCTTCGCCATCGCCGCGGGCGTCATGCGGCGCGTCCTCGTCGACCACGCCGTGGCCCGCAAGCGCCAGAAGCGCGGCGGCGGCGTCACTCCCCTGCCCCTCGACGAGGGTCTGCAGGTGCCCGACGTGACCCTCGACCAGGTGCTCGTGCTCGACGACCTCCTGCGCACCCTCGAGGCGCGCGAGCCCCGCCATGCGAGGATCGTGGAGCTGCGGTTCTTCGCCGGCCTGACCATCGAGGAGACGGCCGCGGCCCTGGAGATCTCGCCCGCGACGGTCAAGCGCGACTGGGCCCTGCTGCGGGCCTGGCTGCGCCGCGAGCTGGCGGGCTAGCGATGGACAGCGCGCGGTGGATCCGCATCCAGGAGCTGTTCCTCGCCGCGCAGGAGCAACCGGCGGACGCGCGCGCGGCCTGGCTCGACGCGGCCTGCGGCGACGACCGCGAGCTGCGCAAGGAGGTGTGGTCGCTGCTGGAGAGCGACCAGGGCAGCGATGCCGTCGACCAGCTGGCCGACCGCTGGCTCGCGCCCCTGGCCGATCTGCCCGAGCCGCCCTCGCTGCTGGGCCGGCAGGTGGGCCCCTACCGCGTGCTCGGCGAGCTGGGCCGCGGCGGCATGGCCCGCGTCTACCTGGCCGAACGCACCACGGGCGATTTCCAGCAGCAGGTGGCCGTGAAGGTGCTGCGCCGCGACGGCGGCGACCTCGCCCGACGCTTCGTGCACGAGCGCCGCATCCTCGCCCGGCTCGACCACCCCAACATCGCCCGCCTGATCGACGGCGGCGCGCTCGACGACGGGTCGCCCTACCTGGTGATGGAGTACGTCGACGGCGAGCCGATCGACCTCTGGGTCGACCGCCGGCGACCACCGTTGCGCGACCTCGTGGTGCTCTTCCTGCAGGTCTGCGACGCCGTGCAGCTGGCCCACCGCAACCTCGTCGTGCACCGCGATCTGAAGCCCAGCAACGTGCTGGTGACCGCCGACGGCCGCGTGCGTCTGCTCGACTTCGGCATCGCCAAGCTGCTGGCCGACGACGCGCCCGACCTGACGCGCCCGTTCGCCCTCGTGCTGACGCCGGAGTACGCGAGCCCCGAGCAGGTGCGCGGCGAGGCCGTCACCACGGCCACCGACGTCTACGCCCTCGGCCTGATGCTCTACCGGCTGCTCACCGGCCGGACCGCCCAGACCGCGGTCGGCCGCACCGACGCCGAGCTGCGCCGCCACGTGTGCGAGGACGCGCCCGAGGCGCCGAGCCTGGCGGCCGCCGATCCGGCCCGCGCCCGGCGGCTGCGTGGCGACCTCGACACCATCGTGGCCCGCGCCGTGGCCAAGGACCCGCAGCGCCGCTACGGCTCTCCCGGCGAGCTGGCCGACGACCTGCGCCGCTGGCTCGACGGCCGGCCGGTCCACGCCCGCCCCGACGGCGCGGCCTATCATGTCCGCAAGTTCATCCAGCGCCACCGCGCCGGCGTGGTGGCCGCCGGTCTGGCGCTGCTGGCCCTGTTCGCCGGCCTCGGCGGCACCCTGTGGCAGGCCGGCGAAGCCACCCGCGAGCGCGACGCCGCCCGGCTGGCCGCCGCCCGCTCCGACCAGGTGACGCGCTTCCTGGTGGGGCTCTTCGAGGCGGCCGACCCCATGCTCGCCGCCGGCGACACGCTCACCGCCCGCCAGTTGCTCGACCGCGGCCACGCCCGCATCGAGAGCGAACTGGCCGACCAGCCCCGCGTCCGCGCCGCCATGCTGCGCGCGATGGGCGACGCCTACCTCAACCTCGGCCTGCACGATCTGGCCGATACGCTGCTGCACCAGGCCCGCGCGGCCCTGCTCACCGTCGCGCCCATCGACTCCCTCGAGCTCAGCGAGGCCGAGGCGAGCCTCGGCCGCGTCGACGAGGCGGCCGGACGGCTGGACGCGGCGGCCGACCGCCTCGGCCGCGTGCTCGACTACCGGCGGCGCACCCTCGGCGCCCGTCACCCCCTGAACGCCGGCATCCTCAACAACCTGGGCTCGACCCTGCTGAGCCTCGGCCGTCCCGACTCCGCCCAGGCCTGCTTCGAGGCGGCCCTCGCCATCCGCGAGTCCGACCCGGCGACCGCGCCGCTGGACCTGGCCGTCACGCTCGCCAACCTCGCCTCGGCTCAGCACCGTCAAGGCCGGGTCGCGGCCGCCGACAGCCTGTTCGCGCGCGGCGAGCAGCTGATGCGCGCCAGCGTCGGCCCCGACCATCCCCGGCTGGCCAACCTGCTGAGCAACTGGGGCGTGATGCGGTACCGCGAGGGCGACCTCGAGGGCGCCGGAACGCGGGTCTCCGAGGCGCTTGACATCTGGCGCCGCACCCTCGGGCCGGAGCACCCGCAGGTGGGCCGCGGCGAGAACAACCTGGCCGCCATCCTCGAACGGGCCGGCCGCGACGCGGAGGCCGAGCAGCACTACCGCCAATCGCTGCGGATCAAGCGGGCGGTGCTCGGAGCCCGGCATCCGTCGGTGGCCAGCACGCTCAACAACCTCGCGCTCCTGGTGCAGCGGCGGGGCGACCTCGCCGAGGCCGAGTCGTTGCTGCGGGAGTCGGCGTCGATCCGCGAGGAGACCCTGCCCGCCGACCATCCGCAGGTGGCCCGCGGCTGGTACAACCTGGCGCGGCTGCTGCACGAGACCGACCGCCGCGACGAGGCCGAGCGGCTGTACCGGCAGGCGCTGGAGCTGAGGGTCGGGGCGCTGGGCCAGGACCACGAGGAGTCGCGGGCGATCGCCGAGTCGCTGGCGGGCCTGCTGCGCGACGAGGGCCGCATCGACGAGGCCGCGGCGCTCGAGGCGCGGTTCGGGCTCGTCCTGCAGCCGGCTCAACCGGCCGGCGAGTAGACGCCGCGGCACACCTCCCGCGCGGCGACAGCCGGCCGACATGAACGACGACCCCGCCGGCCGCGATCGGCCGACGGGGTCCGGAGGTTTCCGCGCCGGCTCAGAACTGGAAGCCGGCCAGCACCTGGAAGCCGCGGTTCTTGATGGTCACGTCGGTGCCGGCGTCGTTCAGGTTGGTGGAGCCGATGTTGTACCGCGCATCCACCGTGACGCCGGCCGGGCCGGCCCCCACCTTGAATCCCAGGCCGACGATGAGGCTGAGATCCGTGCTCTTGACGTCCTCCAGGTCGCCCGACCCCAGAGTGTTGCCGTTCTGCTCCATGCTGTAGCCGGAAGACGCCATGAACGACAGCGCCGGCCCCGCGATGATCGTGGGCAGCAACGTGCCGACCACCGGCAGGTTCAGCCGCGCGAGCACCGGCAGCTGGATGTAGTTCAGGTCCCAGATGAAGTCGCCCGTGCCGAGGACGTTGCCGCCACCGTCGACGATGGTCGTGTCGTACTTGCCTCCCTGCTGCACGTACAGCAGCTCCGGCTGGAGCGTCAGGCCGGGCACCAGGGTATAGCTCAGGGATATGCCGGCGGCCACGCCGAGGTCGTAGTCGGAATCGCCGGCGAAATCGTTGGTGACCTTGGCGTAGCTGATGCCCGCCTTGATGCCCTTGCCCAGCGTGCCGGCGGAGGCCTGGCCGACCACCAGGGCCAGCACCAGCACGGTGATGAAGAACGCGCGCGAACGGATCATGAGTGCTCTCCCCGCTGAGGAACGAACGGAAGCGCCACGGCAGGAGATTGCCGGGCCGACACCGGTTCGTCCAGACCTGAGCAAGAATCGGGCTAGCTGGCCGTCACGCTCGAAACCACGAGGTCGCTCAGCTCCTGCCGCAGGTGTCCGAGCTTGCGCAGGAACGGCTCCCGCTGCGTGGCGACGAGCCGACCGGCCAGCTCGGCGTAATGCTGCACGCCCTGCTCGAGGTTGGCGCGGCACTCGGCGATGACCTTGCCCAGGCGCTCGGACGGCTCCTCGGCGAGGTGGGCGAGGTCGCGGCGCAGGCACTCCACGTGCAGGCTCAGCTCCTTGAGCAGCATGTGGGGCCGCTCGGGCGCGAGCGTGAGGCGGGCGCGGCCGTAGATGTGGTCGACCATGGCGTCGAGGCTCACGGCCTCGCGGAAGTAGGCGGCGTTGGGACCGCAGCACACCGCGGTGGTGGCCTGCGGGTCGAGGCCCGTGGTCAGGGTGGCGCCGCCGGCCAGGTCGTGGCAGATGCACGCCCTGGCGAGCACGGTCTCCTGCGCCCGCCGGCGGTCGAGGGCCGAGAGCGCGGCGCCCGCGATCTGCTCGAGCTTGCGACGCTGGTAGGCGCGGCTCGCCGTGCAGATGGGCGTGTCGGTGAACTCGGTGTTGCTCACCAGGTAGCCCTTGGGGCAGCGGCTGCCGGGCTTGTCCGCGGCGATGCGGCGCCGCCGCTCGACCTCGCTGGCCGACGTCTGCAGCGACCAGAACGGCACCCCCAGCGGCGAGGCCCCGCTCAGCAGGATATCCTGCTCGCCCGCGCGTTTCAGGCTCTCGAGGCTCGCCGGATCGATGCTCACCACCTCCGGCACGAACAGGAAGGCGCTGCCCCAGCCGGTGCCGTCGACCTGGTAGTGCTCGCGCAGCAGCGTGTCCTCGTCGGGATCGCCGAGGCCGCCCTGCACCGTGATGCGCGCCGGAGCCGGCTCGGGCGCCTGCTCGCCGCGGCCGATGGCCGCCCACGCCTGGCGGCGCACGCCGCGCAGGGTCTCGGCCAGGCTGGCCCGCTCGCGCTTGAACTCGTCGAGGATGGGTCCGAGGAGCTGGCCCTTGCCGCCGAACGCGTGGCCGCCGCAGTTGAGGCCCGACTCCACCCGGTACTCGGACACGTGCAAGCCGAGGCGGGCGAGCAGCTTGCCCTGCAGGAGGGCCGAACGGTAGTCGCTCACCTTCAGCACGATGCGCTTGCGCAGGTTGCCGCGCTCGTCGGGCTGGAGGTCCTTGAACTCGGCCATGTAGCTGAACAGGCGGCGGTTCATGCCGGCCGACAGCACGACCGAGGCGTCGACCTTGCTGTTCATGAAGCCGCGCAGGGCGCTCAGGGCGTCGCTGCAGCGCTCGGGGAGCTTGCGGCCACGGCGGTCGTGATCCTTGTCGAGCTTGGTCATGATGTTGACGTCGATGGGCCCCGGACGCACGAACGCGCGCAGGCGTTCCTGCAGGTCGCGGCGCAGCTCCGGGTCGGTGGCCGCCTGCATGGTGTCGTACATGTCGCGCAGGGGCGACGGCGGCAGCAGCTCGAAGTAGCGCACGATCTCGCTGCCGGCCTCGAACACCGCCGTGCGCACGCGCTCGACCTGGCGCTCGACGAGCGTGTCGAGCAGGTCGAGGTAGGCGGTGATGCGGCGGGCGCGGGCGTCGTCGTCGTGATCCTCGATCGGATCGCAGGGCTCGCCGTGCTCGCCGCAGAGGCGGCGGCGCACCTGCTCGATCAGCACGTCGTCGACCAGCGATACCACCGACGCGATGCCGTAACGCGCCACCTTGAGCGGGGTCTCCAAGGTGAAGCCCGTGCCCATGACCGGGATGTGGAAGGTGTGCCGGGGAGCGGACGGCATCGGGTCTGGCCAGCTGATCATGGCGTCTCCGGTCTTCCGGGGAGGATCCCTGCACGACGCGGAGCGCGGAACAGGACCGTGGATGTCGATAAAAGCTTACCTGCTTGTCCGCCCGGGCGCCAGAAACGTCTTGGCCCCCGGGGAGACGGGGGATGCGCGGGCGGTCGGTCTGGGCTACCATCAACGCAGGGAATCGCCCAACCGGGGCGACCAGGACCCGTTCCCACTGGAGCTGTCATGGTGCGCTGGCTGCGGGCCGCCACGGCCTCGACCGTCTGGGCCTTCCTGCTCACAGGGTTGCTCGGCGCCCTGGACGCCGGGGTGCAGCTGGCGCGAAGCGGCCTGCCCCAGCCCGCACCGCCCCTGGGCGCGCTGGGCGCCGTGCTGGCCGCCCTGACCCTCAACGGCTGGTTCGGCGCCGTGGTGGCGATGGCCGCCTTCCTCGGCCTGGCGCTGCCGCTGCGCCGTCGCCCCGATGCCCCCGCTCTGGCGGCGCGGCTGGCCGTCGCGATCGCGCTCGGCCTGCTCGTGGCGCTGATCCTCGGCAGCCTGGTGCACGACCGGCCGCCGAGCTACTGGTGGCGCGCCCATCTGGGCACCCTCTGGCTGCCGAAGCTGCTCCTGGCCGGCGGCCTGGCCGCGGCGGCGGCCGCGGCGCTGCGTCGCCCGGCCGGGCGGCTGCTCGGCGGACCGACCTGGCGGCTGTACCTGCCGCTGGTGGTCATGGCGGCCGGCACGCTGCTCTGGCCCGACGGCCGCGCCCTGGCCCGCCGTCACCACCTCGCCGGCCTCACGGCCGGGACCGCGCCCGCCGGCGCACCCAACGTCGTGCTGCTGTGCATCGACACCCTGCGTCGCGACAAGCTGAGCTGCCTGGCCCAGGACGCCCCGCCGACGCCCAATCTCGACGCCCTGGCCGCCGAGGGGCGGCTGTTCGCCAACGCCTGGTCGGTGAGCAGCTGGACGGTGCCGGCGATGAGCACGGTGATGACGGGGTTGCCGCCGCGCGCCCTCGGGGTGGGCCGCGAGACCGGACTGCCGCCGACGGCCGCCACCCTGGCCGGCGTGGCCTGGCGGGCGGGCTGGACGACGGCGGCCGTCGTGGCCAACCCCTACCTCGGCGAGGCCTTCGGCTTCACCCGCGGGTTCGCCGACTTCGAGCACAGCGACGTGCTCGAACCGCTCGTGCCGGCGGCGGTGTCGACGCTGGCGCGGGAGGCGACGCGCTACGTGGTCGGCGCCACCGATCCGTCCGACGGCCACGCGGTGGTGGCCGCCGCACGCCGCTGGCTGGCGCGGCGGCCGAACGACCGGCCCTTCTTCCTCTGGTTGCACTTCATGGATCCGCATCTGCCCTACCGGAGCCACCCCGATGCCCAGGGCCGGATGCCCGAGCTGCCCGACGATCCGCTGCTGATCGACGGTCGCTTCACGGATGTCGTCGCCCTGCGCGAGCACCTCGCCGACGTGGCGCCCGCGGTCCGGCAGAGCGTCGAGGCGCTGTACGACGGTGAGGTCCGCCACGCCGACGCCTGCGTGGGCGAGCTGATGGCCACGCTGCAGGCCGCCGGCCTGATGGACGAGACCTGGGTGGTGGTGCTCGCCGATCACGGCGAGGAGTTCTTCGAGCACGGCGGATTCGAGCACGGCCACAGCCTCCTGCCCGAGGTGACCGGCGTGCCGCTGATCGTGCGGCCGCCTGGCGGCCTGGTCGGCGGCGGCGTGCGCGACGACCGGGCCGTGAGCCTGCTCGACGTGGCGCCGAGCCTCGCGGCAGCCCTCGGCTGGGAACTGCCCGACCACCTTCCCGGACGCGCCTGGTTGACGCCTGACACCACCGTCGTCCCGGACGGGCCGGCGGAGCTCCGCGTGCTCGAAGGCATGCTCTACGGCCCGCCCCAGCAGGCCACGTTGCGCTGGCCCGACTTCGCGGTGGTCGACCTGGAGAGCGGCCGGCACGCTTGGTATCAGCTGGCAACGGACCCCGGCGCCCGGCAACCTACCAACGCGCCGCCGGACTCCGTCGACCTGCGTCGACGCAGGCGCGAGTTGCTGGCCGGCTGGGACGATCTCGCACGCGAGCTGGGCGCGGCCGACCGCACCCCGACCGCCCTCGACGAGGCCGCGCGGCGGCGGCTGCGCAGCCTCGGATACTGATCACTGCACCAGCGCCACCTTGACGGCCGCCTGGGCGCCGCCGCCCCGGACCCGTACGAGGTAGACCCCGGACGGCAGCGCACGGCCCGTGCCGTCGCGTCCGTCCCAGCGCACGGTGTGCTCGCCGGCGGCCAGACGGCCGGCCAGGAGGCTGCGCACATGGCGGCCGCGGGCGTCGTACACCTCCAGGCGGGTGTCCGCGGCCGACGGCAGCGAGAAGCGCAGCACCGTCGCCGGGTTGAACGGGTTGGGCGCGGCCTCGAGCCGCAGCGCGGCGGCCGCCGGCGGCTCGACGGCGGTGGTCGACGGATCGAACGTCGCCCGCAGCAGCGTGGCGTAGACGCCGCCCACCACCACGCCGTCGTCCGACTGCCCGAGGGCGAAGTAGACGAACGACTCGGACTGGCGCGGATCCCAGTCCTGCCATGGCAACGCCTGCGCCTGCCAGGTGAGGCCGCCGTCCTCGGTGCGCATGAGCGTGCCCTCGTGGTGGCCGAGAGCGTGGCCGCGGCCCGCGGCGTCCAGCACGAGCTGCTTCCAGGTCGAGCCCGCGAGCACGGCCGTCCAGGTGGCGCCGCCGTCGCCGGTGCGGAAGACGCCGTCGCTGCAAAGGGCCAGGCCGTGGTCCGGGTCCGTGAAACGCAGGGTGCGGGCGTGGCCGCCGAGGCCGACGGCCGGACGCGCCTGCCAGGTCGCGCCGCCGTCGGTGGTGCGGTACAGGACGCTGGTCTGGAAGCCGCCGGAGATGTAGCCGGTGTCGGCGTCGAGGAAGGCCAGGCCCTGCAGCCACGCGGTGGTGGGCAGGCCGGCGGTGGCGAGCTGCCAGGTGTCGCCGTCGTCATCGCTGCGCCAGACGCGGTTGACGTCATTGGCGTCGATCGCCGAGGCGATCACCACGCCGGGCGCCGGGGACACCAGGCGCAACACGGACGGATCGCCGGGCAGCGCGAGGCCTTGCCAGGTCTCGCCGCCGTCCGCGGTGCGGGCGAGGTAGCGCGTCTGGACGCCGTCGAAGCCCCGGCCGGCGAGGAAGCCGGTCTGCCCGTCGCGCAGCTGGAGGTCGCTGAACGTGAGCCAGCCGGTCGGCGTGTGCGCGGCCTGCCAGGTGCGGCCGCCGTCGGCGGTGCGCAGCAGGACGGCCTCCTGCACGAACGTGTTGCTCCAGTCGCCGCTCGCCCAGCCGTGGCCGTCGGGCAGCATGGCGAGGTGGTCGAAGGTGTTGCCGCCGAGATCGGTGAGGTCCTGCCGGTGATCGCTCCAGGTGGCGGCCTGGTCGTCGCTCGTGATCAGGGCGCCGCTGGCCAGGCTCGCGACCAGGCGTCCGCCCGGCAGCTGGACGAGGTCGGTGACGCCGAAGTGGGCGAGGTTGTCGAAGGCCCGGCTCCAGGTCGCCCCGCCGTCGACCGAGCGATGGATCTCCGCCCCCTCGCCGAACGCGGCCACGAGCCAAGAACCGTCCGGCAGGGTCATCAGCTGGCGGGTGTAGGGCGGGAAGACGAAGCCCACGTCCTGCCAGGTGGCGCCGCCGTCGTCGGTGCGGAACGCGGAGAAGTCGCCGATCAGGAAGCCGGTCTGCGCGTCCACGAAACCGACCGCCCTCATGGCCAGCGCGTCGACCTCCGCAAGCGGCTGCCAGGTGAGGCCGCCGTCGTCGGTGCGCGCGGCGAACCCCTCCCAGAACGGGAACGCGCCGGCGGTCACCAGCCCGTGCTGGGCGTCGAACCAGTGCTGGCCGCCGAGCAGGCCGTCGCCGGGCGAGCCGAGGGCGGTCCAGCCGAGGCCCTGGTCCGCCGACGCCAGCACGACCCCGCCGTCGCCCACGGCGATCAGGCGGCCGGCCACCAGGGCCAGGTCGTTCAGGCGCTCCTGGTGCGGCACCGCCACGGCCGTCCAGGTGAGGCCGCCGTCGCCGGAGCGGTAGACGCCCGCACCGCCGCCAACGGCGACCACGACCGACGCATCCACGGCCAGCACGTCCAGGAGGTCGGGCAGCACGGTCCAGGTGCCGGGCACCAGGTCCCAGGTGTCGCCCCCGTCGGCGGTCCTGAGCACCACGCCGGCCATGCCGACCGCCCAGCCGTGGGCGTCATCGGCGAACGCCACCGCGTTCACGGGGTTGGCCGCGGGCAACGGGTGGCCCCAGGTGAAGGTGTCGGCCCGGGCGCCGAGGGCTGCGATCAGCGCCGCGAGGCACAGGAGCAGCGGTGGGCGTGACGTCGGCATGATGGGGCCCTCCCGTTGAAGTCGAGCAGCGCGGATCATATCGCTCCCGTCTACCAGAAGCCGCATGCGCGGACCGATCGGCTCACCCGGCCTCATTGCCGGATCCCGCCTTCCTTGAGAACCTGGATGGGTGCCGCGACCGCCCCCCCCGAGCCGGAGGACCCGCATGGACACCATCCTCAAGTACCTCGACCTCGACGCCGTCATCCGCGACGCGGTGGCCTTCGCGCCTCGCCTCGTGGTGGCCATCCTGGTGATGGCCGCCTTCTGGCTGCTCTACCGACTGAGCCGCCGGCCGCTGCGCGCCACCCTCGGCCACACCGGCCTGCACGAGAAGCTCGTCGACCTGCTGGTCGACAGCATCTACCGCTACACCCTCGTCGTGTTCGGCCTGGTGATGGCCCTCGGCCAGCTGGGCGTGAACGTGGGCGCGGCGGTGGCCGGCCTGGGCGTGGCCGGCATCGCCGTGGGCCTCGCCGCCCAGGATGCCCTGTCGAACACCATCGCCGGCTTCACCATCTTCTGGGACAAGCCGTTCGTGGTGGGCGACTGGCTCAGCGTGGCCGGCGAGTACGGCATGGTGCAGGACATCACGCTGCGCTCGACGCGCATCCGCACGCCGCGCAACTCGTACGTCGTGATCCCCAACAAGCACATCATCGACGAGGTGCTGGAGAACGACAGCACCCACGGCGATCTGCGGATCGACGTGCCCATCGGCATCGCCTACAAGGAGGACACGGAGGCCGCGCGCACGGTGCTGCTGGCCGCCGCGGCCTCGGTGGACGGCGTGCTCGCGAACCCCGCGCCGACGGTGGTGGTGGCCGCCTGCGCCGACTCGAGCGTGAACCTGCTGGTGCGTGTCTGGATGGCGGACGCCGCCCACCGCCAGCGGGTGCAGTTCGCCACCCTGGAGGCCGCCAAGCGGGCCCTCGACACCGCGGGCATCCAGATCCCGTTCCCCCACCTGCAGCTCTTCTGGGACGACGTGCGGCCCCAGGTGGTCGAGCGGCTACGGACTCTCGCCGACCGTGCCGGGTGAGCCGGGCCGCGCGTCCGCGACCAGGCGCGCCAGGTGCGGCGGCAGCTCGATCGTGATCCGCCCGCGCGGCGGCCGATCGCCCGCCGCCGCGAGCGCCCGCCGATGCCGGTGCCCGAGCCGCTGGAACAGGCAATGCGCGTCGGGCACCACGGCCGGATCGGGTCCCGCGAGCGGACAGACCAGGCACCGCTGGACCAGCAGGCAGGCCGCGCAGGGGCCGCGGGGCGCGCGGCGGCGGGCGACCGGGAACAGGGGCGGCGCGGCCGTGCCCACGGCCCGGCGCCAGCGCTCGTCCAGATCCGGATCGTCGACCCGGCCGAACTCCAGGGCGGCCGCCGCGTCGGCCGCCGCGGTGGCCGGGTGCCAGCGCGCGGCGTCGGCGAGGAAGCTGCAACCCTGGACCCGACCGTCGGCGGCCACGGCCAGCGACCGCAGGGACCCGGCGCCGCAGGCGTCGTCGCCCAGGGCCAGCTCGCCCGCGACGGGCTGCAGGTAGGCCACCGGGATGCGGCCGGTGCGACGGCGGTGGCGCAGGCTCGTCACGAACACGCGGCCCATCGCGCGCGCCAGGGCGGCGCAGGCCACCTCGCCCCACGCGGCCTCGCGGCCCCGCACCAGACCCACCAGCACGCGGCGGACATCGGCCGCGATCAGCGTGGCGACCCCTTCCGCCAGGAGATCCACGTTCTGCGGCGTGACGATCATGGCCACGCTCGTGCGGCGACGCCAGTAGCGCGGGTGCGCCGCCCGGATCGCGGCCAGCGTGCTCATGACCGCGAGCCAGGTGCCCGGTGCGCGGGCCTCCTGCGCGGCCTCGGCGCCGTCGCAGCTGATCTGCAGGCTGGCGTCGGCCGCCGCCAGCCTGCCCACGAGGGCCGCGTCGAGCAAGGTGCCGTTGGTGATCAGCCGCACCCGGCCCTGGGCCCGCGGGTCGGCGAGGACGGTCTGCACCAGGTCGCGGACCAGCAGCGGCTCGCCGCCGCTGAGCACGAGGTCGGCCCGGCCGCGGCCGAGGCGCGCGGCGAGGTCCAGCGCGGCCTGCAGCGTCGCCACGGTCATGGTCCGCCGCGGACCGCGCCGCTGATAGCAATACGGACAGCCGAGGTTGCACGCCTCGGTGAGCGTCAGCTTGAGCGACCGCAGCGGCGCCGCGGTCACGCCGGCCGCGCGGGGACCGGCGGGATCACGAATCGGGTGCCCGGGGGCAGGGTCGCGAGCGAGCTGCGGACGATCTGCAGCATCACGCGCGCGTCGGCCAGGGCGGCCGCGCGGTTCGGGTACGAGAACTCCTTCCAGAAGTCCGGCATCTTCCAACAGTCGCCGCCCTCGATGACGGTGGCGTTGATGGGATACCGCACGTCGCAATCGTCGCCACCGAGGTCCAGCGTCCGACCGTCGACGCTGATGTCGTCGCCATCGTCGTCACCCGACTCGGCCGCTGCCGCCGCAACCGCATCCGCCGCGGCCAGGAGCGCGATCAGGTCCGCTGAGCTGACTTCCGCCATGCCATGCCTCCTCGTCCGGGGTTCAGAACGAGCCCTCCGTGGCCTCCAGCAACCAGACCCTGGCCCGCGAGGTTCGCCGGGTGAGGGCCAGGATCCGTCCATCACGCGAGACGTCGAAATACTGGGTCTGCTCCGAGCGGGCGTCCGGATGGCCGACGAGAAGCGGCCGCCCGGGCCCGCCGTCGCGCGGGATCTTGCGCAGCGACGAGAGCCGCTCGCCCCAGCGGCCGCTGACCCAGAGCGAATCGGCCGCCGCGTCCCAGCGCAGGCGGGCGGCCTGCGCGCCGTGGGTCACGCGGCGCGGCGCGGCGCCGGGCGCGAGGTCCTGCAGCCACACCTCGGCGTCGCTGCAGAAGGCGATGCACGCGCCGTCGGGCGACCAGATCGGGCGTTCGGCCACCATTCCCGGCGGCGTCAGGCGCACCGGCTCGCCGGCCGGCCGGCCATCGGCCAGGGGGCAAGAGCCAGACCGCGTTCGTGCCGTCGCGATCGGAGATGAACGCGAGCCGCCGGCCGTCGGGCGACCACGCAGCTGCACGTCGCTGGCCGGATCGTCGGTGAGCTGGACGGGCCGGCCGCCGTCGGTCGGCACCAGCCACAGGTCGCGCGCCTGGCCCTCGTAGCGGTAGTACGCCACCCAGCGGCCGTCGGGCGAGAGCGCGGGATGCGACGCGTTGCCGGTCTGGTCGGTGAGGCGGCGCGGCGGCCCCACGGGGCGTCCGGCCGCCAGATCCTGGAGCCAGACCTGCGCGAGCTCGCCCCAGCGGTCGGACACGAACGCGAGCCGCGACCCGTCGGCCGCGAGCGACGGGAAGCTGTCGCGATGCTGGCCGGCGATGAGGTCCTCGTGCCCGGTCGCGAGGTCGATCAGGAGCAGGTTCTCGTGCAGCGCCTCGACGGTGTGGAAGACCAGCCGCGCGCCGGTGGCCGCCACGCTCGGGTGGCCGTCGGCGCCGCCGCCCTGGGTCACGCGGATGACCGTCCGGTCGCGCAGCCGGACCCGCCAGAGTCCCGGCACGTTGCCGCGCAGCGACTGGAAGTAGACGCAGCGGTCGTCCGGCGACCAGGCCGGGGCCCGGTCCTCGCGGCCGTCGCGGGTCAGCTGGCTCACCTCGCCCGTCGACGGATCGAGCAGCCAGAGGTTGTTCTTGGCGCTGTAGCAGATCCGGCGGCCGTCGTGGGACCAGGCCGGTTCACGGTGGTCCCAGAGGCCCTGCTGCGGCCCGTGGGTCACCAGGCGGGCGGCCGCGGGATCGTCGAGCCGAGCGAGGCCGATGCGTCCCCAGCCGGTGGTGTCGCGCCGCACGAAGGCCAGCCGGCGGCCGTCGGGCGAGATGGCCGGATCGGTGGCGTCGGCCAGCAGCAAGGTGGCGCCGCCCCCGTACTGGCCCGTCTTCCAGATGCCGACCGCGCCGAGGCGGTCGGACGCGAAGGCGAGCTGGTCGCCGTCGGGAAACCAGGTCGGCAGCCGGTCCCAGGCGGCGTCGTCGGTGATCCGCAGCGGCTGGCCGCCCCGCGCCGACACGACGTAGATCTCGTACTGCCCGTCGATGTTCGAGGCGTAGGCGACGCGCTCGCCGTCGGGCGAGAGGGCGGGCTCGCCTTCCCAGCCGTCGCCGCTCGACAGGGGGCTCGGCCGCACCGCGGGCAGGGCGTCCTGCGCGTCGCCGTCCGGCCGCACCGACCACAGGCCGAGCGACATGGTGGCGGTGACGAGCAAGGCGACGCCGGCCCAGCGCAACCAGCGCAGGTTCTCCACGATCCAGGTCGGCCGCGCCCGGACCGCGCCCGCGCGCAGGTCGGCGTGCAGGTTGCGCAGGTCGCCCAGCAACTCGTCCGCGTCCTGGTAGCGCTCGGTCGGTTGCTTGCGCAGCGCCTTGGCCACGATCCAGATCAGCTTGGCCGGCACCGCCGGCAGGCCGCGGAGAGGCTCGCGGGCTGGCTGGAGCACGGTGTCGAGATGGCTATGGCGTCAGCAGTCGCCCGTGAAGGCGGGGCTGGCCGGCGACCATCTCGTAGGAGATGGCGCCGAGGGCTCAGAGGTCGCGCGCTGGTCGATGTGGCCTGGCGCGCACCTGCTCGGGCGCCATGTAGGCGGGCGCCCACGAGCTCGCCGGTGGCCGTCACGCGAGGCGTCGGGCAGGAGGGCGAGTCGAAGTCGACGATCCGCGCCCGGCAGCGCGGCGAGGTCGACGAACCATCCGCGGCGACGCAACCAGCGGCAGCGCGCCGACGCATCTGCTCGCCGGGGCGTCCGGCGCCGGGGCGGCCTGGTCGCACTGATCATGATGTTGCCGGGCTTGAGGTCGCGGTGGACGATGCCGTGGCGGTGGCCACCGCGAGGGCCTCGGCCAGCTGATGGCGAGCAGCACGGACTTGCCGACGGGCGTACGCCGGCGAGACCGCCTTGAGGTCGGGCCCTCGCAGTAGCGCATCACGAGGTAGGTGCGGCCGTCGTGCTCGCCGAAGTCGACGACGTTGCAGAGGCCGGGCAGTCGAGCGACGCGGCGATCTCGCCTCGCGGCGGAAACGCTGCTGCGCGGCCGCGCCCTGCACCAGCGGAGCTCTGAGGATCTGATCGCGACCTGGTGGTGCAGCTGGCCACGCTCCGCCTGCAGACCTCGCCCATGGCCCCTTCGCCGATCTTGGCCTCGATGTGCGATAGCGCGAGATGGTCTGTCCGATCACTGGACGCGACTCCCGGCCGGGGTCGGTGCAGCGTCAGCGGTGCGGAATGCCTGGGAGAAGCTCAGCATAGCCGATCTGGCGGCCGACGGGGAAGGGGCCGCCCTGGCGAGGCGGGCCCCGGCGCGGCGCAAGGCCGGCGCCGCCGCAGACGTAGCCGATGCCGAACGGATTGAGGCCGACGGCCTCCGCCTGCCGGCGCACACGGGCCGGACGATATTTCCGACCGTGTCGTAGACTGTGACCCTGTCGGCCGTGCCGCCCGAATGGGTGACGAACAGCGTCTTGCCGCTGGGCGTGACGGCCAGGTTGTGGGGCACCGGGTAGGGCGTGTCCACGGGCCCGCCGGCCACGGCGTTGCGCCGGGTGCCGATGGTGTAGAGCGCGCCCGCGCCACCGCCCGGCAGGTTGGTGGTGTAGAAGAACTTGCCGTTGCCGGACATGGCCGCGCCGTGGGCGCCGGGCACCATGATCTCGTCCAGGAGGGCGAGGCTCTCGGGGTCGAACACCAGCACCTGGTCGCTGTTCTGGCACGGCACGTAGAGGTCGGTGTTGACGCCGATGGAGACGTGGGGGTCCTTGCCCACGGGCTGGCGGTTCAGCTCGGCATAGGTGCCGGCGTCGAACTGCACGAGGTAGTCGTCGGGGCCGTCGATGCCCAGGACGGTGAGGAAGGCCCAGCGGCCGCGGTGATCGAGGATGATGTCGTGCGGCTTGCCGCCCATGGCCACCAGGTCGGCGGGCACGGCCACCGTCGCGACGACGGTGAGCGAGCCGGTGTCGATGACGGTGATGGTGTTGTCGATGTCGTTGTTCACCCAGAGGCGGTCGCCCTGGCGGTCGGCCCACTGGTGGAACACGCCCTGCCCGGCGGGCACGGTGCCGACCACGTCGAAGGTCCGGGCGTCGAACACGGCCACGCGATCATTGGCGCGGTCGCCCACGAAGACGCGCTGGTGGGAGGCCACGTGGTTGACGTACATGGGCTCGGGGGTGGCGTCGCCATCGGCCATGGGCAACTCGTAGGTGCCCGACAGTTCGGCGGTGCGGGCATCGATCACCGAGATGGTGCCCGAGGCGCGGTTGGCCACCACGACCTGGCCGGCGTTGTGGCGCCCGTTGTCGGGGGTGCGCAGGCCGGCGGCCTTGTCGGCGGGGCTGGCGGGGTTGGCGTCGGAGTCGGCGCAGCCGGCAAGGCCGAGGGACACGGCGGCCAGCAACAAGAGCGGCAAGAACAGCGTCTTCATGAGGTCTCCTTCGTGGACGAGTGGGGCGCGCGCCGAGCCGGAAGGCGTCGGCGACGGTGTCGAGTCAGCCGATGTCACGGTGATTACGAGGCTCGCACGTGACCCGTGACGATTTTTGTCCTCTTTCTCATTCCGACGCGGCGAATTCACAACGAATTTGCTATGTTTTGAGCTTCATGAACCCCAGCAGCAACCGGGGAGGATCGTCCATGCCCGACACCGCCGGCGCCAGCTCGCAGACCCGTGGCTTCGACTTCGACAGCAACCCCGCCCTCCGCTCCCTCCCCGATCACCTCAAGCAGTTCGCCGTGGACCAGGTCTACGACCGGTACACGCCGGTCGACCACGCGGTGTGGCGCTACATCATGCGCCAGAACGTCTACTTCCTGAAGGAGCACGCCCACCAGGTCTACTTCGACGGCCTCTTGAACACCGGCATCAGCTTCGAGCGCATCCCCCGCATCGAGGAGATGAACGAGATCCTCGCGCGCATCGGCTGGGGCGCCGTCGCCGTCGACGGCTTCATCCCCCCCGCGGCGTTCATGGAGTTCCAGGCCTACAAGGTGCTGGTGATCGCCGTCGACATGCGCCAGGTGGGGCACATCGAGTACACGCCGGCGCCGGACATCGTGCACGAGGCGGCCGGCCACGCGCCCATCATCGTCGACGAGGAGTACGCGCGGTACCTGCAGCGCTTCGGCGAGATCGGCGCCAGGGCCATGTCGTCCCGGCAGGATTTCGAGCTGTACGAGGCCATCCGGCACCTGTCGATCCTCAAGGAGTCGCCGGGCACGCCGCAGGCCGAGATCGACGCCGCCTTCGCCGACGTGGTGGCCAGGCAGGAGAACCTCGGCGAGCCGTCGGAGATGGCCCTCCTCAGCCGCCTGCACTGGTGGACCGTGGAGTACGGGCTGATCGGCAGCCTCGAGGCGCCCAAGATCTACGGCGCGGGCCTGCTCTCGTCCATCGGCGAGGCGGCCAGCTGCCTGGAGGCGCCGGTCAAGAAGCTGCCCTACTCGCTCGACGCCCAGGGCTATGCCTTCGACATCACCACCCAGCAGCCGCAGCTCTTCGTGACGCCGGACTTCGCCCACCTCATGGACGTGCTCGAGCAGTTCGCCGCCACCATGGCCTTCCGCGTGGGCGGCCTCGAGGGCCTCGAGAAAGCCCGGCACTGCGCGCGCACGGCGACCGTGGTGCTGTCGTCGGGCCTGCAGATCTCGGGCACGGTGAGCGAGGTGCTGACCGACCACGACGAGCCGGCGTTCGTGCGGTTGACCGGTCCGGTGCAGCTCTCGGTGAACGACGCCCAGCTCCCGGGCCACGGCCCCGATGTGCACGCCGAGGGCTTCAGCACGCCGGTGGGCCGCCTGGCCGCCACCGACACGCCGCCCGAACACCTGGACGACACGGCGCTGGCGGCCCTGGGCCTGGTGCCGGGCCGGTCCGCGGTCCTCGCCTACGCCAGCGGCGTGCGGGTGGCCGGCACCTTCGAGGCGGCCCGACGCGAGGGCGGCCGTCTGGCGCTGCTCACCTGGCGCGACGCCACCGTCACCCGCGGCGACGAGGTGCTGGCGGCCAGCGGGGTGCTGGACGTGGCCGTGGGCGCGCGCGTCACGTCGGTGTTCCAGGGCGCGGCCGACAAGACCGCCTACGAGGACATCTCCCTGGTGCCGCGCGAGCGCACCATCAAGGCCGAGCACGGCGAGCGCGACCGTCAGCTCCACGGGCTGTACCAGCGCGTGCGCGAGCTGCGCGCCCAGCGCGGCGACCTGGCCGACCTGGCCGACATCTGGCGCGCGGTGCGGGCCGACCATCCCGACGACTGGCTGCTGGCCATGGAGATGTTCGAGCTGCTCGACGGGCAGCCGGACGCGGCGTTGCGGGAGGAGATCCGGGGGTACCTGCTGGAGCAGCGCGAGGCGCGGGCGGATCGGCGGACGGTGATCGACTGGGGGTTCCGGCTGGTGGAGTTTCATCGGCCGTCGGGGTAGCGAACCGCCAGCGAGATCGCCGGGCGGCGATGGATTGACCGGCGGTCAGTCCATCACCTGAACAAGCTCTTGAGATCGCTCAAGCTCTTCTTCTCGACCGGAGTCGACTCGGTCTGAAACGGCTCGAAGTCGATGACAGACTCTCGAATTTGATGTATAATTATCTTTTTGGGAGAGCGTCGTTAGAGGGGAGGGTGAACAATGAAAACGCTGACTTCGATTGTTCTCTATTCTGTTTTGGGCACAATGGGTACGGCGATTGCAGAACCAGTCGCAATACCATTCCCGGAGTTTCTCGGCGAGATTCCACCAAACCGTGTCGCGTATTATACTTTTCCGGACGATATGGCCGACGTCGACAGCATCGGAATTCGTCTAGCGGGAACTCTTACCGAAGGCATCATTCAATGCTGGGATGACCCGGAACCGAGGCCAACCCACGCGTGGCCAATGGTCACGACATTCCATCCCGACCTACCTGGAAACGGTTGGGCGGGATTCGTGCCGCCCGACGTTCCTCCGGGCGATTTTGACTATACCATTGTACTGAATCCCATAGGCGATTCGGAGCCTGGGATGTTCGCGAATATGTATTCCTATATTGGTTGCGACGTAATTATTTCCGGCCCCATGTGCACAGTGTTTGTTTTCCCATCGGCCGATATCTCGGTAGCGGAGTTGATCTTGTATTACGGTGAGTCGACCCCTGTCGAGCCCCAAACTTGGTCTTCGGTGAAAGGCATTTTCCGCTAGGTGAAGTTTCCCGCGCTCGCCCCGCTAGTGCCGATTCACACCCTCCATGTCTTCAAGTCGGCGAGGATGACGCAAGTCGCGAGCAACATCGCGTGTCAGAAGTCTTCCAGCCCAACATCCCGATCTTGCTCTCTCAACCTCCTCCATGATTGCGACACTGTCGCTCAAAGCAGCGACCACCGTACTCCCTGAACCGATGAAGATAGCAAACGAGCTTCGGATGCTCCCGAGTAGACCGGCATACGTCGTCTCGCCGTTCCTCAGACGCGCTGTCCGCGGATCCACGTCGATCAGATGAGGGTGTTTCTGGTGGATCGGGAGATCGACAGAGCCCCCGTATACCCACCGCAATCGAACTCCACCTCGAAATGGTTCGATACTCTCGACCAGCGGTTCAAGGCTACCGGCTTGAATGACCTCCGAGCAGATCTGTTCGTGACTCTTTCCGAGTTCACCCCCTGCGCCAATCACGCCTCCCAACCTCTCAAGAACTTGGAATTGCTCAGCGTACTGCTGCCGCAATTCGGGAGAAATCCTACCAAGGTCGCTCACGGTCTTGAACTGGAGTGGAGGATAGACCATGATCCCAAAAAGATAGACTCTTCCATCGCGTTGTTCGAGGTCCGTCTCGGTCGCGATACCAAAATCATGCCCGTATAGAAAAACGTGCGGGCGTGACTGCCCGATTGCCGCTGTCGAGATCGCGACCGCTATCGACACAATCCAGAGGCTCCTACTCATAGCCCCCACCTCCCCGGAGTGGATGCCGAAGCGAAAAAATTCTCGGAATTCGTCGTGATATTCGTGCAACAAGAGATCAACTTCCGGTTTACCGGACCTCCGACCAACGCAACGACAGCGTCGCTTTCGGGCAGAGAAGAGGTCCTAAAGCAGTCACGCACTACTGCCCCAATCCACGACTACTCCCCGTCGAACAGGCTCTTGATCGAGCTCCAGCTGTGCGCTTCCGTCGCCACCGCCCCGTTCATCGGCAGGTAGTCCACGATGAAGTGATAGTCGGGGTTGTCCTCGTAGTCGTAGATCCACGCCGCCACCTCGGCCGGATCATCTGTGCCCCAGCTGTTGTGCGTGAAGTCTACGTAAACCATCTCACCGGGGTACAGCGAATCCGACGGCCGAATGTACCATGCCTCAGGCCCGGTCCGCAGGAAGACGTTGTCCCGGATGTCGACGTCGCAAGACGGGCACAGCAGGCCGACCAGCACCGTACTACCCATGATAAGGTTGTTGCGCAGATAGTGGCTTGAACCTGAAACGATGCCATAACACCAAGCCTGTGGCGCCCGTTTGATCGATGACGTTACCCTCAACCACCATTGAACCGCCGCCACTGGCGGCAATGCCCCAATTCACCATTCCTCGCACCGTGCAGTCGATCACGCTGCCGGAGGCTCCAGATACGAAACCCACGCCCACGACCCCATCGCTGATCTGGCAATCCCGCACCGTGATGTCGGTGCAACCCGACCAGTAGGCGCCGACGCCTTGCGCACAGCGCTCGAACGTACACTGCTCGATCATCACGCCGACCGAGGGCTCATAGAGATTGATGCCGTGATCGCTGGGGGAGTTGAAGAGATCGACGAACTGGCAGTTCCTGATCCAGCCGCCATCGCCCATCTCAGCGAAGATCCCGATATCGCTGTTCCGAAATACGCAGTTGTCCACCTCGAGGCGACCGCTGTAGCTGAGAACGACGCCGAAGAGCCGAACGTTTTCGAACGCAAAACCTCGAATGCGGGTCACTGCACCCTCAGCACGCACGTCGATGCACACGGCAGACTGATCGTCGTATTCCGCCGGGCCGAGGATCGTCAGGTCCGCACCAGCGCCGACGAACGTCAACCCCTTGTCCTCGACCGCCGCCAGGTTCCAGGTACCCCACTGGCCATTCGTGAACTCGTCGTACCTCCCCGGGCCGATCGCGATCGTATCGCCGCTGGCCGCAGCGTCCACCGCATCCTGGATCACCGTGAAGTCGCCAGAACCGTCCTTCGCAACGTGCCAGGTGGCGGGATAGGCCGGCGCAACGGCCCCCAGTAGCACGGCCAATACGATCAGACGACTCATGGACGCTCTCCTTGATGCCGGGGAACGCACACGTGCACGCTCCCCGGCATATTCCTTCTTCTACCTCACGACCGCGACCTTCCGGGAAGACGCCGGACCCGTTCTCGAATCCTCCCGCACGAAATAGATGCCGGCCGGGACCGGCCGGCCGCCCTCATCGCACAGATCCCACGTCGCGTTCCCGGCGTCGCCCAGCGCGAAGGAACGCACGCGGACTCCCCGGATCGAGTACACCGAAACCTGGCCGGCCGTGGCGGACTTGGCGCCGCGGAAGCTGATCTGCACTCGGCTGCCGGCGGGGTTGGGCGAAGCGAATAGCTCGGAGTCTGCCGCGGTCTGGGTTTCGATCTCGACTGACACCGGCGCGTACTGGTCGTTCAGGGTCAGGGCCGTCAGGGCAAAGTCGAGGGTGAGGGTGATCTTGTAGGCATCGTAATCCACCAGTTCGGCGGTCGACCCATTGGGATTGGGCGAGGTGTCGTAGGAGAAATACTGGCCGTAATAGCCCGAGACGTCGAAGTACAGCGGGTCGTTCAGGGGTTCCTCGCCGTTGAGCATGGGGACGATCTCGATGGCCCTGCCGGCTCCCGCGTTTGCCAGCAGCTGCACGGTGAATGCGGTCAGGTCGAAGATCTGGCCATCGATACGCCGCACCAGGATCTCCGCTTTCCGGGGGTTCGGACCTGCCGTGACATATTGCGCCTCGATGCCCTCGGGCCAGGCCACGCGGACCGGGCGGCCGATGGGGTCGCTGCCTCCCCCGGTGAAGAACTTGTCCCGGGTGTAGGTGAACAGGAAGCCCTGGCAGCTGATGGTGTCATAGTCCGGGCCTTCTTCCACCAGGGTGGCGACCTGGCTGGGATTGAAGAACTCCGTGATCGCCGCCCGTCCCGCCTGCGGCAACCCGCAGACCAGGCAAGCGACCAGCGCGACGCCCAACACCTTCAACGATTTCACGATCATGCCTCCGGATGATTCACGAATCCCTGTTCCTACCAGATGTTCCGTCCACGTATCACCATTGCACTTACACGACCCAGATTTTAGCATATCAGGATACTCAGAACCACGATGATCGGACTCGAATCGGCCCCGAGATTCCACCGCCAACTCGCTCTGGAAGACGATGCGCGACCGGAGATATGGTGTTTGCCGCTATCAATGGAACAGGGGTTTCGGACCGGATCTGGTTGTTTTCGCCCGACCGCGTAAGGCCCCATGGACGGGGCAGGTTGAGTTCTGAGAAGGCACACCTCCATTGACTCCCACCTGACCACCAGCCAAGATCCCCGGACGAGCAGCCCGTTCAGGATTCCCGGGACTCGACCTCGTCGGCGCGAGGCACGAGACCGGTGACACCGCCGGAAGCGTCATGACATCAGCTCTGGAGAGAATCACCCGCTCGCTGCGCCACTGGAGACAGCGGCCCGGCCACCTCAAGCTGCTGGGGATCCGCATCTGGCTGCGGGAACGGTTCCGCTTCACGGAGACCCAGCGGATCCTCTTCTGGGCCGGCGCCGTGGGTGTGCTCGCAGGCGGCTCGTCGATCCTGCTGCGCGACCTGATGGGTCTGGTGCACCATCTGTTGACCCAGCATTCGGGCGGCCTGGTGGAATCGTTCGCCCGCATGCCGACCTGGCGGCGGCTGGTGCTGCCCGCGCTGCGCGGGGTGATCGCCGGCAGCATCATCCTGCTGGGCCGTCGGCTGGGCCGCAGCCCCAACACCACCGACTCCATGGAGGCCGTGGCCTTGCGCCAGGGCACGCTGTCGTTCCGCAAGAGCGTGGTGAAGATCTCGTCGGCGGTCTTCTCGGTGGCCTCGGGCGGGTCCATCGGCCGCGAGGGTCCGCTGGTGCAGCTCTCGGCGCTGGTCGCATCGCTCGTCGGGGCCGCCTGCCGGTGGTCCGCGCCCCGGCGCCGGGTCATGGTCTCGTGCGGCGCGGCCGCGGGCGTTGCCGCCGCCTACGACGCGCCCATCGCCGGCGCCCTGTTCGTCTCGGAGATCATGCTCCGCTCCATCTCCATGGAGACCCTGGGCCCGCTGGTCTTCTCCTCGGTGGTCGCCACGCAGTTCGTGCACCACTTCAAAGGGCCCGGTCCGCTGTACGCCATCCCGACGTTCTCGATGACCAGCGGCTGGGAGTTGCCGCTCTACCTGGTCCTGGGCGTGGTCTGTGGACTGCTGGCGCCGGTCTTCCTCGGCTTCCTGCGCGGCAGCGAGCGGGCGTTCGGCGCGCTGCGGCTGCCGTCCTACCTGCGGCTTGGCCTCGGCGGTCTGGTGGTCGGCGCCATCGCCATGAACTATCCCCAGGTCTGCGGCAACGGGTAGAGCGTGATCGTCACGATCCTCAATCAGCCCTGGGTCTGGAAGACGCTCCTGGTGGTGCTGGTCATGAAGGTGCTGGCGACCGGCGCCACCTTCGGGTCCGGCGCGGTGGGCGGCGTGTTCACCCCCACCATGTTCACCGGCGCCGGGATCGGCTACCTGTTCGGCGGCGTCTGCAACAGCGTCCTGCCGGGGGCGACGCTGAACCCGGGCGCCTGCGCCCTGGCCGGCATGGACATGTTCATCGCCGCCACCACCCGGGCGCCGCTGACCGCGATCCTCATCATCTTCGAGATGACCCTCGACTACCACGTCATCGTGCCCCTGATGATCGGCACGGTGGTGGCCTACTCCACCGCCAGCGCCCTGGACGCGGAGTCGATGTACAGCCACGCCCTGGCGCGCAAGATGGAGCCGGACCTCCAGGCGCCACTCGCCGCGTTGCAGGTCCAGGACCTGATGAAGGCCGACCCCATCGTCGTGAAGCTGGACGCCCACTTCGCGGAGATCGCCCGGCTCTTCATCCGGAACAACATCACGTACCTCTACGTGGTGGACGCGGCCGGCCTCTTCAAGGGAGTCGTACGCCTGCAGGACACCAAGGCCTACCTCAACCGTCCCGACCTCGCGGACGTGATCATCGCCCTCGATCTCTTGGTCGAGACGTTCCCGCGGCTTCATCCCGACAGCACCCTGCGGGAAGCCATGGCGGAGTTCGCCCGCCACGACGGAGAGCGGTTGCCGGTGGTGAGCCGCGAGGGAGAGACGCTGCAGGGGAGCATCACCAAGGCCGATGTGCTGTTGACGCTGGCGCACGCGACGGCGACGGCGACGTAGCCGGGAGTTCCGCGGCCCCGGCCTACAGGTTGCCCCCCAGCCCGCCCACATGCACCGAGTCCACCAGCACCCCCGCCGGCCGCGAGAGCGCGTAGGCCACCGCCTCGGCCGTCTCCTCGGGCGGCATCATGCGGTCGCGCGGGAAGTCGCCCGGCACCCGGTTCCAGATGTCCGTGCTGGTGGCCGCGGGGTACACGTTGATCACCCGCACCCCACGTGGGCGCAGCTCCTCGCGCGCCACCGCCGACAGCCCCTCCAGCGCATGCTTGGCCGCCGCGTAGGCCGCCCAGCCCGGGAACGGCGAGCGCACCGCCACCGACGACACGTTGACCACCGACCCGCCCGCGGGCATGGCCGTGGCCAGCCGCTTCATGAGCAGGAACGGCGCCGTCACGCCCACCGCGAGCGAGCGCTGCCAGTCCTTCAGGGTCAGCCGCTCCAGCGGCCCCACCACCGCCGCGCCCGCGTTGTTCACCAGCACGTCCAGCGGCTGCGAGGCCACCAGATCGGCCAGGGCGATCACGGCCACCGGATCGACGAGGTCGGCCACCAGGGCCTCGGCCTCGGCGCCGCGTTCACCGACCTCGCCGGCGACCCGGTCGAGGGCTGAGCGATCGCGCCCGTGGAGCAGCAGGGTGACGCCGGGGCCCGCCAGGCGCAGGGCGATGGCACGGCCGATGCCGCGGCTGGCGCCGGTGATCAGGATACGGGTCATCGGCGGTCCGGTCCTTCCGTGAGTGCCCCGGCGTCCTCGTCGCGCCGCAGGGCGAAGCGGTTGTTGGCGGTCTCCCAGAGGCGCAGGCGGGCCAGATGGCCGCCGACCGCCGCGTCCAGGCGCGGCCACAGCACCTGGACGATGTTCTCGCTGGTCGACGGCCGACCGTCGAAATCGCCGGTCTCCAGATCGAGGTGACGGTCCTGCCAGGGTGCGAGCGCCCGGCCGATGCCGTCGCGCAGGGCGAGGAAATCGCCGCAGGTGCCGCTGCGTTCGTCGTACGGCGCGTCGACGGTGGCCTCCACGCGGTAGGTGTGGCCGTGGCCGGCGGGGTTGTTGCAGCGCTCGTAGACGTCGCGGTTGGCGGCGTCGTCGAGCAACGGGCTGTGCAGGCGGTGGGCGGCGTCGAAGGTGCGCTGCATGCCCAGGCGGGTGCCGCCGGCGGCGTGGTGCTCGGCGAAGAAGTCGTCGCGCTCGAAGAGGCGGACCTGCTGCACGGGCAGGTCGGCCGCCAGGCGGGCGAAGAGCCAGCGGGCCAACGACTCGGTGGTCATGGGCAGGCCGGCCAGGGCGGGCACCTCGTGGTTGAGGTGGCGGTGGTCGAGGTCGGCGTGGACCGCGCCGAGGGCGGCCCGGACGTCGGCCGGCAGCGCCGGCAGGCCGGTCACCGCATCGCGCTCGCCGCCCAGGGTGACCCGCAGCCGGTAGTGGTGCCCGTGGCCGTGGGGCGACGACGCGATGCCGAACAGCCGGTCGTTCTCCGCCGCGCTCAGGTGCGGCGACATGGTCTGGCGCGCGGCCGACCAGTCGAGCAAGTGGTGGCTGGCGACCGTGCCGTCGCGGTAGGCGGTGGCCTCGCGATCTGATGACTCGTTGAGGTGGCAGGCCACCGGCCGGGCGGCGTGGCCCGCGAACAGCGGCACGGCGTCCGCGAGCAGCCGGGCGGCCACGTGCTCGGGGGTGGGCGGCACGGCGTCGAAGGGTTCGCTGTCGCGGTTGAGGAACTTGTGGTCGTAGCGGCGGGCCAGCAGGTCCTTCATGGCCGCCTTGATCTCGGTCACGTTGATGACCATGCCGGTGCGCGGGTCCACCGGGCCGGTGAAGATCATGACGGCGGTGTAGTTGCGGCCCGAGCCGTGGCGGGCGGCGCTCTCAGGTCCGAACACCTCGCGGTTGCGGGCGTCGGTCCAGCCGGGAACGGCCAGGCGGCGCGAGGCCGAGAACTCGAAGCGTTTGCTGAGGGTCAGCAGCATGGGTCTCCCGGGGGTGGCGGCTGCGGTCACCCCGTCAGGATAAACGAGATCGCCGGCCGCGGCTCACCCGTCCGCCAGCGCGTCCGCCAGCTCCTCCGCCAGATCATCGCGGGAGAACGGCTTCTCCAGGAACCGCACCCCCGGTTCCAGCACCCCGTGGTGCGCGATGACGTTCGCGGCGTAACCGGACCTGAAGATGCACCGCAGATCGGGATGCAGCGCCCGGATCCGCTCGGACAGGTCGCGGCCGTTCATCCCGGGCATGACGACGTCGCTCGGCAGCGCGTCGGGCTCGTCGGCGACCACGAGGATGCCGATGGTGCTGTTGTTCGTCAGCTCCGGGCCTCGTCGTTCGAGGCGTGGGGTCGGGATGTCCGCATCATGGGGTGTCCGGCGGATCACCGGGTCCGGTTCCGGGCGTTCCGACGCGGGGCAGGTCTGGCGGTCGCCGTCCGCAAGGCCCGTCAGCAAGCGGCCGTACGCATCCTCGCCGACGGCTGGATGGCCTGGCCCATGCTTCACGTGGCACCTTCTCGAAACCGGGATCGCGGGTCACGACGCAACCTCGACGTGGCGGTCCGCCCTCGCGACGACGAAAGCGGGCCGGACCCGCGCGGGTCCGGCCCTCGGAGCGACGGGAAGCTCAATAGGCCTGGCGATCCAGCCCTCGACACCTCCGACCCGGCCGCCGAGCTCGAGCTCGATCGGCAGGATCACGGTGTCGATGACGTGCACGATGCCGTTGCTGGCCACGATGTTGGTACCGACGATGTTGGCGGTGTTGCCGACGGCGAGGATCATCCCGCCGGCCGTCACGCGGAACGGGACGTTCAGCAGGGTCTTGACCTCGCGCTCGCCGCGGGCGGGCACCAGGCTGGCCGCGGTGCGGCTGCCGGCCGTCACGTGGTAGCTCACGACCGCCTCGATGGTCCCGGCGCCGAGCAGGGCGTCGATGGCCGCGAAGGGCCCATCGTTGGCCAGGATCTCCGCATCGAGCAGCGGCTCGACGGCTTCGACGAGCTTCAGGAACGCCTCGTCGGTGGGCGCGAACACGGTCAGGTCCGACGCGTCGAGGAGGCCGGCGACGGTGCGGCTGCCCGGGTTGGCGTCGGCGATGTAGTTGACGGCGGCGAGCAGCAGGTTGAAGCCGTTGGCGTCGGCGATCTCGGCGATGCTCTGGCCGGACGGGGACATGGGCGCGTTGCCCGGATCCAGGGGATTGATCTTGTCGGCCGCGGTCGGAGAGGTCACGTCGTTGGAGCAGGCGGCAAGGCTCATGATGGCCACGAGGGCGATGGCGAGGTGGGTCAGGCGCTTCATGGTCTTCTCCTGGGTTTTATTTATGGTCATCGGGACCCGAAACCGGGGGCCGGGGTCGCTTTCGTTGGAGACAAGATCGGACAAGTCCATTTTTTGTCAAGCTAATTAATTGGACAAATCTTGGACGCTGGCGACCCTGTGCATCCGGCGGCGGAACCCTGGCGGTCGCGACCGTGTTCCGGGGGCGGCAGCCGCCACTGGCCATCGCCGGGGCGACCGGCTAGAGTCGCGACCATGAATCGGCTGGCGCGCTGGCGCATTCCCCTCTCCCAGGCCTTCTGCTACCTGCTGCTCGCGATCACGGCGGTCGCGGGCAGCCGCTGGTCGACCGTCGGACCTGTCTTCGCGCTCGTCGGTCTCTTCCTGATGGCCGCCGGCATTCTCGGCCGGCTCTGGTGCACGCTGTACATCGGCGGTCACAAGCGGGACACGCTGGTCACCGAGGGGCCCTATTCCCTCTGCCGACATCCGCTCTACCTCGCCAATCTCGTGGGTGCGACCGGGGTGGCGCTGGCCACCCGGACGCTGACCATTCCTGCGGTCCTCCTGCTGGCGTTCGCCGCCTGCTACCCGCCGGTGATGAGGAGCGAGGATGCCGAGCTGGACGCCGCCCACGGCCCGGCCTTCCGCCGCTACCGCGAGGCGACGCCGGCGTTCCTGCCGCGGCCGAGGCGCTTGCGCGAGCCCACCGTCGTGCCGGCGCATGCGGTGGCCTACCGTCGGGAGCTGGCCCAGACGGGCTGGTTCGTGGTCGCCTATGCGCTCGTCTCGATCCTGGGGCAGTTGCACGCCGCCGGGGTGCTGCCGGTGCTGCTGACGCTGCATTGAGGCGCCATGGGGGCGGCCGATTCCGGATGCCGGGGGCTGGCGACGTGTGGTAGCTTCGATCCGTCAGACCGCTCGAGGCGCTCCGGGCCCCGCGGGCCATCGAGGGAGGATCACCCTTGCCTGCCGATTCGCCGAAGCCCAGACTGGACGACTGGTCGTTCGACACCGAGGACGGCCTGCGGATCCATGCGACCCGACGGCCCGAGGGCCCGATCCTCACGGCGTTCCACGCGGGCTACGACCGCGCGTTCGTCCTGCCCGACGAGAAGGAGGACCTCGCCGGGTTCGCCGCCTGCCTCGCCCTCAACCATGACCCGGCGTACACGCGGCTGGCCGGCCATTACGGGCCGTTCTGCGAGGTCTGCCTGATCGCCGAGGACCTGGCCACCGGCGGCCGCATTGGCGGCGCCAACCTCATCGCGCTCGACCACGGCGGCCTCGTCACCGCGAACCTCAACTACGTCTACATCGACCCCGAGGCCCGGGGCACGGGCCGGCTCGACGACCTGCTCGCCGGCGTGCGCCACACCATCGGCGGCCTGTTCGTCGGCCCCATGCTCCTCTTCATCGAGCAGAACGACCCCCTGGCCATGAGCGCGGCGGCCTACGCTCACGATTCGGCCTACACCGGACTCGACCAGCTCGACCGTCTGCGGATCTGGGCGCGGCGGGGCGCCCGCGTGGTCGACATTCCCTACGTCCAGCCGGCGCTCTCGGCCGCGCAGGCGCCCGACCCGCGCCTGGTGTACTCGGTGCTGGGCGCCACCGGCACGAGCATCCCCGCCTGTCTGCTCGAACGGCACCTGCGCGGTTTCTTCGGGATCTCCGTGCTCAAGGGCGCGGCGCTCGCGAGCAACGAGGTGGCCGATCGGCAGGTCCGTGATCTGGCGGCCGCCTGCGCCGCTCGGGCGTCGATCGATCTGCTCGACCCCACCGATCTGCTCGCCAGGCTCCGCGGGCCGGCCGACCTGGATCGGCTCGGCAACCCGCGCCCGGCGAACCTGCGCGCGGCGCTCGCCGGCCACGCATGACCGCGGCCGGCGCACCGGCCGGCGGACGGAGGCACCGATGTCGGAATCGCGGCTGACCTGGCAGTGCGGCGAGGACAGGACCCTGTACCTGACGATCTCGCTGTACGTCGACCGGGACCGGATCCCGGAGGCGATCGCCCACGCGCTCGATCCTGCGTACGGAAAGGGGCTGCTCGCCCGCTACCTCCGCACATCCGACCTGCGGGAAGCCATGGACCCGCTCTTCAACGACATCGCCAACCGCGAACGGCTCGGCAAGGTCGACGACTACCTGCTCGACGTGCCGGGGCCGCCGGAGGGTGAGGAGGTCGAACTGCTCACCCCGCGGATGATCCGCTGGACCACCGAGGGCACCACCTACGAGATCGATCTGGAGAAGGACGGCGTCCACGACGTGCGGGCGCGGCGGTTCTGGTACGTCCACCTCAACCGGGCCATGTCCTACCACGTCTCCCTCTCGATTCGCTACGACGACACCGCGGCCGATCTGTTCGCACTTTCCCTGCTCCAGAAGGCCCTCGCGCCCAAGGAATTCCGTAACTCCGGAACTGCTCCGGCGCCCGACCCGACCGGCGGTTCGACGGGGATCCTCCCGCTGGACAAGGTCGAGATCCGCGAGCCGGGTCACGGCGCCTATCCGCTGTGGCGGTGGATCGAGAGCCGGTTCGAGCGCGACGCGAACGACCTCTTCACCTACCTGTGCTCCGGAACCCAGACGCCGGCGATCAAGGCCGAGTTCGACCAGCTCGTGGCCCGGGACCCCTTCCTGGAGATCCCTGGCCTGCTGATGCCGCGCGCCCGCTTCATGTTCTTCTTCCAGGACCGGACGTTCTTCGACACCTTGCTGCCGCGGTCACGGCCCAACGCATCCGGCGACCCGGTCCGCGTCCGACGGATGGACCTGGTCAGGACCGACGACTTCCTGGCCTACCCGGCCATGATCCAGGAACGTCGCGAACGGGCCCGGTCGGCAGGGGACGCGACGGTCTCGATCCCGCTGTCGGCGATCGCGGCGATCGACCCGGAGCATCTGCGCTACCTCTTCCTCGCCGGCTTCACGCAGAACATCATCGACTTCATCAACCAGGACGCATCGGAGGTCCTGGACAGCCTCGACCCGATCTACCCGACGACCGCGGAGCAGGAGGAGGAGAGCTTCTTCGTGCGCTTCGCGAATCCCCGCGCGCTGATGACGTTCGTCGCCCGCTCACGCAGCCTGGAGACCGGCAACGACTGGATCGGCACCTGCCCGTACGCGTTCCTCATCCATGCCTTCGCGATGCACAACGAGTTCTTCGTGCGCAAGTACCAGAAGCACGCGAACACTCTTCTCGACGACGTCCGCCGCGACGACGAGGCCGGCCGGCTCCGGCAGGCGACGGAGCAGTTCTATGCCTTTCGCCTGACGCAGTTCGGCGAGTATCAGCGCCACCGCTACGTCAACGTGTTCCGCTACGATACGGAGAAGGACGTCTTCGCAGCCGTGGAAGCCCGTCGCGGCATCGAACGCAACGTCGTGTCCATCGAGACCCTGATCGACGACGTCGAGAAGCAGACCCAGGATCGCGAGGCCCGTCTGGCCAAACGGAGCGATGATCGGCTCACCCTCCTGCTGGCGTTCATCGCGATCATGACGTTCGGCTTCGAGCTCGTCTCCAAGCTGAAGGACCTCGAGAGCGTCCACGCGATCAGGTTCGGCGGACGTTTCGGTCTGGAGATCCTCGCGCCGGCCGGCCTGGATCTCGCGATCCTCATCATGATGGCTCTGGGGCTGGTGACGATGCTGGTCGGCGTCGTGCTGTGGCGTAAGAAGATCATCTAGATCTCCGGTTCGCTGCCAGCGGCCTGACGACCGGCGACGCCCCTGGCCGTGATCCCGACAGTTGTGCCCACGAGATTGCATCCGGTCTCCGGGCTTGCAGCCTCCCGAGCATGGAAACCTACAACATCCGCCATCGAACTGGCAGCCGCCCTTCTGCCCCAACCAGGACTGCAAGTACCACAACGACTTGCAACAAGGCTGGCGCTACAAGCGCGCCGGCTACTACTGGCGCCAGGCCCAACCAAGACGTATCCAGCGGTACCTCTGCAAGCACTGCGGTGTCTCCTTCGGTTCACGGTCCTTCTCGGTCACCTACTACCTCAAACGACCCGACATCCTGCCCGACCTCCTTGATCCTGACCACCGGCTGCATGGCCAACCGACAGATCGCCGACCACCTCAAGGTCTCGCCCACCACCATCGACAGCCAGCTCAACCGCCTCGGCCGGCTGCCTGCTGTTCCACAAGCGTCTGACCCGAGACCTGCCCACCCCGAGCGGGTCGTCACCGACAGCTTCAGAACTTCGAACTAGCCAGTACCACCCGTTCCACTTCCACAACGCCGTCGACTGCGACACCGGCTTCTTCCTCCACTTCACCGACAGCCCGCTACGGCGTAAAGGCCCGATGACAGCGGCCCAGAAGGCACGACGGACAGAACTCGAGACTCTGTTCGGCCGTCCCGACCCTCAGAGCCGTGCGCAAGGACCTTCTGAAGTTGCTCGCGGAGGTGATCCGCGACGGCTCGACGGTGACGCTGCGCAGCGACGAGCGCAAGTCGTATCCGCCGGCGATCCGGCGAGTCCAGGCGATCATCCGCCATGAGGTGACGAATTCGCGGGATCATCAGGACGTGAACAACCCGCTCTGGGAGATCAACCTGCTGGACCTGCTGATCCGTCACGCTGAGCGCGAACCACAAGCGGGAGACGATCGCGTGGTCGAAGCGCCGGCAGGCGGCGGCGTTGCGGCTGGCGGTGCTGCTGGTGTGGCGGAACTACGTCGGGTACCGGTGGAAGAAGGGGTGCCGGGAGACGCCGGCGATGCAGATCGGGCTGCTGGCGAGCGCTGACGGTGCAGGGGTGCTGGGACAGCGGCTCTTCATCTCGAAGGCCGGCTTGAAGGGGGCGGTGGCGTCAGTACAGGGGGGAGGTCGAGACGCCGGCGCTGGGAGTCAACCGGCGGCATGAACTGAAGCGGGCCGCTTGAGAGGACGGACCTCCCCTGTCGCCAGCTACTGGAAACAATCTCGTGGGCACAACCGATCCCAACCGTCACGCCCCGGTCTCCGACTTCGTACTCGGGGGGTCGTCGGCCGCCGTTTCCTCGGCGCCGGCATCCTCGCCTGCAACGAATGGAGACGCCCATACCCGTTCCGCCACGCTCCTGACCGCCCTGGCCCTGCTGACCGCTCTGGCCGGCGCGGCCCTCGCCGACACCTTCGAGATCATCATCGTCAACGACATTCCCGGCGGTCTGGCCACCGGCCAGCCGTTCTCGCCGCCGGTCTGCGCCGTCCATGATTCCGGCTATTCCATGTTCATGCCCGGCGCCATGGCGTCGCCCGGCCTGATCACCGTGGCCGAGGAAGGCAATCCCGCCACCCTGCGGGCCGAGGCGATGGCCAGCGCCAGCTCGGCCGTCGTCGTGGGCACCGGACCGTTCTTCGCCCGCAGATCATCACCATCGAGGGCGACGCGGGCGACCTGTTCTCCTGCGCCTGGATGCTCGGCCGCACCAACGACCTCTTCGGCGACCTCTACGACGTGGCGCTGCCGGCCAGCGGCAGCGCGCTCCCCTGCAGACCTACGCCTGGGACGCCGGCAGCGAGGTCAACACCGGACTCATCCAGGACCTCGGGTTCTACGGCCATCCCATGGTCGGCCCGGACGAGGACCTGCCCATCGGCATGGTCTCCTCGTACACGGTCCTCGACGATCCCGACTACGGCGTGCTGACCTGGGACTTCCCGCCCGTCGCCCACGTGACCATCAACAACCTCGGCACCGTCGCCACGCAGGCGTCGAGCTGGGGGCAGGTGAAGGGGCTGTTCCGGTAGCTCGCAAACCACGGGGCCGGTCCCGGACGTCCGGGGCCGGCCTCGGATCAGAAGATCCGACCCAGCTGGAAGTAAGCCGAGCTCTGGCCCTCGTCGGCCCAGCCCCAGCCCAGGTACAGCGGTCCGAAGATGGTCTCGACGCCGAGGAACGCGGCGGCACTCAGACGCATCCCGTCGATCTGGACCTGCCCGATCCGGGGCCAGGCACCGCCCGCCTCGAGCGACGCGCCGAGGTAGGCGTTGCCGCCGAGGATCGGCGAGAGACGGCCGATGCGCCAGAGGGTGGTCAGGCTGCCCATGGCGAGGTTGTCGTCCTGCAACTCGGCGGGATCGAGGCCGGACAGGTTGCCGAGGCCGCCGAGCCAGGGCTGGTCGTAGAACGGGATCGCCGAGCCGAGGTCGCCCACGGCCCGTCCCCGCAGGACGCAGGCGAGACGATCGCCGCCGAGGGCCCGGGCGCCCCGCACTTCCAGGCGGTTGTACGGCTCCTCGGCGCCGAGCGCCGCGCGGGAGAGCCGCGCCTCGACCTCCAGGAACGAGCCCGCGGTCGGGAAGTCGAGGTTGTCGAGGCGATCGTGGATGAAGCGCGCGTACCAGCCGCCCCGCCGTTCGTCGATCAGAGGCGACGCCACCGACAGCAGCTCCCTCACGCGGATCAGACCGCGGTAGGCGCCCACCCGCACCTCGCCCACCTGCCCGAGGTTCGCGCCGAGGTCGAACCGCCCCTCCAGGCGCCGTTCCTCGATCGGCAGGCGCAGGACGTTGGCCAGGTACACGTCGCGTCGGTCCCGCGACCAGATCACCGCCGGATCGACGAACCAGAGTCCCGAGTAGACCAGCGGCTGGTAGAAGTCCGTCCGCAGCCCCATGGTGCCGCCGAGGCGGCCGACCGTGCGCCATTCGGCGCCCAGGCGGTTGACGAAGCACTGCCGGTAGTTGGCCACGACGTCGAATTCGCTCTGGCCGTCGAGATCGCTCTGCAGCAGCAACCCGAGGCGCAGGTAGCCCGGGCCCCAGGACTTCTCCTGGCGTCGATCTCCAGCGTGTTGCTCGAGTCGGCGCGGGTCAGGCGCGCGTCGACCCGCGCGAACTCGCCGACCCGGTAGATGTCCGTGAGGTCGCGCCGCAGGCGGCCGAGATCCAGCGGACGGCCCGCCTGCGTGGTCATGCGCCGCTCGATCATGCGGGCGGGGACGCGACGGTTGCCACCGACCACGATGCGGTCGACCATGGGATCGGCGAGCCGCGGGCGGCGCTGGCAGGCCCGCAAGGCCGCGTACTCCGCCTCCGAGACCGAGAAGCGGCTCAGGTCGGCGGCCCGGGCCTCGGCGGCCCGCCGCCCCACCGCCACGGCCTCGCCCAGGCGGTCGAAGCTCGCCGTCTCGATGGTGCCGAGGTCGGGCTCGAGGAGCAGGTCGCGGTCGGTGAGCAGCTTCTTCTGCTCGCCGACGTTGGCCTTGCTCAGCACGTCGAGCGTCCGGCGCACCACGCCGAGGAGGCTCTCGCTGCCGTCGAGCATGCCCACCGGCGTGCCGATGTCCACGGCGATCACGATGTCCACGCCCATGCCGCGGACCACGTCCACCGGGAGGTTCTTGGCCATGCCGCCGTCGACGAGCTGGTGGCCGTCGAGGTCGACCGGCGTGAAGGCGCCGGGGATGGCCATGCTCGCGCGCATGGCCTGGACGAGGTCGCCGCGCCGCAGGACGACGGCCTGCCCGTCGGCGAGGTCGGCGGCCACGGCGCGGTAGCGAACTGGCAACCGGTCGAAATCGGTGATGTCGTAGGTGTTGAGGACGAGCTCGCGCAGGATGATATCGAGCTTCTGGCCCGCGATCAGACCCGACGGCAGGAGCATCCGCCTGCCGGTCCAGCCCAGCTCGAGCGCGAACAACGGATCGTACTGGTCCTCCTTGCGGCGGAACGACCGGTCCTGGCGCGGCGGCGCGTCGTCGAACACCGACCTCCAGTCGATGGCCGCGATCGCGGCCTGCATCTCGTCGGGCGACATGCCGGAGGCGTAGAGGCCGCCGACGATCGCCCCCATGCTGGTGCCGGCGATGGCGTCGACGGGGATGCGCAGCTCCTCGAGGACCGCGAGCACGCCGATGTGCGCGGCGCCGCGGGCGCCGCCGCCGCTGAGGACCAGGCCGATCCTCGGGCGCTGGGCGGCCGGAGGATCGTCGGCCGCCAGGGTCGCGGGCGCGGTCGAGAGCGAGAGCAGGAGGGTGAGGATCAGCCAGGGGCGCACGATGCGGTTCCTCGCGTTCGCGGCGGCCGGCGTCCCCCGGGGGACGCCGGCCGCGGGTCCCGGCGCGTCAGCCGCCGGCTAGAACTTCCGCCACAACCGCCGCCACTGCGCCATGTCGTCGTCCGGCACGAGGTTCTCGCCGCCGCCGGAGAAGGGCGCGCCCATGGCCTCGAGCTCCCGGTCGAGGGTCGGGATGGCCTCGTCGACGATCTGCATCAGCTGGGGCCCGACGACGGCGAAGTCGGCCGCGGCCATGGCCACGTTGCGCCGCTGCGTGTCGGTCGGCCCCATGGTGGTGCTGCGCAGGCCCCAGCCCACGCGCCCCAGGCGCTCGCGGATCGACGCCGGCGTGGCCTCCTCGCGGCCGGCGATCGTGTCGTCGCCGCCGAGGGAGATCCAGAGGTCGCGGAGCCGGTTCTCCAGGACGCCGATCCGATCCTGCATCTCGATGGCCGCCACCGAGGCTGCGGCCACCCGCATGCGGGCCAGGCGGTCCATGGCCAGCCGCCACTCGCGCGTGGCGCCGTCCACGCGTCCGCGCAGCGCCTCCACGTCCTGCTCGAAGGCGAACTTGGCGGCCTGGTCGCCGGCCAGGGGATTGAGGCCGAGCTCGCGCACCTCGAACTCGAGCGGGCCGGCGAGCCGGGTCTCGACGCCGCCCACGCGGGTGTGCAGCTCCACGGTGTAGGTGCCGGCGAGGGCCAGCGGACCGTCGCCCACCTCCTCCCACGGCGACCGCTCGGTGGCGTCGACCGCGGGCACGGGGCTTGCGCCCGGCCAGCGCAGATTCCAGGCCACGCGATGCAGGCCGCTGCCCGTGGCGCCCGTCACCCGGCGCACCACCTTGCCGGCCGTGTCGCGCACGGTGAGCAACACCTGGGGCGCCTCCTCGCGCTCCTCGGCGCGCAGCGCGTCCCAGGTGGGGTAGTAGACGGGCTCGCCCGCCTTCCGGAGCTCCTTCTCCGCCGCATGGCGCTGGTCCTCGAGCGACTCGAGGCCGTCCTTCAGGTAGTAGGTGAACACCGCGCCGAAGGGCGGGGTGTCGGCCGTCCAGTTCTGGCCGCCGTCGCTGCCGGCGCCGAGGCGGCTGGGGATGTAGCGCAGCGCCGGACGCACCGGGAACAGGAGGCCGGGCTCGTCGAGCTGGGCCTCGGTGAGGCCGCGCAGCGGCGCGTAGTCGTCCAGCACGTAGAAGCCGCGGCCGAAGGTGGCGAGCACGACGTCGTTCTCGCGGCGCTGCAGCTCGAGGTCGGGCACCTTGATGGTGGGCAGGCCGGCGGCGAGCTTCACCCAGCGCTTGAAGTCGCGCGTGAACCGGACGTCGAATTCGGTGCCCAGGAAGAAGAGGTCCGGATCGACGTGGTCCTGGCGGATCGAGAACGCGGTGCCGCGCTCGGGCAGGTCGCCCATGATGGGCTTCCAGGACTTGCCGTAGTCGGTGCTCTTGTAGACGTATGGCTTCAGGTCGTTCTGCTTGCGGTTGTCGAGGGTGCAGTAGACGACGCCCTTCTGGAAGAGGTCGGCCGTGAGGTCGTGGACGTAGCTGCCCCGGGGCGCCTTGCCCACCTGGTCGTGGCGGGTCCAGGTCTTGCCCCCGTCGCGGGTGACCTGCACCAGGCCGTCGTCGGTGCCGACGTAGAGCACCCCCTCCTCGACGGGCGACTCGTCGATGGTCACGATGTTGCCGTAGATCGACGTGCTCTTGTTCTTGGCCACGGTGTCGATGCTCCAGACCGTGCCCATGACCTCGAGCGTGTTGCGGTCGACGTCGGTGTTGGTCAGGTCGCCGGAGATCTTCGTCCACGTGTCGCCGCGGTCGTCGCTGCGGAACAGCTTGTTGGCGCCGAAGTACAGGCGCGCCGGAGCGTGCGGGCTGATCAGGAGCGCGCTGTCCCAGTTCCACTTCAGGATCTCGCCCGGGTCGGGCTGCGGCTGGATGTCGATGCGCTCGCCGGTCTTGCGGTCGAAGCGCACCAGGTTGCCGTGCTGCCACTGGCTGTAGACGATGTCCGGGTTGCCGGGCTCGCAGGCGGGCTCGAAGCCGTCGCCGCCGAGGGTGACGAACCAACGGCTGGTCACGATGCCGTCGGCGTCCAGGGTGCGCGAGGGACCGCCCTGGGTGTTGTTGTCCTGGGTGCCGCCGTAGACGTTGTAGAACGGCGTGTCGTCGTCGACGGCCACCCGGTAGTACTGGGTGATGGGCAGGTTCTCCATGAACCGCCACTCTTCGCCGCGGTCGAAGGTCTCGTAGAGGCCGCCGTCGCAACCGACGAGCAGGTGGTCGGGCGTGTCGGGGTCGAACCAGATGGCGTGGTCGTCGACGTGCTTGCCCTTCAAGGGGACGTTGTCCCAGGTCTTGCCGCCGTCCTCGGTGCGCTTGAGGTAGGTGTCCAGGCTGTAGACGCGGTCGGGATCGTGGGGGTCGACGTAGATCTCGTTGTAGTACTGCGGGCTGGTGCTGATGTAATCGCTCATGCGGCGCCAGTTCTCGCCGGCGTCGGTGCTGCGGTAGAAGCCGCTCTTGTCGCCCACGGCCTCGACGATGGCGTAGATGGTGTCGGGCCGCTTCGGCGCGACCGCCAGGCCGATGCGCCCCTTGTCGCCGCCGGGCAGGCCCTTGTTGATCTCGCGCCAGGTCTGGCCGCCGTCGGTGCTCTTGTGCAGGCCGCCCTCCGGTCCGCCGTTGATCAGGGTCCAGGTGTGGCGCCGACGCTGGTACGCCGACGCGTAGATGACGTCGGGGTCGCGCGGATCGAGCTCGAGGCAGACGATGCCGGTGTTCTCGCCGATGTCGAGCACCTTCTCCCAGCTCGCGCCGCCGTCGTAGGTCTTGTAGAGGCCGCGGTCGCCGCCCGGGCCCCACAACGGGCCCATGGCCGCCACGTAGACGATGTTGCCGTCCTCGGGATGCACGACGATCTCGCCGATGTGCATCGAATCCTTCAGCCCCATGTTCGTCCAGCTCTTGCCGCCGTCCAGCGACTTGTAGACGCCGTCGCCGTAGCTCACCGAGCGCTGGCTGTTGTTCTCGCCCGAGCCCACCCAGATCACGTTGGGATCGGTGGGGTCGATGGTCACGCAGCCGATGGAGTAGCTGCCCTCGCCATCGAAGATGGGCGCGAAGGTGACGCCGGCGTTGTGCGTCTCCCAGACGCCGCCGCTGCACACGGCCACGTACCAGTGCGCGTGGTCGCGCGGATCGACGGCGATGTCGGCCACGCGGCCGGACATCAGCGCCGGACCGAGGGCCCGCCACGCGAGGCCGGAGAAGGTGCCCGACGACCAGGGACCCGCGTCGGCCGCATCGGCCTCGTCGGGGTCGGCGGCCAGGGCGGACAGGCTGAGCAGCATGGCCAGGGCGGCCAGCAGGATGAGCAAGCGCTTCACGGGAACTCCTTCGGGCGGCCGGCGATGTCGGGCGGCGTGGCCGGCGGTCCAGGGTTGACGGTGATCGGGGGCGGACCGGTCCAGGTTACCCGCGCGGCGGCCCGGGAGCAAGCGCGGTGCGGCCTGCCTGGTCATCGGCAGCGGACAACCCGCCGCCGGCGGTGTATCTTGCCGGGGTCGCCCTGAGCATCTCCCGGGAGCCGTCCATGCCCTGGATCCGCCGCGGTCTGTTGCTGCTGCCCCTGTTGCTCGCCGGCTGCGGCCGCGAGCCGGCCGACCCCCACGGCCTGGCTGCCGCCGACACCTTCTACTTCGCCGGGCCCGACGATCTTCAGACCCTCTTCCGCGACGCCGACTACACCGTCGAGCAGTGGGACCGCGGCCTGCGCGAGGTGCCGCGCTTCTACCTCGCCCGCGTACCCAGCCGCTGGCGGCACGAGGTGGCGCCCAGCCTGCCGACGGACCTGAAGAAGCGCTACTTCTTCCTCGTCTACACGCCGCTGGTGCTGGCGGCCAACGAGGAGATCCGCGCCGATCGCGAGCGCCTCCTGCGGCTGCTGAAACGTCGGCGCCTGGACGACCGCGACCTGACCTGGCTGCGCGACCTCGCCACCCGCTACGGGCTCGCCGGGCCGGACGGCGCGATCCTGGACGACGAGCTCCGCGAGCGCCTGCGGCGGCGCGTGGACATCGTGCCGCCATCGCTCGCCCTGGCCCAGGCCGCGATCGAGAGCGGCTGGAGCACCTCGCGCTTCACCGACGAGGGCAACGCCCTCTTCGGCCAGTGGACCTGGGACGACGACGACAGCCTGGCGCCGCAGCGCCGGCGGGAGCGGCTGGGCGACTACGCCATCAAGGCCTTCGCCAGCCCCGCCGAGTCCGTCGCCGCCTACATGCGCAACCTGAACACCCACCCCAGCTACCGGGCCTTCCGCCGGCAGCGCGAGCGCCTGCGTCTGGAAGGTCGTCGGCCGGACGGCCTCGTGCTCGCGCCCACCCTCAGCCCCTATGCCGAGACGGGCGACGAGTACGTCGAGACGCTGCTCGCGGTGATGAAGGCCAACGACCTCGCGCCCGCCGACCGCGCCACGCTGCGCCCGATGGCGCCGCTGATGCTGGTGCCGGTGGGCGAGGGGGCGGACTGAGGCGCGTCAGGCGGTGAGGGCGGCGATCGCCTCGAGCGCCGCGTCGGCGTCGGCCAGGTTCGCGATCCATCCGGCGCCACTCGCCTCGCCGAGGTCGGCCGCGCACAACCCCGACGTTCCCACCCCCAGGAACGGCAATCCCACCGCCTGGGCCCCCTCCAGGTCGTGCACCGTGTCGCCGAGCACGACCAGGACCGCGTCCGCGCCCGCCCGGGCCGCGGCCAGCCGCACGATCTGGTGCCGCTCGCGGCCGTGATCGCCGAAGCCGCAGGGGCCGTCGAACAGGGCGCGGTCGATCCCGGCGTGGACCAGCTTGTCGACGGCGAAGAACGAAACGTTGCCCGTGACGATGCCCAGCCGATGGCCGGCGTCGCGGAGCGCCTGCAAGGTGCGGGGGATGCCGGGCAGGCGCGCGTAGCGGGGCTCGTCGCCCGGCTGGAACGGGGTGAACAGGGCCTCGGCCCTGGCGCAGATGCGCTGCCAGGCGGGGCCGTCGATCACCGCTTCCGGGCGCCAGGCCTGCACGGCGCCCTCGGCGATGCGCCAGTCGGTCAGGCCGTCGACCATCCCCTGACGGAAGTCGACGTCGGGCAGGTGGAACGCCTCGGCCAGCGCCTGGTTGATGGCACGGCGCTTGGCCGTGGGCCGGTCGGCGCCGGGCAGGTCGCGCTTGCGCAGCAGGGTGCCGTCGAGGTCGCAGAGGATGGTGGCCATCACGGCGCCTCGTGGTCGAAGACCCGGCGCCAATCCCGGCGCATGCTCACCTCGTGGGCCGCGGCGTGGTCGCGGCAGAGGCCGGCCATGCGCTCGGCGCCGCGGTCGTAGGCGTACTCGCGATCCGGGTCGTCGTGGTGGATCCAGAGGGCGAGCGCGCGGCGCTCGCCGCCCAGCGTCCAGCGGCACATGGGCTCGTCGTTGTCGTTGTTGCCCACGGCCAGGATGGGCCGCCGGCCGATGCGCAGCTCGATGTGCGCCGGCTTGTGCTCGTGGCCGTTGGACACCTGCTCGGCGCCGCGGACCATGGTGACGCGTCCGTCGTCGTGCGCTTCGTACACGGGCGTGGTCCAGGTGCCGATCACCCGCTCGGGCGGCACGCCGAACGCCTCCTCGAGGTAGGCCCGCACGAAATCCTGGGCGCCGCCCGTCACCACCCACACCTGGAACCCGTGGGCCTCCAGGAACGCCTTCAGCTCGCGCATGGGGCGGTAATAGAGGTCGGTGAGGGGGACGCCGAAGCGCTCGTGGCGCTCACGGCCGAGGAAGGCGCGCACCGAATCGCGGTAGGCGGACACGGGCATGCCCGCGAACTGGGCGTTCATCTGGCGGTAGGCCTCGTTCCAACCGAACTCGCGCAAGGCGTCGCGGTCGTCGGCGAGCCAGGCCCTGAACGGCATGGCGTCGCGGTCGACCTGGCCCCGGTCGACGAGGCTGCGCAGCAGGCTCACCTGGAAGCGCGTCGGCCCGTAGCCCGGACGCTCGCACCAGCTGGTGCCGTCGTTGTCGAACACGGCGATCCGTGCGGCCACGGGCACGAAGTCGGGCGAAGCGGGATCGCTGACGGCCGCGACGAAGTCGAGGATGGCGGCCCTGGCGCCGGCGTCGTTCCACGAGGGCAGCGGATCGGCCGCCTGGACGGCGGCGGCGGCGACGACGACGGCGAGCGCGGCGACGGCGAGGAGCTTGCGGAGCATCGGCTGGACCTTCCGTGACGAGGGCGTGGCGGCGGCGGTCATGGTACCTTGTGGCGATGAACTTCTACACCGATTTCGCCCCACATTATGAGCGCATCTTCCCGTTCCGCCCGGCGACGCTGGCGTTCCTGCGGTCGTGGCTGCCCGAGCGCGGCCGGGTGCTCGACCTGGGCTGCGGCACGGGCCACTACACCGGGGCCCTGGCCGCGGCCGGGCTCGAGGCCGTGGGCGTGGACCTCGACGAGGCGATGATCATGGCGGCGCGGGAGCGGTACTCCACGGCCCTGTTCGTGGTGGAGGACCTGGCGCAGGCGCCGGCGCTCGTGGAGTCGGCCGACGGCGCGTTCTGCATCGGCAACGTGCTGCCGCACCTCGGATACGAGGCGTTGGGCGCGTTCCTGGTGGACCTGGCCGGCGTGCTGCCCGCCGGTGCGCCCTGGGTGGTGCAGACGGTGAACTTCGAGCGGTTGCTGCCGCTCGAGACGCCCCACGAGTTCCCGTCGCTCGACGCTGGCGACGGGCTCGGGTTCGCGCGGCGGTACACGGCCGGGGACGACGGGTCGGTGGTGTTCGCGACGCGGCTCTTGCGCGACGGGACCGAGGTGTTCCGCGGCGAGGCCGTGCTCTGGCCGCTGACCAGCGCGGAACTGGAGGCGCTGCACCGGCGGGCCGGGTTCGCGCTGACCAGGCAGTTCGGCGGGTTCGGCGGCGAGGCCTTCGCGGCCGCGGAGTCGGGGGCGCTGGTGCAGGTGTATCGGCGGGAGGGTTAGCTGTCCATCTCGCCGTTGCAACGAGGGCACGGCCGGTCGAGCTGCCACGGCGTGAGGCCGCGGCCGCCGCACAGCGGGCACTGGCCCGGCACCGCGAGCCAGCGGTCGATGGGCACGCCGAGCTCCGTCTCGCCGGGCACCAGCCTGGCCACCACCGCGTCGATGACGGCATGGCAATGGCTGCAGACCATGGTCCTGAGCTTGACCTCGTCGTCGCGATCCAGACCACCGATGACGTTCGCGCGGTAACCGCAACCCTGGCAGTGGTACAGCTTGGTTTCCATGGCTGGATACTCCGATATGACAGGCTCGCTGCCCGGTGGAGGGGCGGACCGAGTCGGCGTCTGCGGGAAGTCTACATGGTTGCCGCGGTGGTGTCACGCGGGATCCGGGGTCGGGCTTGGTGAGGGACACGCGCTGTGGAGCGTTGCTGGGGGAATAGGCGGTTCCGTCTAAACCACTCTTCCTGATCTTGTTGCGCGGTTCTGTCGGCGGATGTTGCTGCGATCTTCGCCTTGCGCCTGCACATCTGCTTCGCTATATTTTCGCCATCCTCCCACCCCACCTTCCCTCGCCCACCCGGGAGGCCACCATGCCGTTTCCAGCGGACCGGCCTGCCCTCGTCGTCCACCAGCACCTCACCCGCGCCGTCCGCGATTTCACGAGCGCCGAGCGCAACGTCGTGGTCTGGTTCGGCGAGATGAAGCGCCGCAAGCTCTTCCGGGAGCTCGGCGTCTCCGTCACTCGCGCCGGGAGCTCGAGGAGACGACCGCGCGCGTGCGCAGGAAGGCCCGCAATCGGCGGGCGGCCAGGCCGGAGCAGCCCGAGCTGTTGCCCGCGGCGCCCGACGACGACGACCAGCTCGCCGCCGCCGCGCCATCGGTCGTCTCGCTCCGCCTGACGGCCGAGCAGCACGCCCGGCGAGCGCGACACCGGCACCATCGCGCCCGGCGCGGGCTCGCGGCGGGCCCCCCCGCACGCGCAGCCGTCCGGTGAAACTCAGAACACGCATGGAATCTATACCAGGCTTTATGCAATATTTAATTGACATTATGGAATACATAGATTACACTCTATCGAGTCCCACGAGCCGAGGAGGCACCGCTGATGGAAGACCTCGACATGGCCAACGCCGTGAAGCTGGCCCGGGTGGAAATGGGGTGGTCGCAGGCCGAACTGGCGGCCGAGGTGGGGGTCACCCGGCAGACCATCGGGCTCATCGAGGCCGGGCGCTACAACCCCACCCTGAAGCTCTGCCTGGCCCTGGCGCGCGCCACCCGGCGCGGGCTCGACGACCTGTTCTGGATCGAAGGAGCACGCTGATGCTGTTCGAGACGTACCAGCGCGATGAGCGCACGCGGGCCCAGGCCGGCCAGGCAGCCGGGCTATGGCTCGGCGCCACCCAGATCCTCCTGATGGGGGTCATCGTCTACCGGCTCTATGTCCTGGGCCAGCCCGATGAGCAGCTGCGGGACTTCCAGGTCGTCATGGGGGTGTCCCTGTTCGGGAACATCCTCACCCAGCTCTTCCTCGGCGGGCTGCTGCCGGTGCCCACGTGGAAAGGGATGATCGTGGCCTACGTGATCCTCAGCGGCGCCATCGTCGGGGTCTGCCTGGCGGTCTACGGGGTGCCCGCGGTGACCGATTGGCCCCGCACGTGGCTGCCGACGCTGGCCGGGCCGGCGATCCTGCTCGCCGTCTACAGGCTGGTGGCGTGGCTCGGCAAGCGGCGCATCGACCGGCTGATCGCCGCGGAGTGACGCCGTTCACCGGACGAGCGTCAGGCCCCGCGCCAGCCTCGCCGTGCCCGCCGTCAGCCGCGCCACGTAGCGGCCCGACGGCGCGCGGCGGCCGCCGGAGTCGCGGCCGTCCCAGGTGATGGCGTGCGGGCCGGCCGCTTGCCGCGATGCGACGAGGGTGCGCACCACCGACCCGTCGAGCGCATGGATGACCAGCCGCACGTCCTCCGGCGAGTCGAGCCGGTAGCGCAGGATGGTGCCGGGATTGAACGGATTGGGGAACGGAGCGGCCAGCGATGCCACGGCCGCGGCCGGCGGCGCTCCGACCGCGTGGTAGCCCTGCGCGTGCCACCGGGCGAACGCGGCCGCGTTCTCGGCCAGCGCCACGCTGTCGGCGCCGCAGACGAAGGCGAACGCGACGCGCAGGGTGTCGCCCGCGGCCAGCTGCGGCACCGGTCCGCTCGACAAGAGGCTCATCCAGGTGCCGGGCGCCGAGAAGTCGATGTCGGGGGTCTCGCCCACGTCGAAATGGCCGTTGCCGAGGAGCTGGTACTTGCCGGGCTGCCATTCGCCGTCGTCGTCGAGCCACTGGCCGTCGTGCGGCGGGACCTGCCGGTAACGCCACTGGTTGTACGAGACCGGGGGCAGGCCGGGCGCGGGTGCGGCGGCGGGCGCGAGCGAGAGGAACCGGCAGCCGACCCAGGAGGTGGCCTGGCCAGCGTCGCCGTCGTCGTCGTGGCGGTACCACAGCCAGCCGTCGGGATCCTCGGGCATCTCGCCCGGGCGCCAGGCGCCGGCGAGGTCGTCGTACCAGTTCCACGGGATCGGCGCGCCGGGATCGTAAGGGTCGGTCACCTCGGTGTTGCCCACCGTGGCGTCGGCGAACAGGCCGACGTAGACGTCGCTGAGCGGGTCGCCGCCGAGCTTGGTGACGGCGTACTCCAGGACCACGCCGTCGTCGAGGGCCGGGCGGTCCCAGGCGAGGAGCCGCGCGTCGACATGAAGCAATTGCGGGGCGTGGTCGGGCCGGCTCACCAGGTCATCGAAACCGTAGAGCAGCTCCCAGGTCGCCACCGCGTCCGGATGGTAGAGGTCGCTGCCTTGCAGGTCGGAGCGGAGATCGGGCGCCCGACCATCCCAGGTGAACTCCCGCAGCTCGTCCTGCTCGATCAGGTCGTTGGCGTCCTCGGTCACCGTCGAGACGCGGTCGTCGCCGCCGGCGGTGCGGCCGCCGATCCAGAGGCCGGCCTGGAACAGATGCTCGACGTGGCCGCCGCCCGGATACCGCAGCGACGGAAACGCCGGGCCCAGGAACATGCTGCCGAGGCGGCCGTCGCCCTCGATCGCCATGGCGACCAGGCCGGCATCGCTGGTGAGGTTCCAGGAGCGCGCATCGTCGCGAGCGGGGTTCGCGGCGGGCGACGGGCGCTCGGCGGCCAGGGCAAGCATGGGGATCAAGCCGAGCCACGGGCCGGCTAACCGGGCAAGACGTCGGGCGAGCATCATGGGATCGGGCCTCCAGTTCCCAGGGCGACGGTCGGGACGTGGTCGAGCATACCCGATCCCGCACGCCCGCGTCACCCCTCACGCAGCGCGGCCGGCTCGTTGCCGAGCCGGCCGCGTCCGCGTCGCAGGCTTCCCGTCTACATCGACGGGATGTTCGGGTGATGGATCGCGTCCTCCATGTCGACCCCGTGGCAGACCTTGCAGTTGCCGCCGGCGCCGATGGGGCGCCGGTTGCCCTGGTACTGCAGGGGCTGGATGTTGTCGCGGTCGGCGCCGTACCAGCGGTTGAGCGCGGGATAGGTGGCGTGCGGGCTGCTGTGGCAGGCCTCGCACTGGATGAGGCCGGTGTCGTCGGCCCGCATGCGGAACAGCTCCTCGGGGCCGCTGGTCCACTGGTTGAAGGACGACGCGGTGGCCGCGTCGGGACGGATGTACTCGTCGGTGTGGCAGCCGAGGCAGTCGGGCTCGTTGAACCAGGGGGTGCGGCCCTTGATCTCGTCCACGGTGGCGACGGTGCGCGGGGCGAGGTGGACCATGAGCGGCGCGGCGCCCGGCTTGCCGGCGGCAGCCTCGGGTTTCAGGAGGCTCAACGCGTGGTCCTCGAGGGTGCCGTGGCAGTTGGTGCAGTCGAGCCGGCGCGCGTGGCCGCCGCGCATGCACGAGGTTGGGCCGTCGGGGTCGGCCGGATGGCACATGGCGCAGGCGTCGGCGCCCCGGCCGGTGAGGTAGTTGGCGTGCCAGCCGTGCAGGGCGGCCGGGAAGTTGAGCAGCCCCGGCTTGCCCTCGGTGCCGAGGATCGGATCGGCGTGGCAGCTCTGGCACAGCCGCGGCCGGCCGGCCTCGGCCTCGGCCACCAGGCGCGTGCCGCTGTGCTTGTCGTGGGCGACGAGGATGCGGCGGGCGGTCTCGTCGGTGAAGCCGGCCACGCCGTCGACGCGCCAGCCGCCGCCATGGCACTTGGTGCAGCCCATCTCGGTGGCCGTGGGCGCGACCACCTTCGTCGACGCGAGCACGGCGCCCGACTCCACGTCGTGAGCCTCCACCGTGAACAGCGGGTACGGGTTGTAGCGGCCATCCTGGTAGGGAACCACCGGGATGAGCGGCGCCGCGAACATGGAGGCCTCGCGGTCGAGCGTCATGGTGCCGGCCACGCCGTGGCCGCCGAGGCCGATGCCCGCGGCGAGGTCCGTGCCGAACGTGCTCGGCGCATGCTTCCAGAAGTCGACCGCCTGCTCGGGGTGCTCGAAGCCGGGCTCCACCGCATAGGTGATCTCCACGCCGTCGGTCACCACCTCGGGCGTCTCGCCGCGGCGGATGAGCTGCGCGTGCAGGTCGTTGGCCGGCGGCAGGATCACCCACCACGGGTCGCTGTCGCTGAGGCAGTGCATGCCCAGGTTGTTCCAGGCCAGGAGCACGTACTCGGCCTGGTCGGGATCGAAGGACGGGATCGCGAGCGCGGCCTCCCGCGGGCTCACCGGCGCCTTCGCCTCCACCGGCCGGCCCTGCAGCTTCTGCATCACGTACGCCGCCAGCGCGCGGCGCTCGTCCGCGTTGCCGAAGAACGGCGGCATGTACGGCGCGGTGCGGCCCTGGCCCAGCAGCTGGGCCTCGAAGCCCACCTGGGTGAAGTCGCGGGACAGCGGCAGGATGTCGTTCAACGGACCGCCCACCGAGTGGCACGGCGTGCACTGCAGCAGGAACAGCTCATGGCCGGCGTCGAGCAGGTTCGCGTCCGTCACCTGCTTGTGCTCGGTCCAGCGGGCGGTGGCCAGGAAGCTCGTCTGGCCGCCCGTGAACGTGGCGGCGTCGGCCGCGGTCACCGCGTTGGAGTACATGAAACCGTGGATCACCCAGGGGCGACGACCGGCCTCGCGCACGAACTCGAAGCTGCCCAGCTGCAGGAAGCCGACGGCGATGACCGCCACGGCCAGCACCTGCTGCGCGGGCTTCGGCAGCCGGATCGCCGCCAGGACGCCGAGCACCAGCACCACGGGCGTCAGCCACACCAGCGCCCTCAGGTAGGGCGCCACCTCGCGGGCGCGCTCGAGGATCATGCTCTGCTGCGGGTCCGGCATGGCCTGCAGGTACCACCAGCCCGACGCCACCAGCACCACGAAGGGCGCGATGATCCAGCCGGCCGACCAGCGCACCACGCGCTGGCGCAGGCCACCGTCGCGCTGCCAGGCGCCGGTCAACAGACCGAACATGCCGGCGATCATGAAGGCGATGGCCGAACGGAAGACCAGCGACGGCCAGAAGCTCTCGTTGAAGAACCCCTGCCAGAAGCCGCCATCCTCCAGCCAGGCGCCCGGCGTCAGCATGAAGCCGATGATGCCGTTGATCAGGAACAGCGACAGCCAGGCGAAGACGAAGTAGAACCAGCCGAGGACCAGGTGCTCGCGGGCCCGCATGGTGTCGAACTTGTAGTAGTAGACGAGCAGGGCGACGATCTCGCCCACGAAGCACACCCACTCGGTGGCCCAGCCGAACACGAAGGTGTGGATGAGCGTGCTCGTCGCCGCGGGGTTCAGGAGCGCGATCGTCCACCAGATGCCCACGCCCGACAGGCCGCCGAACACCATGGTCAGGAGCAGGAAGAACTTGCTGTGGCCCTTGACGTACCGGAGCAGCGCCGCGTCGTTCCCACGGCGGGCCTTGTGCTCGGTGAGCACCAGCCAGAGGCCGCCGCCGACGGCGAAGTGCGAGACGAAGACGTGGGTGACCGCCACCAGGGCGATCCAGAAGCCGCCACCGAGGGCGCCCAGTTCCCAGACGGGGTAGTTCATCCTAGGCCTCCTTCCCGGCGCGGGCCGCCAGCCTGAGCATGTACGCCACGCAGCCGATGCCCACCACGAACACGGCCAGGAACAGGATCAGCGGCGAGGTCTGCGGCACGACCTCGAGGTCGCCCGGATGGAAGACCCCGTCGAGGTACGCGAAGCGCACCACCTCGCGCATGAGGGCCATCACCAGCACCGTGAGCACGGTGGCGACCACGGCCAGCGTCACCTTCTTCTGGAACCCGCTGACCACCGCCCAAACGGCCAGACCGATCCCGACCACGAGCAGCACGGAGGCCAGCGGGTTGCCGCCCATGAACCGCTTCATCACCGGGTCGGGCAGCGCCATGATCCACCACAGTCCGACCGCCATCTGCGCCAGGCTGCCGTGGGTGAAGAACGGCAGGGCCCAGTCGCGGGCGGCCGCGGCGCGCGCGTCGCCCCGCCGGGCCTTGCGGTCCTGCAGGAAGGCGACGAAGAGGCCGCCGACCGCCACCGCGCCGATCATCATGTGCAGCCAGCGCGGCCACAGCGTGGGCTCGCCGAGGTTGAGCGACGCGCCGTCGGGCCGGGCGAACCAGGCCGTCCAGCGCGCAGGCACGAGCGCGAGCGTGTTGTTGTTGACGAACAGGAAGCCGATGGCCAGCAGGGCCAGCACCACCAGTCCGGCGAGCGCGGGGCGCAGGCCGCCATGGTAGCGGAGCGACACGCCGTAGGCCGCGTAGTAGCCGATGATCAGCACCGGGATGATGGCGAACCACCAACCGGCCATCACCACGCTGCTGGTGTAGAACAGGTGCCCGTACAGCACCTGCAGGAAGAGCAGCGGTGCGACGCCCGCGTTGACGGTGAGCGCGACGAGGGTCGGCACCGTACGCGAGGTGTCGCGGGCCGCATCGGCGCCGGCGCCCCGGCGCAGGCCGCCCAGCCACGTGATCACCGCTCCGCCGACGAGGGCGTTCATCAGCAGGACGTGCAGCACGAAGGTGACGGTGAGCAGGACCTGGAACCAGCCCCAACCCACCTGCAAGGTGTCGGGGCGGGGAATGAGGGCGTCTGGCGCCATGCGCGTTCCTCCCGGTGCGGACCTGACGACGGGTTGGATCCGGTTTCCGGCAATGGAATCGTACAGACCGCCCGCAGTCAACCATGATGCAACAGTATTGTCATAGCGATCTGGTGTGAGTTGGAATCACGGCGCCGCTTGCATCATCGCTTCGGCGGCGGTAGCGTGGCCACTCTCAGCGATATTCAATTTCCGGCCCGAACGTGTTTCGTGAGCGTAGCTTACGCCTTCACGCCTCCAAGGCCTCGCCGGGACCGCCGCGACAGGGTCGAACACCGCCAGCACCGAGGAGCCGCCTCATGCCCATCGAGGCCCAAGCGTCGCCCGCCCTGACGATCGCTCTGGCCATGGCCGCCGGCATCATCTGCCAGGTGGTGGCGCGCCACCTGCGGCTGCCGGGCATCGTGCTGCTGCTGGGCGCGGGCGTGGGGCTGGGGCCCGACGGCCTGGGCTGGATCATGCCCGCGTCGCTCGGCGCCGACCTGCACGTGATCGTGGGCTTCGCGACGGCCGTCATCCTGTTCGAGGGCGGGCTCAGCCTCCAGCGCAAGCGGCTGCAACGGGAAGCTGCGGTGCTGCGGCGCCTGCTGTCGATCGGCGCGCTGGTGACCGCGGTCGGAGGCACGCTCGCGTCGCACTGGCTGCTCGGCTGGCCGTGGTCGCTGGCCGTGCCGTTCGGCGCGCTGGTGGTGGTGACCGGCCCGACGGTGATCACGCCGCTGTTGCGACGGATCAAGGTGCGGCGGGAGCTGGAGACCCTGCTCGAGGCCGAGGGCATCCTGATCGACGGGATCGGCGCCATCCTTGCCGTGGTGGTGATCGAGGTGGTGACCGTGCCCCACCTGGACGCCACCCACGGCCTGACCACCCTGGTGATGCGCGTGGGCTTCGGCATCGCCGCCGGCCTGGTGGGCGGCCTGGTGATGGCCGGGAGCCTGCGCATCGCGCGCCTCGTGCCCCAGGATCTCGACAATCCGTTCACCCTCGCGATGGTGCTGGTGCTGTTCCAGGCCTGCAACGCGGTGATGCCCGAGACCGGCATCGTGGCCGCCATCATCGCCGGCATGGTCGTCGGCAACGCCGGCCTGGGCGACCTCCACGATCTGCGCGAGTTCAAGGAGCAGCTCACTGTCATGCTCATCGGCATGCTGTTCGTGATCCTGGCGGCCGACGTGCGCCTGGCGCAGGTCCAGGCCCTGGGGATGGCCGGCCTGGTGACCGTGCTCCTGCTCATGCTGGTGGTGCGGCCGGCCGCCGTGCTCGCCAGCACGCTGGGCGAAGCGTTGCCCTGGCGGCAGCGGGCCTTCCTGGCCTGGGTGGCGCCGCGCGGCATCATCGCCGCGGCCGTGGGCTCGCTGTTCGCCGAGCGGCTGGAGGAGGCCCACATCGCGGGCGGGCTCGAACTGCGCGCCCTCATCTTCCTGGTGATCCTCATGACGGTCGTGGTGCAGGGCCTGACGGCCGGACCGCTGGCGCGGCTGCTGGGCCTGCAGCGGCCGTCGGACCAGGGCTACGCGATCCTCGGCGCCCACGCCCTGGGACGGCTGGTGGCCGGACGCCTGCGGCAGACCGGCGAGCCCGTGGTGTTGCTGGACAGCAACGCCGAGGCCTGCCAGCAGGCCACCGACGAGGGCTTCCGCGTGGTGTTCGGCAACGCCCTCGAAGAGACGGCCCAGCGGCGGGCCGGGATGGAGTCGCGGCGAGCCGCCATCGGCCTGCTGGCCAACCCGGCGGTGAACCTGCGGTTCGTGGAGCGGGCGCGGCGCGAAAGCAAGGTCAGCCGGGCGCTCGTCGCCGTGCCGTCGGCCTCCCCGGGCCTCGAGCGCGAGGCCTTCGACCATGCGGATACCGCGGTGCTGTTCGGCAACCCCCGCGACGTCGACCTGTGGGATCTGCGCCTGCGCCGTGGCCTGGCCGCGCTCGAGACCTGGACCCTCGACGACGGCCAGGAAGTCGCGGCCCCCGAACTGCCCCGTGAGACCCATGCCCTGCTGTTGCCGCTCGTCCGGCACCGCAAGGACGACGTCGTCCCCGTGGACAGCAGCGTCACCTTCAAGCCCGGCGACGAGGTGGAGTGGCTGGTCTTCGCCGACCGCGCCGCCGAGGCGCGCGCCTGGCTCGAGGCGGCCGGCTGGCGGCCCCCGGCCGAGACCACCCCATCCGGCGGCTTTGAGTAGCGCCGGCTGCATGCTATCTTGCCGCCCGACCCGGAGGTGAGTCCATGCTGTTCGAGGGTACCGAGAAGAAGTTCGAGATCATGACCGCGCCCGGCGGCCTGGACCTGCGGTCCCTCGGCCACGACCTCTGGCGCCGGGTCATCCACGCCAGCCGGGCCGAGCCGCTCAGCTACCTCGCGAGCGACGAGCTGGAGGCCTGGCTGCTGAGCGAATCGAGCCTGTTCGTGAGCGCCCAGCAGGCGGTCATGATCACCTGCGGCCGCACGACGCTCATCGACGGCCTCATGCACCTGCTCGAGGTGGTGCCGCGCGAGGCCATCGCCTCCCTGATCTACGAGCGCAAGAACGAGAACTTCCCCGACGAGCAGCCCAGCCGCTTCCGCCACGACTGCGCCCGCCTCACCGAACGGCTGGGCGGCGAACACCTCAAGTTCGGCGACCCCGACGGCGACCACATCAGCCTCTATCACCTCGGCGACCCGGCCCCCGTCGACCCCGAGGACACCACCCTCGAGGTGCTGATGCACGGCATCCGGCCCGATGTGGCCGACCTCTTCGTGCCCGACGGCCCGACGACCGACGAACTGCACGCCCGCCTGGGCCTGGACCGCCTGCTCGCGGGCTTCGAGGTGGACGACTGGGTGTTCTCTCCCCAGGGCTACTCGCTCAACGCGTTGCGTGGCCGCCGTTACGCCACGATGCACGTCACCCCGGAGCGGGAGAACTCCTACGCCAGCTTCGAGCTTGGCTGGGGCTTCGACGGCACCGAGGCCGACGCGGCCGTCGCCTCGCTCCTGCAGGCGTTCGGCCCCGAGCGGGTCGACCTGCTGCTGTTCACCGGCCACCTGGGCGCGCCGACGCCGTTTCCGGGCTATCATGCCGACCATGACCGTCGCGAGGCCCTGTCCTGCGGCTATCCCGTGCACTACCGTCATCTGGTGAGGAGCTGACATGGATCTCTGGGTCGAGGAACGCAACCAGGACACCCACGGCGTGATGTTCCGCGTGGAGAAGGTGCTCTTCCGCGGCAAGAGCGAGTTCCAGACCGTGGAGGTGGTCGAGACCGCCGCCCACGGCCGCATGCTCCTGAACGACGGCCTGATCATGGTCTCCGAGCGCGACGAGTGCGTGTACCACGAGATGATCGCCCACGTGCCCCTGCTCAGCCATCCGGACCCGCACCGGGTGCTGGTGATCGGCGGCGGCGACGGCGGCACCGTGCGCGAGTGCCTCAAGCACCCGTCCGTCGAACACGTGCACCTCGTGGAGATCGACGCCATGGTGGTGGACGCCTGCCGCGAACACATTCCCGCCACGGCCGGCTGCCTCGCCGATCCCCGGGTGAAGGTGTCGATCGCCGACGGCGTCGCGTTCGTCAACGAGACCACCGAGCGCTACGACGTGGTCCTGGTGGACAGCACCGACCCGGTGGGCATGGCGGCGCCGCTCTTCGGCCCGGAGTTCTACGGCGACGTGGCGCGGGTGCTCACCGACGAGGGCATCGTCGTGTCGCAGTGCGAGAATCCCTGGTACGAGGCCGAGGCCCAGCGCGCGCTCCTGGACATCCTGCGCGACGTCTTCGAGGTGACCGAGATCTACAACTACCACAACCTCACCTACCCGGGCGGGCTGTGGTCGTTCAGCTTCGCGAGCAAGGGTCCGCGCCCGGCCAAGGCGCCGGACGCCCAGCGGGTGGACGCCCTGGGGCAGCTGAAATGGTGGACGCCGGCGCTGCAGCAGGCGTGCTTCGCGCTGCCGGCGTTCCAGCGGCGGGCGCTGGGGCTGGCGGACTGAGGCGCCGGGTTCCCACGATCACGACGACGGCTCCCCGGCGCCGGCCTCGATGTGGTAGGATGGTCCCGCGCTCTCGTCCCGGGACGGATCCCCCACGCCCACAGCCACAGGTGGTGCCCTCATGCGTCGCGTCTGCCTCGCCGGCTTCCTCGCCCTCTTGACCGTCACGGTCGCCCTCGCCGATCAGCCCCCGCGCGAGGTCTCCGCCGACGGCCACGAGACCGTCCTGGTCGTTCCGTCGGCCACCGACGGTCAGGTCATCGCCCGCAACGACGAGGTGCCCTACCCCGCCCAGCCCGACTGGCAGAATTCCCTGCGCCGGCAGGTGGGCGGCCTGCAGGTCGCCGACCTGAACGGCGACGGCTGGAACGACGTGGTCGTGGGCTGCTACATCAGCAACAGCTACCCGCCGTACACCGACTGGGAGAACCTCATCTACTACAACGTCGGCGGTGAGCTGGAAGCCGATCCGTCGTGGGTGTCGGCCGACGAGGTCTCCACCGGCGACGTCCAGGTGGGCTACGTGAACGACGACGCCTACCTCGACATCTTCGCCGCCAACGGCGGTGGCCTGTCCTACCCCAGCGTGGTCTACTACGGGGGCCCCGACGGCCCCGACCCCACGCCGGACTGGCAGAGCGCCGAGCCGGGCGGCGCCTGGAACAACTACGGCCTGCTCGTCGACCTGGACAACGACGGCGACACCGACCTGGTGACCGCCAACCAGGGCGCCAGCCAGGACGATCCCACCCGCCCCATGTTCATGTTCCTCAACGACGGCACGGGCCTGCCCGCGGTCCCCTCGTGGCAGAGCGCCGAGACCTCCATCCAGGGCTTCCTCGCCGCCGCCGACTGGGACCACGACGGCTACCCGGAGATCGCCGTCTCCAAGTGGGTGAACTACCGGAGCGCCATCTACGACACCCGCGGCGGCCTCCTGCAGACCACGCCCATCTGGACCACCGGCGACACCGACAGCGACAAGGGCGTGGCCTTCGCCGACGTCGACCACAACGGCTGGCAGGACCTGGCCCTCGGCCACGACCCCACCCAGCTCTGGCTCCAGGACGACGGCGCCATGACCCTGGCCTGGGAGTCGCAGGCCACCTACTTCGGCCATAGCGACCTCCGCTTCGTGGACGTCGATCGGGACGGCGACGAAGACCTGGCGGAGTGCCATTTCTCCGACGGCAAGGTGCACATCTACCTCAACCGCGGCGGCGTCCTCGACGGCGCGCCGTCCTGGACCTACGACTCGCCCACGGTGGGCACCGCCATCGCCTTCGGCGACCTCAACGGCGACGGCTGGCCCGACCTGGTCGTCGGCAACAGCGGCGAGCCCTGCGTGAAGGTGTTCTACGCCACGCCCGATCCGACGGCCGCCGATCTGCCGCCGGCCGGGCTGCGGTTCACGGGCGCGGCGCCCAATCCGTTCAACCCGCGGACGGAGATCGGGTTCGTGGTGCCGGCGGCGTCCGTGGTGACGTTGCGGGTGTTCGACGCGGCGGGACGGCTGGTGCGGACGCTGGTGGACGGGCGTGTGCTGGCGGCCGGCGCCCACCGTGCCGCCTGGGACGGAACGGCAGACACCGGACGGCCGCTGCCGTCCGGCGTCTACCTGTGCCGCTTCCAGTCGGCTGGCCAGGCGGCGAGCCTGCCGGTGATCCTGGCCAAGTAGGCGGGCCTACATCCCGTCGATCACCGCATTGAACGTCGCGCTCGGCCGCATGGCCGCCGCGCACTTCGCGGCGTCGGGATGGAAGTACCCGCCGATGTCCACCGGCTTGCCCTGCGCCGCCAGCAACTCGGCCGTGATCGCCTCCTCGGCGGCGGCCAGCTGCGCCGCCACGGGCGCGAACCGCGCCTTCAGTTCGGCATCGTCGTCCTGCGCGGCCAACGCCTGGGCCCAGTAGAGCGCCAGGAAGAACGTCGCGCCGCGGTTGTCGATCTCCCCCACCTTGCGCGACGGGTAGCGGCCGTGCTCCAGGTACCGGCCGATGGCCTCGTCCAGCGTGCGCGCCAGCAGGGCCGCGCGCGCGTTGCCCGTCTGCGCGGCGATCATCTCCAGCGAGGGCACCAGGGCGCAGTACTCGCCCAGGGAGTCCCAGCGCAGATGACCTTCCTGGAGGAACTGCTGCACGTGCTTGGGCGCCGAGCCGCCGGCGCCGGTCTCGAAGAGGCCGCCGCCGTTCAACAGCGGCACGATCGAGAGCATGCGGGCGCTGGTGCCCAGCTCCAGGATGGGAAAGAGGTCGGTGAGGTAGTCGCGGAGCACGTTGCCGGTGACGGCGATGGTGTCCTCGCCGCGGCGAACGCGCTCGAGGGAGAACTCCATGGCCTCCACCGGGGGCATGATGTGGATCTCCAGGCCTGCGGTGTCGTGCTCGAGCAGGTAGGTCTCCACCTTGTCGATGAGCTCGTCGTCGAGGCCGCGCTGGGCGTCGAGCCAGAAGACGGCCGGGACGCCGGTGGCGCGCGCGCGCGCGACCCCCAGCTTCACCCAGTCCCGGATGGCGACGTCCTTGGTCTGGCAGGCGCGGAAGATGTCGCCCGGCTCGACCGGCTGCTCCAGCAGGACCTTGCCGCCGGCGTCCACCACGCGGATCGTGCCCGCACCGGGAGCCAGGAAGGTCTTGTCGTGGGAGCCGTACTCCTCGGCCTTCTTGGCCATGAGGCCGACGTTGCTGACGCTGCCCATGGTGGCGGGATCGAACTGGCCGTGGCGCTGGCAATCCTCGACCACGGCCTGGTACATGGTGGCGTAGCAGCGGTCGGGCACCATGGCCAGGGTGTCCTGGAGCTCGTCGTTGCGGTTCCACATGCGGCCGCCGTCGCGGATGACCACGGGCATGGAGGCGTCGACGATGACGTCGTTGGGCACGTGCAGGTTGGTGATGCCCTTGCGCGAGTCCACCATGGCGAGGGCGGGCCCGGCGTCGTAGCAGGCGGCGAGGTCCGCCTGGATCTCGGCCTGCTGGTCGGCCGGCAGGCGGTCGAGGCGGGCGAGGACGTCGGCGAGGCCGTTGTTGACGTCGGCGCCGACGGACGCGAGCGCGGCGGCGTGCTTGTCCAGGGCGGCGGCGAAGTACACCGACACGGCATGCCCGAACATCACCGGGTCGGAGACCTTCATCATCGTGGCCTTCAGGTGCAGCGAGAGCAGCGTGCCGTCGCGCCTGGCGGCCGCCATCTGCGCGGCGTAGAAGGCGCGCAGCGCAGCCACGTTCATCACGGCGGTGTCCAGCACCTCGTCCGCCTCCAGCGGCAACGAGGCCTTGAGCACGGCGACCGCGCCCGCCCGGTCCACGTACTCGATGCGGGCGTCGGCGGCCGCGCGCAGGGTGCAGGACCGCTCGCTGCCGTAGAAGTCGCCGTCGGTCATGTACGCGACCCGCGTCCGCGAGCCCGCGGCCGGCCAGTCCTTCATCATCTTGTGCGGGTACTTCTGCGCGAAGCGCTTCACCGACGCGGCGGCGCGGCGGTCGGCGTTGCCCTCGCGCAGGACGGGGTTGACGGCCGAGCCGAGCACGCGGGCGAAGCGGGCTCGCAGCGCCTTCTCCTCGTCGGTGCGCGGCTCCTCGGGGAAGTCGGGTACGTCGTACCCCTGGGCCTGCAGCTCCTTGATGGCCGCCTGCAGCTGCGGCACCGAGGCGCTGATGTTGGGCAGCTTGACGATGTTCGCGTCGGCCGACCTGGCCAGTTCACCGAGCCGCGCCAGCTCGTCGGGCACGCGCTGATCGGCCCGCAACCGCTCGGGGAACGTGGCGAGGATGCGTCCCGCCAGGGAGATGTCCGCCGTCTCGATCTCGACCCCGGTGCCCCGGGTGAAGGCCTGCACGATCGGCAACAGGGCGTGGGTGGCCAGGGCGGGGGCCTCGTCGATCTTGGTCCAGGTGATCTTGGCGGCTGGCATGCGATACCTCGGCGTTGAGCGCGTCCGGCACGGCGCGCACGGGTGGCGGGCGAAACGGCGTGTTCGTCCAAGAGTATAACCAAAGTCGGCGCCGGTCCAATGGCCAGGCGGTCCGGCGCGGGAGGTAGCCGAATCCGGCCGGTATTCCTATCCTGCGGTGGTTATCGGGAATCAGGCACCAGCCCTGGGGATATGACCATGAACGCCAGCGCCCCCGACGGCGCCCGACCTGCCTGCTACGTCGGCCTCGGCGCCTCCGCCGGCGGCCTCGAGGCCCTCGACGCCTTCTTCGATGCCATGCCGTCCGACAGCGGCATGGCGTTCGTGGTGATCCAGCACCTGTCGCCCGACTACAAGAGCCTCATGGCCGAGTTGCTGGCCAAGCACACCGACATGGCCGTCAAGCGGGCCGAGGAGGGCATGGTGGTCGAGCCCGACACGGTCTACATCATCCCGCCCCGCAAGAACCTGCGCATGTTCCACGGCAAGCTCCTGCTGAGCGACCAGGAACGCAACGAGCGCGGCATCAACCTGCCGATCGACGTGTTCTTCAGCTCCCTGGCCGAGGACCAGGGCGAGCGCGCGGTCGGCATCGTGCTCTCGGGCACCGGCAGCGACGGCGCCCGCGGCATCCGCTCGATCAAGGAAGCCGGCGGCATGGTCCTCGTGCAGACCGACGACTCGGCCCGCTTCGACGGCATGCCCCGCGCCGCGGTGGCCACCGGGCTCGCCGATTTCGTGCTGCCGGTGCACGAGATGCCCGCGCGGCTGACCGCGTTCGCCACCCACCCGTACCTCGCCCAGCCCGCCCAGACGTCGCCCCTGCTGCTGGACGAGGATCGCCTCGCCCGCATCTTCGCCATGCTGCGCGAGCAGACCCGCGTGGACTTCACGTTCTACAAGCAGAGCACCATCGTGCGGCGCATCGAGCGGCGCATGACCGTCAACCAGATCCAGGAGCTGAGCGACTACGTCGCGTTCATGGAGAACCGGCGCAGCGAGGTCGCCGCGCTCTACCGCGAGCTCCTGATCGGCGTCACGAGCTTCTACCGCGACCCTGCCGTCTGGACCGATCTCGCCGAGCGCCACCTCGCCGGCATCTTCACCAACCGCGAGAGCAAGGACGTCCGCATGTGGGTGGCCGGCTGCTCCACGGGCGAGGAGGCGTACACCCTGGCCATGGTCTGCGCCGACTGGATGGAGCAGTACGGCGAACGCTTCGACGTCAAGATCTTCGCCACCGACATCGACCGCGAGGCCATCACGCGGGCCGGCGCCGGCGTCTACCCCGAGGCCGTGGCCGCCGATCTGACGGCCCGCCAGCTGACCAAGTACTTCAGCCGCCACGGCGATCGGGTGCAGATCGTGCGCAGCATCCGCGAGATGGTGGTGTTCGCCCAGCACAACCTGCTCACCGACCCCCCGTTCACGAACCTCGACCTCGTGAGCTGCCGCAACCTCCTGATCTACCTGCAGCCGGTGCTGCAGCAGAAGGTGATCGACGCCTTCAACTTCTCCCTGAACCCCGGCGGCATCCTGATGCTGGGCACCAGCGAGACCGCCGGCGACGTCGGCCAGCACTTCGACACCCTGGACCCGCGGCAGAAGCTGTACCGGTCGCGGGGCCGCTCGCGGCACGCGCTCGGAGGCGAGCTGACCCGCCACAGCCCGCGCTGGCCGACCGCCGGATCGCGCCTGCTCGGCCAGCGCGCCCAGGCCGGGCTTCGCGACGAGGAACGCCTGATCGACCGGCTGCTCGGCACCCTGGCCGAGGATTGCGTCCCGGCGGCCGTCGTGGTCAACGAGCAGTTCGAGGTCCTCCACATCCTCGGCGACACCTCGGGCTACCTCAAGCTGCCGCCGGGCAAGGTCCTCAACGACCTCACGCGCATGGTGAACGACGAGCTGTCGATCCCGATGGCCACCGGCCTGCGGAAGGTCTTCGGCGACGGCCGCGAGATCCGCTACACCAACGTCCGGATCGCCCGTGGCGACGTGGCGGTCGCGCTGGACCTGCGCATGCGCCTCCTGAAGGGACGCAAGGGGCAGGAGCCGCTGGCCGTGGTCTTCCTGGAGGAACGTCGCGACAGCCGCCCCGTGGTATTCGAAGCTGCCGGCGACTCCTACGACGCGTCCGCCGCCACCGAGCAGCGCATCCGCGATCTGGAGCAGGAGCTCCAGTTCAACCGCGAGAACCTCCAGGCCACCATCGAGGAGCTGGAGACCTCGAACGAGGAGCTGCAGGCCACCAACGAGGAGCTGCTCGCCAGCAACGAGGAGCTGCAGAGCACCAACGAGGAGCTGCAGTCGGTCAACGAGGAGCTGCACACCGTCAACGCCGAGCATCAGCAGAAGATCGTCGAGCTCACCGAGCTGAACAACGACCTCGACAACCTGCTGAGCAACTCGCACATCTACACGCTGTTCCTGGACGAGAACCTGGACGTCCGCAAGTTCACCCCCGACCTCGATGCCGTGTTCCCCATCATCCGCAGCGACGTCGGCCGACCCTTCGAGCACCTGCGGCACCGGATCATCGGCATCGACCCGCTCGCCGTCGTCCGCGAGGTGGCCGAGACGCAGGCCCCGCGCGAGGTCGAGGTCGAGACCGCCGAAGGCGCCTGGTTCCTCATGCGGGTGCTGCCCTACCGGATCGCCGAAGGCCTGTCGTCGGGCATCGTGCTCACCCTGGTGGACATCACCAGCCTCAAGGCCACCCGCCGCGAGCTGATCGCGAGCGAGCGGCGCTTCGCCCGGCTCTTCGAGACCCTCAACGAGGGCGTCGTCTACCAGGACGCCGACGGCCGCATCACCGACGCCAACCAGGCGGCCCAGGACATCCTCGGCCTCAGCCTCGACGAGCTGACCGGCCGCACGAGCCTGCATCCGGACTGGTGCGCCCTGCGGCCCGACGGCCGCCCGTATCCCGGCGACCAGCATCCCGCCATGCGCACCCTGCGGACCGGCCAGCCGATCAACAACGAGCTGATGGGGGTCTACAATCCGCGGCAGGAGCGCACGAACTGGCTGCTGGTCTCCACCATGCCGCTCGCCCACGGCCCGGACGGCGCCGTGTCCGAGGTCTACGCCCGCTTCGAACTCATCGACGACCAGACCGCCAGCTGCCTGCGCCGCCGGGAGGATGCGACATGACCGACATCTGCGGTGATCAGACCCGCTGGGCGGAGCTGCGGCGCCGCGCCGAGGCCGCCCTCGACGACGACCCGACCGCCTCCGGCCCCCTCGCGGCGGCCGAGGGCCGCGCGCTGATCCAGGATCTCCGCGTGGCCCAGGCGGAGCTCGAGATCCAGAACGAGGAGCTGCGCGAGGCCCAGCACTCGCTCGAGCGGTCGCGGCGCCATTTCGAGACCCTGTTCCACGCCGCGCCGGTGGGCTACGTGGTGCTCGACCACATCGGCATGATCCGCCAGGTCAACGAGATGTTCTGCCAGATGGTGGGCCTGGCCGCCGAGCAGCTCAAGCAGCGGTCGTTGCGCAGCCACGTGGCCGCCGAGCACCAGGCCGCCTTCGACCGGCGGTTCCCCGCCCTCTTCCGCGGCCGGACGCCGCGGGTGATCGAGACCCGCCTGGTGCACGGCGCCGAGCAGCGCCAGCTGGACGTGCGCATGGAAGGCACCGTCATCGACCGCATCCCCGGCGCGGAGGACCGGGAATCGCGCCTGGTGGTCGCCGTCAGCGACATCACCGAGGCCAAGTCGCTCGAGAAGCAGCTCTGGGAGTCGCAGAAGCTCGAGACCGTGGGCCGCCTCGCCGGCGGCATCGCCCACGACTTCAACAACGCGCTGACGGTCATCCAGGGCACGATCGACGTGGCCCGGTTCGACCTCGATCCCGGCAGTCCCCAGGACGTCTACCTGCGCCAGATCGAGTCGGCCACGACCCGCGCCTCGGCGCTGGTGCAGCAGCTGCTCGCGTTCGCGCACAAGGGCGTGGCGGTGCCGCGGCTGATCGACCTCCGCGATGTCCTCGCGGCGGCCGAGGCGATGCTCAGCCGGCTCCTTCCCGAGAGCATCGTGCTGCGGTGGTCGGTGGCGCCCGACCTGCATCACGTGCACATCGACCCCGTGCAGGTCGACCAGATGCTCACCAACCTGGTGCTCAACGCGCGCGACGCGGTCGGCGCGCGCGGCACCATCGAGGTCACCTGCCGCAACACGGTCCTCGACCGCGACGCGTGCCGCGCCAACCCCAACGCGATCCCGGGCGCCTACGTGGCCGTGACCGTCGCCGACGACGGGATCGGCATGGACGCGGTGACCCGCGACCGCGCCTGCGAGCCGTTCTTCACCACCAAGCCGCAGGGCAAGGGCTCGGGTCTGGGGCTGAGCACGGTCTACGGCATCGTGGCCCAGAACCGAGGCATCCTCGAGGTCGAGAGCGCCCCCGGCCGGGGCTCCCGGTTCACCATCAACCTGCCGCGGGCCGACGGCGAGTTCACCGCCACGGAGACGCGCCGGGCCGCCGACGACCGGCTGCGCGGCGACGAGCGGATCCTGCTGGTGGAGGACAACCCGGAGATCCTGAGCCTCGCCAAGCGCCTGCTCGGTCGCAAGGGCTACCAGGTGGAGGCCTTCGACCACCCGGAAGCCGCGCTGACCTGGTTCGAGGAGCACCCTCACGTGCCCGACCTCGTGCTCACCGACGTCGTGATGCCCGACCTGAGCGGACCGGCGCTGGTGGAGCGGCTCCAGCGGCGGCGTCCCGACCTGCGGTCGATGTACATGTCCGGCTATCCGAAGGATGAGGTGACCGGCCGCCGCCTGCGCGAGGCCGACATCGTGTTCGTCTCCAAGCCCTTCGATTCGGTGACCTTGCTGACGGCGGTGCGCCGGGCGCTGGGCGACGGGATCGGATGAGCCCTGCGACGGCTGGAATTGACATCCGGCGCGGAATCGGCCAGAATCAGGAACGTCACGCACACTCCCGCGAGGATCCCATGCGCCGCCTGCTCGTCACCGGCTTCACCTGAACCCGCCCGTCGGACGCCGCCCGTGTTCGGCTGGCGCGACGTGGTTGCTGCTGACGGGGACTTCCCTCCGACGCTTCTCTTCCGCCGAGCCATCGCCGCACCCGGCCACGCGTCCGCCCTGGGCGTGATCTCACGGTGTGCACCCCAATCAGGACCGACACGCGATGGCTGGATTTCCACGACACTGGGACTTCGACGAGGTCTACGACTCGTTCGACCGCGGCTGCGGTGATTTCATCATCGACCTGCGCGCGGTGATGCGCGAGCTCGCGCCCGGCACGACGCTGATGATCGCCAGCCGCGACGCCGGCGCGCCCGTGGAGATCCCCGCCTGGTGCCGCCTCACCGGACACGTGCTCCTCGACGCCGAGCCCCCCTTCTACCTCGTCCGCAAGCGCCAAGAACCCTGAGCCCGAGAGGAATCCGTCATGTCGAACACCTTCTGCGTCACCATCACCGAGAGCAAGAGTAACGGCGACAAGGCCACCCTGGGCTTCGTGGTGGCCAACGCCGCCCTGGGCAGCGACAAGGACACCATGGTCTTCCTGAGCGCGGACGGCGTCTGGGCCGCCGTCAAGGGCGAGGTCGACCAGATCGACGAGGGCGAGCCGTTCGCGCCCCTGAAGGACCTGGTGGAGAAGTTCGTCAAGAACGGCGGCAAGATCCTGGTGTGCTCGCCCTGCATGAAGAAGCGCGGGATCACCGAGGCGAGCCTGGTCGACGGCGCCTCGCCCGCCGGCGGCGCCGCCCTGGTCGAGTGGCTGGCCAACGGCTCGCCCAGCGTCGGTTACTAGCCATGAGTGAGCTGGAGAACCTGCAGCCCGACCACGTCTTCGACGGCGGCGACCTCGACTGCGGCAGCGGCCTCGTGCTGCTCATCCGCCAGCACATGCTCGCGGTTCCGCCCGGCGGGGTCCTGGAGATGCGCAGCGTGGAGGTGACCGTGGCCGATGATCTGCCGCCCTGGTGCCGCATGGTCGGCCACGAGTACCTCGGGCGGCTTCCCGGCGACACCGCCGGGCAGACCCGCTTCTTCGTGCGCCGGAGCACCGGCGAGGCCGCCGCGGCCGAGGAGCAGACCCTCCAGGCCGACAAGGAGCGCGCGCGCCAGTACGAGTGGCGTCTGCGGGCGCGCGCCGCCGGCCACCTGGCCACCACCATCTACTGCCGCAACTTCAAGTGGACGGTGGGTCAGCCGGCCAGCTTCGAGGAGCAGGACCAGCACCCGTCGGCAGTCGAGGCCCTACTGGGCGCGCTGGCCGCCGACCTGACCACGGCCTTCGTCACGGCCTGCGCCCGGGCCGGCCTCGAGGTGGACGACGTCGAGCTCACGGCCCGCGGGCGCCTGCACGACGTCCTGGCCCACCTCGGCCTCTCGGACGGCGACCCGTCGTTCGCCCGCATCGAGGTCAAGCTCTTCGCGTCCACCTTCGCCGACGAGGACCGCGTCCGCGAGGTCTGGACCACCACCATCGCCCGCTCGCCTCTGGCCGCCACCCTGGCCAAGAGCACCGAGCTGGACACCCGCATCGCCATCGTGTGAGGAGCACCATGTTCAACGTGACCCAGGTGGGCAGCTGGCCCCGATCCCGCGATCTCCTGAAAGCCCTGCGCGACAAGCAGCAAGGCAAGCTCGGCCGCGACGCGTTCGAACGCGTGGCCGACCGCGAGGTGCGCCGCTGCGTGCAGCATCAGGTGGACGCCGGCGTCGACGTCGTCGTGGACGGCGAACACCGCCGCGACAACTTCTACAGCTTCGTGACCGACAAGCTCGACGGCACGCGCCTGATGTCCCTGGCCGAGATGCTCGACACCGTCGACGACAAGGCCGCCTTCGAGGAGATGCTCGCGACCCTCGACGTGCCCGCGTCGGCGATCCGCAACCCCACCTGCACGGGCAAACTGGCCCGCCGCGAACCCCTGGCCGTGGCCGAGCTGCAGTTCGTCCAGCAGCTCACCGACAAGCCGGTGAAGGTGACCCTGCCCGGACCCTACCTTCTCACGCGGTCGATGTGGGTGGGGGCGTTCTCGAAGGCCGGCTATGACGACAAGCTCGCCCTCGGCGACGACGTGGTGCGGATCCTGCGCGACGAGCTCACCGACCTGCGCGACCATGGCGCCGCCTTCGTCCAGTTCGACGAGCCGGTGCTCACGGAGATCGTCATGAGCGAGGACTGCGACAAGCGCACGTTCATGTGAGCGACCCTGGCCACCCGCCGTGATGCGGGTTCCGAGCTGAGTTACGCGGCCGAGCTGCTCAACCGCGTCGTCGAGGGGATCGACGGCGTGCGCACCGGCCTGCACGTGTGCCGGGGCAACTGGAGCCGCCAGGAAGAGGTGCTGCTGACCGGCGACTACCACGCCCTCTTGCCGGCGTTCCAGGCCATGCAGGTCGACCAGTTCGTGCTGGAATACGCCACGCCGCGGGCGGGCGAGCTGCGCGTCGTCGGCGAGGCTCTCGGCGAGCGCGAGCTGGGCCTCGGGTGCGTGAACCCGCGCACCGACGAGGCGGAGGACCCGGCGTCGATCGTCGCCCGGGCCGAGGAGGCGCTGCAGTTCTGGAGGCCGGAGCAGATCTGGCTGAACCCTGACTGCGGTTTCGGGTGCTTCGCCAGCCGGTGCGTGAACGAGGAGGCCCACGCGGTGGCGAAGCTGCGGTCGATGGTGGCGGCGGCGCGGACGTTGCGGGAGCGGTACGGTTGACGGGGCCGCGGTTTGAGGCGAGTCGCCCAAGGTACGCGTCTCACCCTCTTCGCTCACCCGCTTTGAGCCCGATACAGGCGCGAATACAGACCATCGCTGGCCAGCAATTCGTCGTGCCGGCCGAGTTCGACGATCTTTCCGCAATCCATGACCGCGATTCGGTCGGCCCCGATGACCGAGCTCAGCCGGTGCGCGATCGTGATCCGTGTGACGGTAAGCGCGTTGATATTTCGATAGACGCGCGATTCAGTCAGCGAATCCAGATGGCTGGTTGCTTCATCGAGAACCAGAATCCGGGGATTTCCGAGGAGTGCCCGCGCAATTGCGATTCGCTGGCGCTGGCCTCCTGAAATCGACGTCGCTCCCATCGGAAGGAAAGTATCGTATCCCAGCGGCATCCGCTTGATCTCCTCGCTGATCTCGGCGAGATCGGCCGCCCGTTCGATCGCATCAAGGCCAAGATCCGGATGCATGAAACCGATATTCTGTCGCACGCTGGTCGCCATAAGGTAGGGGTTCTGAGCCACGAACCCGATTCGACGCCGGAGTTCCGTTAGGTCGAGTTGCTTGATATCGAACCCGTCAAACTTCACGGCACCGGCCTGGGGTTCGAAGAGGCCGACCAGGATCCTCGCGAGAGTTGATTTGCCAGAACCACTTGGCCCGACGATCGCAAGGTGTTCCTGTTGGGAGATATCCAGGGATACCTGATCGAGCGCGATGCTCTCGGACCCGGGATAACGAAAGGTCACGTCTTGCAGCCTGATCCCACCGTAAACCGCAGGGACAATTCGATCCTCGGCCGGGTCTTGCTCTGGTGCTTGCGAAACGATGTCTTCGACCCTCTCGAGATAAACAGCCATGTCCTGCATTTGGAAGGCGGTCCTCACCATGCTCGCAAGCGGACCCAGAAATCCTGCCGCCAGCGCTTGCATCGCAAGCATGCGACCGAGAGTCAACTCACCCGAGAGCACCAAGCTTGCACCGTAGATCAGTAGCAAGAGCGGAGTAATCGTGTTCAGCGTCGCATAGATTGCCAGCACGAGCGCGTTCAACTGACCTCTGGCGAGCGATAGATTCACCACGGTCGCCAGCAGTTGTGACCAATGCTCGAGAGCGCGAAGCTCGCCTCCCGCAGACTTGACCGACTCGATTCCCACCAGGGCCTGAACCTGGAAATTCGCCGACTCGGCCTGCGCAACCTGTCCTTTGGCGGCGAATTCACGGAGGCGCCGAGCCGTGGCTGCGTAGACCGCGACCTTTAACATTCCAAGCACGAGGACGATGAGGGCGAAAGATGGGCGGATGGCGACCAACACCCCGAGGTAGAGGAACACCATCGTTCCGTCGAGGGCCGCTGACAGGACTGTTGTCGTCAGAGTCTCACGAATCGCATGGCTGCTGTTGAGCCTCACCATGAGATCGCCAGTTTGCCGTCCCAGGAAGAACGAGAGCGGTAAACGCAACAGGTGGCTCATGAAGTCGATGGCCATCCTGACGTCAAGGCTGGTCCTTAGATGTAAGAGGATGTGTGCGCGAGTCCAGGTCGTCAGAAACGAAAAGAGCCCCAGAACAAGTGCGGCCAGTGCGACCGGGGCGAGCAGTCCCATGTCGCGGTTGGGTACGATGCGATCGACGACGACGCCGACCAGCACGGGAGTCGCCAGCCCGAGAACCTGCACGGTGAACGACAGGAAGACCGCGCGAGAAAGGTCGTTCCCGCGGGTCAGCGCGCGCGCCAGGTACTTCCAGATCGTCGGCATCTCGGAACGGGCCCCGGCGACGAATCCCGGCGCGCGTTCGAGGACGAGCGCGATGCCCGTAAACGATACATCCAATTGCTCACGGTCGACGTATCGGCGGCCAGCCGCCGGGTCGAGGATCTCGACGCCACGACGTCGCACACGCTGGAGGACAACGAAATGGTTCATGCCCCAGTGAAGAATCGATCCCCTCGGCAGATAGGTGAGATCGTCCAGCGATACCTGAACGCCGCGCCCATCGAGTCCGAACTGCCGAGCAACCTCGAGTAGCCGGCGGGCCGAAGCGCTGTCAGGACCCGCTTCGATCCTCCGCCGGACTTCGCCGAGCCTCACGGAACGGCCGAAATGCCGCAGGACCATCGTCAACGCCGCCGCGCCGCAATCGGACGCAGTTTGCTGTCGGACCATGGGTATCTGTCGTCGAAGGTTTCGGTACCGACCCACCAAACCTCCGCCGACGGCCGCGAACTCCTTGATGTTCACCCTCCTGCTCCCCCTCGGATTTCCGGCGACCATTGGTGCCGGTCATCCGGCCGAAACGCCACGGACGGCGCGTGAACTGCTAAATATCCGGATGAGCAACGGTTCTCCGAGGCGTTTGAGCGAGACCCTGACCTTCGACCCCGGAGACAACCGCGGGTCGTTCGCGAGCAGGACCGTAACCGGCGTACACGGAGCGTCGGTGTCCTGGGCTTGCCGCCATGCGCGGAGAAGTGGCTCGTCCGGCGTGGCGGCAGCAAGCCACGCCAGCGGATCGGCCACGATGGTGTATGGTAGGGGATCGGCTCCCATTGGCGGGTCCGTCAGACGGATTTCCAGATGCGACGTCCGCAGTTGATCTGCGGTCAGCGGCAAGAACACCACGACCTTCGCCAGCAATGCCTGCCGACCCTGAGCTTCAATCTCCAGAACATCGTCATTCGGCGTCGATGGAAGCGTGACCACACCGTCAGCAGGCACATACTCCGGCAGGCGAATGAAGAGCGTTGACGCCAACGCGAGCACCAACAAGCTGACGAGACTCCGAAACCTCCGGTCGATCACACGGGCTGCAATCCTTATCGGTGGCCCCTCCAGAGGTGCGGCGCTGTGTGCTCGTATCGCCTCGGCGCGAAAGAGACGGCGCAGTCCCCGGTCACTGTCCACCTGCTCCGCCCCGGACTCCGGACCATCCATGCGTTTCCCATCCGTTTTCGATGCTCTCGCAACGGGCGGATACCGGGCTGGGAGAGTGTGATCCGCAACTCCGTGATCGCCCCGATCGCCGTGACCACTAACCATACCGCACGACGGGCGGCGCCTGCAATCGCGGTCTCGGTTCAAGGTCTCGGTTCAAGCGTTGACCGCTGGCTATCGGCGCTGTAGAGTCATAGGTATCAGGGGGGGAAGATGGATCTAGAGTCGAGCTATTGCGACGGTGTCCATGCGCCTGTTGACGTTGCCTTGGTCACCATGCCGTGGGACAGCTTGACCCTGCCGTCCCTTCGGCTCGGAATTCTGAAATCTAGACTGCAAACTTCTGGCATCACCACGATGACCCATTACAACCAGTTGCTCTGGGTGGAGCAGCTTGCGTCTGCGGGTATCAGCTACGATCCGGAGAGGGCGCCCGACCGAACTGTTTATCTGGACGTTGTCGCGTCTGGCTATCGTTACGGGATCGGTGAGTGGATCTTCGCAAGCCCCCATCTCCGGGACGCCCCCGAACTCGATGCCAGCTTCCTGGCATATCTGGAGCAACAGCCGGTTCCGCCGCGTCAGATCGACGCAGCCCGGGCCATGCGCCGGTTGGCGCCGGGGTTCCTCGCGGCTTGCGCTGAGAACATTCTCGGCTCCGGAACCCGTCTGGTGGGCTTCACCACCGGATTCAGCCAGACAGCCGCGTCCCTGTCGGTCGCGAGGTTGATCAAGGAAGCACGGCCAGAGATCGTCACGGTCTTTGGTGGCCCGGGTTGCCATGGAATCGTCGGGGCGACCCTGCATCGCTGCTACCCATGGGTCGACGTGGTCGTTCGCGGCGAAGCGGAGGAGGTGGTTGTCGACCTCTTCCAGGACCTGCTGAACCAACGCCCCCCCCGGCCCCGACCCGGGATTTGCTATCGTATCGGCGGTGAATCGGTCTCCGTCGAGGGGTCGAGTCCACCGGCTGAAATCGGTGGTAATCTGCGGCCAGATTTCTCCGAGTATTTCGAGCAACTCAACGCGTGTTCGACGATGAGAGACAAGATCCGACCTGGTGTCCAGATCCCGTTCGAGAGTTCCCGGGGGTGCTGGTGGGCAGACAAATCTCAGTGTCGTTTCTGCGGTTTGAACGGCGAACGGGTACCTTTCCGCACTCGACGAGCGGACGAGGTCCTGAACGAGATCCAGAGCCACGCGAACAGCTACCATATCCTACGATTCCGAGCTGTCGACAATATCATCTCGCCCGCCATCATCGACGAGCTCGCCCCGATCATGAACCGCGCGGGTGCAGATTTCGAGATTTACTACGAGACCCGGGCAACCCTAAGCAAGGAACAACTTTACGCACTGCGTTCGGCGGGCGTTACGGAACTTCACCCGGGAATCGAATCCCTTTCCACACCCATCCTGGCGCTCATGGCCAAAGGGACATCGACACTGCACAATATTCGTCAGCTGAAGTGGCTCAAGGAACTCGGCATCGGAGCGTCGTGGAATCTGATCCACGGGATCCCCGGTGAAACTGCAGATCATTACCGGGAGATCGCGGACCTCATCCCGTCCTTGACCCACCTCGCTCCGCCGAACGTGAACCCTCTGCACCTTGACCGCTTCAGCCCGTTCCACGAGGATCCTGGGCGTTTCGGAATCAGGATCAAGGGTCCCGCTCTCTACGCCAGGTACATCCACGACCTACCGGATTCGGATCTCCTTCAATTGGCAAATTCATTCGAGTTCGAGGTCGACGCGGACGCCGATCTGTTGCCTGTCATTTCCAGGATCAAAGCCCTCGTCGACCAGTGGAAGCGTGGCGGTTCTTTGCGATACCGGTGTGGTCCGGATTTCATCATCATCAGCGATCGGCGTCCTGGGCTTGAGCACTTGGATTACGTCCTACAAGGCCTTGAAGCCGTAATTTACCTCGCCTGCGACGAAGGCGCCCGTGCGGAGGATGTCGCTGCCGAAATCGCCGCGACGTCGACCTGCGCCATCGACGTGGACGAGATAAGGGATTTTCTCGGTCAGCTCGTCGAGTGCCGCCTGATGTTCAGGGAGCGTCAGCGCTATCTGTCCCTGGCAACCCACGCCGGGAGCGCAGCTGCCGTCGCGAGTCGGCTGCGCATGCAGCACCCCGTCTCGTTGCGGTTCGCCGGTCGATCCCGGTCTGCAGGGCCATCCTCGAATCTGGCCACCGAACGCACGCCAACGAAACCGGTTCCGGAAGGAAGTCGATGATGCTACGCGGAAGCGTTACCCCCGTTCAACGGCCACGGTGGAGACCTCTCCTGGCAGGATCCCAAGCCGACGAAGTTATGGCAGCCGTCCTCGACATAGCGGGGGCCATGCGAGACGATCAACCTTGACGGCAAGATGCCAGGGGCCCGGCGGGTCTCGATTGCTCACTCGCTTCCGGCGAGGCTGGCGTAGCGCTCCTACTGGCTTACCTCCATACCGAGCACCCAGATGGCGGATGGAAATCCGCCGCCGAGTCTGCCATCAACGGAGCGGTCGATAGCCTCTCCTGCGGCCCTCTCGGCCCCGGACTCATGGGTGGATTCACAGGAGTCGCCTGGGCACTCGAGCATGTTGGCGCTCGCCTTGAGCCGGATTGCCTGGACGATCGGAACTCCGAGATCGACCAAGTCCTGCTCGATCTCATACGCCGCGATGCCTGGCCCATGTCGTTCGACCTTTGGAGCGGACTGGCCGGCCTGGTTGTCTACGCCATGGAAAGGGAGCAACAGCCGTCTGCGAGGGCTGCCCTGGCCGAGATCGTCTCGCGCATGCTCAGCATGGCAACGCGCGAGGAGCGGAGCACCCGCTGGATCGAGAATCCACGAGTCATGCGGCAGGCTATGCGCGAACGGTTCCCGCACGGATACGAGAACCTCGGCGTCGCCCACGGTGCACCGGGGGTCGTCGCCGTTCTCAGCCGCCTCCGGCTGGCTGGCCTGGCTGGGGACGATGTCGGGGAGATCATCGGCAGCACTACTAGCGCCCTTCTGTCCCATCGTCAGCGGGGCAATCCGATCAATGAGATCCCGTTCTGGATCGATGGTACGGCGCTGGAAACCGGGTCCCCGCGATGGTGCTACGGGAATCCGGCGGTGGCTATGGTTCTGCTCACCGCCGGCCAGGCTAGCAACGACGAGGAGCTGGTCGCAACGGCCTTGGACATGTTGCGCCATGTCGCCACGATCAACACGTCCATTAAGGGTATCCAGGACGCCTGCCTATGCCATGGTTCTGCCGGTCTCGCGCACATGTACAACCGCGTCTGGCAGGCCACGGGCGTCGAGTTGTTCGCCGAGGCGGCCCGACACTGGGTCGACGTATGCCTCGCGCAGCGACGAGACGGTAAGGGGGTGGCGGGGTACCAGTATGTCGCGACCGGACCGAACGGAGCCAGCGAATGGCGATCGAACCGTGGGCTCATGACCGGTGCCGCGGGTACTGCGCTCGCATTGCTCGCAACGGTGACGTCGACGGAGCCGCGATGGGATCGGGTGATGGCGATTTCCGTTTGAATTCGCCGGGCCGGCAGGTCGCTCCCAGGAGCGCCGGCTCGGCAAGGAGGCAACGGGATGCAGCCCGTAGCCATGACATGAGAGAGGGGGTGATACCATGAGTATCAGGAAGAAACTGGTTCTGCATCGCGGGATGCGACGCATCCTCGAGGAATCAGATCTCAAGCAGGTCCTCGGCGGTAGGCCGCCGGTCGTCAGTGACTCGACGACCTCAGCATGCACGGATATCGATACCCAACCGTGCTGAGACACCTGCCCTACGGACTCCTGTACGGATGATCCACCACCGGCGTAGTCGCTGGGCGGGGCGGCGGCATCGCCGCCGCCCCGTGCAAAACCCCTTCCTAATGTGGTAACAGTGGAATCGACACGCCGTCCTCGCCGTCCATCCTTCGAAGTGCCGTTCTTCATCATGAGAACGCCGTTGTGGCCGACGGAGGCGTTCCTCGCCTGGTCGCGAGATCCTGTCGACGGCGAGATCGAACTCCAAGAGGCGGATCGCCGTGCGAAGTCACGTCATGATTCCGACTTCCTGAACGCCGGGCTTCGCGCCGCCTGTGAACGGTCCGAGTTCCGAGAAGCCGTCCGCCTGTCGTCGGAGGACCTCGACAGCGTCATTGAGAGCTGGCTGCAGACAACCGGGCGTCCACTCGACGAGCGCGCCATCATGTCCTTGAGCCGGTATTTTTCGCGGATCTCTTATCGCCCGACGCCGTTCGGGATCTTTGCTGGCTTCTCTGTCGGTACGGTGGGAGAACATACGCATCTCAAGGTCGGCGCCATCGGCGAGTCGCGTCTTGCGACAAGGATTGATGCGCGTCGGGTTCGTGAACTCGTGCGCCAGCTACTCGCAGACAGGTCCCTTCGGGCCTCGTTGAAATGGGTGCTCAACGAATCGGCGCATGTGGTCGCAGGAATCGTCCATTGCCTGGTCTTAACGCAAGGTTCCGCGAGCGACGGACTGCACCTTTCGACCCTCGATCACGATGTCCCCCTCGAGGCCATCATCGGCGCGGCGTCGCAGGGGGCAACCTGGGCCGAATTGCGAGACGCCCTGGCCCCGTGGGGGCCGACACCCGATGAGGCGGACGATTACCTGCATGACATAGTCGACTCAGGTCTCATTCTGGCGGAACTGGAGCTCGCTGGCATCGACGTCGACCCCCTTCCGCGCGTCGCGGATGCCCTGCGTCGGTCCGGTCATGCCAACTCGACCGCAGCCACGATCGCAGAGGTCCTCGCGCGGCTTCGTGATCTCGATCAACTCCCCCCGGGACAGCGACGCTCGGCATACGAGGATGTCCGGAACGCCTGGCGGCAACTCGGAACCCAGATGGACGACAACAACCTCTTTCACGTTCAGCTGCGACGGGAGGCACCGAACCTCTCCCTGGCACACCGCGACCTAGCGCACCTCGTCCAGACGGTCGACCATTTGTCCGCGGTGTTCCCCTTGCCGGTCACGTCCCGGATCACCGCGTTCCAGAGCGAGTTCTGGCGCCGCTACGAGAGCCGGCAAGTGCCGCTCCTAGAAGTCCTGAATCCCGACTTCGGCCTGGGCTACCCCTGCGATCCCGGGGGTCCACATGCCGAGGCCGAGGTCCTCTGCCGGGTCGGCCTGGCAGGTCGGTCGGCAGATCGTGACCCCTCGCACTTCCTTCCGCTTCACGCCATGCTGTTGCAGCAACTCGACGGGCTGCGGCGGCGCGACCACCGACAGCTCGACCTCACTGCCGACCAGATCTCACCTGTCCGGTCGCCCGAACCACTTCCACTACCGGACGCGGTACAGGCCATAGCCAGATATATCAGGTCCGACGACAGCGCCCCGGATAGTCCCGCGTTCTACCTGGCTAGCGTTTCGGGTCCGTCAGCCATGCGGACGACGGCCAGGTTCTGCCACGGACACCCCGACCTGTTGATGCTCGCAATGCGGTTCGCACGTGCCGAGGAGGCATTGCAGCCGGGTGTCATCCTCGCCGATCTGTCGGCCATCAATGGCCGACGATCCGACAACGTGATCAACCGCCCGGCGCTCTATGAGCACGAGTTGCCGGTCTTCAAGGCCAGTGGAATCGACGGGGTTCAAGTCGTCCATCCGCGAGATCTTTTGCTTTCGCTGCAGGGCGGCAACTTCGTCCTTCGCCATGGTCCGACCGGTCGGACGGTTGTCCCCAGATTGACGACAGCCGTCTCGCATCGGACCATAGGCACACCCCTAGCCAGGTTCCTCGGCGACCTGCAGGGGCAGGGAAGGTGCTGCGGTGCTTTCTGGAATTGGGGGCCGCTTGACTGTCTCCCCTTCTTGCCACGGGTTTGTCTCGACCAGACCGTGGTCGCGCTCATGCGCTGGAGGCTCGCTGCAACCGATATTCCAGGTGCGTCGAACGCTTTCATCGAACGGTACCGTGCCTTCCAGTCCTGGCGCGAAGAGAACGCGGTACCTCGTTTCGTCGAGCTCCTGGAGCGTGCGAGCCCTCTGCTTGTCGATCTGGAGAACGAAGTCTTCGGCCGGATGGTCTTTCAGCAGATCGATCAACGAGGCCATGCACTTCTCCGCGAGTCGCTACCATACCCGGGTGACGGGCCCGTTGGCGGCGACGACGGCCATTACGCCCACGAGCTCATGATTCCTATGATCCGGCCCCAGAGCAGGGCCAAGCCGGCGAAAAGGACCGCGCCACCCCTGACCCCGGCCAGTGGAGAGGTCCATACACATCTGCCTGGGCAAGAGTGGATCAGCTTGCATATCTATTGCAACGAGGCCCAGGCAGATCGGGTGCTTCTGGATATCGCGCAAGCACACCGGACCCTCAACAACACGCATGCACCGTCCGAGCGCTGGTTCTTCGTCCGCTATCACGATCCTGAATTCCACCTCCGCGTGCGGTTTCATGGTGAACCGGATCACCTCAACTCGGTCGTTCTGCCTGGTCTTGTCGCAGCTCTCGATTCGGACCGTCTCCGTGGGCTCGTTCATCGGGTCCGCCAGGAAGGCTACACGAGGGAAAACGACCGATACGGAGGCCCGCAAGGAACCAGACTGGCCGAAGAGCTGTTTAATGCCGATAGTCAGGCAGTCGCCGAGATCATCACCGTGGTCGCGCCGGACGCGCTTCAGGAGTCGCGGCTCTTCATCGCAATGCTCGGCGTCGATACGATGCTTGACGATTTCGACCTTTCGTTGCAAGATAAACTGGAACTGGCCAGACGACGATATGGTGACTTTGCGAGCGAGCTTCGCATCTCCAAGCAGACCTTCCGCGCGATTTCTCGTGAGTACAGGGCACAGGAGAGCCTGATGGCGTCTATCTGGGATGGCCCTGTCGAAGCCCGCCTCGGACCTGCCATCGCCACTGGCCGCGATGCCTTCCTTCGGCGCTCCCGATGCCTCGACCGTGTGATCGGCCAGCTACGTGAACTCCAAGAGCAGGGGCTCCTGTCGCGGCCGATCGAGTCGATCGTGCCCAGCTTCCTTCACATGCACGTCAACCGGCTCATACATACCCGAGCACGGGCGCATGAGTGCCTGGTATTCTCGTACCTGAGTCGTCTCTACAGCTCTCGGTGCGCCCGGATGTGACGGAGGTTTGGATCCCACCACGCGTCCCGAGGGGTTTTCAGGAGGCTTCTACCGATGAATGAGATCACACACACCCGCGTGGCCGCCGGCAGGCAGGTCGGACAGCGACGCAGTTGCTGCCGTGCCGTTGTCGTGTCCGTGTCCGTGGCCGCAATCACGCTGTCGATCGCCCATGCGACCTCCGCCACTGGGGCGCCGCCGGCTCGCGATGGGGTCACGGGGACGCCCGACGTCGCGACCGTCATGAATTCCGAGACACAGGGCGTGCCGAAAGAGGTGAAGCGCCTCGAGGAACTCTGGCGGATTGGCGGCGACGACGATGGGGGCGTCTTGCTCGGGATCATCGCTGACATCGACGTCGATGGTCATGGGTTGGCCTACCTGCTCGATAGCCAGTTGAAGCAGATCCATGTCGTCGACGAGGCGGGCTCGGTCGTCAGGACGATCGGCCGGCCCGGAGAAGGGCCGGGCGAGTTCCGCCAGCCGACCGGTATCTTCATGACTTCAGACGGCTCCGTCGCCGTCATACAGACCATGCCTGCCAAGATCACGCTCATGGCGCCCAAGGGGGACTATGCGGGGAGATGTCGGTACCGGAACCCGTCATCGACGGAATGGTCTACATCGGCGATATCCAGCCCGTCGCCCCTGGGCTGGTGTGTTTTATGTTCCAGCGCAAGCGGCGTCAGGACGGCTCGACCGAGCAGTATGATGCGCTCGTGGCATGCGACGCCGAGGGCCACCGGCTGGCGACCTACCGAGATCGCCAGTTCGTTCGCTCACTCGACGACTGCGACTACTTCGAGAACGATCCCGGCGGCATGGCAGCCTGGACATGGTGCGTGGATTCGGAGAATCGGCTGATCGTCAGTCCGTTCTTCGACAGCTACGATCTGGAGGTCTATGCCGAAGACGGCAGCCTCACCCACGTCATCCACCGTACCTACGAATCCCGCGTCCGTCCGGAATCATACCGCAACCAGCTCCAGGAGTATTTCGACCAGATGTATTCCGGAAAGACGCGACGTGGACGCCCCATCACGTACACGGTCAGCGATATCGACCGCGATATCCAGGCTGTCTTTCCACGACCGCACGGTTCGCTCTGGGTACTCTCGAGCCGTGGCGCATTCGACACACCGGAAGGCGTCCTGGTCACCTTCGATGAGTTCGACGCCGGCGGCCACCTGGTCAAGACCGTGTCCTTGGTCGGCGAGGGCAACTACCTTGATGATGATGTCCTGATCCGCGGCGACTACCTGTTCGTGATCAAGGACTTCGGAGCAGCGACATACGGCTCGCAAGGCAGCGATATCGATCTCGATGGCGAGGAGGATCAGGCGTTGTCGGTGATCTGCTATCGGATCGGAAGCTCCTGACCCTGACCGCAGCAGTCAGCGGCCCCGGCACATCTGACCGGACGTGACCGTTCCCGGCGGTGGTCATTCCCCGGGAGACCTCTACCGCACGAGCGCCATCCGGCACGTCCGGATCACGGCGCCCACGTCCAGCCTGGCCAGGTATGCGCCCGCCGGCACGCTGCGCCCCCGCGTGTCGCGGCCGTCCCAGGTGACGGTCTGCGGGCCGGCCGGCAGCTCCGCGTCGACCAGCTGCCGCACCAGCCGCCCCGCCGGGTCGAACACCCGCAGCGCGGCCCGTTCGGCCCGGGGTAGCACGAACGTGATCTCCGTCCGCGGATTGAACGGGTTGGGAGCGTTGCCCACGAGCACGGTGACGCCCGGCAACTCCGGGGCGTTCGTCAAGTCCGCCGCGCACCCTTCACCCCAGGCCCCCATGAGCACCCCGCAGGCGTTGCCAGCCGGCAGGCAGGGCGAGTTGGCGGCCACCGTGAGGTCGCCGGCGGCCAGGTCGCAAAAGAGCGGGTCCTGCGCCAGGTTGCCGTCGATGCCCGTCTGGTCCTCGAGGTTGCCGGCATAGCCGCCGCCCTCGTTGCCGAAGACCAGGCTGCAGCCGATGCCCAGCGGCGGCGCGTTGTCCTCGCAGTAGAGGCCCGCGCCGTCCCGGTTGAAGGCCACCACGCACCCCTCGAGGATCGGCTCGGCGTCCGAATCGGTCATCAGGCCCGCACCCAGAGAGGCCTCGTTGTCCACGAACGTGCAGTGCTCGAAGCGCGGCGACGACTCCAACTCGAGGAGCACCGCGCCACCGAAGAACCAGCCGTCGTTGCTCAGGAACGTGCACCGGCTCACCGTCGGCGAGGAATAGCGCAGATACATGCCGGCGCCGTCGATGCCACGGTTGGCCACGAAACTGCACTCGGTGATGGCGCCCTGGCAATCGCGGCCGTAGAGCCCGCCGCCGCCGCCGTTCTCGCCCTCGTTGCCACTGAACTCGCAGCCGACGAGGTCGATCCGGGCGTGCGCGACGCTGAGCCCACCGCCCTTGGCATCGGCGTCGTTGCCGACGAAACGGCAGCCGACGATGGTGACGTCGACCTCCTCGCAACACATCCCCGCACCCAGGGACATGCCGCCATCGTACGGCAGGAACCCGCCGGTGAACGTGAGGCCGCTGAAGACGATGGGCTCGGGCAGATCCTGAGCCAGGATCACCCGCGCGAGCTGCTGGGCATCGACGATCGCGCCGTACGGGTCGCCGGACGCGCTGCGGAGGGTCACGCCGGAGGCCATGACGAGGTCGTGTTCGAGGTACGTGCCGTCCGCCAGCTCGACGACATCGCCGGGTTCGGCGACGGCCAGGGCGGCGGCGATGGTGGGCAGATCGCCGCTGCCGTCGACGGCGACGTGCCAGGTGGCGGCGGCCGCGACGCTGGCCAGGGCGGCCAGCAGCGCCCACAGGATCAGCGATTTCATGGCTTTCCCCTTCGGCTGGGTTGACCTCGCAGCCTGAGACGCCGCGTCAGGGGGATCGGGCAACGGTGGGCGACGCCGCACGATGGCGGCCGCGGGTTGTCCCTGGAGTCTAGCACATCGACCGGCCGGAATCATCCCGCTGGTTCTGCCTGGGAAAGTGTGCTTCTAGTCTGAGAGGTACACTCGACCGCCCTCCATATCAACAATGCGCACCTGACATCACCGGGTGGCGAGAACGAATCGAAGCTCAGGCTGGAAGCACACTTTCCCAGGCAGAACCTATCCCACGCGTGCATCGGCCCGCGATCCGTTGTAGCCTCCGGCGGTCCCTATCCGGAGGTTCATCGCCCATGCCCCGCTGCCCGCAATGCCAGCACGAGCAAGCCGCCCCGTTCGTCCGGTGCCCGACCTGCGGCCGACCCGCCGATGACCTGTCTGCCACCGCGCCCGCCGATCCCGACGTGACCACGCCGGCAGCGGCACCCCCGCGGCCGTCCTCGTCCCCACGCCTGACGCGCACGAGCGCCGCGGCCACCGGCTCGAGCACCGACCGCTTCCCGCCCGGCACCATCCTCAGCGACCGCTACCACATCCTGCGCCGCCTCGGCGCCGGCGCCATGGGCGAGGTCTACCTGGCCGAGGACCTCACCCTCGACCAGCAGGTGGCCCTGAAGTTCCTCTCGCCCGCCCTCGACCACGACGAGCAGCGACGCCAGCGCTTCCTGCAGGAGGTGCGCCTGGCCCGCCAGATCGCACACCCCAACGTGTGCCGGGTGTACGACGTGGGCGAGGTGGACGGGCAGCTCTTCCTGTCCATGGAGTACGTCGACGGCCGCGACCTCGCGTCGATGCTCCGCAGCATCGGCCGCCTGCCGCAGGAGAAGGCGCTCGACGTGTCGCGCCAGCTCTGCGCCGGTCTGGCCGCCCTGCACGACCGCGGCGTGCTGCACCGCGACCTCAAGCCGGCCAACATCATGCTCGACGAGGACGGCCGCCTGCGGATCACCGACTTCGGCCTGGCGGGCGTCACCGACCGGGTCGAGGCCGGGGACATCCGCTCGGGCACGCCCCTGTACATGGCGCCCGAGCAGCTCGCCGGCCGGGAGGTCACCCAGCGCAGCGACATCTACGCCCTCGGCCTGGTGCTGTACGAGATCTTCACCGGCCGCAAGGCCTACGAGGCCGACACCCTCGAGCAGCTCTACAAGCTGCGCAGTTCGGGCACCCCCGCACGGCTGAGCACCGTGGTCGAGGCCATCGACCCGGCCGTCGAGCGCGTGGTGAACCGCTGCCTGGAGAGCGATCCCGACCGGCGGCCGAAGTCGGCCCTGCTGGTGGCCACCGCCCTGCCCGGCGGCGACCCCCTGGCCGCGGCCCTGGCCATGGGCGAGACGCCGTCGCCCGAGCTGGTGGCCGCCGCCGGCGGCGCGGGCGGACTGCATCCGGCGCTGGGCCTCGGTCTGCTGGCCGTGGCGCTCGCGGGCCTGCTGCTGGCCGCGGGCGCCGCCGGCCCGCGCAACCTGGCCCAGCACGTCGACGTGGGCCGCTCGGCCGACGCCCTGGAGGAGCGCTGCCGCCAGCTGGTGGTCGATCTCGGCTACGACGCTGATCCGGTCGACCGCTACCGCTCGTTCGCCCAGTCGGGCTCGATGCTCAACTGGTGGGCGCGTCAGGACAGCAGCCAGCAGCGCTGGGACCGCCTCGCGGAGGCCTCGCCGTCGCCGCTGATCCTGCTGTACCGGCAGTCGCCGAGCTACCTGACGCCGCTGCGCACCATGGGCGCGATCACCTCCGAGGACCCGCCGCCGCTGACCGCCGGCATGATCCGCGTGGTGGTCGACGCCGCCGGCCGGCTGCTCTTCTTCACGGCGGTCCCGCCCGAGACCCTGAGCACGGCGGCGCCCGACACCGTGCCCACGGCCACCTGGGACCGGCTCTTCGCCGCCGCCGCGCTCGACCGCGCCACCTTCGCCGCGGCCGCGCCCGGCTGGGTGCCCGACGTCTTCGCCACCGCCCGCAAGGCCTGGCACGGCGGCATCACGATCGCCGGCCGCGACGTGCCCCTGCGCGTCGAGGCGGCCACGCTGGGCGACAAGGTGGTCTCGTTCCGCGTGTTCGGTCCCTGGTTCACCGATGAACGCACGATCACCACCCGCCCGCGCGCGAGCGGCGCCGAGGCCCTCGTCGTGATCATCGTGCTCGGCGTGCTCGCGGCCGGCGTCTCGCTCGCCCTGCGCAACCATCGACGCGGCCGCACCGACCTGCGCGGCGCCGGACGGCTGGCCGGCGTGCTCCTGATCATGCCGCTCGTCCGCTGGGCGTTCGCGAACCACCACGGCCCGCAGCCGAACGTCCTGATGGATCAGTTCTTCGGCGTCCTGGCCATCGGCGCCCTCTTCGCCCTGCTCTGCCTCATGCTCTACCTCGCGCTGGAGCCCGTGGCCCGGCGCATCTGGCCCTCGACCCTCATCGGCTGGACGCGGCTGCTGGGCGGCCGCTGGCGCGACCCCATGGTCGGCCGCAGCATCCTGATCGGCGGCGCCATGGCCGGCCTCGAGATCCTGGTGAGCAACCTCTACCCCACCGTCCTGCGGGCCCTCGGCGAACCGCCGCTCCGCCCGCAGTGGGTGGACTGGGTCACCCTGGCCACCCCGCGCGCGCTGGCCGGCAACCTCGCCCTGCAGGTGCCCAACTCGCTGTTCAACGTGCTGTTCTTCCTGATGCTGCTGGTGCTGCTGCGCCTGCTCCTGCGCCGCCGCTGGCCCGCCTACGTGGTGTTCACGTTGGTCGTGTCGCTGCTGCTGGGCGTGCAGATGCCGCACTGGCGGCTGGCCATGGTCGCGGCGCCCACCCTGGCGCTGATCTGGACGGTGGTGCTGGTGCGCGGCGGCCTGCTCGCCTTCGCGGTGGCCTTCTACCTCGCGCGGCTGCTGGACCAGGTGCCGCTGACCCTGGACTTCAGCCAGAGCTACGCAGCCACCTCGCTGGTGGCGATGGCGTTGATCACGGCGCTGCTGGTGTGGGGACTGGTGGCGGCGCTGGGTGGTCGTCAGCTTCTGAGCGACGAGGGCGTGAAGTGAACGGCCCGGGTGGCACGAGGACCGTTTGTCGTTAGCTTGACGCGGATGATGACGGTTTTCCGCCGATTCGATCCGACCCATCGGGAGGTACGACATGTCCAGGACGACCAGGAGCCTCAAGGTCGGCATGCAGGTGCCCGACTTCGAGCTCACCTGCTACGACCCCAAGGCCCATGACTTCACCAAGGTGGCCCTGGCCGATCTCAAGGCGAAGGGCAAGTGGACCATCCTCTTCTTCTACCCCGCCGACTTCACCTTCGTCTGAGCGACCGAGTTCGCTGCTCTGGCAGAGCAGCAGCATCGCTTCGAGAAGATCGGCGCCCAGCTGATCACCGTCTCCACCGACACCGAGTTCGTGCACCTGGCCTGGAAGCGCGACGAGAAGGAACTGGCGGACGTCGAGTACCTCATGGGCTCGGACCCCACCGGCAAGCTCGCGCCTGTTCGGCGTGTACGACAAGAGCAGCGGCCTGGCCCTGCGCGGCACGTTCATCATCGCGCCCGACGGCACGCTGTTCAACAGCGAGGTCAACTTCTACAACATGGGCCGCAACATCGACGAGCTCATGCGGAAGTTCAAGGCCAACATCTACCTCGCCCGCAAGGCGGACGAGGGTTGCCCGTCCAAGTGGAAGGACGAGGGCGACAAGACCCTGCGCCCCGGCCCCGAGATGGTGGGCAAGGTGCACGAGGCGCTGAACAAGTAGCCGCGGTCGCGCGCCCGTCGCAACGAGAACGGCCCCGCCGGATGCCGGCGGGGCCGTCGTCTTCCGGCGCCGGCGATCAGTCGAACTTGGCCTTCAGGGTCGACCAGGGCACGGCCTCGGTGGCCACAGTGTCGCAGACGAAGACCGAATCACCGGTGATGGTGGTATCGTCGCCGGTGGGCCCGACGAGGTGCCACTGGTAGTGCACCGTGTACGTGCCGCCGGGCGCATACACCGTCCACTCCTCGCCGAAGTGGTACATCATGAAGCGCGGGTCGCTCACCTCGCGGGTGACGGGCCCGTCCCAGACGAAGCTCTCGAGCACGCCACCATCGCCGTCGACCAGCGAGACCGTGTAGTCGAGATTGGCGGCGTACTCGCCGCTGCGCCACTGGATGGTCACCGTGGCCGTCCAGCCGTTGCAGTCGCCGGCCACCACGGCCTCTTCGAGCTGGGTCGCCGCCGCGGCCGATGCGAGCAGCGCAGCGGCCAGGAATGTCAGCAAGATCCTACGCATGTCAGGAACCCCCGGATCGGGCGATGGAGTTCTCCAAAGTTCGAGAAATCGGAGCAAAAGAAGCTACCATCGAGCCGGAATCGCGTCAACGGAATTCGGCGCCGGACCGTGCGAGGGCTCCCGGACGCCCGGCAGCGCCCCGGGGTCAGGCCGCCACCGAGCGCGACCGAGCGCCGCGTCTGCCGGGGCGGGGGTGGAGGTGGACGCCGGGCTCGTACTTCAGGCACGCCACCGAGCGGTACGGGCGCTCGCCGTCGAGGTAGCCGGTCACCTGGTGGCGGGTCGCCGGGTCGACCAGGTCCCAGAGCGGCTGCGGCACCTTCCGCAGGGCGGCCAGCGCCCGCCGGACCTTGCGGTCCCAGACCGCGCCGTAGCGGTCGAGGTCGTCCGGCCGGACCACCTGCCGACACGCGGTGCAGCCGCAGCTGACGGGGAACTCGTCCTCGAGGTTGAAGAGGCCGTACTCGTCGGTGATCTCGTCGCCGGCGGCGATGTCCGCGATGGCGATCTCGAAGCCGTAGCCGGTGCTCATGGTGTTGCAGTCGCACCGGTGATTCACGTACTTGCCGTGGTCCCAGCTCACCACCCGCACGCCGTGCTCGTCGATGTAGGAGAACCGGTCGACCGCCGCGCGGAGGGCCGGATCGAGGGCGGCGAAATCGGGCGGGGTGACGGCGATCTCCAGGGAATCCCGGACGTAGACGAGGGTGCCGCGAGGGATCGGTTCGGTGGCGAAGACGCCGTGGCCGATCGTCGGGCTCACGTGGCGCAGTTCGGTGGCCGGATGGATCATCGGTCGACCCTCCTGGGGGCCGAGGTCATCCGCCCCGGGAAGGGCCCACGGCACCCCCGCCGACGGACGCTGCGCTCCGTCTGGACCGGCCCTCTTCGAGTCGCCCGCCGCGCGAAGCCCTGGAGTCGAGTTGCGGCAATCTACGCGCAGCCGGCGCGGGGCACAACCCGGAAAACGCCGCCCGGGCACAAAAAAGCGCGGCGGCCTCCGGGGATCCGGAGGCCGCCCAGGACCCGAGACGCCGTCGCCGGCTAGAGCGCCCGGCCCTCCAGCGTCCTGCGCATGAACTGCACCCGGTCGTAGGCCGCGCCCTCGGGCCAGCCCTCCTGGCGCATCTTGCCCCGGAAGCGGTCGATGGTCTCGAACTGGTGGCGGCTCATCCAGCCGCCGACCTCGGCCAGCATGCCACCGATCTGCTCGACGCCGCCCCGGTAGAAGGCCGACACGATCTGCACCGCGGCCGCCCCCACCAGCAGCATCTTGACCACCGACTCGCCGTCGGTGATTCCCGAGGAGGCGCAGAGATCGCAGGGCATGTTGCCCGAGAGCTGGGCGATGGTGCGCAGGGGCAGGCCCATGTCCTCGGCGGTCGAGAGCGCGGGTCCGGCCACGACCTTGAACTCCTCGATGTTCAGGTCGGGCTGGTAGAAGTGGTTGAAGAGCACGAGGCCGTCGGCGCCGCGGATCCCCAGGCGGGTGAGCGAGGCCGCCATGCTCGACCAGAACGGGCCCACCTTCAGGGCCACGGGGATCGAGACCTCGGCCTTCACGGCGGCCAGCACGTCGAGGTAGACCTTCTCGTTGTCCTCGGCGCTGCGGTTGGCCGCCGCCGGGTTCACCCAGACGTTCAGCTCGAGGGCGTCGGCGCCGGCGTTCTGGATGCGCCGGGCGAAGCTGGTCCAGCCCTTCGACGACACGCAGTTGACCGACGGGATCACCGGGATGCGCACCGCCTTCTTGGCCGCCTCCACCAGGCGCAGGTAGTCGCCGACGGCGCTCTCGGCCCCGTAGCCGCTGATGTACTCGGCCGCGTAGCCGTAGGCGTCGGCGGCCTGCGACGAGCTGACGGCGTCGGCCATCTCGGCGTTGATCTGCTCCTCGAACAGCGACTTGAGCACCACGGCGCCGGCGCCGGCTTCGGCGCACTTCTTGACGCCGTCCGCCGAGTCGGTGAGGCGGCAGCTGCCCACGATGATGGGGTTCTGGAGCTTGAGGCCCAGGTAACTGGTGCCGAGGTCGGGCTGGATGGCCATCCGTGTGTCTCCCGTTGGGATCCTGAGTGCCGCTGGCGGACGCCCTGAATAATGGACGACGACCGGGCCGAGGGCAATGGCGGATCGACGTTTCCGGACTCAACTCTCTCCGGCCGGCAGCCGATACCCGGAACATCTTGAAGGAGGGTTGTCATGATCCGCAAGCTCATGCTGTTGACCCTGCTGCTCGCCCTCGCCGGCTGCCGTCAGGCGGACCAGTCGACGGCGGACGGCCCCGATCTCCTGGCGCAGACCCGCCAGGCGAACCTCACCCGCAACACGGACCACCTGGCCGACCCGTCGGCCTCGAACCGCTGCTGCGGCTTGCGGTGGTTCGCCACCACCATCCCCGCCGACCCCGCGGTCCACGACCGGATCGTCGAGCTGCTCCGCCACGACCCCGATGTCGACGTCCGCCGGGTCGCCGCCGTCACCCTGGGCAGTCCGGGCTACGAACATGCGCGCCGTGACCTCCAGGACGCCGTCCGCGACGACGAGGACCTGCACGTCCGGCTCAACGCCGCGCGGTCCCTCGGGCGCCACCGCAACCCCGACGACGTGTGGTTCTGGCAGCGTCTCCTGGACAACGACCGTTGCGGCGAGCAGATGCACCGCGTGGCGATCGAGGCTCTGGCGGTCCTGAACACCGGCGAATCCGGCCGGGTCGTCTGCGACGTCCTGCGTCGTCGCAGCCGGCTCGACGGACCCTGCCTGGACGCTCTGGCGAGCATGGATTGCGACAGCGCCCTGGCAGAGTTCCTCCGCGTGATGGACCGGCATGGCTACTCGGTCTCCACCACCAACGCCATGCGTCTGCGCGAGAAGCACGGCGACGCGACGATGCGCAAGCTGGTGGAGGTGTACCGCCGTTGCGACGCGTCCCGCGCCAACGGGCTGGTCATCTCCGGCGATGCGTTCGTGGACTGGTAGGTCGGGACCGGCGAGGGCGGCGCACGCGGTCAGGATCCCGGCGCCCGCGGCGCTCCCCCCGCCCCCGGCTTGCCCTCGGCGCGGTTGTCGTAGTACCGCACGGTCGGGTAGGCGAAGTCGATGGCGTCCTCGGCCTCGAACGCGGTCAACACGTCCTCCCAGATGGCGCCGGCTGAGGAGCGCCGCCGCCGCGGCTCGCAGATGTAGCGCATGGTCAGGACGACGCCGCTGTCGGCCACCGAGGTCCACACGATGGGCGTCAGGTGCTGGTAGAAGATCATGTAGCGACGGCTCGCGCGGCGCACCTCCTCGGACGCCTCGTCGTCCTTGATGACCGCGTGGCGGCCGGCGATCTCCGCCAGGATCTCCTTGGCGCGGCGCCAGTCGCTCTCGAAGGTGACCATGACGGCCATCTCGTCCCAGATGAAGCGGAAGCCGGCCGTGTAGTTGGCGATCGTGTGCTTGAAGACCCAGCCGTTGGGCACGTGGATGATGCGGCCGGTGCTCTGGTCGGCGTGCACCCAGTTGCCGATCTCGATGAGGGAGAACTGGAAGAGGCGCAGGTCGATGACGTCGCCGCGGTGGTCGCCGATCTCCACCCGGTCGCCCACCACGAACGGCTTGCGGACGCTCACGAAGATCCAGCCCGCCAGGTTCACCAGCGGGTCCTGCAGGGCGATCGCCAGGCCCGCCGACACCAGGCCCAGGTAGGCCGACCAGCCCGTCAGGCCGCCGAACCAGATCACCATCGTCGACACGAAGAAGATGCCGCCCAGGACGTAGTTGAAGGTCTTGTTGACGATGTAGCGCCGCTGCACCTCCGCCACCCGCCGCTCGATGATGCGGCCGACGACGAACCGCGCGAGCAGCAGCAGGCCCCAGACCGCGAGCGTGAGCACGATGTCGGCGAGCCGTCCCGCGCTCAGGTCCAGATGGGTGTGGCTCCAGTCGACGATCGTCTGCACGAGGTTCCTCATGCCGGCTCCTGTCCTGTCCGGGGTGTCCGGCGTTCGCGGACGACCGCCACGCGCTCGAGCAGGTTGGCCACCAGCGCCGTCCAGCCGGTCTGGTGGCTGGCGCCGAGGCCGTGGCCGTCCTCGGCGTGGAAATACTCGTGGAAGAGCAGGAGATCGCGGCCGTGGGGGTCGGTGGCGTGCAGCGCGCTCGTGCCGTGGCAGACGCGCCGGCCCGCGGCGTCCGGCAGGAAGATGCTCGCGAGGCGGCGTTCGAGCTCCTCGGCCACCTGCAGCAGGTTGACGCGGTTGCTCGAGCCCGTGGGGCATTCCACGAGCAGGGTGTCCTGGTAGAAGTGGTGGTGGCGCTTGAGCGCCTCGACGAGCAGGTAGTTGGTGGGCAGCCAGACCGGCCCCCGCCAGTTCGAGTTGCCCCCGAAGAGGTCGGTGTCGGCCTCGCCGGGCGCGTAGCGGACCTCGCGGCGCCGGCCGTCCAGCTCGATCGCGTAGGGGTGCTCCCGGTAGGCCCGGGACAGCGAGCGGATGCCGAACGGGGAGAGGAACTCGTCCTCGTCGAGCAGGCGCGAGAGCACGCGCACCAGGCGCTCGCGGGTGGGGATGGCCAGCAGAAGGTGCTCGTTCTGCGTATCGGGGTGCATGCAGGCGATGTTCTTCGCGAGGTCCGGCTTGTTCTCCAGGAACCACTCCAGGCGCGCGGCGAATCCGGGCAGCCGTTCGAGGCAGCCCGCCTCCAGCGACTCGGCCGCGAACAGCGGGATGAGGCCGACCATCGAGCGGATCCGCAGGGGGACGTCCCGGCCGCCGATCCGGGCCTCGTCGTAGTAGAAGCCGTCCGCATCGTCCCAGAGGCCGGTGCCGCCGAGGGTGTTCATGGCCTCGGCGATGCCCACGAAGTGCTCGAAGAACTTGGACGCGATGTCCTCGTAGGCCGGGTTCTCGACGGCGAGCTCGAGGGCGATCGCCAGCATGCACGTGCAGTAGAAGGCCATCCAGGCCGTCGCGTCGGCCTGCTCGAGACGGCCGCCTCCCGGCAGCGGCTGCGAGCGGTCGAACACGCCGATGTTGTCCAGGCCGAGGAAGCCGCCCGAGAACAGGTTGACGCCCTCGACGTCCTCGCGGTTGACCCACCAGGTGAAGTTCACGATGCACTTCTGGAAGGCGCTCTCGAGGAACAGGCGGTCCTTGCCGAAGCCCCGCTCGGCCGCCAGCTGGTAGACCCGCCACGCCGCCCAGGCGTGCACCGGCGGGTTGGCGTCGCCGAGGGCGAACTCGTAGGCCGGCAGCTGGCCGTTGGGGCGCATGTACCACTCGCGGCACAGGAGCAGCAGCTGGTGCTTGGCGAAGTCGGGATCGGTGCGCGCCATGGCCACGCAGTGGAACGCCAGGTCCCAGGCCGCGAACCAGGGGTACTCCCAGGAGTCGGGCATGGCGATCACGTCGCGCGCGTGCAGGTGGGTCCAGCCGCGGTTCAGGCCCTGGCGGCGGGCCGCCGGCGGGGTCGGCTGCGCGGGATCGCCCTCCAGCCACTGGGCGACGATGTAGTGGTAGAACTGCCGCGACCACACGAGTCCGGCGTCGGCCTGGCGGACGATCTGCCGCTCGGCGTCGGTGAGCGGGGCGTCGCGCTGCTGGCGGTGGAACTCGTCGGCCTCGGCCAGGCGCGTGGCCATGATCGTGTCGAAATCGGGTCCGAAAGGGTCGGCCGGCGCCTCCGCGCCGCCGACGAGGCGCAGGCGTACGGAGGCCTCGCCGCCGGCCGGGATCGCGAGCTCGTACCAGGCGGCGGCCTTGGAGCCGCAGCCGTCGGGGTTGACGGCGTCCACGTCGCCGCCGACGACCCGGCGATGGAAGGCGTCCTTGACGTAGGGGGACGCGTTGGGCGCCTGGAAGAGCGCGGCCACGTCGGTCTCGTTCTCGGTGAAGAGCAGCCGCGGGGGCCCGGCGTCCCGACCCTCGCAGGCCAGGTGGTAGCGCCCGAGCGAGGGGTGGTCGGCCACCAGCAGCCCGTCGGCGGCGCGCGCGATGCGCCCCTTGGGCCAGTAGCCCTCGCCGGTGCGGCCCCACGACCAGGTGTTGCGCTGCCAGAGGGTCGGCAGCAGGTGCAGCACGGCCGGGTCGGGGCCGCGGTTGGCCGCCGTGATGCGGATCAGGATGTCGTCGGGAGCGGCCTTGGCGTACTCGACGGTGACGTCGTGGTAGCGCCGGTCGGCGAAGATCCCGGTGTCCTCGAGCTCGAACTCGGGCTCGTCGCGGCCGCGCGCGCGGTTCTCCTCCACGAGGCGTGCGTAGGGGAACTCGGCCTGCGGATACTTGTAGAGGGCCTTCAGGTACGACGAGGTGGGCGTCGCGTCCAGGTAGTAGTAGAGCTCCTTGACGTCCTCGCCGTGGTTGCCCTCGGGGTTGCCGAGGCCGAACAGCCGCTCCTTGAGGATCGGATCCTGGCCGTTCCAGAGCGCCAGCGCGAAGCAGAGGCGGCACTCGCGGTCGGTGATGCCGAGCAGGCCGTCCTCGCCCCAGCGGTAGGCGCGGCTGCGGGCCTGCTCGTGCGGGAAGTAGGCCCAGGGGTTCTCGTCGGCGGAGTAGTCCTCGCGGACGGTGCCCCACTGGCGTTCGGCCAGGTAGGGCCCCCAGCGGATCCAGTTGCGCCGGCGGCCGGACTCCTCGGCGAGGCGCTGGCGCTCGGCGCCGAGGACGGGGTCGCTGGTCGGCACGGGTCCGGTCATGATGGCGCCAACCCTCCCGCCTGGATCGATCGTCCGCCGCCGTCCTGGTCGGCCACAGCATAGCCGACCAGCCTGGACTTTGCGAACGCTGAACGGACCGCCACGAGCCAACGCGTGCTCCGGACCGTTCGGTGGTCTATCATGGACGAGGCACGGACCCACAGCGAAGGAGACGCCATGTCCGCAACCGGGGTGACGACGATCCGCGCCCTGGCGGCGATGGCCCTGGTCCTCGGCCTCGGATGCGCGGGACGCGACCAGACCACCGCACGCGAAGGCGACCGACCGGCCGCCGGCCAGACCGCCGGGACTCCCGCGGCCGGCGCCGATGCCGCCGGGTTCCCAATGCCCGCAGCCCCCGCCGGCGAGGATCACGTGGTCGGCCCGATCCGTCACACGGCTGCAGGCGCCGACCAGCACGGGACCTGCGCGGTCGCGGTGCGCCGCGAACCGGAACGGCTCCTGGTCGACGTGACCGCCCTGCCGGTCAACTGCTGCACCGAGACCCTGCGGGCGGCCGTCGCGGTCGCCGACCAGGCCGTGACCGTGCGCCTGTACCAGTACCTGCCCGACGTCTGCGAGTGCACCCACCGGCGCGACGTGGCCTTCGCGCTGGCCGGGATCGGCGAGGCCTCCAGCCTGGCCGTCTTCCTGGACAACGGGACGGAGCCCGTGGCGACCGCGTCGTTCTGACCGGGACACCGACGGCAGGGGCGGCCTCCGTGGAGGCCGCCCCTCGTCGCATCTCCTCGCGTACGCTCCCTACTTGATCGGGAACGCCTCCGACCCGTCGCCGGCCAGCGCCTTGGAGGAGGAGTCGACCTCCACGATGCTCCCGTCGGCGGTCATGATGTTGAACACGTGCCACCAGCGGATGCCCGACCAGGACCGGGACCACGAGTGGACCGGCGCCGCGCTGCCGCCGCGGAAGACCTTGACGGTCGAGATCTCGCCCGTGGCGTCGTTGCCGGAGTAGAGGTAGACCTTGTACTCGTAGTGGTCGACGGGACCCTCGGCCAGGTACGAGATGCGGACGTTCTCGGGGCCGAATCCGGTCACGTCGTCCGTATCGAGGTTCGCCCCCGGGATCTCGCGGTGCCCGTAGTACAGATGGTTGCCGTTGGCGTCGTAGAGGTGCGAGTCGAGATCGCGCGGCTCGGCGCCCCAGGTGAGCTCGATCCGGTAGGCCACCCCGTAGAGCTCGGCCAGGAACTCCAGCCACCGCGTGTTCGACGCGAAGTCGAAACCGGCGTACTCGGCGGCGTAGGTGTTGAACTCCGCGGCCGTGCGCGGCAGCCAGATGGCCGTGCCGTTGAGCCCCTCCGGACCGCCGGTGTTGCCCATCACGGTGCCAACCAGGAACGCCGCCTGGACCTCGATGGCCGTGGCGGCCCCCCTCACGCTTTCCGGGATGTTGCCCTCGGACGCCTCGCTGACCCGGCTGAAGAAGTCGGCGAGGTCACCGTTCTGCATGTAGGGTTCGAGGTCGTTGGCCGGCGGTCCGGTCCGCCGGACCGCGGTGAGGATGGGCAGGAACTCGCCCTTGAACGTGTCCCATTCGGGGCTGCCGAGGGCGGCGTCGACGAACGCGCGGATGCCGTGCTCGAGGTCGCCGTATTCGCTCAGGTCGTACGAGGCGGACAGGGAGCTGCTCGGGGCCGATTCGGCCGTCACGCACTTCGCGGCCGCGTCCTCGGCCGTCGGGTTGCTCCGCAGGAACTGGACCACGTTGGAGAACTTGTTGGTGTTCTCGCCGCCGTAGCGCACGGTCTCGTGGGAGACCATGTGGGCGAAGTAGTCCTTGGAGACGGCGGCCACCTCCACGCCACCCATCAGGCAACCCTGGTACCAGATGACGTCGAGCTTGCCGCCGACCATGGCCTTGACGTCGCGGTAGACCCGCTCGAGCTCGTACAGGTTGAGCGCGTCGCCGTTGTCGTAGCACATGGCCTTGCCGGGCTCGTCGTAGTCCAGCTCGTTGGGCACGGCGTGGCTCTCGCCGAACCAGCTGCCGCCGTGGTTGGAGAGCACGATCATGTAGCGGTGGGCGGGGAACCTGGCGATGCCCCAGGTCAGGAAGTCCTGCAGGGTGAGGGCCTGGCCCATGTTGAGCTCGCCGTAGTCGGCGTCGGTGGTCACCGCGCCCGGGGTGACGACGTAGCGCTTGCAGTCGGTGTAGCCCGCGGCGTCATCGCCGTCGAACAGCACACCGGCGTACATGTCGTCGTCCATGGCCGCGGCGATCTCGTTGGCGTACTGCGAGCGCGAGCCCGAGAGGCCGCCCTCGCCGTCGGCGTAGACGAGCAGGGTCCAGTCGCGGGTCTCGGGCGTGGCCTGGACGGTGAAGCCGACCCAGTCGCCGGGGCCGCTGTAGCCGTCGAGGATGTCCTGACCCTTGTCGTAGAGCTCGTCGCCGTCGACGTCGAGCACGATGTCGTACTGGCCGGGCACGAGCGGGCCGGGCCACACGAGGCGGCGGCCGGCGTTGGTGCAGCCGTACTGGACGGTGTCGCCCAGGGGCGTCTCGACGGGGTTCAGCGGGTCCTGGTCGTTCCAGGTCGCCTGGTGGGGCACGATGAACCACTTCACGTAGCGGTTGGCGCCGAGGTCGCGCAGGCGGGCGACGGGGTTCAGGTAGACGTACACGTTGTCGCCCACGTCGAAAAGGTCGCGGTACACGTAATTCACGTCCGAGGACAGGCGCTCGACGACGTGGCCGTCGATCAGCACCTTGCCCGGATCGGCATCCTGGACCACGAACCCCACGCCGAGGCGGCCGTCGAGGTAGTCGCCGGCGTCGTAGACGCCGTTGCGGTTGACGTCGATCACCACGTCCCAGGCCACCGACTCCTGGTTCGCGGCCGCGCCCCAGATCACCGTCGGGGGGATCTCGCCCTGGGCGTCGAAGGTGAGTTCCTCCACCGCATCGGTGTAGTCGAAGAGGAACATGCCGAAGGCCCAGTCGTAGCGGTTGGGGACGACGTAGACCTGGACGGTGGTCCCGGGAACGCCGTTGCCGGCGGTGAGGGCCACGGGCTCGCCGGCCGTGACGGTGTTCAGGTGCTCGCCGCCGGCCGTGCACGGCATGTAGAACACGTCGGTCGGGGCGGTGACGGTGATGGTGAACGACACATCGGTCCCGAGCACATCCACGTCGTAGCTGCCCGGCGCCGGATCGTAAAGCACGGAGGACGCATCCATGGCGCCGTCGCCGTCGGTCAGGAGCTGGTACCGGCCGATCACCGCCCGGGACCCGTCGCTCACCTCGATGGTGTAGAGGGTGTTGGGCGCCAGGTCGGCCAGCGACATCGAGACCTGCTCGAACGACGCGAACGCGGTGGCCTCGGCGCCGTCGTCGCCCACGAGGGCGGTGGTGCCGGACGGCGGCGGGGCGGGGGGATCGGTGACGGGGTCGTCGCTGCTGCAGCCGAGCGACAGGGCCAGCAGGGCCGTCGCCAGGACCAGGAACCAGATCCAGGTCTTCATGGTGTGTCTCCCACGGTGATGATGGCCGCCCGGCGGCGCCTCGAGGCCGAGGCTCCGCGCGGCGGGATCGGACGATATCCAGCGGGCGCGCGAGGCGGGATCGCCGCTCCTTCTGCAAGTCCCTGGTCCACCGACCGCACTTGATATGATCATATCACAAATGAATCACGAAACACAAAGATCATCGGCCACCTCGCGGCCGCGCCGGCCAGTTGCCCCGGCGCCGGTTCCCGCTTACCATTTGACCACCTGGTCAATGACCACCCGGTCAACGCCTCCAGCCAAGGCCCGCAGCCATGCCCGAGCCCCTCATCACCGGCGGCACCGACGCCTGGCGGACCCTGCCCGCCGAGAAGCGCGAGGCGGTCACCCACGCCGCGGTCGACGAGTTCGCCGTCCACGGCTACGACCGCGCGTCGATGAACACGCTGGTCAAGGCCGCCGGGATCTCCAAGGGCTCGCTGTTCCACTACTTCCGCACCAAGGGCGACCTCTTCGAGGGCATCGTCGACGCCGCGTTCGGCCACGTGAAGGCCCAGGTGAAGGGGGTCCGCGACGACACGGCCGGCCTGCCCCTCGACGTGCGCCTGGAGCGGCTGCTGGAGGCCGGCTTCCGCTTCGTCAGCGACCATCCGCGCCTGGCCACCATCTACTTCCGCGTCCTGCGCTCGGGCGACGCACCGTTCGGCCGCCGCCGCCTCGAGGAGATGGGCCAGCTCAGCCGGCGGTTCCTGGCCGAGCTGATCGCGGACGCCCAGACCCGCGGCGAGGCCGACCCGGCCCTCGACCCCGAGCGCACGGCCTGGCTGCTGGACGCCATGCTGGAGCGGCTGCTGGCGGCCTGGCACGCCGGCGATCTCTCCCCGGAGCAGCGCGAGGCCGACCGCCGGGCCTGGGTCGCGAGCTTCCGGCGACTCGTGGCGCACGGCACCCGGCCGGCCGGCCAGGAGGTCAGCCATGGCTGAGCTTATCGGCCAGTTCACCATGCGCCGGCTCGCCCCCGCGCCCGACCTGGCGGCCGGCCTCGTCGCCCTGGCGGGCGTGCTGGAGAGCCTGCCCGTCGACCGGCCCGGCGTGCACCGCGTCGAGGTTCCCCTCGCGCGCCCCGCGCGGGCCCTGGCGTTGCCAGCGGGCCTGCCCGACGGTCGCCTCGACCCCCAGATGCTGATGGGCCCGACCTGGAGCGGCCTCGGCGCCACCGTCGACCTCGAGGTGGCCACGCCCCGCGAGCTCCCGTCGCCAGACGCGCCGCTGCGCCTGGCCTTCAGCCTGCGCTTCGACCCCGCCCGCGAGCCGGCCCCCGAATGGCGTGACTTCGGCCGTTGCCGGCTGTGGCTGCCGACCGTCGAGCTCGACAGTGCGCGCAACGTGCTGGCCCTCAACTGGCGCGGCGGGCTCGACCGCACCGCGCTCCACGCAGCGCTGACCGCCTGGCGCCCGCGGCGGCCGGCCGCCGCGGCGGCGCGCGCGATCGCCTGGCGCACGAACGGCCCCACGCGGGCGGCCTGGGACCGCGCGGTGGCCGCCGCGCTGGCCCGCATCGCCGACACCGACCAGCTGCCGCTCCTGCGCAAGATCGTCCTCGCCAGCCGGATCGACGGCACGCTGGCCCGCGCGGCCCACCCGTCCGACCTGCTCGCGGCCGCCGATCTGGGCACCGTGGGCTGGCCCTGGTGGCTCGGCCGCGGCGGCCGGCACTGGCTGGGCGAGACCCCCGAGCTGCTCTGCGCCCACGATCAAGGGACGTTGCGGACGGTCGCGCTGGCCGGCACCCGCCCCCGCGACCCCGACCCCGAACGCGACCTCGCCCTCGGCGACGAGCTCCTCGCCAGCGACAAGGACCGCCGCGAGCAGGCCGCCGTGGCCGACTGGCTGCGCAGCCGGCTCACCCAGCTGGCCGGTCGCGAGCCCGACGTGGGACCCTTGCAGCTGCGCCGCCTGCCGTCGCTGCAGCACCTGAGCCGCGATCTGGTGGTCGAGGAGGCGGACCGGCTGCCCCTCGCCGCCTGGCTGGAGGCCCTGCATCCGACCCCGGCGCTGTGCGGCGCCCCGCGCGCCGAGGTGCGCGCCTGGCTACGCGAGGCCGAGACGTTCGACCGCGGCCTCTTCGGCGGCGTCGTGGGCTGGCTGGAGCCCGATCGGGCCCGAGCGCAAGTGGCGATCCGCGGCCTCATGCTGCATGATCGCGGGTGGTCGCGTACGCCGGCGCCGGCCTGGTGCGCGGCAGCGATCCGGTGCTCGAAGTGGGCCGAGATCGGCGCCAAGCTGGCCGCCGTCTGCCGCCGGCTCGGGCTGCCCAGCCCGGAGGTCTCGGCATGAGGTTCGATCCCCAGGCCGCGGTGAACCCCGGCCGCCTGCTGTCGGCCCTGCTGCTCGAGGAGCTGCACCGCCACGGCCTCGGCCTGGTGGTGGCCTGCCCCGGCGGCCGCAGCCAGCCGCTCCTGGGCGCGCTCTCGGCCCGGCGCGACCTCCTCGCCTGCCGCGTGGTCAACGAGTGCGCGGCCGGCCACCTGGCCCTCGGCTGGCTGCGCGCACGGCTGGCCGCGGGCGAGCCGCCGCAGCTGGCGGCCGTCGTCACCACCCTCCGGCACCGCCGCGCTCCTGCTCGCGCCCGCGCTCGCCGAGGCTCACCATGCGGGCCTGCCGCTGGTGCTGCTGTCGGCCGACCGTCCCCACGAGCTGCACCGTGTGGGCACCAACCAGACGCTGGACCAGGTGTCGCCGCTCGCACCGTTCACCCGGGCGCAGTTCCAGCTGCCGTGCCACGCCGGGGGCGCCACGCCGCGCGACGTGCTGAGCGCCGCCGGCGAAGCCGCGCGCGTGGCCCTGGGCCCGCCGCTGGGTCCGGTGCAGCTGAACCTCGCGTTCCGCGACCCGCTGACGCCCGACCCCGCGCCGGTGCCCGACGCGTGGCTCGAGCAGTGCCGAGCCTGGTCCGAGGACCGCCGGCCCTACCACGCGGGCGGCGCCGAGCCGGGCGTGGCCGACGCGACGGTCGCGACGCTGCGCGATGAGTTCGCGGCGGCGCGGCGGCCCCTCGTCTGGGTCGCGGGGCTCGCGGCGGCCGCCGACCGCACCGCCGCCCAGGCCCTGGCCGAGGACAGCGGCGCGCCCTGGCTGGCCGACGCGGGCTCGGGGCTGCGCCTGCTGGCGCCGACCGACCGTCGGCTCGACCACGCCGAGTTCTTCCCCGAGCTCTTGCGCGAATGCGACCTGGTCCTGCAGCTCGGGCACCTGCCGGTGTCGCTGTCCAGCACCCTGGCCGTGACCGGCGCGCGCCGGTGGCTGGTCTGCGACCAGCCCGGCCGCCAGGATCCGCGTCGCCAGGGCGGCGTCCACCTCGCCGCGGGTGCGGCCGCGCTGGTACGGGCGCTGGGCGGCCGGCCGCTGCTCGCCGACCCGGACCTCGCCTGGCTCGCCACCCTCACCGGCGCCCAGGCCGCCTGGCGCGGGCGCGTGGCCGCGACCGTCGAGGCGGGCGACGCGCTGAGCGAGGCCTGGGCCGCCCGCGAGCTCGTCCGTCAGCTCACCGCCCAGCACGGGTTGTTCCTGGGCAACGGACTGGCCGTGCGCCACGTCGACACGCTGGCCGAGGCGGTGGGGCCCGGCCCGGTGGTCACCGTCAACCGCGGCACCAGCGGCATCGAGGGCCTGCTCGCCCAGGCCGTGGGCACGGCGCGCGGCCTGCGCCGGCCGACGGTGGCCCTCGTGGGCGACGTCACCGCCCAGCACGACCTCGGCAGCCTCGCCATCATGGCCGACCAACGTCCACCGCTCCTGCTGATGGTGCTGCAGAACGGCGGCGGCGGCATCTTCCGGCGCCTGGCCGCGCGGCGGCACCCCGACCTGCTCGATCCCTGGCTCACCGCCCACCACCGCGTCGACCTCTGCGCCGTCGCCCGCGCCCACGGCCTGTTCGCCCGGCGCGTCGATCAGCGCGGCGGCCTGAGCGACGCCATCGCCGAGTTCCTGCAGCGTCCCGAGCCCTCGCTGCTCGAGGTCACGGTGCCGCCCGACGGCCACGCGAACCTTGTGGATGCGCTCACGGGAGGCACGCCATGAGGGCGCTCGCCCTGCACGGCTTCCTGGGCCGCGGCGCCGACTGGGACGCCTTCGCGGCGGCCGTCGACCTGCCCGGCCTCGAGCTCGACCGTCCCGACCTGCCCGGCCACGGTCCGCATCCGCGGCCGGTGCCGCCCCACTTCGCCGCCTGGGTGCAGTGGCTGGAGGAACGCCTGCACATGGCGACCGCGCCCGTGCACCTGCTGGGCTACTCGCTGGGCGGCCGGCTCGCGCTGGCGCTGGCCCTGGCGGAGGCGTGCACGGGCAAGGTCGCCTCGCTCACCGTGCTGGGCGCCTCGTGCGGCCTGGCCAGCCACGACGAACGCCGGGCGCGTGCCGCGGCCGACGGCGAGCTGGCCGCGGCGCTCGAGCGCGATGGCCTCGCGCCGTTCCTCGACCGCTGGTACCGCCAGCCCCTGTTCGCGCCGGCCTGCCGGACCTACGGCCACGCGGCCCTCGTCGCCTCGCGCGGGCAGGGTCAGGCCGGGCCCCTGGCCGCGGCCCTGCGGGCCTCCGGCACCGGCGCCATGCCCAACCTCCGGCCGGGCCTCGGCTGCCTGCGCATCCCGGTGCTCGCGCTCGCGGGCACGCTGGACCCGAAGTTCTGCGCGCTCGGCCAGGAGATCGCCGCCGGCGCGCCGCGCGGCCAGCTGCGGACCGTCGACGGCGCCGGCCACGCCCTGCTCCTGGAGGCCCCCGGGACCTGCGCGCGCCTCTGGACCGAGTTCATCAACCGTCACGCCAACCCCGCGAGGACCTGCCATGAGTGACATCCGCTGGCGGCAAGCCGCCGAGTTCACCGATATCCGCTGCGAGTTCGGCGAGGAGGGCAGCGCGGCCGAGGGCATCGCCAAGCTCACCATCTGCCGCCCCGAGGTGCGCAACGCGTTCCGCCCGCTGACGGTCGCCGAGCTGCGCCGCGCGCTCGACCTGGCCCGGGACAACCCCACGATCGGCGCCATCATCCTGACCGGCGAGGGCGACCAGGCCTTCTGCTCGGGCGGCGACCAGAAGATCCGCGGCGACGCCGGCTACGTCGACCAGGAGGGCGTCCACCGCCTCAACGTCCTCGACTTCCAGCGCGAGATCCGCACCTGCCCCAAGCCGGTGGTCGCGATGGTGGCGGGCTATGCGATCGGCGGCGGCCACGTCCTGCACGTGATGTGCGACCTGACGATCGCCGCCGACAACGCCCGCTTCGGCCAGACCGGCCCCCGGGTGGGCAGCTTCGACGGCGGTTACGGCTCGAGCTACCTCGCCCGCATGGTGGGCCAGAAGAAGGCCCGCGAGATCTGGTTCCTCTGCCGCCAGTACGACGCGCAGCAGGCCCTCGACATGGGCATGGTCAACGCCGTGGTGCCGCTCGCGCGCCTCGAGGAGGAGACGGTGCAGTGGTGCCGCGAGATGCTGCAGCACTCGCCGCTCGCCCTGCGGTGCCTGAAGTCCGCCCTCAACGCCGACTGCGACGGCCAGCAGGGCCTGCAGGAGCTGGCCGGCAACGCGACCCTGCTCTACTACATGACCGAGGAGGGGCAGGAGGGCCGCAACGCCTTCGTCGAGAAGCGCCGGCCCGACTTCGGCAAGTTCCCGCGGCGGCCGTAGCCATGGACCTGCGCTGGCGTCGGCGGACGTTTCCGCTCATCCGGCCGATCGAGGTCGGCGGGGTCGAGTCCCGCAAGCGGACGGTGATCGAGCTGCAGCTCGACGGGCGGTGGTCGGAGGTGTCGCCGCTGCCGGGCCTGCACCACGAGCCGCTCGAGGCATTGCCGCCGCTGTTGCCGGGTGCGCTGGCGCTCCTGCGCCAGGTGCATGGCACCTACCTCGAGCAGCTCGCGGCGCTCAACGCGCTGCCCGCGTGGTCGGCCTTGCCGCCGAGCCTGCGTTGCGGCCTCGAGGGCGCGCTCATGGTGGTGCCCGACGACCTGGAACGGCCCGGGTCCGACATGCCGCCCACCGCCCTGCTGGTCGACCAGGATCCGACCGAGCCGCTGGACCACCTGTCGGGCGTCCGTTGCGTGAAGGTGAAGGTGGGCCGGCGCGCCCTGGACGCCGAGCTCGCCCTGCTCGCGCGCGTGCGCGCCACGGTGGCGGCCGACGCCGAGCTGCGCCTGGACGCCAACCGCGCCTTCACGCTCGACGAGGCGGTGGCGTTCACCGCGGCCGTCGGCGAGGCGCCCGCCTCGATCGAGGAGCCGCTGCGCGACCCGCGCGAGCTGCCGGAGTTCATCGCGCGCACCGGCTGGCCCGTGGCGCTGGACGAGTCCCTGCACGAGCCGTCGCTCCGGCACCTGCGCACGGTCGACGGCGTGGTGGCCTGGGTGATCAAGCCCACCCTGCTCGGCGTCTACCACACGCTGGCGCTGTTCGACCAGGCGCCGGCCGGCGTGGCCTGCGTGGTGAGCGCGTCGTTCGAGGGACCGGTGGGCCTGGGCCTGCTGATGGAGCTGGCCGAGGTGGCTCCGGGCTGCCCGTCGCCCGGCCTGGGCACCGTGCACTGGCTGGCCGACGACGGCCATGCCTCGCGCTGGACGGAGGTCCGATGAGCGCGAGCCGCTGGCGACCCTACCTCGACCTGCATGCGGACGATCCGTTCTGGACCGACGCCGACGGCACGCTCAGCCGCGGCGCGCTCGGCGCGGCCGTCGACGCCCGGGCCCGCGAGCTGCAGGCCGCGGGCTGGACGGAGGGACGCCGATATCCCCTGGAGGCCGTGCCCACGCGCGGCACCCTCGTCACCCTGCTGGGTGCGCTGGCGGCCGGCTGCTCGGTGGTGCTGCTGCCGTTGCGCGAGCCGGCGGCCCGGCGCCGCGAGCTGGCCGCGGCCCTCGATATCGCCACGGCCCGGCCGGGCCAGCTCTGGGTCCGCACCTCGGGCACCGGCGGCCGTGCCCGCTGGCTGGTGCACTCGCCGTCGACCCTGATGGCGGCCGCCGAGGCGGCGACCACGCGCGTGGGGTTCGGCCGCGGGTCGGCGTGGCGGGTGTCGCTGCCGCTCGATCACGTGGGCGGCCTCTCGCTGGTGTGGCGGGCGCTGGTGAGCGGCGGCGGGCTGGTCGCGGTCGACCACCCGACCGAGACGCACCGCTCGCTGGTGCCGACGCAGCTGCACCGGGCGCTCGTGTCGGGCGCGGTCGACGAGCTGCGGCGCCTGCGCTGCCTCCTGCTGGGCGGCGCGCCGCTGCCCGCGTCGCTGCGCGAGGCGGCCCTGGCCGCGGGCCTGCCCCTGCGCGTGTCCTACGGATTGACCGAGACCGGCGCCTTCGTGGCCGCCAGCCTGCCGGGCGATCCGCTGCTCGCGTGCGCCGACTACGTCGGCCGGCCGCTCTGGCCGAGCCAGCTAGCCATCAGCGCCGGCGGCGAGGTGCTGGTGGCCGGCCCGTCGCTGGCGGCCTGGCAGGCGGACGACGACGGCCACGAGTCGACCCTCACCCTGGACGCCGAGGGCTGGCTCGCCACCGGCGATCTCGGCCGCCTCGCGGGCGATGCGCTGTACGTGAGCGGCCGGCGCGACAACCTGATCATCTCGGGCGGCGAGAAGCTCGCGGCCGAGGAGCTGGAGGCGGCGCTGCTGAGCCTGCCCGGGGTGCTCGAGGCCGTGGTGGTGGCGGTCGAGCACGCGGAGTTCGGGCAGCGGCCGGTGGCGTTCCTGACGTGCGAGGACGCAGCCGCGTGGACGGTCGACCGGGTCCGCGAGGCGCTGCGGGATCACCTGGCGGCGTGGAAGCTGCCGGATCGCGTGCTGGACCTGCCCCGTGGCGACGGACTCAAGGCCGACCGGGCGGTGTTGCGGAGGCTGGCGCGGGAGGGGTGATCGGGGGCCGGGGAGCCTCGGTCGACGGTCGTCACCCACCGCGGACGCATACGGTGCGCATCCGCTCACCCTTCAGTCGAACAGCGCCTTGATCACCGACCAGCTCTGCGCCTCGGTCCTCACCGGTACGGCGTCCCACCAGGCGCGGTAGAGCCAGTACGCGTACTCGTTGACCGGCCCGGTGAAGGTCGTCGGGCCGACCCAGAGCCAGACCTCGGTGTTCGGCTCGGCATCGATGGTCATCATCCCGCTCTCGCAGGGACCGATCTCGATCTGCTGGACGACCTCCACCTCGCCGCAGTCGAGCGGCGCGAGCTGGAAGAGGAAGGTCGGCTGCTCGGCATCGGCGTAGACGTAGAAGGGCGTGTCGATGCTGACGGGGACCTCGAACCAGTCGGTGTCGCGGAACTGCGATCCTTCGGGGGAGATGTACCAGCCGCTGACGCCGTGGAAGCTGCCGACGAACCATTGCTGGAAGGGATAGCCGAACTCCGGGCTGTTGCAGCCACCGTTGTAGGCGTCCTGGTAGCCGTCGACCAGCGGCGGTTCGTTCTCGACGGTCAGGTATCCGGTGGGCGGATCCAGCTCGCAGGGCGTGACCGTCGCGACGGAGAGCACGTAGTCGCCGTAGTCGCCGCCGTAGCCGTCGATCACGATGTAGTACTTGGCGTCCGCTGCGAAGTGGACCATCTCCAGCTTCGAGACATAGTCGGGGTAGTAGTCGTCATTGCAGGCGACCAGCTCGAACTGCGCATCGTAGACGTAGACCTTGGTGTCGTAGGTCGAGCCGGCCAGGTCGATGTCCGCGTAGGTCTCGTGGTCGGTCTGGTAGCGGTAGACGACGTCGGGCGAGGTGCTGTCCGAGTACGGGCAGGCCTCGTCGTAGTCGTCCGTGTAACCGGCGGTGGTGCCGGTCAGGCCGACGACCCAGCCATCGATGAGCGGGGCGTCGGCGAAGGTGTCGCCGCCCTGGCGGATCACCTCCGCGTCGGGCGGCGGCGGCGTGTGGTGCGTGGGCGGCTTGGCCGGCGCGCGGTGGCTCAGGTCGCTCGCCGTCGCGGCGGTCGCCAGCAGCACGAGCATGGTGATCAGCGTCGCTCTCATCGGGACACTCCCTTGATCGGCGTTGAGCTGTGCGGACCTCCCCGGGCTTCGTGGGCACGCCTCGGCCTGTTGCTGACGCGTGCTCGACCACCTCGGGACCCAGCTTCCCCGATCCGCCGCGACGACGCATCGGATCAACAAACATCGACAGGCAGGGCACCAGGCCGCACCGCCCCACCTCCGGACCAGCCTCGCGGGTGGCCGCCTCCATCGATCCTACCATGGATGAACAGGCTTGTCCAACCGCGGGGTGATCGCCGAGAGGTCGGTGCGACCAGTACCTTGCATCCCCGGCGCGCTGCGGCCACAATGGGGCGATGATCCGCTGCATCCGCGAGGCCGCCCGGTCACCGCTCGGCCGCCGCGACGCCGTCCTGCTCGGGCTCCTGGCGACGATGACCGTCGCCCATGCCCGGCTGCCCGTCGACCAGGCGCGCACCCTCGCCGTCGTCGACTCGCTCTACCAGCACGCGGCGCTCGACTCCGCCCAGGCGGTCATCGAGACCGCCATCCCCGAGGCCGTCGCCGCGGCCGATTCCACGTACCTGCTCGAGCTGATGGTGCGGCGGGGAGCCCAGCTCGCCGCCTTCGGCCGCTTCGGGCCGGCCGAACCGCCGCTGCGCGAGGCCCTCGCGCTGGCCGCGGCCCGTGGCGATTCCGCCAAGACGTGCCAGGTGCTGCGCTGGCTCGGCCTGAGCCTGGCCAACCAGGGGCGGCTCGCCGAGGCCGAGGCGCTGTCGCACCGCCAGTTGGCCCTGGCCACGGCCATCGGCGACGGGCGCCTGATGGGCTGGGCGCGGGTGGCCCTGGGCTGGTACGCGCTGGAGCACGGCCAGCCGGCGATGGCCGCCGACGAGTACCAGCGCGCCATCGATCTGTTCGCCGGGCTCGGCGAGGCGCAGGGCGCGGCCTGGTCGCTGAACAGCCTCGGCATCGCCCGCCAGGCTCAGGGAGACATCCAGGGCGCGCTCGCGGCCTACGAGGAGGCGGCGACGCGGGCCACGGCCATCGGCTACACCATGGTCGAAGCCCTGGCCGCCAACAACCTCGGCACCCTGGCGTATTCCTGGGGCGATCCGGACCAGGCCATCGGGGCGTTCCGGCGCGCCCGCGCGTTGCAGGCGGGCATCGGGCACGCCGCCGAGGCCGCACGGGCCGACCTCAACGTCGCGCTCTGCCTCGTCGCGCTCGGACGGCTGGACGAGGCGGCCACGAGCCTCGATTCCCTGAGCTCGGTGGCCGCCGTCCTGTCCGACGCCGAGCTCCAGGCCCAGGCCCGCAACACCCTGGGCAACCTGCGCCGACGGCAGGACCGCCCCGCCGCGGCCAAGCGGCTCTGGCGCGACGTCATGGCCGACCCCCGCGGCATCTCGGCCGAATCTCGCGCCGAGGCCACGTGGCTGTTGGCCGGGCAGCTGGCGGCCGAGGACAGCGCAGGAGTGGCGCTGCGCCTGATGGACGCCGGGCGCGGCGGCATCGTGGCCATGCGCGGGTCGATCGTCTGGCAGCGGTACGAGCTGCGGCGCGGCGCGCTGCTGGCCGCCGCCGGCCGTGTGGAGAACGGCCTGGCCCTGCTGCGCGACGTCGAGCAGGAGTCGGCCCGCCAGGGCACCGCCGACCTGCGCGCCGAGGTGCTCGCGCGCATGGCCGCGATCCAGCGCGACGCCGGCCGCCCGGACAGCTGCCGCGCCGCCCTGCAGCGGGCGATGACGGCATGGGAAACGTCCCGCGACCTGCCTCTGGATCCGGAGTGGCGCGAGGCCCGAGGCGCCGCCGGGCGGGCCATCTCCACCGGCTGGGCGCACGATCTGCTGGACGGCGACCCGGCCGACCCCGTGGCGACGGCGACCGCGTTCTCCCGCCTGCAGCGCTTCAAGTCGCGCACCCTGCTCGAGCGCATGCACGGCCCCGGACGCGATCTCGCGACCGTCCTGGCCGCCGGCGCCGACCCGCCCGCGAGCCTCGCCGAGGTCCAGTCCGGGCTGGACGACGCGGACCTGCTCCTGGACATCTACCTGGGCGACGACACCTCCCTGGTCCTCGCGGTCACCCGCACCGGGTGTCGGGCCGTGGCCTGGCCCGCGGCCCGCGTCCTGAGCGCACGGATCGGCTTCCTGCGCGGCCTGCTGCTCGCGCCGATCGCCGGGCCGGTCTCGGCGGCCGAACGGACGGCGCTCGCCACGGCGGCCGACGAGGTCGGCACGCTCCTGCTGAACGAGCTCCGGCCCGAGCTCGCCGCCTGCCGACGCCTGATCGTCTGCCCGGACGGGGCCACCAACCTGCTGCCGTGGGCGTGCCTGACCTCGAGCGGCCCCACGAGCCGGGACGCCCTGGCGCTGGCCGATCGCGAGCTGGTCACCGCGCCGTCGGCCACCGTGCTGACGCACCTGCGTGGCGGTCGGCGGCCCGGCGGCGTGCCGTCCTCTCTTCTGGCCGTCACCGCGGCGGACGATCTGCCTGCCGCCGCGGCCGAGGCCCGGTGGCTCGCGCGCACCTTCGCGGACGCCGCCGTCCAGACCGCCGCCTCGCCGGCCGACTGGCGAGCGGCCGACGTCCTGCACCTGGCCACCCACGCACACGCCCGCGACGATTCGCCCTGGCAATCGGAGATCCTGCTCGCCGGCGGCGCCGAACCGGCCTCGGTCACGGCCGCGGCGATCGCCGGCCTGAGGTTCTCGGCCCGCCTCGTGGTCCTGGCCAGCTGCGAGTCGGCCGGCGGCCGGGTGATCGGAGGCGAGGGCGTCCAGGGTCTCGCCAACGCCTTCCTCGCCGCCGGCGCACCCGCCGTGGTGGCCACGCTCTGGCCGGTCGACGACCACGCCACGTCCGGATTCATGCGCTGCTTCTACCGTGAACTGGCGTCCGGCCGCACCGTGGCCGGCGCCACCCTGGCCGCCCGGCAAGCCCTCCGATCCGACACCGCCACCGACCACCCCTTCTTCTGGGCCGGTTTCGTCGTGGTGGGCGACGGCGACGTCACCGTCGCGCTCGAGCCCCGCCGCGCCGGTCTGGCCGGGCTGCTGCGGGGCCACGCCTCCCTGATCGCGACCGTCTCCGGCGTCCTGACGGTGATCGTGACCGCGTGGCGGCGGCACCGCGACCGCCGTCGTTCCGCTTGATCACGATCGCCCTCCGGGCATACGCTCGCCCGCGCCCCTCGCCAACGGTTCACCAGGCCGTGTGATTCTCCAGACGGACGCGTGTCATTCATGGGAGCCAGGGACGCCAACCCGCCGCAGGACGACCAGGAGCTGGTCCGGCTCGCCCGCGGGGCGCCCGACGAGGCCACCCGCCGGCGCGCCGCCGCCGATCTGCTCGGACGCTACCGGGTGCGGGTCTACGCCTGGTGCCTGCGGCACGTGCACAACCACGACCAGGCCCTCGATCTGGCCCAGGACGTGTTGCTCACGGCGTACCAGAAGCTGGCGAGCTATCGGAGCGACGCCCCGTTCGCCGGCTGGCTCTGGGCCGTGGCGCGCAACCGGTGCCTCAACGAGTTGCGGCGGCCGCGGCTGCTGTCGGACGAGGCTGCAGGGCTCGCCGACCTGGCGTCGGACGCCCTGGCGCCCGACGAGGAACTGATCGAGCGGCTCGACGAGGAGCGTCTGGTGACGCTGATCCGCGAGACGCTCGACCCGCTGGAGCAACAGGCCCTGCGCCTGCGCTGCTTCGAGCGGATGCCCGTGGACGCCATCACCGCGGCCCTGGGCATCACCGAGACGACGGGGGCCCGCGCGGTCCTGCAGCGGTCCCGGCGCAAGCTCCGGGCCGCGCTCTCGCGGCAGGCCCGGGACGACGCAGAGGAGCGGCCATGAAGGATCAATGCCTCGACGCCGACCGCATCGCCGCCGCGTTGCGGTCCGGGCCCGACCATCCGGACCGCCGCCACCTGGACGGCTGTCCCTGGTGTCAGGCCCTCGCCGCCTCCCACGATCTCTTCCTCGACGACCGTGCCGCCCTGCCTGCCGAGGCCGACCCGGAGGCGGCCGCGGCCAGCCTCGAGGCGTTCCTGGACGAACACGTGGCGGGTGGCGCGAGGTCGCGGCGCCGCGGCCCGGGCCGCCTGGCGGCGACCTCGTTGGTGCTGGCCGTCGCGGCCGTCGTGATCCTCGCCGTGGGGATCCACGGGCAGCGCGAAGACCCCATGCCGGGTTCGCGTCCGGTGAACCTGAGAGGCCCCGACGCCGGCGCCGCCGTGGTGCTCGACGCGCCGCGCATGGACGCCGACGGCAGCGTCGTCCTGGCCTGGAGCACCGAGCTGGACGGCGTCGGCGAGGTGCAGGTGGTGAACAGCCGCCGGGAGGTCCTCGCCCGCTTCGCGGCCGCCGCGGGCCGCACGTTCCGGATCGCGGCCGACACGCTGGGCTCGCTGGTCGCGTCCGGCGAGGATCTCTTCGTGATGGTCGTCATCCTCGACGAGGGCGACGAGGTGGCCCGCTCGGCCCCGCGCCTGCTCCCGGCGCCGGCCGCCCGCTGAGGATTCCTGGCTGGAGCATGTGATTCCCGGACCGCTGACGTGTCATTCCTCCGCCAACCGACACGGCGGACTTCAGCACCCGGGAGATCGATCATGCACCCGTTCACCCCCACGCGCTTCGCGGCCGCGACCCTCGTGGCCTTCATCATCCTTGCAGCCGGCGCCCAGGCAGCCTGGGACAGCTTCACGTACGGCGTGATCTTCGAGCCCGCCGGCCAGTTCGGTTCCGTGGTCTCCTGCAGCGATGGCCAGGGCGGCATGGTGATCGCCGCCTACGACGACGCCGACAGCGGCTGGCTCAACATCACCCGCGTCGACCACACCGGCAACGAGGTCTGGGGCGAAACCGGCGTGGCGATCAGCTACGTCATCGGCAGCGAGGGCAGCGCCCCGCCCCTGGCCCTGGCGCCGGACGGCCAGGGCGGCGCCCATCTCGCCTACCGCACGTTCTGGGCCGGCGGCCAGAACATCGTCACGCTCGCGCACATCGCCGGCGACGGGAACATCGACGCCATCCACCAGGTGGAGGATCTCGTTTCGGACAGCGAGTCCCTCGCCGTCGAGGCCATCGCGACGAGCTCCGGAGACGTCATCATCGCCTGGACCGAGGCCCACGCGTTCCCCGACGAGCTGCTCATGGCCGCGCGCTACACCGCCGGCGGCACGCGGGTCTGGAAGACCCAGATCGCCGATCAGGTCCACCAGGCGCCCGTTGCGACCTACCGGTGGGACGCCGCCTCCGACGGTCAGGACGGCCTGCTGGTGGCGTTCCAGCGCCAGCTCCCGGGTCAGGCGACCGAGTGGCGGGTGCAACGCATCGACGCCAACGGCACCGTGCGCTACGGCACCAACGGCGCCCAGCTCTGGAGCAACGGCGGCGAGGTCGCCGGCGTCCTGGCCGACGGCCAGGGCGGCGCCTACGCCCTGAACAACCTCCACTTCGGCGACATCCGCGCCCAGCGCGTCGACGCGGCCGGCACCCCCCAGTGGCCCGCGGGCGGCATCGAGGTCTTCAACCTCACCCACAGCTGGATCATCGACGACGCCACGTTCTGCTCCGACGGCGTCGGCGGCTTCATCGCCACCACCGGCGTGGACGACCAGTACGCCCAGCGCGTCGACGCGGCCGGCAACCGCCTCTGGGCGGGCGGCTCGCTCACCGGCGTCCAGGTCACCACCCTGCCGGGCTTCCAGGACGACGTCACCATGTGCGAGGACGGCGCCGGCGGCGCCTACGTCATCTACCGCGACCACTACTGGAGCGACGCCAACGATCAGCACAACCAGTCGCTCAGCGGCGCCCGCCTCGACGGCTGGGGCAACGTGCTGTGGACCGACCGGGTGCTCTGGCAGAGCGGCTGGCAGGACGGCTTCGAGCCGCAATACCCTCACGCGGTTCCCGACGGCACCGGCGGCGCCCTGGTCAGCTGGCACGAGATGACCTACGCCTACACCTCCGGCACCATCATGGCCCTCGGCGTCGGCGCGGACGGCAGCGTGCCCGCCCGGCCCGATCTGGTGGTGGTGTCGCCGGACGCCGGACGCCCGGGCGACGTCTTCACCGCGCAGGTGTACGGCAACTATCTGGATCCCAACGCGACCTACACGCTCGAGCGCGCCGGCCAATCGCCGCTGACCATCACGCCGCTCTCGGTGGTCGGCCCGCAGCAACTCGCCGTCCGGGTCGACCTCGGCGGCGCCGCCACCGGCGCCTGGAGCCTCGCCATGCACACCGGCGCCGGACAGGCCGATCTGCTGGCGGACGCCCTGGGGGTCGGCCGGCCGCCGGCCTGCACCGACGAGATCCCGATCACGGACGAGCGGTCGCCCCAGAGCCTGGGCAGCCGCCGCCAGGTGGCGTTCGACTCGGCCGGCACGGCCCACGGCATGGCCCTGATGTTCGACGGCGCGCGCTACCAGATCATCCGCCACGATCTCTCCGACGACCTCGACGGCATGGTCACCGTGCACGAGGCCGCCTCGGGCGAGGTGCTGCGCGACCTCTGCCAGTTCATCGATCTCGACGATCGCCAGCACGTGGTGGTGGTGGTCGACGACGGCGACCTCTGGCTGCGCTACTTCCGCTTCCGAGGCGACGGCGCCCTGCAGGTGCAGGTCGACTGGCCTGCGCCGGCGGGGACCCGGCACCCGTCGCTCGCGGTCGGCAACGGCGGCGAGGTGCGCCTGGTCGCCGTCGAGGACCGCGGCGGTTTCGAGTCGCTCGGCGAGTACCTGATCGACGGCGAGACCTGCGACGGACCCCGCGACCTCGAGGCCGGCGTCAACGCCCAAGAGCCCGACCTGGTGCCCTACGGCGACGGGTTCGCCCTGGCCTTCGTGCGCGACCTCTGGCTGCCCGGCTTCCGCGAGGTCTGCTACCGGTTCTTCACCGGCGGCGATTGGCAGCCCATCCAGGCGCCCTACTTCGGCGTCTCGATCACCTCGCCCACCATCGCCTGGGACGGCGGCGACACCGCGCTGCTGGCCTTCGTCCTGGACAACGCGGCCGGCTCGCCGCTCCTGCACACCTGCCTGGTCGACGGCGGCCTGGCCGAGCCCGTGCGCTGGCGCCTGGGCGAGGAGCAGATCCACCGCTGCCTCGTGGCGCCGCGCGAGGACCGCTCATTCTGGCTGCTGACCCAGGAGAGCGGCGGCGGCTTCCCCATGCACCTGAACCTGCGCACGGGCGACGGCCGCGTGTTCTTCCCCAAGCAGCTCCTGAACAGCCAGGCCGACGTGGACTGGCCGGTGCTCGGCGCCGGCTCGGGCGGCGTGGCCGTGCGCTGGGACTCGTACCAGACGCCGGGCCAGCCGTTGGTCTACTCGCTGTGCCGGGCGGACATCCAGACCGGCGCGACGCTGCCCGAGGCGGGCCTGGCCGCGCTCGCGGCGTATCCCAACCCGTTCAACCCGCAGACGACCCTGGCGTTCGAGATGGCCCAGACGGGTCACGTCGACCTCGCCGTGTTCGACGTGGCCGGACGCCGGGTGGCCACGCTGCTCGCCGAGACGCTGACCGCCGGCCGCCACCAGACGACGTGGAACGGCCGCGACCAGGCCGGCCGACCCGTGGGCGCCGGCGTCTACCTGGCCCGCCTCGACCTGCCCGGGCGGCGCGGCGCGCAGCTGGCCAAGCTGGTGCTCGTGAAGTGACCGACCGCGGCCTCGGACCGGCGCGCACGGCGCCCCGAGCGGCCGGCGGTCCACCTCACACGACAGCCCCCCGCTCACCGAGGTGAGCGGGGGGCTCGATACGCGGGAGCGGCGCCAGCGGAGCCGCGTTACTTCTTGAGCAGGTCGCGGATCTCGCCCAGCAGGACGACTTCCTTGGAAGGCGCCGGCGGCGCGGCGGGTGCCGCCTCTTCCTTCTTCTTCAGGGAGTTCATGGCCTTGACCATCATGAAGATGGCGAAGGCGATGATGAGGAAATCGACCACCGACTGGATGAACTTGCCGTAGTTCAGGGTCACGGCGGCGGCGTCGCCGGCCGCGGCCTTGAGGGTGAGGGCCAGGTCGGAGAAGTTCACCCCGCCGAGCAGGAGCCCGATGGGTGGCATGATCACGTCGGCCACGAAGGACGACACGATCTTACCGAACGCGCCGCCGATGATGATACCGACGGCCATGTCCATCACGTTGCCACGCATGGCGAACGTCTTGAATTCCTGCATCATGCTCATGCTCGAGCCTCCAGGGTCGGGGGTCTGGGCGGATGGCAGCCAGCGGCCGCGTGGTCTGAGGCCTCTCCCGGTATCGCCTGCTATTGTACATGGATCGCCCGATAGCGCCAGATCCGGTTTCCTGGGTAAGGGGGGAGCGCCCGGGAGCCGTCCGCGAAGCGCGAGGTTCGCCTGGTGGGGGATGGCCAGCTCGGCGGGCGACCGGCTCCCGCATATTTCATGATCACATCTCTCCGATTTCCGCGCGTCTGTTCACGACACGAACTCATGACGCCCTTGATCGGAGGACTCGACCATGACCGCCCGCCGTTGCCTGCCCTTGCTGCTGCTTTCGACCCTCGTGCTGGCCAGCTGCTCCAGCGACACCACCGGCCCCGAGACCGTGGTGCCCGCCGACGTCGACAAGTACCTGGAACTATTGCCGGACTGGGAGACGTTCTCCCCGCCCGAGGAACCCGCCAACGTCCAGGTCACCGAGCCCGAGGCGTTCGACGAGACGTACGACGGCGTCGACTACACCTGCACGTCGACCACCTACTCGCTCACCGACACGCCCGACGACATCGTGGTCTTCAGCCCCGACTCGGAGATCCTCTGGGTGGGTGCGCTGCTGCAGGGCGACGGCTACGCCCGTGGCCTGGGCTCCCTCGAGGAGCTGCCCATCCGGCAGCGGGCGCCGCTCACCGTGTTCATCGACCTGCTCACCGAGAACGTGACGCGCACGGTGGTGGATCCCGATGCCGCGTCGGTGGCCGCGGCCGTCGGCGCCCTCATCCAGGCCGCCGAGGACGCCGGCCACGAGGCGGGCAGCAGCATCTTCTTCGACCAGATCCAGACCCATTCGCTCGCCCAGGCGTCGCTGGACCTGAGCATCTCGGCCAACTACCTCGGCACCCGGGTCACCTCCGAACTGAGCTACGACGAGACGGTGGATGAGAACACGCTGACCGCCTACTTCCTGCAGAAGATGTTCACCGTGAACATGGTGCTGCCCCAGACGCCCAGCGAGATGTTCAGCGACGCCTTCACCCAGGATCGTCTGCAGGAGCAGGTGAACCTCGGCCGCATGGGGCCCGACAACCTGCCCACCTACATCTCCAACATCGTCTACGGCCGCATGCTCATGCTCACCATGACGAGCAGCTACTCGTTCCAGGAGATGGAGGCTGCGCTCACGGCCAGCCGCGAGAGCATCGGCAGCGGCAGCATCGACGGCAGCTACCTCGAGGTGCTCGAGGCGTCGCAGATCCGCGTCTCGACCGTCGGTGGCGTGGACGAGGGCGTGGAGAACCTCATCAAGTCCGGCCAGCTCGGCCAGTACTTCAGCGCCAGCGCGCCCTTGACCTCGGCCCGGCCGCTGTCCTACACCGTCCGCAACCTCGGCGACAACTCCATCGCCAAGGTCAGCGAGACCACGATCTACGACATCACCGAGTGTTCGGCCGTTCCCCAGGAAGCGACCGGCGCCCGCTACCGCATCACCCTGGACAAGCTGCGCCTCATCGAGCGCGGTTGCGACGGCATCTTCGACCCGAACCCCGAGGTCTACTACAACTTCGTCCTGCACACCGACAGCGGGAACATCACGCTGGCCAACCGGTCGGCCGCCAATGCCGTGGTCATGGAAGAAGGCGGCGAGCTGGCCCTCAACACGTTCCCCGCGAGGTCAACCTCTACGCCGACGGCCGCGGCACCATGCGCGTGACCGGCACCGCCTGGGACGAGGACGGCAGCAGCAACGACGAGGTGATGGGCACCTGGGACCTGAGCTGGGAGCATCCGGTGGGCAACGGCCAGCGCTACTACACCCGCAGCGGCGGCGGCTGCACCATCCGGCTCTACCTGACGATCACCAAGGTCGGCGATCTGTTCGACTGACCGGTGCGGCGGACCAGCCATGACAAGGCGCGGCCCGGGTGACCCCGGGCCGCGCCGCGACAGGTCGCGCGGGCGTCGATCAGCCGCCGAAGGCGCCCTTCAACCGCACGTCGATGCGGCGGTTCATGGTCCGACCCTCCGGAGTCTCGTTGCTCGCGATGGGCAGCGACTCGCCGTAGCCGGCGGCGGACGCGTCCGTCGGCATCACGGCCATGTTGGCCTGCAGGTAGGCCAGCACGGCCTGGGCGCGCTCGAGGCTGAGCTTCTCGTTGTAAGCCGCGTCGCCCGAGGCATCGGTGTGCCCCTCGACCACCAGGCCGGCGTCGGGATAGACCCGGATCGCCCGCTGCAGCTTGGTGAGCAGGGCGAAACCGTCCGGCTGGATCACGGACTTGCCGATGGCGAACTGGAGGCCGACGAGCCGGATGATGATGTCGTCGCCGGCGATCACGACCGAGGCCTCGTCCGGCGTGAACATCTCCTGGACCTTCTTCAGGTTCTGCTGCCGCTTCTGGTCGGCCGCCACCTGGCTGGCGGCGCTCTTCTCGCGCGCGGTGGCCGACGAGAGCTCACCGGCGAGCGAGTCGGCCCGCTGGGTCGCCATCTGCAGCGCGTGGGTGGTGGCCTGGTAGTCCTGCGCGAGGTTCTCGCGGTCGCTCACCAGGCTCGCCAGGGAGGCGCGCAGGTTGTCGAGGGCCACCGTCAGGCCCTCGCTGTAATCGACGTCCACCTTGAGGTCGGCGCCCAGGTTGGTGATCCCGGACTCGAGCTCCAGGAACACCTTCTCGGCGTCGGGATAGCTGCCGACGTCCATCCGGTCGGCCAGCTGCACGAGCTGGGTCGCGTGGCGGAACTCGCGGGTGGCCAGCTCGGCCTGGCCGCGGGCGGCGCCGCGCTGATAGCGGTCGCCCTCGAGGGTGGCCTCGGCGTCGGCGAGGTGGCGGGAGGCGATGGCGAAGACCTGCGGCATCCGCTCCTGGGCCTTGACCGCGAGGGCGGCGTCGCGCGCCTTGCCCGCGGTGCCGAGCAGGTCGACCCGGATGGCCTGCAGCTCGGCGTCGCGGAAGCGGGCCTCGGCGGCGGCGGCCTTCTTGCGGGCCTCGTTCTGGTCGCCCTTCTCGATGGCCCGGCCGGCGTCGTACATGAGCGTCGAGGCGTCCTTCCACTCGGCATCGGCGAACTCGGTGGCCTTGGCGCTCAGGGCGTCGGTACGGGCGGTCATGGCCTTGTCGAGGGTGAGCTTGCCGACGCCCTCGTACTGCGCGCAGTCCTGCAGCAGGCGGCCGGCCTCGGTCACCCGCTTGCGGATGTCCTCGATCTTGTCGCCCTTGGCGAACTTCTGGCGCGCCTCGTCCAGCTTCTGCTGGGCCTGGTCGAAGGTACGGGGGGCGATCAGGTTCCACGACGCCTCGCGCGCCGCCTGGAAGCGAGCCTCCAGATTCCGGATCTCACGCCCGACGTTGGTGTCCTGCGCCCACGCCGCGCCGGCTTGCGCCAGCAGCAGCAGCAGGACCACACCGGTGAGCATCTTGATTCGATTCACGGAATTCATGTCGACGACCTCCAGATCCACTCGGGCGACAGCGGTCGTTCGCGCTGGGGCGGGCCGGCCGGTCAGGAAGCGACGCGGGCCGACGGCGGGGCGAGATCACGACCATGAAGGGGGGAACTGCCAGCCCCCCGGACTGGCGCAGCGCCCACAGGATAGGCTCGTATCCCGTGGCGGCCACGTCCCGGGTCACAATGCCTGAACCTGGACCCGCCGGAACCGCGGAAGTCACCTGGGGCCAGCCACCGTCGCGATCGCGGCTATCCCCGGGCCCGCCGGGCCGATTCGGCGCCCTCGGGCGGCTCGTCGCCTCCCGTACGCCCGGGCAGCGGCGCCCGTACCACCTGGTCGACGTCCTCGTGCTCGCCGCCGTCCAGGAGGTCGCCGGTGAACACGCTCGCGTTGTGGACGAAGAAGACGCAGGGCAGCTCGCCGGCCAGCTGGTCGAGCCGCTGGGCGGCGGCGGCTTCCTGGCCCACGGCCGTGGCCGAGAGACCGAGGAACACCACGTCGGCGAGCGCACTCTCCTGCTGGATCATGTCGCGCACCTTGCGTTCGGGGTCCTTGAGCAGGATCTCGAACTCCGCGTCGATGCGCACGACCGCCAGCATGCGCTCGAGGAAGACCTGGGTCTGGCTGCGCATGGTCTCGGTGGTGGCCACGCTGAGGATGCGCACGCGGGCGTCGCGCCACTCGGGGTTGCGGCTGAGCAGGTACGCCAGCAGGAGCATGAGGTCGCCGTTGCGCTGCAGGCCGCCCCACCAGACGTGGATCTCCCGCTGGCGGCCGATGCGGCGGAACTGATGCCGCGGCTTGATGCGCCCGATCACCAGCGACTTGCGCAGGCGGGCGAGCCGGCGCTGCGTGCGCAGGAACGCCTCCTGCAAGGCGGGGTCGCTGGGCCAGCCGAGCAGCACCGTGTTGCTGGAGAGGCCGGCCATGCCGTTGGCCTGCGCCACGCTCACGATGCCGTCGACCACGTCGGCCACGATGTCGATCTCCGGGAACGCCACCAGCTCCTCCTCGCGGAGGACGGCCTTCATGTCGTCGAGGCGGCCGGGCAGGTCCTCGCGCTCCTCGTCGAGGTCGCCCACGAGCAGCTGGCAGACGGTGACCACGCCGCGGCCCTGGCTGAACCAGTCGGCGTAGCGCACGAGGTCCAGGTCGCGTTCGAGCGACTGCACGAACACCATGGTGTGGGGCCGCCAGTTGCGCTGGCTCACCGGACGCTCGCCCAGACGCACCAGCGCCCAGCGGATGAGGCTCTCGTAGAGGCCGCGCCGGGCGTCGCCCCAGCCGGCCTGGCGCTCGCGGCGCGACAGGAGCAGGAACAGACCGAGCTCGCACACGATGGCCAGCGTCGCCGCCACGGGTGCGATCAGGAACATGGTGCCCAGGCAGCTCAGGCCGCCGAGGAGGTTGATGCTCCAGTGGACGCGCAGACCGGGCCGCCAGGAGGGATCGCCGCCGAGGGTCTCGAAGGCCGTCACGAGGTTGGTGGTGCCGTAGACGGTGAGGAAGAACATCGACACCACGGCGGCGACGGCGTTCAGGTTGCCGAGCATGACGGCCACCAGGGCGATCACCAGCGAGAGCACGAGGCCGGGCAGCAGCTCCCAGCGCGGATCGCGGCCGCCGGCAAGCAAGCGGGGCGCCAGGCCGTCGCGGGCCAGCGCCTGCAGGGTGCGCGGGGCGCCGAGGATGGAGCCCACGGCCGAGGAGAAGATGGCGCTCCACAGACCCGGCAGCACGATCCAGGCGCCGCCCACGGCGACCGTCGTCCAGACCAGCGCGTTGGTGCGCAGCTGCTCGACCGGCGAGGCGACGGCCAGGCCGATGGGGATCAGCAGGTAGAGCACGAGGCCGGTGCCCACCGCCAGCAGCGAGCCGCGCGGGATGGCCCGGATGGGGTCGCGGAGGTCGCCGGAGAGGCCGAGGCCGGCCATGGCGCCGGTCACCGCCGGGAAGAACACGGCGAAGCCCTTCCAGAAGCTCACCTCGCCCGAGGCGTCGCTCAACGCCACGCCGCTGAGCTGGCCCCGCAGGATGGTGCCGAGGGCGAAGCCCACGATCGACAGGCCGACGACGACCATCAGCACGACCTGCGACCGCAGGGCGGCGCCGGCGCCGAAGAGCGACACCGCACCCACCACCACGATCACCGCCGCGGCCACCGGCTGCAGCGGCAGATCGGGCCACACGAACCGCAGCGACTCGGCGAGACCGAACGAGTAGAGCGTCACCGAGAAGGTCTGGGAGAGGAACAGCGGCAGCCCGATGGCGCCGCCGATCTCCAGGCCGAGGCTGCGTGAGATGATGTAGTAGGCGCCGCCCGCGCCGACCCGTCCGTTGGTGGCCACCGAGGAGAACGACAGCGTGGTGCAGATGGTGATCACGTGGGCCAGCAGCACGATGGCCAGCACCTGGACGAGGCCGAGGTGACCCACCAGCCAGCCGAACCGCAGATACATGATCACGCCGAGGATGGTCAGGATCGTTGGGGTGTAGACCCCCAGGAAGGTCCCGAGCCGCTTCTCCATGCGAAACCTCCCGGGCGAAGATCAGGGTCGTGGGGCGATATCGGACACCAGGTGCCGGGTCGCTGTCACACCAAGATTCCCGAACGCTGGGCAGGCGCTCAGGGATCCCCGAGACCCCGCATCTCCGCCGTCAACGGCACCGACTCGCCGGTCCGGCGATCCATGGCCACGTGGACGGTGCGCGCGAGCGCCGCTTCCTCGCCCGCCGCATTCAGGAGGCGGTAGAGGAAGCTCAGCGACTTCACACCCACCTTCTCGCAGTGCATCTCGATGGTCACCTCGTCCCCCAGACGCAGGGGACGGCGGAAGTCGGCCTCGCAGTGCGCGATGGGCATGATCGGCCCGTCGCCCGCCAGCCGCTGGTCGATGCGCGCGCCGCGTTCGGCCATCGCGCTCTCCAGCACCTCCTGCACCAGGTCGAACAGGCGCGGGAAGAAGATCAGGCCGGCGGCGTCGGTGTGGTGCAGGCGGATGGTGAGGTGGCGGCTGGTGATCATGGCACGGCTCCTGGCGATGCGGGTGAGCGAACCGCTCCAGGGTGGCTGGCCGGGGGCGGTTTCGTCAAGGACCGGACTTGCGCCCGGCCCGCCCGCCGGCGACCGTTCCGGCGACAACCCGAACTCCTGCCGAGGCCGCCCGCCATGTCCCTGCGCCTGTTGACCGCCAGCGTGCTCGCCCTGTTGATGAGCGCCGCCGCCCTCGCCGACGAACCGTCCGCCCCCGCCGACACCCTCGCCGTCGACCTGCCCGACCTCGTGGTCCGCGGCGACGCCACGGCCCCACCGCAGCCGGACCGCACCCGCCTCGAGGCGCCCGCCGTCGTACGGCAGGACGCCGGATCCATGGCCGACCTGGGCGGCCTGCTTCCGTCCACCCGCATCACCATCAACTCCCGCGGCGACGCCCACGCCATGGTGCGCGGCGCGTCGGAACGCCACGTGCAGACCTTCCTCGACGGCATCCCGTTGAACCTGCCGTGGGACGAGCGCGTGGATCTCGAGACGGTGCCCGCCGTGGGCGTGGGCACGGTCGAGGGCCGGCGCGGCGTGGTCAGCCTGCTCGACGGACCCGGCGTCGTGGCCGGCAGCGTCCGCCTGCTGCCCCCGGCGCTCACGGGCGCGCAGGACACCGAGCTGCGCCTGCTCGTGGGCGACGGCGGCCGCGGCCAGGTCGAGGCGCGCCACCAGCGCCGCCTCGGCACGTGGTCGGTCCTGGGCGCCGGCGCCTGGCGCACGCGCGACCACTGGCCGCTCCCGGGATCCGGCGACCCCCGCTTCAACAGCGACCTGCGGCAGACGTCGGTCCTTCTGCGCGCCGCGCGGCCGGTCCGCGAGACCGGCCGCCTCAGCCTGCTCGCCACCGCGTGGACGGCGCGGAAGGGCGTGCCGCCGGAACTCCACCTCGGCGACGAGGCCCGCTTCTGGCGCTATCCGGTGCGCGAACGGCTGCTCTGCGGCGGCGTGCTCGAGCTCCCGCTGAACGACGGCTGGGACCTCGGCGCCACCCTGGCCGCCGACTGGCACCACCAGGAGATCGACGCCCGCGGCCCCGACGGCTGGGGTACGCCCCGGCTCGTGGGCGACGACGTCGAGACCAGCTGGGACCGCACCGGCAATTCGCGCCTGCGCCTGACGCGCTGGCTGGGCGACACGGCCGCGGTCGCCCTGCAGGCCGCGGCGCGCTACACCCACCATCGGGAGATCGCCGCGGTCGGCGATCCCACCCTCCCTTACGCGCAGTGGTTGACGTCGCTGGTCCTCGAGGGCGAGGCCCAGCCGGGCCGGGGATGGCACCTCCGCGCCGGCGCGGGCTGGGATCACGCGGCGGCGCCCGAGACCGGCAACCTGCCCGGCAGCCCGGCCGTCCATGCGCCGGCGGTGAGCCTGCGCGCGACGCGCGAGCTGGCCCCCGGCCAGGCCGTGCACCTGGCCCTGAGCCGCCGCAGCCGCGTGCCGGCCCTGCGCGAGGCCTACTCCGGCGCGCTCGGCCGCTTCCTCGTCAATCCGGACCTGGGCCCCGAACGGCAGGATCTCGTGGAGGTTGGCGGGCTCGCCAGCGGCCGCACCTGGTCGCTCGAGGCCGACGCCTTCATGACCCGACTGGAGGGCGGAATCGAGCGCGAGGCGGTCGACGCGACCCAGTTCCAGCGCGTCAACCGCAGCCGCATCGACGTGCCCGGCCTCGAGGTGCGCGGCCGCTGGACGCCGCGGCCCGACCTCGACGCCCAGTTGCAGCACACGATCCTCGACCCGCGGGTCGAGGACGCGGGCGAGGAGCGCCCGGCCGAGGATCGGCCCGCCTACCTGTCGCGCCTGGAGATCGCCTGGTCGCCGCCGCGCGGCCTGGGCGCAGCCATCGAGGCCCGGGTCACCGGACCGCGCTGGAGCGCCGACGGCACCGCGCCCGCCGGACTGCGCCGCCTGCCCTCCGGCATCACCTGGCACGCGCGGCTCTCGTGGCAACTGCTGGCGGCCAGCCGCCCGCTGGAGCTGGTGGCCCGCGTCGACAACCTGGCCGATGCCCGCGTCGACGACCAGACGGGGCTGCCCGGTCGCGGTCGGGAATTCTCAGCCGGAATCCGCGCCATCTGGTGACGCCGTTCGGATACGCGACTCGCGACTGAACGCATGCCGAACATTCTCCGCCTCAGCGATGAATCCGCTCTTCTATTTTACGTAAATCCAGTGTAATCTGCTCCGAGGTCGCGGTCACCTGGCCAGCCTCGGAGGACCGAATCCATGCGCTACCAGCACGTTCATGAGCTCTCCGTCTCGAACCCGCGCTTCTTCTGGCGCCAGAAGATGGGCCTCATCCCCTGGCTCGAGGAACCCACCGAGATCCTCACCCAGGACGAGCATGGCCACGACCGCTGGTTCGAGGGCGGCGTCCTCAACACCTGCCAGATCGCCCTCGACCACCACGTCGACCACGGCCGCGGCCGTCAGATCGCCCTGTATTACGACTCGGCCGCCGCCCACACCAAGCGCCGCTACACCTACCGCGAGCTGCGCGACGAGGTGGCCCTCTTCGCCGGCGTACTCCGTGACCTGGGGGTCGAGAAGGGTGACCGCGTGGTCATCTATATGCCCATGGTGCCCGAGGCCGTGATCTCCATGCTCGCCTGCGCGCGCCTGGGGGCGGTGCACTCGGTGGTGTTCGGCGGCTTCGCGCCCCACGAGCTGGCCGTGCGGGTGGACGACGCCAAGCCCAGGGTGCTGATCACCGCCAGCTGCGGCCTCGAGTTCGACCGCGTCATCGAATACAAGCCGCTGGTGGACGCCGCCCTGGCGAAGGCCGAGTTCCCGCCCGAGAAGGTGGTGGTCTTCCCGCGGCCCCAGGCCAGGGCCGCCATGACCCCGGGCCGCGACGTCGACTGGCACGAGCTCATGCATCACGCCAAACCCGCCGACTGCGTCCCGGTCAAGGCCACCGACCCGCTCTACATCCTCTACACCAGCGGCACCACGGGCAAACCCAAGGGCGTCGTGCGCGACAACGGCGGCCACGCCGTGGCGCTGAAGTACTCCATGAAGACGGTCTACAACACGAACCCCGGCGAGGTGTTCTGGGCGGCGTCGGACGTGGGCTGGGTGGTCGGCCATTCGTACATCGTGTACGGACCGCTGATCCACGGCTGCTCCACGGTGCTCTACGAGGGCAAGCCGGTGCGCACGCCGGACGCGGGCTCGTTCTGGCGGGTGATCCAGGACTACGGCGTCGCGGCCTTCTTCACCGCGCCCACCGCCTTCCGCGCCATCAAGAAGGAAGACCCCGACGCCCACCTGCGCCGCCAGTACGACATCTCCAGCCTGCGCACCCTCTACCTGGCCGGCGAACGCCTCGACCCGCCCACCTACGAGTGGCTCGGCCAGGTGCTCGACATCCCGATCGTCGACCACTGGTGGCAGACCGAGACCGGCTGGCCCATCGTGGCCAACCCCATGGGCCTCGAACCCCACAAGGTGAAGACGGGCTCGGCCACCTTCCCGGTGCCCGGCTTCCGGCTCGACGTGCTCGACGACGACGGCAAGATCCTGCCCCCGGGCCACACCGGCAACATCTGCCTCAAGCTGCCCTTGCCGCCCGGCTGCCTGCCCACCCTGTGGCGGAATCCCGAGGGCTTCACCGAGAGCTACCTCACCGCGTTCCCCGGCTACTACCACACCGCCGACGGCGGCTACGTCGACGAGGACGGCTACGTGTTCATCATGGGCCGCACCGACGACGTGATCAACGTGGCCGGCCACCGCCTGTCGACCGGCGAGATGGAGGAGCTGATCGGCAGCCACCCGGCCGTGGCCGAGTGCGCCGTCGTGGGCGTCGACGACCAGCTCCGCGGCCAGCTGCCCGTCGGCCTGGTGGTGCTCAAGGACGGCGTGACCACGCCGGCGGCCGAGCTCGAGGCCGAGCTCGTGCAGCTGATCCGCAAGCAGATCGGCGCGGTGGCCGCCTTCAAGAAGGCGATCGTCGTGGCGCGCCTGCCCAAGACGCGCTCGGGCAAGATCCTGCGCAAGACCATCCGGCGCCTGGCGATCGAGGAACAGATCGTCACCCCGCCGACCATCGACGACCCGTCCATCATCGCCGAGATCCGCACCGCCCTGCGCAGCCACCGCGTCGGGCAGTACGCCAACCTGCCCCTGAACGAGGACGATACCGAGGGCATGTAGCGCCTTCGTTGCCCATAGATCATGCGACCCGGTCCCCAACCATCCGCGACCTGGAGGCGACGATGAGCAAATCGAAAGAGTACTGGATGGCCAACCTGCGGCTCGTGATGTTGTGCATCGCCATCTGGTTCCTGGTCTCGTTCGGCTTCGGCATCTTCCTGGCCAAACCCCTCAACGCGATCCGGATCGGCGGCTATCAGCTGGGCTTCTGGTTCGCCCAGCAGGGCTCCATCTACACGTTCGTGGCGCTGATCTTCTTCTACGCCTACCGGATGAACATCCTCGACCGCAAGCACGGCGTGCGCGAGGACTGACGCCGACCTGGACCGCGCCCGCCGCGCTCGCCGGCGGCCGGCGCATGCCCGACAAGGAGCCCCACATGGATCTCAAGTTGATGACCTTCATCGTCGTCGGCGCGACCTTCCTCCTCTACATCATCATCGCCATCCGCGCCCGGGCGGTCAGCACGGCCGAGTTCTACGTCGCCGGCAAGGGTGTGCACCCGGTGCTCAACGGCATGGCCACCGGCGCCGACTGGATGTCGGCCGCCTCGTTCATCTCCATGGCCGGCCTCATCGCCTTCGCCGGCTACGACGCCTCGGTCTACCTCATGGGCTGGACCGGCGGCTACGTGCTGCTCGCGATGCTGCTGGCGCCCTACCTGCGCAAGTACGGCAAGTTCACGGTGCCGGAGTTCATCGGCGACCGGTTCTACTCCAAGAGCGCCCGTGGCGTCGCCATCCTCTGCCTCATCGTGGCCTCGCTCACCTACGTGATCGGCCAGATGAAGGGCGTCGGCGTGGCGTTCTCGCGCTTCCTCGAGGTGCCCTTCGCGACGGGCGTGTACGTGGGCATGGGCATCGTGTTCGTCTACGCCGTGCTCGGCGGCATGAAGGGCATCACCTACACCCAGATCGCCCAGTACTGCGTGCTGATCTTCGCCTACACGGTGCCGGCGGTGTTCATCTCGCTGCACCTGACGGGCAACCCGATCCCCCAGCTGGGTCTGGGCAGCCATCTGGCGGGCAGCCAATCGTTCCTGCTCGACAAGCTCGACCTGATCTGCACCGACCTCGGGTTCGCGGCCTACACCACCCAGAAGGGGTCGACCCTCGACATCTTCCTGCTGACCATGTCGCTGATGATCGGCACCGCCGGCCTGCCGCACGTCATCACCCGCTTCTTCACGGTGCCCCGCGTGCGCGACGCCCGCTCGTCGGCCGGCTGGGCGCTGGTGTTCATCGCCATCCTCTACACCACCGCACCGGCCGTCGGCGCGATGGCCCGCCTGAACCTCATGGACACCATCCAGACCGGCCCGGTGGGCTCGCCCGCCGGCAATCTGGTCTACAAGGACGCCCCCTCCTGGTTCCACAACTGGGAGAAGACGGGCCTGCTCACCTTCGAGGACAAGAACAACGACGGACGCATCCAGTACTACGGCCCCGGGCTCGATGCGCAGGCGGCGAGCTTCGGCTGGCAGGGCAACGAGATGACCAAGGTCGACCGCGACATCATGGTGCTCGCCAACCCGGAGATCGCCGGGCTGCCGGCCTGGGTGATCGCCCTGGTGGCGGCCGGCGGCATCGCAGCCGCCCTGTCGACGGCGGCCGGCCTGCTGCTCGCGATCTCGTCGGCCATCTCCCACGACCTGCTCAAGGGCATCTTCACGCCGAACATCAGCGAGAAATCCGAACTGCTGGCCGGTCGTATCGCCATGGCGGGCGCCATCGTGGTGGCGGGCATCCTGGGGCTCAATCCGCCGGGCTTCGCGGCGCAGGTCGTGGCCCTGGCCTTCGGCCTGGCCGCCTCGTCCATCTTCCCGGCCATCATGATGGGGATCTTCAACCGGCGGATGAACAAGGAGGGCGCCATCGCCGGCATGCTCGCCGGCCTCCTGAGCACCCTGGTCTACATCTTCTGGTTCAAGGGCTGGTTCTTCATCAAGGGCACCAACATGGCGCCCGACGATGCCGCGCACTGGTTCCTCGGCATCTCGCCGGGGTCGTTCGGCGCGGTCGGCGCGCTGATCAACTTCGTGGTGGCCTACCTCGTGTCGCGGTCCACGCCGCCGCCGCCGGAGCACATCCAGGCGATGGTGGAGGACATCCGCGTGCCCGCCGGCGCCGGCGGCGCGAGCATGGGGCACTAGCGGCCGGACGGCCTCGGCGACCTCACACGGACGGCGCGCTTCCTGCGGGAAGCGCGCCGTCGCACGTCCGCGTGGCCGCGGCGAATCAGCCGAGCGTGCTCGTCCGGTACCGCCGCGCCACGGCCCCCTGCATCTCGTTGATGGCCCCGAACGCATCCTTGAGGTGGCGGGTCTCGAGCGCGGTCAGCGCGTCGAGCCGGATCGAGTTCTCGGGCTCCTGGCCCGCGTTCACGGCCGCGAGCTGCGCGCGCAGCCGCAGCTGCAGGAGGAAGCGGTAGGTCTCGATGAGGGTGTGGCCGAGGTCGTCGCTCACCACGCCGGCCGCGATCGCGGCCTCCAGCCGCTCGCGGGTGGGCCGCGCGCGGGTGCCCGCCTCGAGTCCGTAGACCCGCGCCGCGGCCACGACCGAGGCCAGGCCGCGCTTCTTCACGTCCACCTTCCCGTCCTCGGCGCTGATGCGGTGGAAGAGTCCCAGCGGCGGCTTGAAGCGGAGCGACACGCGCGCCAGGTGGGCCATGAAGAGGTCGTTGGCCGCCGCGCCAGCCACCAGGTCGGCCAGGGGCGTGGTGTCCAGGCTGCCGGCGACGGCGCGGAAGTCGAAGAAGATCGACGACACCATGAGGTTGTCCGGCGTGGGCGTGCGGATCCAGCCGGCGATGATGCCGCGCCACGCCTCCAGCGTCCGGTTCCAGTTGGTGGCCATGCATCCGCCCGAGCAGGGTGGGAAGCCGGCCGTCACCAGGTTGTCGACCACCCGCGCGGCCAGCGCCGCGAAGTAGCGCTCGGCCTCCGCGCTCGCCTCGGCGTAGACGAGCGCGTTGTCCTGATCGGTGAGCAGCGCCTGCTCCATGCGCCCCTCCGAGCCGAAGACCAGCCAGGCGTAGGGGCAAGGCGGCGGCCCCAGAGCGTCCTCCGCGAGCTGGCAGAGGCGGCGTACGAGGGCGTCGTTGAGGCTCGACAGCAGGCGGCCGATCTGGCCCACCTTCAGGCCGCCGTCGAACAGCTGCTCGACCATCCGGGCCGAATGCCGACCGTAGCCGGCCAGGGTGGCCGGGTCATCGAGGTGCTCGAGGCGATGGGCGAGGTAGAAGGGGCTGCGGGTCTGGTGGCGCAGGAGGTCGGTCGCGGTCACGATGCCGAGCACGCCCTGATCGCCGGTGACGGGCAGGTGGTTGATGCCCGTCTCCAGCATGAAGAGCAGCGCGCCATGGACGGGCGTGTCGGCGGGCAGTGTCCGCAGCGGCCGCGACATCACCCGGGCGACCGGCAGGTCGGGCCCGTGGCCCGCGGCGAGCACCTTCACCTGGAAGTCGTGGTCGGTGATGATGCCCGGCGGATCGGACACGACCAGCAGCACGTCCTCGCGCGCGTCGCGCATGCGGCGGGCGGCGTCGGCCACGGTGGCCTCGGGCGCGATGGTCACCGGCGGCCGCTGCACCAGGGCGCCGAGGCTGATGGTGAGCTCGCCGCCCGGGGTGGCCGTGCCGAGTCCGGTGAGCCGCTGCAGGCGCTGGCCCAGGCTCTGCAGGAAGAACTCGGCGAAGCCGGGGTTGCCCAGCAGTTCGACGAAGGTGGCCGCGGGGACGGCATGCACGACGAGGTCGTCCTCGGCCACCACGTCGAACGCGGCGGGCGCCTGGTTGATGATCGAGGGGTAGCCGAAGCAGTCGCCCTCCTCGAGCAGCTGCAGCGTCTGGCCGTCGCGTGCGAGGCGGGCCTGGCCCGCGGCCACGAGGTAGAGGTACGCGCTGGTGTCGCCGCCCTGGACGAGGACGGACTGGCCGTCGGCGAACCGGCGGTCCACGGCCGCCGCCTCCACGAGTTCGAGCTCCGCCGACGAGAGCAGGGTGAACGGATGATGCCGTCGCAGGAACGTCTGCAATTCCCGGCTCATGTGCGATCCTCTGCCGGCCGGGGTCCGAGCACGCGTCCGAGGATCAGCCCGGCCAGGCCGCCGTAGATCACGCCGGCCGCGCCGCCGAACGCGGCGGTCGAGCCCGTGAGTCCCGGCCCGAAGAGCACGAGCAGGAGCCCGGAGCCCAGTCCGAGGCAGGCCAGGGTCACCGCCGCCGGCCGCGGCGCGCCCAGGTGCGCGGCCGTCAGGCCGCCCGAGGCCCAGAGCAGCACGGTCCACGGCCACAGCGGCGCCACCGCGCGGGTGAGCTCGAGCTGCCCGGCGATCCGACCGAGGTGCAGCGCGGTGGGCACGACGCTGAGCGTGAAGCTCAGGCCGGCGCAACCACCGAGCACGAGGCCGACGAGGTAACGGACGGGACGACGGCTGAGCATCTGACCGCCTCACGGGTTGAAGGGACCGCCGCCACTGTACCACCGTCGCCCGCACAGGAAAAGCGACCAACCAACTCCTCCCTTGGCTCCGGTCGGCGCCGCCTCTATGATCGCCGTGGCCGCGGTCGTCGGGATCGCGGCCGTTCATGAAAGATCCCGCCATGCGCGATCCGGCCTACCGCATCATCAAGCGCTCCCTGGTCTGGGCCGGCGCCTGCGCCGCCGCCGGAGCCCTGGTGCTGCTGCCCGACGCCGTGGCCCAGCGTCCCGCGAACCCGCTCTCGCTGCTGGTGGGCGCAGGCACCTTCGTCGCCGCCCTGGTGCTGCTGCTGCGCTGCTGGTGGGCGGCCGACGCCCTCGGCCGCGGCATCGAGACCATCCGCACGGCCGTCCTGAACGTGGTGGCCGACCGCGAGGCCACCCTGCCGGCCTCGCTGGCCGACGACACGCCGGCCGAGGTCGAGACCATGCTGGGCTCGCTCGCGCTCTACCAGGACGCCGTCAGCCGCGAGCGCCAGGGCCCGGACCGGCGCCTGGTGGCCGTCCTCGGCGCCCTCGCGAGCGGGGTCGTGGTGATCACCGAGCAGGGCCAGGTGAGCCTGTTGAACGGCACCGCCCACGAGCTGCTCGGCGCCGAGCGGACCCGGGTCGGCACCTCGCTCTACGCCGCGCTCACCCGCGAGAGCGTGCTCGCGGCCATGGCCCGGGCCGAGCGGGCGGGCCGCGCGGTCGAGGCGCTGTTCGAGCGGCTGGACGGCGTGTCGCTCCAGGGCCGCGTGACCACGCTGCCCGACGACGAGGGCGCCATCCTGATCTTTCCGCCGGTCGAGCTGGCCCGGCACCGTCCGGGCGTGGAGTTCGACCTGCAGCTGCACGACGTCCCGCCGGCCACCGCGCCGCTGCATCGCGACGTGCCGCTCGTCGAGCTGCCGACGGTGATCATGGACACCGAGACCACGGGCCTCGACGTGCGGGTCGACCAGATCGTCTCGCTCGGTGCGGTGTGCGCGCACGGAACGCGGCTCTTCCGCAGCCGGCTGATGGACTCGCTGGTCGATCCGGGACGGCCGATCCCCCCGGCGTCCACGCGCGTGCACGGCATCACCGACCGCATGGTGCGCGACGGCCGCGCGTTCCCCGAGGTCTGGGCCGATTTCCAGCGCCTGGCGCGCAACCGCGTCGTGGTGGGCCACAACGTGCCGTTCGATCTGACCATCCTGCACGCGGAGTGCCGCCGCCACGGGCAGCCCTGGCGCGCGCCGGTGTTCATCGACACGCTGCGGCTCGCCTCGCTGCTCAATCCGACCCTCGGCAACTACGACCTCGAGAACCTGGCCGGCCTCTACCGGATCGACGTCCACGGCCGGCACACCGCGCTGGGCGACGCCCTGGTGACGGCCGAGCTGTTCTTCCGCATGCTGCCGCGCCTGCAACAGCAGGGCTTCACCACGCTGGGAGAACTGCTGGATTACCACGGGCAGGCGCCGGTGGACGTGATCGCGGGGCAGCAGGCGCAGGGCTGGATCACGGCGCAGCCCACCGACCTGGGGGCCGCGCCGTGATCGCTCCGGAGCCCGTCAACGCACCAGCATGAGCTTGGCCGTGCTCGCGCCGGCGGCCGTGACGAGCTGCACCAGGTAGGTGCCCGACGGGACCTCGCGGCCCGCGTCGTCGCGGCCGAGCCAGGGCGCCCGGTGCTCACCGGCGGGCAGCGTCCCGTCCACGAGCGTGGACACGAGGCGGCCGTCCGGCGTGTGGATGCGCAGCCGCACCGGACCGGCCGCCGGCACCGCGAAGCTCAGCTCGGTGCGGGGGTTGAACGGGTTGGGCGACGCCGCCACCGTGGCCGCCGCGGCCGGCAGCGGCGACCCCGTCACGCCCTGATCCACCTGGTAGGTGTAGATTCCCGTGCTGGTGGTGCTGACGTTGGCCACCGAGATGATCACCTCGTCGTAGCCCGCGGCGGCCGCGAAGTCGAGCGTGCCCGCGCCCGCGGGGTCGAGGGCCAGCGGCTGCACCAGGGTGGGCAGGCCGTCGGCGAGGGCGATGAGGCTGACGCGCCAGGCCGCGGCGTCCGAACCGTCGAAGGTCACCGTGGGGCTCGATGCGAGATCGCGCAGCCGCACGTAGTCGGTGGCGTACGCCTGGACGCTGCCCGAGCTGCTGACCGGATAGGTGGCATGGGTGCGCCAGGGGTTGAACGCCGGCAGATCGGTGCCGACGTATCCGTACCGACCGTCCGGCACGGAGACGTCGTCGATGTAGTTGGCCACCGACCAATCGCCGAAGACGTCGGCGGTGGGCGTGCGGAAGCCGAAGGCGTCGATCGTGGCCTGGTAGCCCGCGAGGCCGTCGGCGGGCTCGAAGCACAGCGCACGGATGAACGGCTGGCCGCCGAACCGCTCGTAGCAGTAGAGGGTCCAGAGGTAGGTCTGGATGTAGTCGGCCCAGGCGCTGCCCCAGTTGATCAGGCTGTTGTCCGGATTGCTGTTGAACGACGAGATCGTGTCGGGCCGGCCGAAGAGCCACATGGCCAGCTCGCCCAGGCCCTCCTCCATCCACAGCGCCTCGTTGCTGTCGCTGGCGAACATGATCAGGTGGGTGAACTCGTGGGCCGCGACGGCGAGCATGTAGTCGCTGGCGGGCTGGCCGGTGTCGGTGGCCATGTAGACCACGTCGCACTCGTTGCTGGCGAACGGCTGCGACCCGTCGGGGAACTGGTCGTACACCCAGAAGAAGCCGTCGGCCGAGATGTTGAAGCGGTAGTAGAAGAGGAAGATCCGGTCGAGGCCGTCCAGGGGGTTCGGCGGATCGCCGAAGTGCGCGGTGTCGAGGTCCCAGATGCCCTGGTCGGAGAACTGGCCCACGCTCGAGAGGTCGAAGTTCTCGACGATGCGGTCGACGTCGGCCTGGGTCATGGTGACGTTCCACTCGTCGTCGTCGACCACGACGTAGCAGTGCTCGCCGAGGCCGCGGACGGTGGCGGGCTTGAGCGTGGCCGTGGGGAAGCCGCCGAGGTTCCAGACGTACCAGAGCCAGGTGTCGCCCACCTGAGGATCCGGCGGAGGCGACAGGGCCGGACCGCCGTTCCTGTGCCACAGGCCGCGCGCCGCGAGGTCGGCGCGGATGGCGGCCGGATCGCCGGCCGGGCGGGGCAGCTGGGGGGTGAGGCAGTCGCCGGCCAGCGCCAGCGACGGCAGCAGCACCAGGGCGGCGAGCGCCAGGCAGAGCGCGGCGCGCGGGCCGCGGCGGCAGGTAGGATTCGATCGCATGGGTCATCTCCCGGGCTGGGGCGAGGCGGCGACGGTCGAGCCCCCATCATAGAGCAGATCGGTCTGGTTGTGGGGCATCATCTTGTGCGGAGCGGCGGGCGCACCGGCGATCGGGAGAATCCGCGATGCAACGCCGCGCGAGTTGGTCTATCGTGGCGACCACGATCGGCCCGGCACGATGTCGCCGGGCGCCACCGCGAACCCCGAAGGAGCGCTCATGACGCCGATCGCGAAGCACCGGACCTGCCAGATCTGCCACATCCAGAAGGCGGACCGCCTGCGCCCCGGGGTGCTCGTCCGCCCCGCCGTCGCCGAGCTCATCCGGCAGGACACCGGCAGCTGGGACGAGGACGGCTGGATCTGCATGGACGACCTCAACCTCTACCGGCACCGTTACGTGCAGTCCTTGCTGGCCGAGGAGAAAGGCGAGCTGACCTCGCTCGAGAGCGAGGTGGTGGAGAGCCTGCACGAGCAGGAGATCCTCTCCCGCAACCCCGACGACGAGCTCCAGGCCGGCCTGTCCTTCGGGCAGCGGCTGGCCGACCGCATCGCCGCCGTGGGCGGCAGCTGGGCCTTCATCATCGGCTTCGGCGCGGTGCTCCTGATCTGGATCACCCTGAACTCGATCGCGCTCGTCCACAAGCCGTTCGACCCGTTCCCCTTCATCCTGCTCAACCTGGTGCTCTCCTGCCTGGCGGCCATCCAGGCGCCGATCATCATGATGAGCCAGGGCCGGCAGGAGGACCGCGACCGCCTGCACGCGCGGCGCGACTACCAGGTCAACCTCAAGGCGGAGCTCGAGATCCGTCACCTGCACCAGAAGATCGACCACCTCCTTTCCCACCAGTGGGAGCGGCTCGTCGCGATCCAGGAGATCCAGATCGAGCTGATCAGCGAGCTGCGGAAACGGACATGACATGAAACCGCACCAGGAACCGATGAATGCCACCGGGATGGGCTTCCAGATCGAGATCCGCGAGGTCCCGGGCAAGGGCCGCGGCGTGTTCGCGCTGCGCGATTTCGCCCCCGGCCAGGCGATCGAGCGCGCGCCGGTGGTCGTGCTGAAGGACAGCCAGTACGAGCTGCTGAACCACACCACGCTCCGGGACTACTATTTCGACTGGGGCGGCGACAACTGCGCCATCCCTCTCGGCTACAGCCTCATCTACAACCACTCCGACGAACCCAACGCCGAGACGCGGCGCGATCGCATGGCCGACACGATCACCTTCGTCGCCATCCGGCCCATCGCCGCCGGCGAGGAGATCGTCCATCGCTACGAGTGCCCGCCGTGGTTCGAGGTGCGTTGAGCATGATCGAGAGGACCGACGCGTGATCCACGATCGCCTGGAGAACTTCGGCCTCTACGTGGGCGTGCATCCGCTGTTCGGCCATGTCGCGGCGGCGCTCGCGTCGGGCCGGCTCACGGCGCTCGGCGTGGGCGAACACGACCTCGGCCGGGGCGTGCGGGTCGGCGTGAGCGAGTACCTCACCAGGCCCCCCGGCGAGGGTGTCCTGGAGTGCCACCGGCGCTGCGTCGACATCCAGATCGTGGCGTCGGGCCGCGAGCGGATCGGCGTGCGTCATCGTGACGGGTGCGCGGCCGCGGACTACGATGAGGCCCGGGACTTCCAGGCGCTGGTCGGCGAACATGACCTGCTGACGCTGGAGCCCGGCTCGTTCATGATCTTCCTGCCCGACGACGCGCACATGCCGCAGCTCGCCGTCGGCGCGCCCGCGCCGGTGCGGAAGCTGGTGGTGAAGGTGCCGGTCTGACCGTCGCGGTCCGAGCGCCGGCGATCGCATCAGCACGCGGCGTTCCACGGCCCTGCGTTGACGCTGATCGAAGCGCGTCCGGATCCCCGCGACGGCCTCACTTGCCGGCCCCGGAAATCCAGATATACTGGTGTCGACTTGTCCTGTTTCATGGGCGGCCCCTCGGCCGCCCATCGCCCTGCGGGACCAAGATCGTCCATCAGCACCCTGGATGAGCATCATTCCGGCCGCAGAGGGTCCTGGCTGTCCCGCAGCCAACGTGTCCAGACCCCAGCGCGAGGACCTTCGCCATGCGGACCGGTTCATCCGATCGCTGTCCCGCGTTCCTCCCGCGGCGAACCCGCCACGGCTCCGTGACCGGCCGCACCGCCCCCTGCCGACGCCGAGTCCGGCGCCCGGATACCGGGCGTTCTCGGCACCTCGTTCTTCCGCACGTCGCGCCAGTTCCCGGCTGGCAAGGCCCCGCAGAACGAGCTCGAAGCCGGAGCGTCCGCGCTCCTGCCCGTCCTGCCACCTGACCTGCCGGGGACCCTCGCCTGCGCGTTGCGATCACCCGACTCCCTCGATGCGGCCGACCGCGATCACCCGATCGACCCCAACCGACGGCGCCATCCCGACGCCGCCGGAACCAAGGCGCCCAAGACGGAGGCATGACATGTCACATCGTCGAGTCCTCACCTCGTGCATCCTGGCGGCGCTGCTGGCCAGCGGCGTCCTGCCCTCGCCCGCGGCCGCGCAGTACATCTACGCCGTCGCCGCCGACGGCGCCCTCGAATGGCGCGAACACCTGGGCAGCCCGGACGGCTCGGCGTCCTGGGTCGGCCCCCGGACCGTCGGCTCCGGGTGGCAGTCGTTCCAGGCCGTCGTGCCCGCCGGCGCCGGCGTCATCTACGCCGTCCGGACCGACGGCACCCTGCTCTGGTACAAGAACCTGGGCTTCCACGACGGCAGCTTCCAGTGGGCCGACCCGGTCGCCGTCGGCTCCGGCTGGCAGGACTTCCGGGCCGTGTTCAGCGGCGGCGACGGGATCCTCTACGGCTTGCGGAACGACGGCGTCCTGGTCTGGTACCGGCACCTCGGCTGGCTGACGGGCGCCAACACGTGGGAGGGCCCGCGGACGGTCGGCGTCGGCTGGCAGGATTTCACCGCGGTCTTCGCGGGCGACGGCGGCGCGATCTACGGCATCCAGGCCGACGGCACCCTGCTCTGGTACCGCCACCTCGGCCGCGCGGACGGCAGCTTCGTCTGGGACGGCCCGACGACGGTCGGCTCGAGCTGGAACGGCTTCCGGCAGGTGTTCGCCAGCGCGGCCGGCGTCGTCTATGCCCGGCGTTTCGACGGCGTCCTCCTCTGGTACCGGCACCTCGGCTACCGCGACGGCAGCCCGACCTGGGCGGGGCCGACCACCGTCGGCGACGGGTGGTTCCAGAACACCACCGCCGCCGCCGCCGCGACCCTCGAGGGCTACGCCTGGCCGCTCTCGGCCGCCCCCGGCGAGGCCATCGCGTTCCAGGTCTCCTGCCCCGCCGACTACAGCGTCAGGTACGTCGGCTTCCAGCGTTCGGGCGATCAGAACACGGCCATCCCGCTGACCGTCGCGACGGGCCAGACCGCGCAGCTCCAGGCCGTGCCCGCCCAACCGTGGCAGACGGGCTGCGGCTGGTCGCCCTCGTTCCAGTTCCAGGTTCCGGCCGACTGGCCGTCCGGCATCTACGCGGCCGAGTGCACCGACGAGGTGGGCCGCGTGGTCGACATCCCGTTCGTCGTCAAGCCCGGGCCCGACGCGCCCGGCGACTTCGCCGTCCTCGCCAACACGCACACCTGGAACGCCTACAACGACTGGGGCGGCGCCTCGAAGTACACCACGCCGCCGGCCCACGCGGTCAGCTACCTGCGGCCGAACCCCGGCGCGGCGCCCCGCGACGCGGGCGGCGTCAACCACCTGACGCGCGCCGAGCTCTGGGTGCTCGACTGGCTCGCCACCACGGGCTACCGCTTCGACGTGTTCACCGACATCGACTTCCATGCGGGGATCCCGGACCTCGCCGCCTACCGCGGCCTGATCCTCGACACCCACCCCGAGTACTGGACCCTCGAGATGCTCGACAACCTCGAGGCCTACCTCGCGGGCGGCGGCTGCGTGCTCTACATGGCGGGCAACGGGATCTTCGAGCAGGTGGTGCTGTCGCCGGATGCGACCCAGCTGACCCTGTTCCCGGCCGGCGGCTACCCCGCTCGCGAGCCGTCCTACTTCCGCAACCTCACGCCGCCGCGGCCCGAGCGCGCGGTCCTGGGCGTGGCCTATCGCTACGACAACTACTTCACCTTCGCGCCGCTCGGCGTGCTCCAGGCCGACCACCACCTGTTCGCCGGCACCGGCGTGGTCGATGGCCAGGCCATCGGCGCGGGCGGCATCAACGGCGGCGGGGCGAGCGGCTGGGAGATGGACACCTCCATCGCGGGCCTCGCGCCCGACGGCGTCATCGTCTCCGGCGGCGGCGCCGACGACCGCGGCATCCCGCCGGCCAACCTCGAGCTGCTCGCCCGCGGCCTCAACGCGGGGGGTTACGGCGCGGACATGACCTACTACCAGACGCCGGCGGGCGGTTTCGTCTTCTGCGCCGGGTCCATCAGCTTCGGCGGCAGCCTGGTCGAGGACCCGATCCTCCAGCAGGTGGTCCGCAACGCGCTGGCCGAGGCCTACGGGACGGTCGGCGTATCCGACCCGGGCACGGCGTTGGCCGGTCTCGGGCTCGGCGCGAACCGGCCCAACCCGTTCCGGTCGTCGACCGTCATCCGGTACGCGGTGCCGGCCACGGGCACCGTCCGGCTCGCGGTCTACGACCTGCGCGGCCGGGAGGTCGCGACGCTCGTGGACGGAACCGTGGCGCCGGGCGAACATCTGGCCACCTGGAACGGGCGGACCCGCCAGGGCGATCGCGCGGCGGCCGGGGTGTACCTGTATCGGCTGGACCTGGGAGGACGGTCCGGCGGCGCGGACGGTGCGCGCGCGCTGACGGGGCGGATGGTCCTGACGCGGTGAGGTCCGGGCTCGTCGGTTCGCCGCGTACGGCATGATGGCAGCGGGTCCGAACGGCGGCGCAACGCCCGCCCCGGGTGCCGTCCGACCTCGTTGGACCTTTCTTGTTCGTGTTCGATCAGCTCACCTCAGCCGTCCTTCGTCCCGACGAGGTCCGCCGTGACCGGTCCCGACCACCACGACCAGCCCACCCGGCCGTCCGACGCCGACGACCACACGCTCGGCCTGCCGCCGACCGACCCGGCCGCGGCGGCGAGCCTCACGATCCCGGGCTTCACCATCGGCGAGAAGCTCGGCGAGGGCGGCATGGGCGTCGTCTTCCTGGCCCGGCAGCACCACCCCAACCGCCCCGTCGCCCTCAAGGTGATCCGCGGCGGGCCGGTGGCCGACCCCCTGCGGCTGCGCCTCTTCCGCCGCGAGGCGGACACCCTGGCCCGTCTGCAGCACCCCGGCATCGCCGCCATCTACGAGGTGGGCGCCACCGCCAGCGGTCAGCACTACCTCGCCATGGAGCTGGTGCAGGGTCCCACCCTCGCGGCCTGGCTGCGCGCCGCTCCGACCCCCTTCGGCCGGGACGACCTGAACCGACGCCTCGGCATGATGGCCGCCATCTGCCACGCCGTGCACTACGCCCACCAGCGCGGCGTCATCCACCGCGACCTCAAGCCCGCCAACCTCGTGGTGCAACCCGCCGACCCCGACGCGGCGCCCGCCGTGAAGATCCTCGACTTCGGGCTCGCCCGGGTCGTCGACGCCGACGAGTTCCAGCAGACCATGTTCAGCCAGCCCGGCACCATGGCCGGCACCCTGCCCTACATGAGCCCGGAGCAGGCCCGCGGCGACACCGCGGCGGTGGATGTGCGCTCGGACGTCTACGCCCTCGGCGTCATCCTCCAGGAGATGCTCACCGGCGCGCTGCCGTACGAGACGTCGCGCACCTCCATCGTCGACGCCGTCCGCACGATCTGCGAGGCCCCGCCCCGCAACCTGCGCGACGGCTGGCTCGGCCCCGGCCGCCCCGACACCGACCTGCAGACCATCGTCGCCAAGGCCCTGGCCAAGGATGCCGACGAACGCTACGCCAGCGCCGCCGCCCTGGCGGAGGATCTCGAGCGCTACCTGACCTCGCAGCCCATCCTGGCGCGGCCGCCGAGCACCATGTACCAGCTGCGCAAGCTGGTGGCGCGGCGCAAGGCCCCGTTCGCCGCGGCGGCCGCGATCGTCGTGCTGCTCGTGGTCGGCGCCGTCGGCATGAGCGGGCTCTACGTGCGCGCCGAGCACAACCTGAAGCGGGCCATGGCCGCCGAGCGGCAGGCCCGCACCGAGGCCGAGACGGCCAACCGCACCGCCGACTTCCTGGTCGACATCTTCGGCAGCTCCGACCCCACACGCACCAGCGGCGAGACGGGTGACCGCCCGCCAGATCCTCGACGCGGGCGCCGGAGCGCGTGGCCACCGAGCCGGCTTCGACGAACTACCATGCAGGCCCGCATGATGCACGTCATCGGCGCGGTGTACCGGCAGCTGCGCTCAACATCGAGGCGCGAGCTCGTCGAGGGCAGCGCCTGCTGCTGGCTGCGCCGGGCGAACCCCGATCCCGCGGATGATCTCGACCTCGCGCGCAGCTCGGCCTGCTTCGGCCCAGATCTACCAGGACCGGCGACGATCAGCACCCCGCGCGACCTACGAGGAAGCCCTGGTTCTGGAGCGGGTCGATCCCGACGACACCGACGACTCCGCTCACCGGGTTGCTCCATCACGGTTGGTACCCTGGCGAGGCCAAGGAGTTCGCCGCGGCCGAACGCAACATCCGCCGCGCCCTCGCGCTATCCGTTCGGCGCCGGGCGATCCCGGCGCGCGGCCCGATCCCGCTGCTCAGCAACCTGGCCAAGGTCAAGATGCATCGACGCCCAGGTGGACACGGCCCTGATCATCCCGACGACGCCGTGGCCGCCGCCCGCCGCATCTACGGCGACGTGAACGAACCAGACGGCCGACGCCCTCTCCAACCGGGCCGTCGCCCTGGACTTCGCCGGCCGCTTCACCGAAGGCGAGGTTGCCGCCCGCGAGGCCCTCGCGATCCGCGAGACCGTCTACGGTCCCGAGCATCCCCTGGTGGCCAGGGCGCTGAGCAACCTGGCCATCGCCATCGTACGGCAGGGACGCCTGGCCGACGCGCGGCCGCTGTTCGAACGCGCCCTCGACGTGCAGATCCGCAACGACGGCCCCGACCACCCGGCCGTGGCCCAGGCCGAGAACAACCTCGGCCGTCTGACCATGGAGCTGGGCGACCTCGACGCCGCCAAGCCGCTGCTCGACCGGGCCCTGGCCACCCGCGAGCGGGTCTACGGCAAGGACCACCCGATCGTCGCCCTGACCCTCTACAACCTGGGCGACTACTACGCCCGCAAGGGCGAACCGGAGCAGGCGCTGGCCGCGCTGGAGCGGATGTACGCGATCGACGTGGCGGCCCTCGGTCCCGACCACCCCGACCTCGTCGAGGACCTCGAGGCCCTGCTGCCGGTGCTGCGGACGCTGGGGCGCCAGAGGCAGGCTGGCGAGTACGAGGCGCGGATCGCCGAGAGACGGTGAGGAAGGCCGGCGGGTAGGCGCGGCACACAACCCGCCCTCCCGCCAGCCACCTTTGCGGATCAGATCACTCCCGACAGAAGGTCCGCCCATGCCACGCCGCCAGCCCGCCGCCACCCTCGCCGCGTTCCTGCCCACCCGCGGCAGGAGATGGACGCCCTCGGCTGGGATCGGTGCGACGTCGCTCGTCAGCGGCGACGCCTACGTCGACCATCCCGCCTCTCGGCGCTTCGTCGGCCGGGTGCTCGAGCGGGCGGGCTGGCGCGTGGGCATCATCGCCCAGCCGGACTGGTATCGCCGCGCCGTTCGCTGCCCTCGGCGCACCGAAGCGTTCGTGGGCGTCACCGGCGGCAACGTGGATTCCATGATTCGCCAACCTGTCGGCCGGCAAGCAGCGCCGCCGCCAGGACGACTTCAGCCCTGGCGGCCAGGCCGGCCGCCGTCCCGACCGCGCCGCCCTGGTCTACGCCAACCGCGCGAGGCGCTGGCTCCCATCGTCCTCGGCGGCCTCCCGAGGCGAGCCTGCGCCGTCTCGCGCACTACGACTACTGGGACGACAAGGTCCGCCGCTCGCTCGTCGTCGACGCGCGCGCCGACCTGCTGGTCTACGGCATGGGCGAGTCGCAGATCCTCGCGATCGCCCGGCGGCTGGCGGATGGCGAACCCGTCGACTCGCTCGACGGGATCCCCGGCACCGTCGTGGTGCGCGCGGCCGGCCAGGCCCCGGACGGCGCGGTCGTCCTGCCGTCCTACGAGACCGTGGCCGGCGACCGTGACGCCTACAACGAGGCCTTCCGCCTCGCCGAGCGCGAGCTGGCCCCGGCCACCGCGCGTCCGGTGGTGCAGCCCCACGGCGACCGCATCGTGGTCCAGTTCCCGCCCGCGCCCGCGCTCACCACCGCCGAGCTCGACGCCCTCTACGAACTGCCGTTCCAGCGCCGCTGGCACCCGGACTACGACGCGGCCGGCGGCGTGCCCGCCCTCGAGACCGTGCGCACCTCGATCACCGCCCACCGCGGCTGCTGCGGCGACTGCTCCTTCTGCGCCATCACCTCGCACCAGGGGCGCATCGTCACCTCGCGCAGCGAACGGTCGATCCTGGCCGAGGCGCGGCGGATGGCCGCCGACCCCGACTTCAAGGGCACCATCACCGACGTCGGCGGCCCCACCGCCAACCTCTACGGCGCCCGCTGCAAGCGCTGGGACCAGGGCCGTTTCTGCCAGAACAAGCACTGCCTGTTGCCCGAACGCTGCGAGCACCTGCAGCTGGGCTACGACCGCGCCATCCCGCTGTACCGCAAGCTGGCCGAAGTGCCCGGCGTCAAGCACGTCTTCCTGGGCAGCGGCCTGCGCTTCGACCTCCTGGTGCGCGACAGCGACCGCCGCTACCTCGAGCAGGTGGCGGCCCACCAGGTGAGCGGCCTCTTGAAGGTGGCCCCCGAGCATTGCGACGACCACGTGCTCGGCCTGATGGCCAAGCCCCGGTTCGCGGTGTACGAGGAGTTCGTCAAGCGCTTCCGGGCCGCGTCGCTCAAGGCCGGCAAGCAGCAGTACATCGTCAACTACTTCATCGCCTCGCACCCGGGCAGCTCGTTGCAGCAGGCGTTGAAGCTGGCGCTCTACCTGGCCAAGCGGCGCATCAAGCCCGAGCAGATCCAGGACTTCATCCCCACGCCCATGACCCGGGCGACGGCGATGTACCATACCGGCAGCGACCCGCTGACCCGCAAGCGTGTGCACGTGCCGCGCTCGCTGCAGGAACGACGCATGCAGCGTGCGCTCCTGCAGTACGATCGGCCGGCCAACCGCAAGCTGCTCGAGGCCGCGCTCCTCGAGCTCGGCGCCATGCACGTGCTGCCGAAGTTCCTGGGCGCCTCGGAGCCGGCTCCGGCCGCCGAGCGGCGGGCGCGGAAGCTGCCGGCCCGGGGATCAGGCAAGCGGATCGGCAAGAGCAAGCCACGCCAGCCGCGGAGGCGATCATGACCTCACCGCGTCCCGTCCGCCCGCGCGGACCCCGTCCGGGCCGCCCGCGCCCCCGCGGCGGCCGTCCCGGCGGCCCCGGCCACCGCTCCCAGAGCGACCAGGCGCTGCTGCTGCCGCGGCTGTTCGACCTCTGGGCGGAGTACGTCGGCCAGCCGACGCCGCCGCCCCTGGACCGTTGGCTCGCCCGCACCCTCGGCGACCTCGACGGCCTGCCCCGCGAGAAGCGGCTCTGGCTGGGCGCCGCGTTGGCCGACGGCGTCCGCTTCGCCTGGCTCGCCCTGCTGTGCGCGGAGTCGAGCGGCAAGTCGCCCCTCGGCGTGGTGCAGCACGCCCGCCGCGGCCTCGGCGACCTCGGCGACGCCTGGCGGCGTCTCGGCCGCCTCGAACCCCGCGACCTCTTCTTCTGGGTGTTCCTGCGCCTGCGCGAGGCCGGCGCGAACCCGCCCCGCTTGCAGGAACCGATCGCCGGCGCCGTGGGCGACTGGCACCGCATCCGCGAGGACCTCGCCCGCGACGGCGGCACCGCGGCCCGCCTGCTGTGGGTGGGACTGCCGGACGCCCTGGCCCCCGAGGTGGATGCGCGCGCCGAACGCTGCGGCTGGTCCGACACCGAGCGCCACCTCTTCATCGACCGCCAGATCCTCCGCCCGCCGCTCTGGCTGCGCCTGCAGGATTCGGGCGTCCTGGACGACGTGCTCGCCGAGCTGCACCACGCCGGTTTCCGCACCGAGGTCCTCGACGACGCCATCGCCGCCACCGGCGACCGCGGCATCTTCGAGCTCGAGTGCTGGCGCCGCGGTCACGTCGAGATCCAGGACCTCGCCAGCCAGGCCATCGGCGTCATGGTGGCGCCCGAACCCGGCCACTTCGTGTGGGACGCCTGCGCCGGCGGCGGCGGCAAGGCCCTGCAGCTGGCCGCGCTCATGGGCGGCACCGGCGCCGTCTACGCCACCGACCCCAACGCGCACGCCCTCGCCGAGCTCCGCAAGCGCGCCAAGCGCGCCGGCCTCACCAGCGTCCGCGCCTACCCGTGGGACGGCCAGGCGCTGCCCGACTTCGGCAAGTCGGTGGCCCGCCGCGGCGGTTTCGACCGCGTGCTGGTGGATGCGCCGTGCTCGGGCTGCGGCACCTGGCGCCGCAATCCCGACGGCCGCCTCCGCGCCCGACCCGACGGCCTGACCGGTCTGACCACCGTGCAGTCGCACCTGCTCGACGTGACCTCGGCCGCGGTGAAGCCGGGCGGTCTGCTGGTCTACGCCACCTGCTCGTGGTTCGTGGCCGAGGACGAGGAACAGGTCGACGCGTTCGCCGCGCGGCACCCGGAGTTCCAGGTGCTGGGGCAGGCGCTGCACGGCAATCCGGGCGACGACGCGGACACGACGTTCACGGCGGTGATGAGGCGCCGGGCGGAGGGTTGAGGGGGCTGGGTTCCGTGTCGGGCATGCCGGCTGGCGGCGGCGGGATCGGCGTTTCCGTCTCAATCATTCTTCTTGATCTTGTTGCGCGGTTCCGTCGGCGGATGTCGCTGCGATTGTCGCCTTGCGCCTGCGCATCTATTTCGCTATATTTTCGCCCTCCTCCCGAGCCAGCCCACCCTCCTCGCCCTCTGCGTCCTGCTGACCGGGCCGAAGATCGCGCAGCCCGACACCTTCGAGGATCCCCTCCTCGGTCATCTCGTGGGCACCTGGCTCACGACCGGCACCATCGCGGGCGGCGCGGTCGTCCGCGACGTCGTCGCCCGATGGGTGCTCGCCCAGCAGTATCTGCAGATCCACGAGGTCGCGCGGGAACTGGCTGCGCGCGGGGCGCCGGCCTGCGAGACGATCATCTCCATCGGCTGGGACGAGCCGACGCAGCGGTACACCTGCCTCTGGCTCGACGTCACCGGCGCCGGGGACTTGGACGGCGACTGGATCGGCCACGCGACCCGCCAGGACGATCCACAACACCTTCGCGTATCACGGCGACAGCGGCACCTGGCGCCGGCGCATCGACAACGAGCGCGCGGACGGCCGGTCTGAGTTCGCTCGGGTGACGCTCGCGCGTCGGCCCTGAGGCGCTACTTCAACAGCACCATCTTGCGTACCAGCACCCCCTCGTCGACCGCCAGCCGGTAGACGTAGGTCCCGCTCGCCACCTCCCGCCCGTCGTCGCCGTGGCCGCGCCAGGTCACCTCGTGGCGGCCCGCCGGGAGCGCGTCCTGCACCAGCGTACGGACGCGGCGGCCCTGCAGGTCGTACACGCTCAGGCGCACGTCCTGGGCGCGCGGCAGGTCGAACACGATCACCGTCTGCGGGTTGAACGGGTTGGGGTGGTTCTGCGCCAGGGCCAGCGCGGTCGGCGGCGGCGCCACGGTCGTCTCGGTGGTGAGCGTGAAGACGCCGTCCGACACATCGGCCGCCACGCGGCCCGCGCCGTCGAGCACCTCGACGCGCACGCGGGCCTGCTGGCTGCCGCCGTCGGGCAAGGCCACGGTCCACGCGGCGCCCCCGTCGAACGGTCCGGCCAGCACCGGATCACCCCAGGTGGCGCCGCCGTCGAGCGAGATCGAGATGCGGGCCTCCACCACGCCCACGTCGTCGGCGGCCGTCCAGACGATCGGCATGACCTGGCCCTCGGCGTACGTCTCGCCGCCGTCGGGCGAGGCGAGCTGCACCGTCGGCGACGCGAGGTCGGGCGTGACCGCCACCGCGCTCACGTGCACGTCGTCGAGCGCCGCCTCCACCAGCGAGCCGTTGCCGACGTCGGTGGCCAGGAAGCGCAGGCGGAGCTGGTCGGGAACCGCGAAGAACGTGGCGAGGTCGAAGCTGACCTGCTGCCAGGCGGCGTCGCTCGCGAACGTGTACTCCACGTCGGTCCAGTGGTCGCCGGCATCGTTGGAGACCTGCACCTGCCAGGGATCCTCGCCGGGGTTGCTGCCGGCGTCGTTGGAGAACCAGCGCCAGTAGCTCACCGTCACCAGGCCGCTGCCGGCCACGTTCCAGACCGGGCTCCAGAGGGTGGTGGGCCCGCCGTCGACATCGCCGTAGCCGACGCTCTGGCCGGCCACGTGCTGCCCGGTGAACCAGCAATTGACGCCGGGCGCGGGGGTGTGGTCGTCCTCGGGCTGCACCGGGTCGCCGCCGCTGCCGTACGTGCCCACGGGGTCGCCGTACTCCCACGCACCGAGCTGCACGCCGTCCTGGCCGTCGAGGTTGACGTGCCAGTCGCCGACGCCGGACTCGAAGTCCTCGTCCACCAGCACGGCGACCGCCTGCACCTGGAAGCTGTAGCAGGGCCAGGGGGCGCCCGGCGGGTCGGCCGCCGCGAGGCCCAACTCGTCGACGGCCGTCAGCCAGTACTGGACGCGGGCGCCGAGGGGCTGTCCGGGGATCTCGGCGCGCCAGCGGCCGGCGTCCGCGTCGACCAGGGTCAGCGGCAGCTCGAACGGGCCGCCGGCGACGCTGGAGGTGTAGTAGGCATGACGCTCGGCGACGCCCGAGAGGTCGTCGATGGTGGACTCGACGACGTAGGGGCCCACGGTGTCGTCCGTGCCGACGAGGTGGGTGGTGCCGGTGAAGGCGGGACCGCCGACGTCGAGCAGGTCCACGTCGACGAGGCTCACCTGGTCCTGCACGACGACCACGCCGCGGACCGTGTCGGGCGCGCAGCTCGGATGGGAGAACGCGAGGTCCCAGGTGCCGGCGGCGGCGAGGCCGGCGTAGGTGCCGTCGTCGCCGGTCGTGAAGGCGCGGTTGGCGCCGACCACGCTCACCATGGCGCCGGGAATGGGCGTGCCGCCGCCGTTGAGGTTGCGCACCGTGCCGGCGACGGTGCCCTGGGCGACCGTGGCCACGGGCACGAAGGCGATCGCGCGGCCGCCGCCGAGGCTCGCCGCGCCGCCGGCGTAGTGGTTGCCGTAGGCGTAGGTCAGCCCCACGTCGCGGGTGCGGTTCTGCAGGCCGACGGTGAAGTAGGTGGTCTCGTCGCCGACGATGGTGGTCGCCGCGTACTGCAGGGTGATCAGGCCGTCGCCGGTGTCGGTTCCGCTGAAGGCGGGTTCGGTGAGGATGATCTCGAAGGTGCAGTCGCCGTTGTAGGTCTCGTTGGCGTAGCGGGTCTTGAAATGGTTCCACTGCACCACGAAGCGATGGTTGGCGGCGTCGTGCCAGGCGTAGACCTCGCCGCCCGCGAGGTCATCCCAGAAGGCGGCCACCATCGCGTCCGGCGAACCGTCGGCGGGCAGCATCCAGTTGCGGTAGAACTTCAGCCCCGTGGCGCCGAACGCGAGCCAGCCGTTGGAGCAGATGCTCACCTTGTCGAACGTCTCGCCGTAGTACGTGAACGGGAACGGCAGGTCCACCACACGGGTCTCGTCGTCCCAGAGGCCGTCGTCGGCGATGCCGACGTTCTCGCCCACGAGCGAGGCGTCCACCCACTGGTATTCGGGTGCCCAGGGATCGGTGTCGTCGTTGCTGAAGGCGTAGTAGCCGTAGGTGTCGGGGCCGGTGGGATCGCCCGCCCCGGCGGTGCCCACGGTGGTCTGGAACTCGATCACCTGCGTGCCGCCCTCGGCGAACGTCAGCTCCAGGGTGAAGGCGGCGAGGTGGCCGGGGTAGCAGGCGGGGTCGGCGGTGACGCCGAAGAGGTCGGTCTGGTTGGTGAAACCGCCGGCCGCGGCCGCACCCCAGGCGCCATCCGGATCGGTCACGTCCACCCAGCGGCTGCCGCAACGCAGGGTGCCGGTGGCGCCGGCGGTGGCACGGTCGCCCAGGTTCTGCAGCAGCAGGGTGACGGTGCCCGACTCGCCGGGGTCGAGGCTGCCGCCCGGCACGCCCCAGCTCGCGAGGTAGACGCTGCCGCGCGCGCCGACGACCGGGATGGTGAGCAGGCTGGTCCAGGACTCCGCGCCGCTCGTGGCCACGAGCTCGAACACCGCCGCGACGCCGCCCGGAGCGCCGGGCAACAGGCTGACGTTCACGGGCGCGGTGCCGGCGGCGGTGGCGCCCGCGCCGATGGTCCCGAAGCTCACGGGGCTCGGGTCGAAGGTCGCCCAGCTGGGTCCGTCGACCAGACGAGCGGTGACGTCGGGCGCGGCCGACGTGCCGCCGTTGATCAGCCGCAGGCCCACCCGGAGGCTCTCGCCGGGATTGGCCTGGCCATCTCCGTTGCCGCCGCCGTCGGCCACGGTCACGTCCGCGAGGTCGAGCGAACGGGCCACCGGGCCCACGGCCGCCACGCTGCGGTAGGGCTGGTACGCGTGCCCGGTGACGGTGAGGCTGACATCGCCCAACGCCGCGCCGGAGACGTCGAGCGTCGCGTGGCCCGCGTCATCGGTGTAGCCGACGCTGCGCACGGCGCCGGCCTGGAACGCCGCCACGCGCGCGCCCGCCACGGGCGAGCCGCCGCTGGTGACGTCGACGGGCAGGGCGACGGCCGTGGGGGCCAGCGCGTCGGGATGGATCACCTCGAGGGTCTGCGGAACGCTCGTCCACATCTCCGTCGCGGGGTCGCCCATGAGGTTGTTCCAGTTGAGCCAGCTCCACACCTTGTTCTGCTCGTTGGTCCAGTAGTTGATGTAGAAATTGACCTTGCCGCGGGTGAGCGCGGGGCCGAGGCGGAAGTCGCCGCTATCGAGCAGATGGTCCACGATGCCCAGGAACATGCAGTTGTTGTAGCGGGTGTGGGTGCCGCTGGTGGCCGTGCCGATGGCGCCGATGCCGCCGCCCTGCGGCGCGCGCAGGAAGGCCTCGCTGCGGGCCGTGGTGTCGTCCATGAAGCTGCCGGTGTCGCAGGTGAGGATGCAGGCGAAGGGCAGCTTGCGGCCGTTGCTGGTGCTCTGGATGTGGCTGTAGGTCATGCCGCTCATACCGCCGAGGCCGCGGTAGGTGAAGAAGGTCTCGCCCTGGCTGATGGTGGCCATCATCTGCGAGACGAAGTTGCCGCCCCAGATGGTGTCGATCTGGGTGTAGCCGAGGCGCAGCAGCTCCTGCTTGGCGAACTGGTTGGTGTAGATGCAGGTGTAGCCCGAGGTGCTGGGGTCGCCCGTCAGGCCCGCGGTGGTGAACCAATCGGGGTCGCTGAGGTCCGGCTGGCGTTCGTAGTCGAGGATCTTGTCGACGGCGAGCTGCAGCTCGGTGGTCGAACGCACAGAGAGACGGCCCACGTGCACGTCGGGCAGCACGTCGTTGCCGTCGAGGCGGGAATAGTCGTGGTCGCCCTCGCCGCCGTAGCCCGACACCTGCTCGACGAAGCAGGGCACGGCGATCGACCCGTTGGCGTCGCCCACGAGGGTGACGAACTCCAGCGGCGGATCGCACGTGGCGTAGTGGTTCATGAGCCAGGCGCGGATGCTCGTGTTGGTGGGGCCGGTGGTGGCGGTCGTGACCACGTCCACGCGGTAACCCTGCTCGCGTCGCCACCGGGCGAGCGGCTCGATGATGCTGGTGACCGAGACGATGTCCGGGCAGATGTAGACGATGCTGCCCGGGCCCACCTCGACCTGATCGCCGCGTTCCCACCCGAGCACGACCTCCTCGTACAGCGTGGCGAACGACTCGGGGACGAAGCTCGCCGCCGGACCGGCTGGCGCACGCGTGTCGCCGCCGGTGAAGGCGAGGTCGACGGTGAGGCTGGCGGCGGCCGTGACCTCGCCGCTGGCCGCGTCGTAGCCCACGGGCGCGAACGTCACGGGCACCACGCGCAGGCCGTGCAGCAGCGCCGGTTCGCCCACGATGACCTCGGGCCGGCTGGTGGGCGTGGCCCGGTAGGCGCCCAGGTCGAGCGCGGGCGCGGCCTGCCGGGCGTCGGCGATCGGCCGCAGCGGCGCGAGCGCGAGGGCCCCGAGCGGGCGCAGATCGCGCTCGACGATCGCGGCGGTCACGCCCAGGCCGTCGGGCACGGCCACCAGGCGGGTGTAGGTGGGCAGGGCGGCCTGGTTCTCCGCACCGCGGAAGCCGCCGGCGGGGATCGCGAGCTCCACGTAGGTCCGGCCGGACAAGGAGACGGACGTGCGCTCGAAGCCTGCCAGCTCGAACTGCAGCCTGCAGCCAGCGGCCCCTCGCTCGAGCACGGTCACCGAGGCGCCGGCGGCCCGGGCGCCGTCCTCGAGGAGCAGCGCGTCGGTGGCGGCGGAGGCGAAGAGGGGAAGGGCGAGCAAGGCGAACTGGACGAGGAGCGCAACGCGGCGGGAACCCATGACAGCCTCCGGTGGCGGGTGCGGCGACGTGAGCGGCCACGGCGCCGCCCCGATCGGATGAGTATACCGGACGATCGCTCCCGATTGTGGCAGCAAAGACTCACGTTCTCGGGACATGGCGGCGATCGCGGCCGCTCCCCCATTGACGCCGCCCCGATCGATCCGCCATCATCCCGGGCCTCCGCCCCCCGAATCCCGTCGAAAGGCCGACGCCATGCCACCGTCGACGATCTGCTTGCTCCTGGCGATGGCCCTGTCCGCCGCCGTCCCCGCCGCCGCGCCATCCGACCCGTACCGCGCCGACGTGGACGCCTGGCACGCCCAGCGCATCGAGCGCCTGCAGGCGGAGGACGGCTGGCTCTCGCTGGTCGGCCTGCACCCGTTGCACGCGGGCGTCAACACCGTCGGCACCGCAACCGACCGCGACGTGCGCCTCGATGCCGAGGCGCCCGGCAAGGTCGGCGTTCTGGACGTCGGCGACGACGGGATTTGCTTCACGCCGGAGGCCGGCGTTCCGGTCCGCGTGGACGGCGTGGTGGTGACCGGTCCGGTGCCCGCGGCCACCGACACCGACGGCGCGCCCACCGTCTTCCAGCTCGGCACCGTGCGCTTCCATGTCATCGCCCGCGGCGATCTCCGGTTCCTGCGCGTCAAGGACGGCGCCAGCCCGGTGCGCCGCGGGTTCACGGGCATCGCGCGCTTCCCGGTCGACCCGCGCTGGCGGGTGACCGCGCGCCTGGTCACCGAGGACCAGCCCACCGAGGTGCCGAGCGTCAACGTCCTGGGCCAGACCGAGCTGCTACCCAGCCCGGGCCGGCTCGAGTTCGAGGTGGACGGGCAGACGTACCGGCTGCTCCCCACCGGCGGTCCCGGCGAGCCGCTCTTCATCGTGTTCAGCGACGGCACCAGCGGTCGCCTGACCTACGGCGGCGGCCGCTTCCTCTCGACCCCGCCTCCGGACGCCGACGGTCGCGTCGAGCTGGACTTCAACCGGGCCATCAACCCGCCCTGCGCATTCACGCCGCACGCGACCTGCCCCCTGCCGCCTCCGGAGAACCGGCTCCCGCTGGCGGTGACGGCGGGCGAGAAGACCTGGGGCGACCATCACTGACGGCCGGCCCCTCCGGTCGTGATCGGCGACGGGGTCCCGACCGCGTTCGAGGCTGGCGGCGCCGCCGCCGCAGAGCCGGCCGCGCCCGCGAAGCTCAGCCCCAGGCGTCGATCCGCCCGCGCGAAGAGCTGCCAGCGGCGTTGCACGCGCTGGCGGGTGGCCGCGGCCGCGTTCACGCGCCCGAGGGCGAGCTGGCGTTCGGCGATCCGCAGCTCGATCACGGGATCGCCCGGCGCCAGAGCTGCCGCCGCGCGCGCCGTCCACAGGGGCGCCAGGCGCAGGCCCCCGTCGGCCAGGGCGGTGGTGAGCCCGTCCAGGCCGCGCGCGGCGTCCAGGGGCCGGAACCAGCACGCCAGGGCCACGAGGGCGATCAGGAACGCCGCCGGGATCCGGTCGGCGCCCGCGATCGCCCGCACCGCCGGCGTCCCGGCCGCGAGCCGACCGGCCTCCAGCGCGGACACCAGCCAGGCCAGGGCGCCGACGCCGGCCACGCCGGCCAGCACCAGGTACGCCTGTTCCAGCTGGAGATCGCTCATCAGGCGGCCGGGGTCGGCCCCGTGCCAGGCCCACCAACCGGCCGCGCGCCGGAGCAGCAAGAGGCCGGCGACGGCGCCGAGGCCAACCGCGAACAGGCTGATCGCGAAGCGTCGACGGCGGCCCGCCAGCAGCAGGCCGAGTCCCGGCGCGACGAGTCCGGCGACGACGGCCGCCACGGGCCGGCGCCGCGCCCGGCGGGCGAAGGGTCCCTCCTCGCAGCGACGGGCGGCGGCCACGGCTCCGGCGCACCAGGCGGCGAGCCAGACCACGGCCGCCAGCGCCGCGGATCCGCCCTGGATGAGCAGCGCGCGGTCGCCGCCACCCAGCGCGTCCGGCCCCTGGCGCCAGACCCAGCCGGCGGCCACGGCCGCCGCGGCCGCGCCCAGTGCGGCTGCCCAGCGGACGCGTCGGCGACCGCGGCGCCCGGTCAGGAGCACCGCGAACGGACCGAGCGCGTACGCGCTCAGCAGCCAGGGGAGCGGGTGCGACGGCGGCCGGACCTGGTCGGCGGGCCTCAGCACGATGACGTCGCGTGGTGGTCGCCCGCGGCGCGGCGGTGACGGCGCCTGCCCGGCGGCATCGCCCAGGGACGAGAGGCTGCGCAGGAGATCGGGGTCGGTCGCCTCGGGGTCGATGACGTAGGTGCGGTCCTCGTTGTCCATGGTCGACCCGCCAGATGCCGGGGTGCCTGCCTGCCGCGCTCAGGACCGAGCTGCGGGCCCACGCGGTGTCGGTGGCAAGAACCGTGCGGATGCGATGGGAACGACGGCGCCCTCGTCGGGTGCGTCGCGCGCCGGGCGACCGAGCAGAACGCGGCGGCGCGACGGCGGGGCGTTGCAGGAGTCCACGGACCGGCCGCGCCGGCCGCTACCGCTCCGGATGCGCCTCGCGCCAGTCCGCCAGCTCCCGCAGACGGCGCCGGAACTGGTACGGCGGCTCGAACGGCACGGGCGCCGCCTGGCGCGTCGCCGCCAGCACGGCCTCGGCCTGCTCCGGCAGCCCGTTGTCTCCGTAGTGGGAGACCGTCTCGACGGCGAACCCGGCCGCGATCGCCAGCACCGAGTAGTTGCGTCCGTTGATGGAGAAGTAGCCCAGGGTCCGGCCGTAGGTGTCGGTCTCCGCGGCGCGCACGAGCTCGATCTCCGTGCCGGCGGCGAACGCCCCCGCCGCGAACGCCGCCGCCTCCGGCCCGAACGGCTGGTCGTACGGCATGCCGTAGCCGGGATGCGCCACCTCCGGCGTGTCGATGCCGAGGATCCGCACCCGTTCGCGGTCGTCGTCCGTCCAGTTGATGACGACGGTGTCGCCGTCGCCCACGTCGATGAGCCGCGGGTCGACCGCGATCCGCACGAGCGACGGCCGGTTCTGGGTGCGGTCGGTCTGGGCGGTCGCCGCGGAGGCGGCCGACAGGATGGCGACGGCGAGGATCAAGGGGCGCAGGACGGGCAGGCGGGACATCGATGGCTCCTCGGGTTGCTGGCTCGCGAGGCGCCGGGCCCAGCGCCGGACGCGATCATCGGACGGATCGCGAGCTTGCACAACCTCAATGACGGGACGCCGGCGATCGGGTCGCCATTTCCCAGAATTTAGATAACTTCTGTCATGTATATGGCTCAACCGGCCGTGTCATCCAAACGAGGAGGAACGATCATGGCTTTCAAGACTCCGGACCTGCCCTACGCGTACGACGCCCTCGAGCCCCACATCGACGAGGCCACCATGCGGGTCCATCACGACAAGCATCACGTCGCCTACACCACCAACCTGAACAACGCGGTGGACGGGACCGACTTCGCCAACCATACCGCCGAGGAGCTGCTGCAGAACCTCGCCAAGCTGCCCGAGACCATCCGCACCGCCGTACGCAACAACGGCGGCGGCCACGTGAACCACAACCTGTTCTGGACCGTCATGTCGCCCAAGGGCGGCGGCAAGCCGGATGGTCTGCTGGCCGAGGCCATCATCAAGGCCTTCGGTTCGTTCGACCAGTTCAAGGACCAGTTCGCCAAGGCCGGCGCCACCCGCTTCGGCAGCGGCTGGGCGTGGCTGGTGGTAGGCAAGGACGGCAAGCTGGCCGTCACCTCGACGGCGAACCAGGACACGCCCCTCAGCGACGGCCACACGCCCATCCTGGGCATGGACGTCTGGGAGCACGCCTACTACCTGAAGTACCAGAACCGGCGTCCCGACTACATCTCGGCGTTCTTCAACGTCATCGACTGGACGCAGGTGGCGAAGAACTTCGCCGACGCGTCCTAACCGCTGGACGACCCATCGGGTGGCGGACAACGACGCCCCGGGGTCATCACCCCGGGGCGTCGCTCCGTCCTGCCGCCTGCTCCAGCGCACCGAGGCGCGTCAGAGCGCCGCGCCGCAGCGCTTGCAGTAGGCCGCGTCGTGATCGTGCCCGTCGGCGCTGCACTGCGGGCACGCCTGGGTGCTCACCGTCCTGCCGCGCTCGGCCCGCTGGAACTCCGAGGCCACGATGCCCGTCGGCACGGCGATGATCGCGAAGCCCAGCATCATCACGACGGCGGCGACGGTCTGGCCCACGGCCGTCTGGGGCGAGATGTCGCCGTAGCCCACCGTGGTCATGGTGACGATGGCCCAGTAGATGCTGCGCGGGATGCTGGTGAAGCCGTGCCGCTCGCCCTCGATGAGGTACATCACCGAGCCGAACACCACCACCAGGGTGAGCACCGTGAAGATGAACACGGCGATCTTGCGGGCGCTGGCGCGCATGGCCCGGCCCATGATGTTGGCCTCGTCGAGGAACTGCACCAGCTTGAGCACGCGGAAGATCCTCAACACCCGTAGGACCCGGATCACCAGCAGGTACTGGCTGCCGGGCAGGAAGAGGCTCAGGTAGGTGGGCACGATGGCCAGCAGGTCGACGACGCCGAAGAAGCTGGTGGCGTAGCGCATGGGTCGGCCGATGCAGCTCAGACGCAGCACGTACTCCACGGTGAACAGGAAGGTGAAGAACCACTCGATGCCGGTCAGCAGCGTGCCGTGCTCGGCGCGGATCGTGCGCACGCTTTCCAGCATGACGGCGGCCACGCTGAACAGGATGCTCCAGATCAGCAGCACGTCGAAGTGACGACCGGCAGGCGTGTCGGCCTCGAAGATGATCTCGTGCAGGCGGGCGCGGCGGCCGCCTGCGGGCTTCTTCTTCTCGCTGGGCAGGTCCATGCCCGGGATGATAGGCGTGCCTGCCGCCCGCGTCGACCGGAAGCTGCCGCGACGTTCCACCACCATCTCGATCGACCGCCGCGCCTGCCGCTCGTGGAGGTCGATGCGCCGGTCCGGCAGGGGCCGCACGCGTCCCGGCTCCCGCGTCTGGGACGAGCGGGAGAGGTCGAGATCGGCGACGGCCGCCGTCTCGGCGTTGAGGTCGACCAGGCCCGCGGTGGCGGCGATGGGCACGATGACGCCCTCGACCGGCGGCTTGCAGCCTCCCCGATGGGTGCGCCGGGACGTCGGTCGGGCAGGGAGCCCGGTGGCCGCGCCCCGACGGGGGGACCATCAGATCCGGCGCCGCCGCCACCCTCCGCGCCGGAACACCAGGATCGACACGAGCGTCAACCCGACCTCCGCCACCGGGATAGCCATGAACACGCCCGTCGCGCCGAGGGCCGCCGGGTACGCCAGGGCCCAGGCCAACGGCAGCTGGAAACACCAGTAGCTGGCCAGGTTGATGCGCGTCGGCGTCATGGTGTCGCCGGCGCCGTTGAACGCGCTGATCATCACCATGCCGAAGGCGTAGAAGCCGTAGCCGTAGGCTACGATCCGCAGGCACGCCGCCCCATGGGCGAGCACGTCGGGCGCAGCGCCGAAGGCCGCCACCAGCGGCCGCGCCCAGATCACGAACACCACGGCGATGCCCGACATCAGCCCCGCGTTGTACCAGCCCGTACGCCATACCGAAGCCTCGGCGCGGTCGGGGCGGCCGGCGCCCAGGTTCTGGCCCACCAGGGTGGCCGCGGCGTTCGCGACGCCCCAGCTGGGCATCAGGAAGAAGATGATCAGGCGGATGGCCACGGTGTAGCCGGCCACCGCGGCGCTGCCGAAGCCGCTCACCAGGCGCACCAGCACCACCCAGCTCGCCGTGGAGATCAGGTACTGGCCGACGCCGCCCAGCGAGACCCGCACCAGCCGGGCGATGACGGGCCAGTCGGGCCGCAGGTGCCTGAGCTCCACGCGGATGTTGGCGCCGCGGCGTCCAAGCAACACACATTGCCAGGCGACGCCCGCGCCGCGGCCGATGGTGGTCGCGACGGCGGCGCCCGTCAGCCCCAGCTCGGGGAACGGTCCCCAGCCGAAGATGAGGCAGGGGTCGAGCACCAGGTTGATGCCGTTGGCGAGCCAGAGCACCCACATGGCGCGGGTCGCGTCGCCCGCCCCGCGGAACACGGCGTTGATGATGAAGATGAGCATGATGGTGGCGTTGGCGGCCATGAGCACCCGGGTGTAGCCGCTCCCGCCGGCCACCAGCTCGGGCGAGCCGCCCATGAGGCGGAGCAGGTCGGGCGCCGCCAGGGCCGCCGGCACGGCGATGATGCCCGACACCACGGCGCCCACCAGGATGGCCTGGACGGCGGCGGTGCCGGCTCCGTCGGCGTCCTTCTCGCCGATGCGCCGGGCCACCATGGCCGTTGCGCCCTGCCCCAGGCCGATGGCCAGGGCGTAGAGGATGGACAGCATGCCCTCGGTGAGGCCGACGGCGGCCACCGCATCGGTACCGAGGCGGCTCACCCAGACGATGTCCACCAGGGCGAACACCGACTCCATGAGCATCTCGAGGACCATGGGCACGGCCAGCAGCACCACGGCACGGCCGACGGGCTCGGTGGTGTAGTCGCGCTCGCCGCCGGCGAAGGCGTCGCGGACGATGAGCAACCAGTGGCCCCGTCGCTCGGGGGCCAGGGTGGAGGAAGGCATGCGGAGCTCCTGACGGTCACGATGACGTCGACCCGGCGTCGCAGCATGACGACAGCCTGGCACGACCAGCGATGGCGATGGGCTGGGATTCCCTAGCGGGAGGGGGCGGGATGGCTGTTCATCGTCAGGGCCTCCGGAGTTGTGAGGAGGACGGAGTATATGCGAGGGTCACCGTCGGGTTGCAAGGATTTTCTGGCCGCGATCCTCGGAACGCACGGAGTCGGGGTCCAGGCCGTCGGGGATGGCGTCGCCATCGGCGTCGGGCACCAGGTCGTTGCAGCCGTCGGCGCTCTCGTCGATGAACCGGCAGACGCCCTGCCGTGGCCGCCACGGCCAGGCCGAGCACCGGGAGCAGAACGATGCGGGTGACGGTTCGAGGGCGACGAAGCCCCGCAGGGGTATCCGGGTCGGTCCAGCCACGGCACGGCCGGATGGCGCACGACCTGCTACTCGCTGCCTTCGCGAAGCGCGATGGAATCGACCCGACGAACCGACGGGTACGCGGGGCGCCCCGGCGGGACGCGCACGCCCCCGCGCGACGCGCCGCCGCCCCCTGGAGGGCCGGCGGCGCGTCCGTGCGGATCGAAGCGCCGGGTCAGGCCGAGGTGTCCCGGCTACCGAAACGGCGCTCCACCCACTCGTACACCAACGGCAGGACCAGCAACGTCACCAGGGTGGAGGTGATGAGCCCCCCGATCACCACCGTGGCCAGCGGCCGCTGCACCTCCGACCCGGGCCCGGTGTTGAAGGCCATGGGCACGAAGCCGAGGCTGGCCACCATGGCGGTCATCAGGACGGGCCGCAGGCGATCGCCGGCGCCGCGGACCACGGCCTCGGCCAGGGGCTGGCCCCGCTTGCGCAGCTGGTTCAGATGCTCCACCAGCACGATGCCGTTGAGCACCGCCACCCCGAACAAGGCCACGAACCCGATCGACGCCGACACCGAGAGGTAGAGGCTCCTCAGGAAGAGGAAGAACACGCCGCCCGACAGCGCGAACGGCAGGATGCCGAAGATGAGCACGGCGTGGCGCAACCCCCCGAACATGGTGTACAGCAGGCCCAGGATGATGAGCAGCGACAGCGGCACCACGAACATCAGGTGGCGCATGGCCCGCTGCTGGTTCTCGAACGCGCCGCCGTACTCCAGGAACACGCCGGCCGGCACGGGCACCTCGCGGGCGATGGCCTGCTGCAGATTCTCCACGTAGGAGCCGATATCGATCCCTTCCAGGTTGGCTCCCACGATCACCCGCCGCCAGCCGTTCTCGCGGGCGATCTCCCGCGGCCCTTCCACCGGAACCACCTTGGCGACCCGCTTCAGCGGCACGAAGCCGCCGCCGGGCAGCGCGATGGGGACCTCCAGGAGCATCTGGAAATCGGTGCGGAGGCTCGCCGGGAACCGCACGGTGACGTCGAAGCGTCGTTGGCCCTCGAAGACCTCGCTCACCACCTGGCCGCCGATGCCCATCTCGATCACCTGCTGCACCTCGGCCACGTTGAGCCCGAGGTCGGCCACCGCGTCGCGATCGATCTCGATGTTGAGGTAGGGCTGGCCGGTGGTCCGCTCCACGAAGCTGTTGGCCGTCCCGGGCAGCCGGCCAATGACGGCGCCGATCCGCTCGCCCAGGTCGTTGATCACGTCCATGTCCTCGCCGAAGATCTTCACCGCCACATCCGACTTGACGCCGCTGGTGAGCTCGTCGACGCGCATGGCGATCGGCTGGGTGAAGTTGTAGGCCAGGCCCGGCTCGTCCACCAGCATGGGCTCGAGCAGGTCGATGATGTCCGGCTTGGAGATGCCCGGCCGCCAGGAGCCCGGATCGTTCAGGATGACCCAGACATCGGTCTGGTGCACCCCATCCAGTCGTTGGCCAGGTCCGAACGCCCCGTCTTGGGCACGACGGTGCGCACCTCGGGAATCTCGGCCATCACCCGCGCGGCGAACGCATTGGCGTGGTCCACCGACTGCTGCAAGGTGACCGAAGGCATGCGCACCTGCTCCACCAGGATCGAGCCCTCCTCCAGCTCCGGCAGGAATTCGGTCCCCAGGAGCGGGATCACCGCCACCGAGCCGGCGAACACCAGCAGCGCCACGGCCACCACCACCGCCCGCCGCGGCCGCAGCCGCTCCAGGAACGCCTCGTACCCTCGCCGGACGCGGTCCATGAGCGGATTGCGCCAGGCCCAGACTCCCTTCCTGAAGACGATCGCGGCCATGGCCGGCACGTAGATCAGGGCCAGGAGCAGCGAGCCGAACACGGCCGTGGCCACGGTGATGGCCATGGGCCGGAACAGGATGCCCTCCATGCCCTTGAAGGTGACGATGGGCACGTACACCATCAGGATGATGAGCACCCCGAAGAAGATGGGCCGCGCCACCTCGCGCGCCGCCTCGCCGATGATGCGCAGGCGGCTCTCCGGGTCCTTCTCCTCCCGACCGGACAGGCGGTGGACGATGTTCTCCACCATCACCACCGAGCCGTCCACCACCATGCCGAAGTCGATGGCGCCGAGGCTCATGAGGTTGGCCGCCAGCCCGAACTCGCGCATGCCGATGAAGGCGAAGAGCATGGACAGCGGGATGACGCTGGCCACGATCAGCGCGCCGCGCACCTCGCCCAGAAGGAGCAGCAGCACGGCGATGACGAAGAACCCGCCCTCGGTGAGGTTCTTGACGATGGTGTGGGTGGTGCGCTCGACGAGGTCGCTCTGGTCGTAGAACCGCTCCACGCGGACTCCCGCCGGCAGACCGGCGTTGATCTCCTCGACCCGCGAGGTCACCGCGTCGATCACCTCGCGGCCGTTGCCGCCGCGCAGCATCATGACGATGCCGGTGACCACCTCGCCGTTGCCGTCCTGGGTGACGGCGCCCTGTCGCAACTGACGGGCCACCTTCACGCGTGCCACATCGCGGACGTGGATGGGCCGCGCCTCGCGCCGGGCCACCACGATGCGCTCGAGGTCGTCGCGGTCCTGCACCTGGCCGAAACCGCGGATGATGTACTGCTCGTCGTTATGCTCGAGGTAGTTGCCACCGGAAACGCTGTTGTTGTCCTGCAGCGCCCGGGACAGCTCGCCCAGCGACAGTCCGTACTCCCGGAGCTTGCCCGGCAGCACCTCCACCTCGTATTGCTTGACGAACCCCCCGAAGGCGGTGATCTCGGTGACTCCCTTGACCGTCTTGAGCTGGGGGGCGATGAGCCAGTCCTGGATCTCGCGCAGCTCGGTGAGGTCGCGGCCCTCGCCGCGCACCACGTACTGGTAGATCTCGCCCAGCGCCGTCGAGATGGGTCCGAGCTGGGGCGCCGAGACGCCGGCCGGCAGCTGGTCCACCATGCTCTGCAGACGCTGGCTCACCATCTGTCTGGCGAAGTAGATGTCGGTGCCCTCCTCGAACTCCACCGTCACGGCCGACAGGCCGAACTGGCTGATGGAGCGCACCTCGGCCACCGCAGGCAGGCCGTTCATGGTGGTCTCGATCGGATACGACACCAGCCGCTCCACGTCGTAAGGCGAGTAGCGGCCCGCCTTGGTGATCACCAGCACCTGCACCGGCGTCACGTCCGGCAACGAGTTGATGGGGATATGGCGCAGCGCGTTCACGCCGCCGAAGGCCATCAGGGCCACCAGGGCCAGGGCCACCACCTTCTGGCGCAATCCGAACTCGATGATCCTGCTGAACATGGTCACTCCTCACCGTACTGCTCGAGGCGCCCGAGGGCCTTCAGGGCGAACACGTTGCTCACGGCAACCATCTCGCCGGCCACGAGCCCCGTCGAGATGATGGCGGCGTCGGACGTCATGCGGGAGATCTCCACCCGTCGCTTCTCGTAGCGATCGTCCCCCAGGCTCACGTAGACCACGGCGCTCTCGCCCTCGAACACGACGGCCGCCAGGGGCACGTGCAGGACCGGTGTCGGGGTGGCCGCGGCCACCTGGACCCGGAGATTCTGGCCCGGCACGGGCCAGCCTTCGGCGGTCGCGAGGATCGCGTTGACGGTCGCGGCGCGGTTGAGGTCGTCGAGGGTCGGGTTGATGTTGACGATGGGGCCGGAGAGGCTGGCGCCGTCGGACGTCTCGTCCCGGTAGACCGTGACGTCGCTGCCCGCACTCACCAGCGGCAGATCCTGCGGAGCCAGGAAGCCCCGGACCAGGACATGGCTCGGATCGACGATGGCGAACAGCTGCTCGTGCACGTCCACCGCGCCCCCGAGGGTGGCGACGCTCCGGCTCACCACGCCCTCGATGCCCGCGCGCACGGTCAGACGCGGCACGATCGGCGAGTCGGCGGTCCAGGCGTCCATGTCGCCGTCGGTGAAGCCGATGGCGACGAGACGCGAGCGGGCCGCGCGATGGCTGGCGTCGGCGCGCTGGGCGTCGGCGCGCGTGCGCTCCAGCTCGCGCAGGGAGCCCACGCCCCTGTCCTGCAGGGTCGCCAGTCGGTCGGCTCGCTGGCCCATGTAGAGGGCGTCGGCCCGGGCCTGGATGTAGTCGGCCACGAGGTTGCCGATGGTCAGGCTCTCGATCTCGACCAGGGCGTCGCCCCGGTCGACCCGGTCGCCCTCCTGCACGAGCAGCCGGGCGATCCGTCCGTCCACCGGAGCGCTCACGATCATCTCGTGATCGGGAGCCGGCATGACGATGCCCGGGATCGGCAGCTCGAAATGGAACACGTCCCGGACGGCGGCCGCGGTCTCGATGTCCAGGCGGTCGGCCTGCTCGGCCGCGATCACGATGACGTTGCCGGTCGGCCCCGCGCTCTCGGCCGCGCGCGGCGGCGCGGCCTCGTGGCCGCAGCCGACCACCAGGCCGAGGAGGCCCGCGGCGAGCGCGAACGCCGGGAGGTGCTGAGGAAGAGCTGCGAAGAATCGCATGGTCACTGGTCTCCTTTGCTCGCGGTCAGGCTGGTGACCGGATCCACCGGCGACACCAGCTCGCCGGGCAGGTAGTTCTCGAGGGTGATGAGGCGCAGATTGAAATCGTAGAGAGCGTTCTGGTAGCGCAGGCGCGACTCGATATCCGTCTGCTGGGCGGCGATCAGCTCGAAGAGGGTGGCCTCGCCGGCGTTGTAGCCCTCGAAGGCGAGGGTCAGCAACTCGCGGGACTGGGACAGCGTCTCGCCGGCCAGGCTCTCGAGCACCGCGAGGCTGGCGTCGTAGCCATGCCAGGCCTGTTCGATCTCTCGCTTCATGTCCAGCAGCTCGGCGGTCTGCAGCCAGCGGCTGCGGGCGACCTCCGCGCGGGCTTCCCCGACGCGTCCTCGCTGGCCGGGCAGGAACCAGAGCGGGAGCCGCGCACCGACCTCGAATCCGTGGCGGTCATAGCCCGCCCCGTCGTAGTTCTGCAGGTACACGCTCACGCTCAGCGATGGGACCAGCGACCACGATTCCGCCGACAGCTCCGCTTCCGCGGCCTTGAGGATCGCCTGCGCGGCCAGGTACCGGGGCTGGGTGACGAGTTGCTCCAGCGACTCTTCCTGGGTGAAGTCGACCGGCTCGAACCGGAGTGTGTCGGGAAACTCGACCCCGTACTCCTGCGCCTCGGGCTCGAGGCCGATGACGGCGAAGAGCGCGTAGCGGGCGCGGTCGAACGCGGCCTCGGCCTCCTGCAGATCGTTGCGGGCCGCCACCACGGCGAGGTGGCTCTGCAGCGACTCGCGCCGCGAGGCTTCACCGAGCTCGAGGCGCAGGGAGACCGCAGCGTCGGCCCGGCGGGCCAGCCGCAACTCGTCCCGCCGGAGGGAGACCAGCCGTTCCTGATGCACGACGCCGGCGTAGGCCGCCTTGACGCGCGCACGGAGCTGGCGCCGCGCGGCTTCCGTGGTCTGGCCGGCGGCATCGAGCATCGACCTCAGGCTGCCGCGGCGCTTGCTCACCGCCGCGAGGGACGGCACCTCCTGCGTCAACGTCCAGCGCTCCTCCCCGGGCGCGGCGACGCCGCCGCCGAGGCCCTCGCGCAGGTAGGACACCTCCGGGGCCTCCCAGCCCAGGGCGCCCGTCCGCCGCGCCAGGAGGCGGTCGCGCTCCAGCAACGAGCTCCGGTAGTCCGGATTCTGCTCGAGAGCGTGCGCGAAGGCCTCGCGCATGGTGAGGGTACCGTCGGCGAGGGGCGTGCCGGCCTGCAGCGGGAGCACCCACAGCAGGAGCAGCAGCCACGGTGCGAGGGCCCGGGTCAGGCGGACGATCGTGAACGAACTGGTCATCGTGGCTCCTCCGTCGGTCCGGCCCTTGCGGCCGGCTGGGTCGGTGTCCGTGGTCGGGGGCGATGGCGCCCGGTCATCGCACCGTGATGAACGCCTCGCCAGGGGTGCTGCAGAACGGACAGGAATCAGGCGCGGCGGGCGTGGCGAAGGTTCCGCCGCACGTCGGGCAAACGAGGTAGCTCGTCGCCGTCAGATCGAGGTCGGCCAGGGCGTCGGCGAACAGCTGGGCATGGCCGGCCTCCACTCGCGCGGCGCTGACCAGGGAGCGGGCAACGTCCGCCAGGCCCTCGCGGCGTGCGGCGGCGATGAACTCCGGGTACATGGTGTCGCGTTCGTAGCGTTCACCGTGGACGGCATCGCGCAGGTTGTCGACCGTCGTGCCCACCGCCGCGCCGGTGATCCGGGCCGTGGGTTCGATCCCCAGGGCGCGGAGCACCTGGGCCTGATTGGCGGCATGGATCGCTTCGGCCGCAGCGGCCGCGCGGAAGAGGCCGGCCACCCCGCGATAACCTTCGGCATCGGCGCGGTCGGCGCACGCCAGGTAGCGCGCCTGGGCGTTGACCTCGCCGTGGTAGGCCTCCTGGAGGTTGGCCAGGGTTGCCGTGGTTCCGGGAACACCGGCCCCGACAGGTGACGCCGCGAAGACGCAGACGCACAGGGCCAGCAACCAGACGACACGACGGCTCTTCTCGATCATGACACGGCCTCCAGCGTGATCAGGACGTCGATCCCGTCACCTACAGCACGGCCCATGCCACATCATAAGTTGTTGTATTTTATAATCTTATCCTACAGTTCAAGGTGTGCAGATCCTGCGCACGGCGGAGGGACCGCGCACGGATTGCGCAGCGGCCCCATCACTCCTGGCGGTAGCGCTTCAGCTTGTAGATGAGGGTCCGCCGGCTGATGCCCAGCAGCTCCGCCGCCCGGGTGCGGTTGCCGCCGGTCTGCGTGAGAGCTTGCTCGATGGTCTGCCGCTCGAGGCGATCGAGGGGCACCACGGTCGCGGTCTCGCCGGCCGCCACCGGCGCGGCGGCCGCCCCTTGCCGCACGGCGGGAGGCAGGTGTTCGGGGAGCACCACGTCGGTCCGCGAGAGGAGGCGCGCCCGCTCCATGGCGTTGGCCAGCTCGCGCACGTTGCCGGGCCAGCTGTATGCCTGCAGCGCCCGCGCCGCGGCCGGCGAAAGGCGCTTGGCCGCGACCTCTTCCCGGTGCAGGAAGCGGCGGCACAGCGGCAGGATATCCTCGGGTCGGTGCCGTAGCGGCGGCACCTCCAGGGCGATGACGTTCAGGCGGTGGAACAGGTCTTCACGGAACCGACCGCCACGGACGGCGGCGTCCAGATCACGGTTGGTGGCCGCCACCAGGCGCACGTCCACCACCTGCTCGCCGGTGCCGCCCACCGGGGTCAAGCGGCCGGTTTCCAGCACCCGCAGCAACGCGGGCTGCAGATCCAGAGGCATGTCGCCGATCTCATCGAGGAACAGCGTGCCGCCGTCGGCCTCGCGGAAGCGACCGGGCCGGCGGCCGACGGCGCCCGTGAACGCGCCCGGCTCGTGGCCGAACAGCTCGCTCGCGACCAGACCTTCGGGCAAGGCGGCGCAGTTGACGGCCACCAGAGGACGGCGGCTCCGGCCGCTGAGCCGATGGACGAAGTGGGCGACGACATCCTTGCCCGTGCCGCTCTCCCCGGTGAGCAGCACGGTGGCGTCGCTGGCGGCGATCCGCCACGCGTCGTTCAGCACCGCGCGCAGGGCCGGGCTCTCGGCCACGATGCCGTCCATGGCCGCGGACGGCAGCTGACCGGGAGCCACGTCGGCATGGAAATCGACGATGTCGCCGCAGACGGCCGTCAGCTCGTCCAGATCCACCGGCTTGCCGAGATAGTCGACGGCACCCAGCTTCAGGGCTGTCACGGCCTCGCGCACGTCGGGGTAGGCCGTCACCAGCAGGAACGGCAACTCCGGACAGCACTCCCGCACCTGCCGCAGCATGGCAAGGCCGTCGAGTCCCGGCATCCGCACATCGCTCACCACCAGGGCCGGGCGCTCGCGCTGCAACAGGGCGAGGGCAGCCGCGCCGTCGGCAGCTTCAACGGGGCGGAAGCCCTGCCGCTGGAGCGCGTCGGCGTAGAGGCGGCGGTGGGCCGGGTCGTCGTCGACGATGAGCACGCGCGGTCCCTGGTCGTTGGTCATGCCGTCGCCTCCGGGTCATGCTGTCGGCCGAGCATCGTGATGCCGTCGATGGTCATGCTGGTGCCGCCATCGCCGTCGGCCGGCGACGGCGACTGCACGCCGATGGACCAGCCATGATCCTCCACCATGCGCTTGACGATGGCCAGGCCCAGGCCGTGGCCGTCGCTGCGACCGGTGACGTAGGGCTTGAAGAGGTCCGTGCGCAGCTCGGGCGCCACGCCTTCGCCTTGATCACGCACCTCGAGCCGAACCAGGCGGTCGCCCACCCGCTCGATCCGCACGGTCACCTCGGTGCCGGCCGCCGACGCCTGCAGGCTGTTGAGCAGCAGATTGACCAGGATCTGCTCCGCCTGCTCCGGGTCGGCCAGGCACCCGACGTCATCGCCACGGCAGGTGAGCGCCACGCCGGCGGCGGCGAAATCCGCGGCCAGGAGCCCGCAGACCCGGCGCACGAGGCCCAGCAACGCCACCGGCCTGAGCCGAGGAGGTCGCGGGCGAGCATAGGCCAGGAAGTCCCCCAGCCGCGCGGCGGCCGTGTCGGCTTGCTCCATGATGGCGGCCGCATCGTCGCGCGCCGTGCCGGGAACGAGCGGATCACCGGCGATGCGCTGCGCCAGGCCCCGCACCAGGCCAAGGGGATTGCGCGTCTCGTGGGCCAGGCCACGCGCCGTGAGCTCGAGTTCGCCGAGGTGCTCGGCCCGCAGCCGCGCGGCCTGCAGACGGCCGCTCAGCTCGCGATTCCGCACCGACACGGTCCAGGCCGCCCACAGGCCCGCGATGCACAGCGTCCCCACCACCAGGATCACGTCGAGCCTGGCGATGGCCTCGGCGACGTGCTCCTCGTACGCCCGGGCGCTCATGGCCAGCACCAGCGACTGGGATCCGGCGGCCACGTCGAGCAGTGTGCTGTCGTTCGCCGCGAGTTCGAAATCGGGGTAGCGATGACGGTACGGCAACGGCGAATCCTGCAGGCGGACCGCGTTCCAGAGCGCGAACTCGTCGGCCAGCAAGCGCTCCCCTTGCGGGCCGGTCGGCGCCAGCCCTCGCGGCGGTTCGCCGGCGACCACGACCACCTTCTGATCGACGGCCAGCGCCAGGTAGGCGACATCGGTGGTGGCGACGACGTTCTCGAGCACGATGCGGACGCGCTCCAGATCCAGGACTCCCCGGCGGACCAGCGCCTGGAGGCTGGCGGCCAGGGTGTCGGACACGCTGCGCGCCGACTCACGAACTTCGCGCAGCCCCAGGTCACGGCTGCGTTCCCGCTCCTGCAGGTTCCAGGCGACTAGCAACGCGAGCAGCACCAGGCCCACCGCGGCGGGCTGATGGTAGAGCCTCAGCAGGCGATGCCAGGTCCGCGCCGGCGTCGTGGCATCACCCTCGGATCGTGGTCGCCTGCCTTGCATGGTCACCTCACCGCAAGACCCAGTGCCGCACGCCCTCGCCCGCCAGGAATCCTTCCGCCTGCCGCCCGTGCAGCATGGCCAGCGTCGCCAGCAGGCCCGCCTCGGTGCAGGTGTCGGCCAGCACGGTGACCGACCGCGGGGCGTCCATCACCGGCCACGCCGTGCGCGGGTTCAGGATGTGCGGATAGCGGATGCCGCGTCGCAAGAGGAAACGCCGGGCGTCGCCGCTGGTGGCCAGGGCCCCCACCGCCAGTTCCAGCTGCAGGGCCGCCGCATCGTCCACGCCCGGACGCTCGACGCCGACGCGCCACGGCCGGCCGTCGCGGCGCTCGCCGCAGGCGCGCAGGTCGCCGCCGAAGTTCACGAGCACGGCCGCGTTCACCTGGTGGGCCAGCCGCTCGGCCACGCGGTCGACGGCGTACTCCTTGCCGAGGCCGCCGAGGTCGATCTCCATGCCCGCCGGCACCGTGATCACCGGCCGGTGCCAGGTGACCCGGTGCCAGCCCACATGAGGCAGCATGGCCTTGGCCCGGCTGCGCGGCGGCACGCGGTCGCTGCCGTCGAAGCGCCAGATGCGGCGCAGGATGCCGGTGGTGATGTCGAAGCGGCCGCCGCTCAGCTCGCAGCAGCGGTGGGCGAAGTCGAGCAGGTCGGCGGTCTCCGGGTCCACCTCAACCGGTGCGCCGCCGGCCGCGTTGATGCGCCCGACCACGCTGTCGTCGCGGTACCGGCTGAACTTCGCCTCGATGCGGCGCGTCTCGGCCTCGGCGGCCGCGGCTCCCGCGCCGGCGCGTGCCTCGTCGTCCAGATCCAGGAGCAGCTCGCAGGGGCTGGCCATGGCGGTGAACCGCGCGAGCCAGTGGTCGCCCCGGCGTGCGAGCTCCGGCACCACCTAGAGATCCAACGAATAGCCCACCTGGACGATGAAGGCGTCGACCGTGGGGAAGAGGTCGTAGTCGCGCAGGACGCCGAACGCCTCGGCCGGCCTGCCGTCGCCGGTCTGCGCGTAGTACTCGAAGCGCACGGTCAGCTCGCGGCCCTCGCCCATGGGCCGACCGTAGGTCACGCCGCCCGTGTAGCCCTTCATGTCGCCGAGGCGGTAGTCCGCCGACGCGAACTCCGGCAGCGCCTCGCCACTCACGAGGAACCGGCGGTAGAACTCCGCGGCCGTCTGCGTGTAGTAGCGGCCGTGGGGCTCGAGGTACTGGCCGCCGGACAGGTTCAGGCGGTAGTGCACCTCGACGGTGTGCGACGTGATGTTCCAGTCGTCGTTCATGTAGCGGTACGACAGGCGCAGGTCGTTGCGGCCGAGGGCGCGCACGAGGCGGCTGTAGACGATGTGCTTGGTCCGTGCGTCGGGGCGCTGTTCGAACAGGTAGCGGTCAGGATCGCCGGTCACCGGATCGACCTCGCTGAGCAGCTTGTAGGGGTCGGTCTGATAGCCGTCGACCTGGCTGCGGGTGTAGGCCACGTGGAACAGCGTCTTGCGGTCGATGACCTGGGTGAGGCCCAGGCCGAGGTCGAGCGTGGTCTTGCTGCCGTCGCCCGCCAGGCGCGGCTGCACGCTGCGCGCGGGCGCCATCGGCGCCAGCGGCTCGGGGCGGCCGCCCTCGGGATTGATGGTGTCGTCGAAGTACCCGGCGCGCACGGTGACCGTCGTGTTCTGGCGGTCGAACTCACGCTCGAGGCTGGTGTTCGCCCCCAGCGACGTGTAGTCGTGCTCGGTGGACCCGTAGAGGCCCACGGTCCACTTCGTGCTGGCGTCGAGGTTCATGCCGTGCGACCCGCTCAACGCCACGCGGGTGTCGCGGAAGGTATCGTCGAGGGGCGTCTGGCCGGCTTCGGTAACGAACGAGCCGTAGCCCGATGGTCGGGTGAACGTCTGCAGCGTCGACGCCGGCGTGGCCCCGTTGGCCGACGCGCCCGTCAGGGCGTCGAAGACCAGGTGCATCCCGAGGATCCGCCCGTTGTCGAAGGTGTGGGTGATGTTGGTGGCCGCCTCGAAGGCGGACACGCGGTTGGGCTCGGTGTAGCCGAGCACGGCACCGTCGACCTCCACGGCCTGGGCCACGGTGCCGGACACGCCGAGGGCCGCGCAGGCCGCGACGAGAGCCCGGCGCAGGCCGCCGCCGGGACGCCTAGTTGCAGCCACAGCCGCCTCCTCCTCCGGCGAGTCCGCCGGTGGTCGCTTCCTTGCTGAAGTAGATGTGCTCGTCGAAGGCGGTGATCATGGGGTCGGGATCGAGCTGCATCCCGGGCCGCGCGAGGATGTCACGCTCCCAGGCCTCCACGCCGACCGAGGCGCAGCCGGCCAGCGCCAGGCTCGTCACGACGATCAGCAACCCGACACCAGCACAGACGCGACGACGCATGGATGAGTCCTTTCCCTGGGCACACGACCGATGGGGCATGACAGGCGGGATACTAAGGGTTTTGGCGTTGCCAGGCAACCGGCACGGCAGACCGGGCGCCGGGCCACCGGTTCGAGGCATGGACACGCCGGACCAGGGTGGTATCCTGGCCCCGGGTTTCCGTCAAGCCACCAGACCGGGGAGTCCTGCCATGGTCGAGTTCGCCGCCGGCACGCCATACAACCGCACCATCCGCACCCTGCTCCGCTTCGCCATCGTGATGGCGGTGATCGGGCTGTTGGTGGGGGTCTCGTACCAGGAGTCGGCCAAGAAGCTGCCCTTCGCCGACGCGCCGGCCGGGGTGCACCTGGAGTCGGTCATCCACCTGGCCCTGCTGCATGGACACGTCTTCGTCATGGCGGTGCTCATGCCCATCGCGCTCGCGGGTGCGCTGGTGCTCGGCCGCCTCGTCGGCGGCGCCGAGGTGTCCGCGCGGGGTCTGCGGTGGCTCACCCGGGGCTACCTGCCCCTGGCCGCCGCCAGCCTGGCCTTGCAGCTCTACAAGGGCTACCACGTGCTGCTGATGGCGAGGGCCGGCGAGCGGGATTTCGTGGTCATCGACGCCGCGTTCATGGGCGGGTCGCACGTGCTGCGCTACGGGCTCTACGCCGTCGTGCACACGGCGATGGGGGTGAGCCTGGGGGTGTTCCTGGTGCTGCTGTGGCGGAGCCTGGGGCGGCGCGGCTGACCGCCCCCGCAGAGACCTCAAATCCCTTCGTCAAAATGTATCCGCCATAAGTACCATATTTTTCAGAAACTTATGTGAGCGGTCGACGTAGTTCACGAGTCGGTCTGCAACCGCGTGCGCTTCCCACCGCGCGCCCGCGAGCGGAAAGCCACCACCGTGTCCCGCCGCCCGTTCTGCGTCCGCGTCGCCAGGCGCGGGCTCCTGCTCGTCCTGGTCGTCCTGGTCGTCGGCCTGATCGCGACCGAATCCCGGGCCCAGACGCTCGACAACCTGATCCCGCGCCTCATGCAACTGGGCGACATCCCGGGTCTCTCGGCGGCCGTGGTCCAGGGAGATTCGCTCGCCTGGAGCGGATCCTTCGGAATTCGTGACGCCATCACCGGCACTGACGTCACCGACCAGACCGTGTTCGAGGCGGCGTCGCTCAGCAAGACGGTGTTCGCTTACGTCACCCTGAGGCTCGTCGACCGCGGCGTCATCGATCTGGACACCCCCCTGCTACGCTATGCCCCCTATTCTCGGCTGGCCGGCGACCCACGCTCCAGGCGGGTGACCGCCCGCATGTGCCTCAGCCACACCACCGGCCTGCCCAACTGGGGCACCCGGTTCCTGGCCGAGCCCGGCACGCGGTTCACCTACTCCGGCGAAGGGATCCGCTTCCTGCGCAAGACCCTCGAGGTCGTCACCGGCCTGAGCCTGGAGGATCTCGCCCGCCGCGAGGCGTTCGAGCCCCTGGGCATGACCGACAGCTCCTACCTGTGGCCCGCCGGCACGGCGCGTCCCCGGGCTCGCGGACACGATGCGATGGGTCATCCCCAGCCCCGCCGCAAGTGCCCCGATGGCAGCGCCGCGGCGAGTCTGCTCACCACCGCCCGGGATTACGCCCGTTTCCTCCAGGCTTGCCTGCGCGGCGACGGTCTGTCGCCCGCCATGCATGCCGAGATGCTCCAGGTGCAGACACCGGCCAATCTGGGGGGCTCGCCGGCCGCCAGTTCCCATCTCGGCTGGGGCCTGGGGTGGGGCACCATGGACGGCCGCGACGGCGAGGTCATCTGGCAGTGGGGCGACAACGGGGACACGGTGGCCCTCGTGGCCGGCTGCCCCGCCACCGGTCGGGGCCTCGTCTACCTGGCCAACAGTGCCACCGGCCTGTCCATCGCCTACGACCTTCTGGCCGCGGTGCTGCCGGGGCCAGCCTGGTGCCTGGACGCCCTGGGATACGAGCGTTACAACAGCCCGGCACGGGTGCGGCGGATGGAGTCGCTGGCGCAGCAGGCCATCCAGCAACGCGACTGGGCGCGGGCCGGCCGCGACCTCAACACGCTCCTCGAACTGCAGCCCGATCACCCGTGGGCCGCGGCCCGACTGCACGAGATCGAGGTCCAACGGGCAGCCCTCACCGACGGTAAGCGCGACCACGGCTAACCCGCTTGCGCCAACGAGGCCGCTCCTGGTAGGGTCGCGTCCGGCGACCGTGTCCCTTGACCAAGGCGGGTGCTCCATGCGTGGGCTGTCCCTCAAGCGGATCGGCGACGCCACCGGGCGCGTCGCCCAGCGTTTCCCCCTGACCATGCTCGCGGCGATGGCGGCCGGCGCAGCGGCCGTCGCCCTGGTCGACCGGGAAGACTCGGCCAGCCTACGCAACCTGCTGCTCGCCGCTCAGCTGGGCATTCCGCTGCTGCTGGCCGCCGCCCTGGTGGCCGAGCGGGGCGCAGCCTGGCGCTGGCCGCGGTGGAGTGGGCTGGTCCTGCAGGCGGCCGCGACGGTCCTCCTCGTAGGCTACGGACTGAGCCTGCCCCGGGTCATGGACCAGGCCCACTGGTTGCGGTTCGTGCACCTGAACGTCGGCCTGCACCTGCTGGTGGTGGTGGCGCCGTTCCTGCGGCGTGGCCAGGGCGATGGACTCTGGGCCTTCAGCCTCGCGCTGGCGCTGCGGTTCCTCACCGCGGCCTTCTTCTCGCTCGTCCTCTTCGCCGGCCTCAGCGTGGCCCTGCTGGCGCTCGACAAGCTGCTGGGCATGGACATCGATGGCGACCTCTACGCCCGGCTCTTCATCCTCGTCGCGTTCGTCTTCAACACCGCCTACCTCCTGGGCGGCGTGCCCACGGACCTCGACGTGCCGCCGACCGTCGCCGACCAGCCCCGCGTCGTGCGGATCTTCGCGCAGTTCATCCTGGCGCCGCTGGTGGCGGTCTACCTCGTCATCCTGCTGATCTACCTGGTGAAGGTGGTGACGACGGCCGTGTGGCCGAGCGGCTGGATCGGCTACCTGGTGTCGAGCGTGGCGGCGGCAGGGCTGCTGTCGCTGCTCCTGCTGGCGCCGCAGTTCACCCGGCCGCAGGTCCGCTGGGTGTGGCGCTACGCGCGGCTGTTCCACGGGCTGATGGTGCCGGCCGTGGTGATGCTCGCCCTGGCGGTGCAGCAACGCGTGGGCCAGTACGGGGTGACCGAGGCGCGGTACGTGCTGCTGGTGCTCACCGGTTGGCTCGCCGTCGTGGTGGTGGCGCACCTGCTGCGGCCCCGGCCGTGGGTGCGCGCCATCCCGACGTCGCTCTGCGTGCTGGCGTTCGTGACGGCGGTGGGTCCGTGGTCGTCGTTCGCGGTGTCGCGGCAGGCCCAGCTCGGCCGCCTGGCGGCCATGCTCGCCGACACCGGGCGCGTGACCGACGGCGTCTTCACGCCGGCCGACGAGCCCGTCTCCTCCGAGCAGGCCGGGCAGATCAGCGCGCAGCTCGACTACCTGTTCGGCCACTTCGGCGCCGGCGCCCTCGGCCGCCGGGCCGAGCCGGAGCTGCAGCGGCGCCTCGCCGCGGTCGACCAGGGCCGGACCGCGCGTGCGCGTCCGGAGGTCGGCGACCTGGCCCGGGCGGCCGCCGGATACCTCGCGGTCGACTACCGCCACGGCCAGCGCTACGCGCCGGCGGATTTCCATGCGTTCCAGAGCCGGCAGAACCGGGCCGGCGGGCCGGCGCTCGCCGTCGCCCAGTACCGCTATCTGATCCCCTCGTTCCAGGCCCAGGCCGACACCCTCGCCTATGAGCTCGCCGACGACGCCCGGCTCATGCTGGCGGTCGACTGGACCGACGACGAGGTGCACCTCGCGCTTGCCGACGGCGCCAGGCTGACGTTGCCGCTGGCCGGCATGAAGGCCGCGCTGGTCGCCTACGAGGACGCCGGCGGCGGCACCCTGGCGCCCGATTCGCTGATGGAGCTGACCGGCGAGGGCCCGGACCTGCGGGCACGCCTGCTGGTGACCAACCTGCAGTGGGCCGACGGGAACGAGGTGCCGGCCACCGAGAACCTGCTCGCGGGCACGCTGCTGATCGGCTGGTGAGCGCGGTCGCGGTCGCTTACCGGAGCAACGTCATCGCACGCGTCTCCTCGCGGACCGGCGTGGCGAGCCGATAGAGGTAGACCCCGGACGGCATCTCGCGCCGCCGGCGGTCCCGTCCATCCCAGACGAAGCTCTGCGGCCCGGCGTAGAGGTAGACCGAGGCCAGCTCGCGCACCAGGCGGCCCTGCAGGTCGAGGACCTGCAGGAGGATCGGCGAATCCTCGAGCAGGTCGAAGGCGATCGTCGTGGACGGGTTGAAGGGATTGGGCGTGTTCTGGGCCAGCACGAAGCGCCGCGGCAAGGGCAGCGGCTCCTCCGGCACCACCAGGCTGTCGACCAGTCCGTAGAGGTAGAACACGCCGCTCGACGCCCCCACCACGGAATCCGCCAGATCGGCGCCCACGAGGAAGTCGGGCCGGCCGTCGCCGTTCTGGTCGCCCACGATGGCCACCTGCGCGCCGAGGCGGTCGGATTCGGCGGCGCCGGTGAAGACGTAGTCGGCGAGCGTGTCGGCGCGGTTGGTGCCGAGCGTGTCGCCGCCGAGGAAGACGAAGGTCTGGCCAGGCCCGTGGCCGGCGGTGTCGGGGGTCGGGGCGCCGACGATGAGGTCGTCGAGGCCGTCGCCGTCGAGGTCGCCGGCGCCGGCCACGGTGCGGCCGAAGATGCCGTACTCAGTGGTGCCGGTGTAGACGAGCTCGGCCTGGCCGTCGGCGCCCGGGCCGCCGAAGAAGACGTGCGCGCGGCCGGCGTAGAGGCCACCGGCGCCGTTGTGCATGTCGCCGATGATGACGTCGTCCCAGCCGTCGCCGTTGACGTCGCCGGCCGGGGCGAGGCCGTAGCCGAAGCGGTTGCTGCCCGCATCGCCGGAGAAGACGAGGTCGGGCTGGTCGTCGAGGCCGGGACCGCCGGCGAAGAGGTAGACGTTGGCGAGCGTGTTGCCGCCGACGATGACGTCGTCCCAGCCGTCGCCGGTGAAATCGCCGGCGGTGTTGACGGCCCAGCCGAAGTAGCCGCCGGCCGGCACGGCGAGCGTGAGGTCGGCCGTCGCGTCGAGGCCGGCGCCGCCGAGGTAGATGAACGCCCGGCCGTCGGCGCTCGTGCCGGCCGGCGAGCCGACGATCAGGCCCCCGCCGTTGCCGTCGAGGTCGCCGGCGCCGGCCACCGAGTAGCCGAAGAAGGCGCTGGCCGCCGGACCGTCGATCACCAGATCGGCCTGGTCGTCGAGCGACGGGCCGCCGAAGTACACGTAGGCGCGGCCGGCGTTGTCGAAGGCGGCGTCGTTGCGGGGCGCGCCCACCACCAGGTCGTCCCAGCCGTCGCCGTTGACGTCGCCGCAACCGCGCACCGAGGTGCCGAACTGGTCGCCGTCGGCCTCGCCCCCGAGCAGCAGGCCGGGATCGCCGTCGAGGTCGGTCCCGTCCAGATAGACCCACACCTCGCCGGCGCTCAGGCCGTTGCCGCGGCCACCCGGAGCGCCGATGGCGAAATCGGCCGTCCCGTCGCCGTCGAGGTCGCCGGCGTCGCAGACGAAGAGGCCGAGGCGGTCGCCGGCGTGGTTGCCGTGGTGCGAGGCGAGGAGCTCGGGGCCGATGGCGGCCCGGACCGATGTGGTCGCTCCGAGCAGGAGGCAGCAGAGGATCGCGCGTCCCATGGGGATCCTTCCATTCACGGGGTACCGCTCCGGCACCGGGCCGGGCTATAAATCCAATAGATTCAGTCCGGAAAAGAGTCAACAGGAGATCACGGCGGGCCGGGCACGCCGCTGCCGCGGATTATACTTGACTATTTAGCCAAATAGCAAAACATTGGCCTCCGGAGGTCACCCATGGACCAAGCGATCCGCGATCGGTTGCGGGCCCCCGCCCGCGTTTTCAAGGCCCTCGGCCAGGAGACCCGCCTGTTCCTGGTGCAGGAGCTCGGCCGCGGCGAGCGCTGCGTCCAGGACCTGCAGCAGCTCGTGGGCCATGACATGTCGACGGTCAGCAAGCACCTGTCCGCCCTGCGGGAGGCCGGCCTGGTGCGCGACGAGCGCCGCGGCAACCAGGTCTTCTACAGCCTGGCGGCGCCCTGCGTGCTGGAGTTCATGAGCTGCGTGGCCGGCATCACGGGCGAGCCCGTGCTGCACTCCCTGCCGGTCGTCCGGGGCGGCAAGCGATGACCGTCACCCGCCAATGGCGCAGCCTGCTCTGGTTGGCCGCGGCGTTCGCCGCCTGCTGGTGGCTGCCGGTCGGCTCGCCGCGCTTCGACGGCGCGATCGACGAGGCCCTGTCGCTGGTGCGCTGGTACGCGCGCGAGCACGTGATCTTCTGCCTGCTGCCCGCCTTCTGGATCGCCGGCGCCATCGGCGCGTTCCTGAGCCAGCAGTCGGTGATGCGGTACCTGGGGCCGCGCGCGCCCAAGCCGGTGGCCTACGGGGTGGCCGCGGTGTCGGGAACGGTGCTCGCGGTCTGCTCCTGCACCGTGCTGCCGCTCTTCGCCGGCATCTACGCCATGGGCGCGGGGCTCGGTCCGGCCAGCGCCTTCCTCTACAGCGGTCCGGCCATCAACGTGCTCGCGGTGATCCTGACGGCCACGATCCTGGGTCCGCAGCTAGGCGCGGCCCGGGCGCTGGGGGCCGTGGTGTTCGCGCTGGTGGTGGGCCTGGCGATGGCCGGCATCTTCCGCCGCAGCGAACGCGAGCGCCAGGCCGCGGCGCTGCAGATGCCCGACGCCGAGCCCTCGCGCCCTTTGCGCCAGAACCTGCTGCTGCTCGCCGTGCTGATCCTCATCCTGATCGCCGGCACCTGGGGTCCGGGACGCGGCCAGGGCTGGCAGTCGGCCGTCTTCGCCGTCAAGTGGTGGCTGGCGAGCGGGCTGGCGCTCCTGCTCGGCGGCCTGCTGGTCGCCTGGTTCGACGCGCCGCGCCGACGCGTGGCCGTGGTCGCGCTGGCGGTGGCGGCCCTGGGCCTGGGCTTCGGCCGGCCCGAGGCGCCGTACCTGGCCGGCGTGCTCGGCCTCGGCTGGGTGACCGCCGGCCGGCGCGGCGAGCTCGGCGACTGGTTCGATCAGAGCTGGCAGTTCACGAAGCAGATCATGCCCCTCCTGCTCGGCGGCGTGCTGGCGGCCGGCTTCCTGCTGGGCCGTCCCGGCGGCGAGGGCGTGGTGCCGAACGCCTGGGTGGCGGGCGCGGTGGGCGGCAACGGCCTCGGCGCCAACCTCTTCGCCTCGGTGGCCGGCGCGCTCATGTACTTCGCCACCCTCACCGAGGTGCCCATCCTGCAAGGCCTCTTGGGAAGCGGCATGGGGCAGGGCCCGGCGCTGGCGCTGCTGCTGGCCGGCCCCGCCCTCAGCCTGCCCAACATGCTGGTGATCCGCAGCGTGATCGGCTGGCGGAAGACCCTCGTGTTCGTGGCCCTGGTGGTGGCCATGGCCACCGTGACCGGGCTCATCTACGGAGCCTTTGCCTGAAGGAGTCGCCCATGAAGGTGCTCGTGCTGGGAACCGGCTGCGCCAAGTGCAGCAAGCTCTACGACCATGCGGCGGCGGCCATCGCGGCCACGGGCGTGAGCGCGGAGCTCGAGAAGGTGTCGGACATCCAGGCGATCCTGGCCCACGGCGTCATGATGACGCCCGCGCTGGTGATCGACGGCGTGGTGAAGGTGGCGGGCAAGGTGCCGGACGTCGACGAGATCGCCGGCTGGCTCGTCTGATCGACCAACAGGAGGACCGCTGACATGCCCCTCAAGACCATCATCTCCGCCGTGGTGCTGCTGCTGGCGATCGGCGGCGTGGTCGCCGTGTTCGTGGGCCAGGGCGACGGCGGCCCGGCCGCGGCCAACGCCGAGGGCCTGCCCGACGACGGCGTGGTCGTGTACTACTTCCACGGCTTCAAGCGCTGCCAGACGTGCCAGAAGATGGAGCGCCTCGCCGACGAGGCCGTCGCCGCCGCCCATCCGGACCTCGTGCGCCGGGGTCGCGTCGTGTTCCGGTCGGTCAACCTCGAGACCGACGCGACCCGTCACTTCGTCGACGACTACCAGCTGTCCTCGAAGGTCGTGGTGATCTCCGAGCGGCGCGACGGCCGCGAGGTGAGCTGGCGTCGCCTGGACGAGGTCTGGGACCGCATCGCCGACGACGCCGACTACCGCCAGTACATCGCCGGCAACGTCACCGAGTGCGTGCGCGAGATGGGCCTGGTGAGCAGCTGATGCTCGCCGCCCTCGGCACCGCCGTCTGGCTGGGTCTGCTGACCAGCCTGAGCCCTTGCCCGCTGGCCACCAACGTGGCCGCGATGAGCTTCATCGGCCGGCGGACGGGCAGCCCCCGCGGCGCCCTGCTGACCGGCCTGCTCTACACCGCGGGCCGGGCCCTGGCCTACGCCGCGCTGGGCATGATCCTCGTCGGCGGCCTGCTCGCCGTGCCGGTGGTGTCGGCCTGGCTGCAGGAGAACATGATCCGCCTGCTGGGCCCGTTGCTGCTGATCACCTCGCTGGTGCTGCTGGAACTGCTGGGCCTGCCCCGGGACGGCGGCGGCCGCTTCACCGACTGGGTGCAGCGCCGCGCCGACGCCATGGGCCTGGGGGCGGCCTTCTTCCTGGGCGTGATGTTCGCCCTGGCATTCTGTCCCGTGTCGGCCGCCCTGTTCTTCGGCAGCCTCCTGCCGCTGTGCCTCGAGGCAGGCTCCGGCTTCTGGCTGCCGGCGGTCTACGGCGTGGGCACGGCCGTGCCGGTGCTGGTGTTCGGCGTGGTGCTGGCCGTGGCGGCCGGACGCGTCGGCAGGCTCTACGCGGGGGCCGCCGCGGTGGAACGCTGGGCCCGCCGCCTCACCGGCGGCGTGTTCCTGGCCGTGGGCCTCTGGTTCACCGTGGCGTACTCGCTGCGGCTCTTCCACTGAACGCCCGCTGGCTGGCCAGGCAGATGCGAACCAGCCAGAGCATGAGCGGCACCTCGATGAGCACGCCGACCACGGTGGCCAGCGCGGCGCCCGAGCCCAGGCCGAACAGCATCACGGCCGTGGCGATGGCCACCTCGAAGTGGTTGGACGCCCCGATCATCGCCGCCGGTGCGGCGTCCTCGTAGGGCAGCTTCAACAGGCGCGCCCCCAGGAACCCCAGGCCGAAGATCAGCAGCGTCTGCACCGCCAGCGGCACGGCGATCCACAGGATCGTGAGCGGGTTGGCGACGATCACGTCGCCCTTGAAGCTGAACAGCAGCACCAGGGTGGTCAGCAGGGCCACGATGGTCACCGGCGTCAGGACGGGCAGGAAGTGGGCGGCGAACCACCGCTCGCCCCGGGCCGCCACCAGCCACCGGCGCGACAGGTACCCCGCCACCAGCGGCAGCGCTACGTACACCCCGATCGACAGCAGCAACGCCTGCCACGGCACCGGCAGCCGGCCGACGCCCAGCAGGAAGCCCCCCAGCAGGCCGTAGAGCAGCAGCATGGTGAGCGAGTTCAGCGCCACCATCACGAGGGTCAGGCCGTCGTTGCCCCGGGCCAGGTAGCTCCACACCAGCACCATGGCCGTGCACGGCGCGATGCCCAGCAGGATGCAGCCGGCGAGGTAGCTGCGCCACAGGGGGATCTCCAGCAGCTTGATCCCGTCCTGCAGCACGACGGTGCCCGCGCCGTGGACCGCGCCCACGGGCAGGTCGAGCCCGAAAGGCAGCCGCACCAGATCGACGGCCTCGGTGCCGATGAAGCCCCGGAACAGCACGCCCAGGAACAGGGTCGCGATGGCCACCATGGTGAACGGCTTGATGGCCCAGTTGATCACCAGGGTCAGCAGCACGGGCCGCGTGTTGCGGCTGGCGCGGACCACGCGGCCGAAATCGATCTTCACCATGATGGGGTACATCATGAAGAACAGGCAGACGGCGATGGGGATCGAGACGACCGGAGCGCCCTTCACGTCCAGGGTCCAGCCGTCGAGGGTGCGCGCGAGGCCCGGCGCGAGGCGGCCGAGGATCACGCCGCCCACGATGCACAGGCCCACCCAGACGGTGAGGTAGCGCTCGAAGGCGCTGGACATGCGGCGCGGGGTGGGCTGGTTCACGCGGGCGTCTCCCGGTCGAGGCTGTCGGGCAAACCGGCGACGAAATCGCGGATCTCGTCGCGCACCCGGCGGTAGACGGCGAGGATCGCTTCCTCGTCGGCGAGGTCGCGGGTGAGGCCGGGCGGGTCGTCGAACCCACGGTGCACCACGCGCGTGGCGCCGGGAAACACCGGGCACGACTCGTGGGCATGGCCGCACACCGTCACCACCACGTCCAGGGGCACGCCCGCGAACTCGTCGATGTGCCGGGAGCGTTGGCCCGAGATGTCGACCCCCGCCTCGGCCATCACCTTGACCGCGCGCGGGTTCAGACCGTGGGTCTGGACCCCGGCCGAGTGGGCGGTGAGCACATCGCCGCGCAGGTGTCGGGCCCAGCCCTCGGCCATCTGGCTGCGGCAGCTGTTGCCGGTGCAGAGGAACAGGACGTGGGGTTTGCCGATCATGAGGCCTCCCGGGGGCAGCAGGTGTCGCCGCGTTGCCGGCGGCAGAGCAGGGTGGGGTCCTCGGCCAGGATCGCGGCCAGGGCCCGGCGGTCGTCGCTGCGCCGCGGATCGTCGTCGCTCTGGCGGTCCAGCCACCGGGCCAGTCCCGATCGACGGAAGGTCCCGGTGAGGCCGTAGTGGATCCAGCGGCCGTCCCTGCGGCCCTCGACCAGCCCGGCGGCGACGAGGACGGCCAGGTGCCGCGAGGCGGTGGCGCCGGCCACTCCGAGCAGTTCGGTGAGCTGGCAGGCGCAGACCTCACGCCGTTGCATGAGCGCCCACACCAGCCGCAGGCGGTTCGGGTCGGCCAGGGCCTTCAAGGTGGCTGCGACGGTTTCCAAGGCGCTCCTCCATTTAGCTAACGGGCTAATCATAGCCTCGAGCGGAAGGAGCGCAACCCGGACCAGGCCGACATTCCGGTGAAGAATCGGCCGCCCCCTGCGTCTACCCTGGTGACGACGGTGCCCGGCAGGGTACCCTGGACTCCTGGAGGAGGCGCTCATGGTCGGTCGCAGCCCGGGTCGGCAACGGCACGATGAGGACGCATTCGCCCGCCTGGTCGACCGCGACCTCGACCGCGTCTGGCGGTTCCTGCGGGCGCTCGTGCACGACCCCGACCTGGCCCACGACCTCTCCCAGGAGACCTTTCTGCGCCTGAACGCCGCCCTCGCCGCCGACCGCATCCGCGGCCTCGGTCCGGACGGCCTGCCTCCCCTGGCCTACGTGTTCGCCGCCGCCCGCAACGCCGCCTGCAGCCACGGTCGCTGGCGTCGGCGGGCGGAGGTCGTCGACCTCGACGCGGCCGCGCCCATCGCCGCCGCGTCGGCGACGCCGGACGAGCGCGTCGCCGACGGCGAGCTGCGTCTGGCGCTCGACCGGGCTCTGGCCAGCCTCGACCCGGAGCACCGCGAGGTCTTCCTGCTGTCGGAGGTCGAGGAGCTGCGCTACGCGGACATCGCGGACATCCTGGGCGTCCCGCCGGGCACCGTCGCCTCTCGCAAACACCATGCGGTGCAGCAGCTGCGCCGCGAGCTCAAGGAGCTGGGACATGCTGTGCCGTGACCTCGCCGCCGATCTCGAGCGCTGGCTGGACGGCGAGCTGACCGCCGACCGTGCCGACGCGTACCGCCGGCACGTCGCGACCTGTGCGGACTGCCGCGCCCGGGTCGATCGTCGCCGCCAGGAACGGCAACGCTGGCGCGCGGCCCTGAGCGAGCCGGCGCCCGCCGACCTGCGGCAGGCGGTCCTCGCCGCCCGGCCGGCCGCCCGTCGCCTGCCGCGCTGGCCGCTCCTGGCCGCCGCGGCCGCGCTGCTGGCCCTGCTGGTGACGCCCCGCCTGCTGGTGGAACCGAGTCGCGCGGAGGCACCGTTCAGCCGTCCCTGCGACTTACAGCACCTCGACGCCGGAGCCGGCGACCAGACCACGCTGGTGCTGCCCGGCGGCCTACTCTGATCCGGAGGTAGCCTCATGTCGTCGATTCGCCTATCCACCCGCCGCCAAGCCGTACCGGTCCTGCTTTCGTGCCTGGCCCTGGCCACCGTCGCGGTGGCCGCCGACCCGGTCTCCGTGCTGCTGAAGGGGCACGACCAACCACTCACCGGCTGGCTGCGCCAGGTGAGCGACAGCCACTTCTTCCTGCAGGGACGCGGCGACGGAAACGAATACACGTACGAGTTCCCCGGCAATCAGATCGTGAGCGTCGACGGCGAGGCCGGCATTCCGGCGTCGGTCGCGGGCGATGGCCGCCTCATCGAGTACGACACCTACGAGGTCATCCGTCCCGACGGCGACGTCGAGTTCTGGAGCCAGAGCGGCTTCCAGAACGGTGCCAACGTCCTAACCGAACTCAAGTTCGGCGCTCGTGAGGACGAACTGCCTCGGTTCCACGCCATGGAGGCGTTCGACAAGTTCGGCAACCGACTCGAGCACCGACTCGAGCCTCGCGGCGACGGCTTCTACTACGTGGTGGTCACCCTCGCCGTCCCGGCCGGCTACCGAGAGACGGTCGTTCTGTCGCTCAAGACCGTCCACTCCGGCTCCGCCGTGAAGGGGGCCGACGGCACCTGGTCCTACACCTTCAACCCCGATTTCCCGGAGGACCGCGTCTTCAACCGCAAGGTGCGCCTGCCCGAGGGCGCCACGCTGGTGGATACCACGCCATCGGCCGCGCCCTGGCCCGGGATCCAACCCCCGACCCTCTTCTGGCGGCGCTACTACCCGAAGAACACCGTCGAGCCCATGGTGATCACCTATCGACTCCCGTGATATATTGTCGGCACGCCGCTGCGGCCGACCCCTCACCAGGAGCCGACCATGACCCATCCCCCACGCATGCGCCCGCGGTTCGAGGTTCCCCTCGGTGCGGGCGCACCCCACGTCCTCGACGTGCTCCGCCACCACCTCGCCCGGCCCGACTGCCGGTTCCAGGGCCAGGTCGTCACCGGCCACGCCATGCTGACCCTGCCGCGCGAGCGCCGGTCGCTGCTGTCGCCGGTCCTGAACCTCGAGGTGGCCGAACGTCCTCGGGGCCCCGTGCTCGTCGGCCGCTTCAGCCCCCAGCCCAACGTCTGGACCGGCTTCATGGCCGTCTACGGCGTGCTGGGCCTCGCCGGCCTCGGCGGACTCATGTACGGTTTCGCGCAGCTGACCGTGGACGAGGCGCCCTGGGCCATGCTCGCCGCCCCGATCGCCCTGGCGCTCATCGGCTTCGTCTACGGCGCGGCGTTCATCGGGCAGGGCCTGACGGTGGACGAGATGTACGGCATGCGCGCGTTCGTGGACGGCGTGGCCGCCGAGGCGGAGGACGACGCCCGCGCGGCGCGGCGCGAAGGTTGACCGCCCGCACCCCGACCTTGCGCCGGCCGGTCCGCGGTCCGACCTTGCGGGGACCATCGGTGATCAAGCGACAGGGAGGTCCGACCCGGTGATCCGCCTGCTGCTGAGCCTGCTCCTGACGTCCGCGCTGGCCACGCTCGCCCCCGCAGGCGCCATCCTCAACACCCTCCAGGACGAGGCGACCGGCGCGCCGGGCTGGTCCGGCGGCCTCGACGGCACCGACTGGAGCACCTGCGTTGGATTCGGGTTCGTGCTCTGAACCGGCGGCGTCACCGCCAGGTTTGAAAGAGCATCCACCCGCCCATGACCGTGATGAGCACCCCGAGCGCCGGCCGCATCACCGAGGTCCGCACCAACCGCGTGGTCAGGGCGCCGAAGGGGCTGACGAACAGCGACCCCAGCAGGAGCGCCAGCAAGAGTTCCCACTGGAACATGCGCGACGAGAACAGCTCCCCGGCGAATTCGGCGAAGGGCATCTGCATGATGCCGCCGCGATGCTCGAGCACCGTGCGCCCGACGATGAAGGTCATGAACCCGGCGAGGCAGATGGGCGCCTCGGCCAGGGTCGTCACCCCGACGGCGTTGCGGGGATTCATCCCGCTCATCACCTGACCGCCGGTGACCACGGGCCCGAAGCCGCCGCCCGACAGCCCCTTGTTGAAGGCCGAAAGGATGCCCAGGCCGATGAGCTTCTTCCAGGTGAAGGTGTACGTCCTGTTTCGCAGGATGACCGCCCCCATCACCAGCACCAGAGCCCCGATGTAGGTCTTGAGCACCAGGGGCGGCAACTTCAGGGACAGCAGGGCGGCGAAGATGGTCGCGACCACGCCAAGGCCGCCGATCACCAGGAACGCCTTGAAATCTGGCGAACTCCGGTCGAAGCGTACGTTGTGGAACTGGTGATGGAACACCGAGGCCGCCATGCCGCCGAACGCCTGCGACAGCAGGATCGCCGGCACCACCACCAGCGGGTCGAACCCCATGATGATGAGGATCGGGGTGAGCAGCGTGCCGTAGCCCATGCCCATGGCCGAATCGATGAACTCGGCGATGAAGGCGAGGGCGAACAGGGTCAAGAACAGGCCGACGGTGATGTCCATGATCCGACCTCTTGGTGTTGACAGCCCCACCACCCAGCCGGGTGAGCCGGGATTCAGGCCAGCAAGGTAGCCCCCGCGGCGACGTAGTTCCAGTCATCCTTGCGACTCCGACGGGGTCAGGCGGCGGATCGTCGCCACCTCACCGATCCTCAGGCACGCGTGGCGGATTCCGGACGAAACGAACGCGGGGCCTCCGAGGAGCCCCGCGTCGCGATCCCGATGGTGGTCGGATCAGTCTACTTCTTGGTCACCGTCGCGTTTTCCACGATCACGTCGTACCTGTAGCCGGCGCCGAAGTCCTTGTTGGTGGCGAGCGTGCCCTCGATGACGACCAGGTCGCCCACCTTGGCGAAGGCATCGGTGGTGACGGTCAGGTCGTTGGTGCCGCTCGCGCCCGAGCCGTCCCGCAGGTGGACCCAGTTGCGTCCCATGATGCCCGACAGGTACTTGACGACCTTGCCCTGCACGCGCACGGGCTTGCCGACCAGTTCGCCGGACTTGGCGTAGACCTCGGCCACGGTGTGGCCACCGTCGACCCGGGCGATGCCGGTCAGGTCGAGGTCGGCGGCCGGTTCACCCTTGGGGTGCTCGCCGGCGCCCATCGCGCCCATGCCGCCCATGCCGGCGGGCGCGTTGTTGCCGAAGCCGCCCACGAAGTAGAGCACGTCGAAGGTGCGGTCGAGGGCGTCGCTGTGGAAGTTGGCCATCGGCATCTGGGTGGAGACGCTCACCGTGTCGCCCACCTTGACCTCGGTCTGCGGTCCGGCGGCCCAGATCTTCTGACCGTCGGCGTCCACCTGCACGTAGGTGTAGTTGGCGGCGTTCATGGTCTCGACGACCTTGCCGGTGAGGGTGCCCGTCGGCGCCTGGGGCATCGGCTGCTCGCTGGCGGCGGCCGCCTGCTGGTTGGCCATGGCGGCGGTGGACGTCGCCTGGTCGTCGCCGCCGCCGCAACCGGCGAGGGCGAACGCGAGGACGAGGAGCGAGACGGTGATCATGCGGCTGGCCATGGATCTTCCTCCGTGTGGCGCAAGAGACGGCGGCGATGGTCTTGATTCAAATCCCAATATGGCACCTCGACGGCGATAAGGAAAGTTCGCGAGCCCAGACGGTGGAGGATTTCTGTTTTTGACGTTTGGCCCCAGAAAGTGTGCAGCGCTGCACACTTTTTGGGGTCATCCATCAAAAACAGCCGGGCCCCCGACGGCAGCGCCCGGGGGCCCGGCGACAGGATCACGTCGCGCGCTCAGCGAACCAGCGTCACCTGCCGGCTCGCCACCGAGAATTCGGTGCTCAGACGCAGGTTGTAGACGCCGCTGGCCACGGCGCGGCCGCCGCGGTCGGTGCCGTCCCAGATCACCGAACCGGTGCCAGCGGGAGCCTCGGAGCGCAGCAGCGTGCGCACCAGGCGGCCCCGCGCGTCGAACACGTCGATGCGCAGCGACCCGGCCCGCGGCAGGGCATAGCCGATCTCCACCCGCGGGTTGAACGGGTTGGGCGCCGCCGTCAGCCCGAGCGCCTGAGGCAGCTCCGGCGTCACGTCGTCATCGCCCGGCTCGATGGCCACCACCGAGGCATCGCGGTAGACGTAGACGCCGGTCTCGCCGGCCGCCAGCACCACCAGGCCGTCACGCGCGTCCACGCCCATGCCGCGGTCGGCCGACGGGAAGCTGCCCAGCAGCACGGGCGCCGCCGGATCGCTCACCTCGACCACGCGCAGGCCGTAGAAATCGTCGGCCAGATAGACGTACGGGCTGCCGGTGCGCGAGCGCACGACGTCGCGGGTCTGACCGCCGACCACCAGGGTGGCCAGGGTCGTCAGGTTGGCCGGGTCGGTGATATCGACCACGCGCAGACCTTCCTGGCCGTCGGCCACCCAGGCGATCTGGTCGGTGATGTCCACGGCGTTGAGGAAGCCCCACATCTGCTGCTGGATGAGGATCGGGCTGGCCGGGTCGGTGAGGTTCACCGACAGCATGCCGCCGCCGAAGGAGATCGCGTACGCCACCGGACCGTCGAGCATCACGTCGTAGATCGCGGCGCCGAAGGCGACGTCGCCCAGCAGGGCGGGCGCCAGCGGGTCGGCCACGTTCACGGTGCGCAGGCCGCCGAAGCCGTTGGCCACGACGCAGAGATCGCCGACGACGTCGAGGCCCAGGCTCTGATTGGCGGTGTCGAAGATCGACAGTCCCACCGGCGCCGCAGGATCGCTCACGTCGGTGAGGCCGAGGCCGGTGCCGGTGTTGTTGCTGTTGACGGCGTAGAGGATGTCGCCCGCGATGGCGACGTCCTGGCAGTTGGGGTCGGTCGGCACCTCGGTCAACCGCACGGGCGCGGTCGGGTTGGTGAGGTCGTAGACCAGCACGCCACCCGAGAGGTCGGCCACGTAGAGCTCGTTGCCGTCCAGGTGCAGCTTCATGGCGAAGCCGGCGTTGGGCACGTTGGCCAGCTGGTCGAAGCCGCCGTCGAAGACGTGCAGGCCGGTGTAGCGCGAGGCCATCACGGCGGCCGTGCCGGCGTCGGCGCAGCTGAAGGCGTTGCCGATGCTCGACGCGTTCAGCACGATGGGGCTGGCCGGGTTGGCGACCATCACGGACAGCAGCCCGGGCAAGCCGGCCAGGAAGACCACGGAGGGGTTGCCGGTGAAGCACATCTCGTAGCAGCTGCCGCCGGCGTTGACGGTGCCCAGCGGGGTCGGGGCGGCGGGGACGCTCACGTCGAACAGCGAGAGGCCGCTGCCGTCGCACGCGTAGGCCACGCCGTCGCGCTGCTGCACGTAGGTGCAGAAGCCGCTGGTGGGCATGGTGGCCAGGAAGACCGGCGCCAGGGGGTCGGTCACGTCGTACACGCCGAGTCCGCTGGTTCCCATGGCCACGTACACGATGTCGCCGTCGACGTCGGTGCCGTTGGCCGAGCCGGGGGTATCGAAGGTGGTGATGGCCGTGGGCTGGGTGGGATCGCTGAGGTCGACCACCAGGACGCCCGGCGAACCGCGGCCGCAGTAGGCGCGGTCGCCCTGCACCGCCACCGAGAGCAGGTCGTAGCCCTCCAGGGAGCCGACGAGCGCCGGGGCGGTCGGATCGCCGTAGTCGAGGATCAACAGGCCGGACGTCTTGCGCAGGGCGACGTAGAGCGTGCTGCCGATCACCTGCATGTCCGACGGCTGGGCGGTCAGCAGATAGCGTCCCAGTTCGACGGGCGCGGCGGGGCTGGTCAGATCGCTGGCGATGAGCCAGGCGCCGTTCTGCCAGACGACGACGTTGCCGGGCAGGGGCCGCACGCTCTTGGAGGTGCCGTCGGCGATGTGGGACAGGAGGATCAAGGCGTCGTCGCGATCGCCAGGCAGAGCCGGAGCGACGGGCGCGAGGGAGCCCAGGGACGCGGGGGTGGGCTCACCGGTCAGGGGATCGGCGTCGGCTGCCAGGCAGGGCAGGGCGATCGCCAGGACGAGGGCGAGTGGGATCAGATAGCGAGGGTTCATGGGATAGCCTCCCGTTGCAAGATGCGATGGAGCGGGAGACGGAGTGTACACCGAAACGGCGGGATCGGTGAAGGGGGTGTTTCCTCGGCCCAGGTTCGGCCGAGGGTCTGGTCGGATTCGGCACCGGCACTTTTTGATCTATGGCCCCAGATAATGTGCAGCGCTGCACACTATCTGGGGCCATAGATCAAAAACCCATCGCGGCCCCGTCGGCAACGTCACCGCGCCGGCGAGTACACCACGACTTCCAGCGGATTGGCGGCCGCGGCGTCCAGCTCGGCCTCGGACCGCTCGACCTGCTGCTGCGCCAGCCAGGCGTCCAGGCTGCCGGTGACCACGACGATCCGGCCGTCGCTCAGCATGCTCAGGCCGTCCTTGCGCGGGTCGGCGTCGCAGATCAGGGCGACCTGCCGCAGGAACGTCCCGGCGGGGTCGAACAGGTCGTAGGCCGCGTACGCCCCGGCCGGCTTGTCGTGCATGCCGCGGCTGGTCTGGACCCAGAGCAGGCCGTCGGGCGCCACCCACATGCCCAGGATGTCGGGCTCGGTGTCCTCGATGGTGACCGCCCGCGGCGGGACCGGATGGTAGGCGCCCACCGCCTCGACGATCAGGGTCGCGATGCGCTTGAGCTCGGCGTCACGCCGATATGAGGTGTAGTCGCGCGTGATCACCCGTTCCAGCGATCCATCGGGCGCGTGGACCTCGATGCGGTACTCGTTGCGCGCGGGCGCGACGTACGTCCGGCCCGCCTGGTCGGTCGTCCAGCGGCTCCAGACGAAGTCCATCGCCAGCTCATCGAGCACGAAATCCGCGTAGTCGATGGGGTGCAACTTCTCCAGGATCACCTGCTGCTCGCGGCCGTCGGTGTCGCAGCGCGATAGGAAGTACATCTGGCCGTTGCCCGACGCCTGGCCGAAGATGATCCGCATGCCGGCGACGTCGAGGCCGTCTCCGGCGAGCCCCGCGCCGATCAGGATGACCAGCGAGCCCGCGCCGGCGGCCTGGCTCTGGAACTGCCGGGCCTCGGCCGGCGTGCCGTCCGCATGCAGGCGCACGATCTGGCCGCTCATGCCGTGCAGCAGGCAGACATCGCCGGAGTGATCGATGAACACGCCGCCGGGATTGCGGGTCTCGCCTGGCCCGGCGCCCTCCCGGCTGAGGGTCCGCAGCCAGGTGCCGTCCTGGCCGTAGACCTGGATCTGGGATTGCTGGCCGTCGAGCACCAGCAGCTCGCCGTCGGCCGTGGTCGCGAGCCCGGCCACGGTGCCGAAGAAGATGTCGTCGTCTTCGCCACCGACCCGCCATTGCTCGGCGAGCGGCATGGTCACCAGGCCGCCGGCGGGCTCGGCCGGGTTGTGGGTGACGATCTGGGCGCGGGCGGCCGGCAGCAAGGCGGCGCACAGGACGAGGGGCAGCAGGATTCGTGGCATGGGGCGACTCCCGGAGATACGGGTTCCGTACATTCGACACGAGCCTCTAGACGCAGACACGACCGCCGGGTTGCATCGCCGCCCTACCACCCCTGCTCATAGTAGTAATCGTACCGCGAGAGGATGTCCTTGGTGAACCGCCAGGCCTCGTTGTACGAGAGCCCGCTGTCGTCCGGGATCACTATCTTCACGTAGAGCTGGTTGCCGTGGGCCTGCTTGGCGGCCGCCAGGCGTTCGTGGAGCTGCGCGAGGGAGACCCGTTCCAGAGGCGCGCCGGGCGACGGTCCCTGATAGTCGTACCGCAGCTCTCCCCCCACGCGCGACACCGTCACGGACGCCACCACCTTGCCCGCGGCGCTGCGGGCCGGGCGGACGAGCTTGAGGTAGCGATCCTCGAGCGACGAGAGATCCTGGCGGCTGTGGGCGAGCTCGAGCTCGAGGTCGGTCTTCTGGTCGGTGAGGGTGACGAGGGCGGCGTCCTTCGCCGAGAGCTGCGCCATGAGCGACGCGAGCTGGTCGCGCAGGTCGCTCTCTGCCTCGCGGCTGGAGCGACGGATCTCGTCCATGGTCATGCGGGCGGCCTGCAGGTCCTGGTCCTTCTCGGCGAGCTGCAGCTCGATGGTGCGGATGCGGGCGAGCAGTTCGGAGTTCTCGTCGGCCAGGCCCTCGACCACGGCCAGCTTCGCGTCCACCACATCCCGCATGCGGTCGACCTGATCGTTGAGCAGGATGAGCTGCATGCTGTAGCCGCGGATCGACTCCTCGAGGTCGGTGTTGCGGGCGGCGAGGGCGGCCAGGCTGTCGCGGGCGGCGGCGGCGAACAGCTCGGCCGCGGCCTGCTGCTGCTGCGCGAGGCGGATGCGCTCGACGAGGTTCGAGTTCTTCACGATCACCACCACCATGGTCAGCATGAAGACCATGAGGATGACCATCATGATGTCGGTGAACGGCGCCCACAGGCTGGCATCCGACCCGCGCTCCCGGGCGCCGGCCCGCAGATCGACCAATTTGCCGAAGCGATGCATCGCCTACCTCGGATCCTCGGGGCGCGTGAGGCGGAAGCCCTCGACCAGGCGGCCCTCGATGGCCAGGAGGGCGCCGGCCACCCGGTCCAGGCGCTCGCTCTGGCCGGCCTGCGCCGTGAGCACGTCATCCCAGCGGGCGGCCTCGCGCGCGTGGTGGCGGTCGAGGTCGCCGAGGGACTGCTGGGCCGCGTCCACCCCGCGCCGCATGTCCATCACGAGCTGGACCAGCTCGTCGAGCAGCAGCTTGGTCTGGTGGTCGATGGCCTGGGGCTCGAACTGGAACTCGGGGATGACGTCCAGCAGCACCACCCGTTCGACCCGGCTCAGCAGCGCGGTCTGCACGTCGCCCAGCTTCTGGAAGAAGTAGCTGAACATGAAGAAGCAGACGATGGCGGTGGCGGTCGTCGTGAGCGCCGTGTTCATGCCCAGCAGCATGACGCCCAGGCCCTCGCCCGGCACCGCGGTGCGCAGCACGTCGCTCGCGCCGATCAGGGCGAAGATGAGCGAGCTGACGGTGCCGAAGACGCCGGTGAGGATGAGCACGTTGTTGACGAAGCGCGGGAAGCTCTGGCGCGACGATTCGTCGGCCTGGGCGATGGCCGCGATGGTGCCGTGGTCGATGGGCACGCCGCGGTCGAACAACGCCTTGATGGTGTGGTAGCGGTCCAGGAGCAGGGACCGTTCGGCGGTGTGGTCGAGGATGTCGCGGGCGGTGCGGCCCAGGTTGCGCTCCTGGTCGAAGCGGGCGAGGACTCGTTCCTGGCGGGCGTAGTGGCCGAAGGCGCGGTAGAGCTGGCCCACGCCGACGGTGAAGATGATCACCACGACGCCGTTGAGCAGGACGCTCTTCCAGTCCTCGAGGAAGACGTCGTGCACGTAGGGCCAGCGCCAGACGGCAACGATCGCCACGGCCACGACCACCGCGGCCAGGACCAGGCTCATCTGCAGGAGGGCTTGGCGGCTGCGCGACGGCATGGGTGGCGACCTCGATGCTGGGGTGACGAGGACAACCTGGTTTGTACGCCGGAATGGGATTGGTGGTTCCAGCGGCCCCCCGTCAGTCCGATCCCCAGTCCACCCTCGACAGCGCGATCAGCCCCACCAGGGTGATGCCCGCCACGATCCCGCCGACGATCGCCAGGCCGCGGGTCAACCCGGTCGCCTCCTGCACCTCGATGCGCGCGATGTCCGCCGCAGGGATCTCCGTCAGCTCGCGGCCGTAGTTGCCATCCTTGCCGACGGTGATCGCAGACTCCGTCACCGCCACCACCTCGCCGCGCACCGCGTCGCCGGCCGTGCGGTGGACGATGACGGTCTGCCCCACGGCGACCGGGGCGTCGGATTCCAGGCCGGTCAAGGGCGCCACGCGGGTGGCGGTGCAGGCGGTGAGCTGGGCCAGGAGGGCGACGATCAGCAGGGTGGCGAGGGGGCGAGTGGGCATCGTATGGCTCCGTGGTTGGTCCAGGTGGCCGGACGCGCCGGGGGTCGGGGCTTGCAACCGATCATACGCGATCAGGTCCCCGGATCGAGGTCGAACTGGCGACCACGCGAACGCGGGGGCCCGTGGGACCCCCGCGTCACCTGGACCAGCGGCGTTCGCCGGTCCTACATCTCCCGTGCCGCCGCCATCACCGCCTCCAGGTCCACCTCCGCGCCCACGGCCGCGGCCAGGTCGCGCAGCAGCTCCCAGTTGGCGCGCCGCTCGCGGGCCGGCGTGAGCATGCACACGCGGCCGTCGGTGGCCGTGAACGTGCCCTGGTCGTCCAGGTAGTGGGTGCGGGGCAGCACCAGGTCGGCGTCCACCTTGGCGGCCTTCGTCACGCTCTGCGCGGCGAAGAAGGCCCGCGGGCGGACCAGGCCGGCCGGAGCGTCGCCCAGCAGCAGGGTCGGCTTGTCGGGATCGATGAACTCCTCCATCACGTCGACGCCCAGGTCCGAGAGGCCGGCCGCGTTGGTGCCGTCGCGCAGGACGAGCACCTTGCAGCCGCAGCGGGCGAGGTCGTTGACGTCGTCCGAGTCGGGGCCCACCACCAGGACGGCGCCCTCGCGCCCGAGCAGCTCGTACATGGCGGCGCGCTCGTCGCGGGCCAGGTCGCGGTCGGTGCCGGCGCGGTGGTCGTGGCAGTCCACGAACCGTACGTCGGCGCCGTGGTTGATGGCCTTGCGCAGCTGCACGCCGGCCACCGGGAAGCCCACGCCCAGGTCGGCGCCGATCACCAGGGCGGCGGGCACCGAGCCCAGCTCCGCCACGGTGATGGACCCGTTGCCCAGCGCCACGGCCGACTCCTGGTACATCGCCGCATCGACGTTGCGCGCGAGCCACTGCACCTCGCCGCCGAGCTTGGCGGCGATCACGCGGGCGAAGGCCGCCTCCTCGTTGGTGCAGTCGTCGGCCAGCACGATCCGGCCGCCCTTGAGCTTCTCGGCCAGCTGGGCGACGGCCGCCGGCACGTCCACCTCGGGCGCGGGCGCGTTGGCGTCCACCCACTCGAAGCGGCCCTTGCGGCACATGTGGACCTCGTTCCAGCCATCCGCGAGCGGGGTCACGCGGATCACCTTGTCGGCCAGCGCGTGCACGCCGATGTCGCAGCCCAGGGAGCAGCCGGCGCACGACGAGTCGGCCGGCACCGTGTTGTAGGGGCCGGGCTTGTCCAGGGGCGTGCGCTCGGTGAGGGCGCCCACGGGGCAGACGGCGATGCAGTCGCCGCAGGCCTCGCAGTGGGTCTCGGCCATCGGCTTGTTGAGCACCGGCCCCACGCCGGCGTCGAAGCCGCGCTGGGTGAAGCCCAGGACGGCCAGACCGCGGCCCTGGTCGCAGACCTCGACGCACTTGCCGCATTTGACGCACTTGTTGGGGTCGCGGCGGACGTCGGGATGGCTCTCGTCCACCGGCTCGTCGTGGGTGGCTCCGGCGTAGCGCAGAGGGTCCACCTGGTAGTCGTCCATGTACTTCTTGAGCTTGCACTCGAAGACGTCCTGGCAGCCGCAGCTGAGGCAGCGGTTGGCCTCCTCGACGGCCTGCGCCGTGGTGAAGCCGGTGTCGACCTCCAGGTTGCCCTTGATGCGCTCGACCGGCTCGAGGAACACGGGCATCTGGCGCGCGTGCTTCTCGTACTTCGCGAACAGCTCGTCGGGCTGGTCCACGCGCTGCGACACGATGTCCAGGCGCTCGACGTAATCCCTGCCGTTGACGAACAGGTCGACGCCCTCGGCGGCCTTGCGGCCCATGTAGACGGCGTCGACCACGAGCTGCGGCCCGGTCACCAGATCGCCCGCCGCGAACACCTTCTCGCGGCTGGTGCGGAAGGTGGGCCGGTGCACGTTGACGGTGTCCCACTTCGTCTGGTCGACGTCGTCGTGGGGGATGACGCCGGGTTCGATGTCCTGGCCGATGGCCTTGATGACGGCGCTGGCCGGCAGCACGAACTCGCTGCCCTCGACGGGCACGGGGCGGCGGCGGCCCGAGTCGTCGGGCTCGCCCAGCTCCATGCGCAGGCACTTCATGCCGGTGAGCTGGTCGCCGGCGAACTCCAGGCCGATGGGCGCCACGAGGAACTCGTACTTCACGCCCTCTTCCTCGGCGTCGTGGATCTCCTCGGCCTCGGCCGGCATCTCGTTGCGGGTGCGGCGGTAGACCAGGGTCACGTCCGCCCCGGCGCGCACGGCGGTGCGGGCGGCGTCGATGGCGGTGTTGCCGCCGCCGACGACGATCACGTTCTTGCCCACGTCGGGCTCGGTGCCCAGGGCCACCTCGCGCAGGTAGTCGATGCCGCCGAACACGCGGGGATGTTCCTCGCCGTCCACGCGCAGGGCCTTGGCCTTCCAGGCGCCGATCGCCAGGATGACCGCGTCGTACTCCTGCTCCAGCTGCGCGACGGTGAAGTCGCGGCCCAGGGCCTGGTTGCAGCGGGCCTCGATCTCACCGAGGCTCGTGATGGCGTTGATCTCCCAGTCGAGCACCTCCTTGGGCAGGCGGTACTCGGGAATGCCGTAGCGCAGCATGCCGCCGAGCTCGGGCATCTGATCGTAGATCACCGAGCCGTGGCCCTTGATGCGCAGGTAGTAGGCCGCCGACAGGCCGGCCGGACCGCCCCCGACGATGGCCACGCGCTTGCCGCTGAACGGTCGCAGCTCGGGCAGCACCACGCCGTGCTCCATCTCCCAGTCGGCCACCCAGCGCTTGAGGTTGCGGATGCTGATCGGCGCCTCGACGCGCTGGCGCCGGCAATCCGATTCGCAGGGATGCGGACAGACGCGGCCCAGCGACCCGGGCAGGGGGATCTTCTCGCGCAGGATGCGCATCGACGCCTCGGGGTCCTCGTTGGCGATCGCGCCCACGTAGCCCTGCACGTCGGCGTGCGCGGGGCACATCCAGTGACAGGGCGCCTTGCAGTCGGCGTTGTGGTCACTGAGCAGCAGCTCGAGGCCGGCCTTGCGGGCCGCGCGCACCTTCTCGCCGTCCACGTCGATCACCATGCCGTCGCGCACCGCGGTGCCGCAGGCCGGAACCATGCGGCCCATGCCCTCGATCTGCGCCAGGCAGATGAAGCACGAGGTGAACGGACGGTCGCTCTCCTTGTCCCGGCAGAGGGTGGGGATCTCGCAGCCGGCCTCGGCGGCCGCCTCGAGGATCGTCCAGTCCGCCGGGACCTGCATGGGCTTCCCGTTCAGGGTGATGTTCACGGTCATGACGTCACCTCGTGTAGACGGCCCCGGTGGGGCACACTTCGCGGCAGCTGCCGCACTTGATGCAATCGTCGAGCACGATGTCGTGGACGACGCCCTTGCTGCCGGTGATGCAGTCGGCGGGGCAGGCCTTGGCGCAGGCGGTGCACCCTGTGCAGTCGTCGGCCGTGATGTGGAACGTGATCAGTTCCTTGCACTGGCCGGCGGGGCACTTGCGGTCCTTGATGTGCGCCTCATACTCGTGGCGGAAGTACTTCAGCGTGGTCAGCACCGGGTTGGGCGCGGTCTGGCCGAGGCCGCAGAGGCTGGCGCCCTTGATCTGCGACGCCAGGCCCTCGAGCTCCTCGAGGTCGCCCTCGCGGCCCTCGCCGCGGGTGATGCGCTCGAGCACCTCGAGCATGCGCAGGGTGCCCAGGCGGCAGAAGGTGCACTTGCCGCAGCTCTCCTTCTGGGTGAAGGAGAGGAAGTAGCGGGCCACCTCCACCATGCACGTGTTCTGATCCATGACCACCATGCCGCCCGAGCCCATGATGGCGCCGGTGGCGTTGATGGACTCGTAGTCGACGGGCGTGTCGAGCAACGACGCCGGGACGCAGCCGCCCGACGGCCCGCCCAGCTGCACGGCCTTGAACTCCTGCTTGCGCGGGATGCCGCCGCCGATGTCGAAGATCACCTGGCGCAGCGGGATGCCCATGGGCACCTCGACGAGGCCGCCGCGCTCGATCTTGCCGGCCAGCGAGAACACCTTGGTGCCGGTGGACTTCTCGGTGCCGAAGGCCCTGTAGGCGTCGGCGCCGTGGCGCACGATCCAGGGGATGTTGGCGTAGGTCTCGACGTTGTTGTTGTTCGTCGGCTTGCCCCAGAGGCCGGCCTCGGCGGGGAACGGCGGGCGGATGCGGGGCATGCCGCGCTCGCCCTCGATGCTGGCGAACAGCGCGGTCTCCTCGCCGCAGACGAAGGCGCCCGCGCCCTCCTTGACCTTGATGTCGAAGCTGAAGCCGGTGCCCAGGATGTTCCGGCCCAGGTAACCGCGCTCGCGCGCCTGCCCGATCGCGATGTTCAGGCGGTGGATCGCCAGCGGGTACTCCGCGCGGGCGTAGACGTAGCCCTGGCTGCAGCCGATGACGTACGCGGCCAGCATCATGCCCTCGAGCACGGCGTGGGGATCGCCCTCGAGGAGGTTGCGGTCCATGAAGGCGCCGGGGTCGCCCTCGTCGGCGTTGCAGACGATGTACTTGAGGTCGCCCTTGCTCTTCTTGCAGAAGCTCCACTTCATGCCGGTGGGGAAGCCGGCGCCGCCGCGGCCGCGCAGGCCGCTGTCCATGACGATCTTCAGCACGTCGTCGGGCGTGGAGCGTTTCAGCGCGTTCTCCAGGGCCTGGTAGCCGTCCACGGCGAGGTAGTCGTCGATGTTCTCGGGATCGATGACGCCCGAGTTGGCCAGGGCGATCCGCTCCTGGTGGTCGAACATCCGCTCCTTGGGCTCGCGGGTGCTGTGGTCGCAGAGCTCGTGGAACAGGAAGCCCTCGATGGGCTGTCCGCCCTGCACGTGGTCGGCGAAGATGCGCTCGGCCTTGCGCTCGTTCACCTTGCGGTAGACCCAGCGGCCCTGCTGGTCGTGGATCTCGACGATCGGTTCGTCGAAGCAGATGCCCAGGCAGCCGGTCTGCTTGACCTCGGCCGCGGCGCCGGTCTCGGCGACCTTCTGCTCGAGCAGATCGCGCACGGCCTTGGCGCCGGCGGCGATGCCGCACGACGCGTAGCCGACGAGGATGGTCGTCTTCTCCATGCCTAGCCCTCCTTCCGGCGGTACTCGTCGAGGATCTCGCGGGTCTTCTCGACGTTGAGGTTGCCGTAGGTGACCGACCCGACCATGAGCACCGGCGCCAGGGAGCAGCAGCCGAGGCAAGCCACTTCCTCGACCGTGAAGAGCATGTCGTCGGTGGTGTCGGCCTCGCCCTCGAGGCCCAGGTGATCGCGCAGGGCGGTGACGATGGTCTCCGAGCCCTTGACGTGGCAGGCGGTGCCGTCGCAGACCTTGATCAGGTGCTTGCCCACCGGCGTGGTGCGGAACTGGGCGTAGAACGTGGCCACGCCGTACGCCCGCGCGGCCGGGATGCCGCACTCGCGCTCGATCACGTCGAACGACTCCGGCGGCAGGTAGCCGAGCGTGGTCTGGATGGCCTGCAGCACGGGGATGGTGGCGCCGACCTGGCCCTTGAACGGGCGGACGATGTCGGCGATCTGGGAGACAGTGGCTTCCATGGGCAGAACCCCGCATGGCTTGGGTCAGAACGGACCATGACGGACCGGCCGGGGCCGGGATCGCCCAAAACTAGTCATCGGCAGAGGTATATCCAAGGATCTTCACAACTAACAATTGAGAATCGATTCGGTGCGGTATCGAGGCGGCCGGAGTATTCTTGACCGTTGTACTCCAAGACGTTGCGACGGCAGGGCCCGGGTGGCGCCGTCTTGCACTATCGTTCTCTTTATATGTTTCTGGTTCTGATTTTGATCATCGCCACGAGGACGAGACACGCCGGCCCGGCCTCCGCGTTCTGCCGCGGCGGGCCGGGCCGGCGAATCCGGCGCCCCGACTAGAAGTAGTAGTTCATCGTCGCGCCCAGCGAACTCTCCCCGATCTTGACGTCCGTGAACTCGCCGAAGTCGTCGATGGCCGCGCCGCGGGACTCCAGCGATAGGCCGATCGCGAAGTGCCGGTTGACCATCCAGTCGTAGCCCAGCCCCAGGCCCAGGGCGGGGCCGCACTCGTCGAACTCCTCGATCAGCGGGTCGCGGGTGTCGGACGGCACGTCGGTCTCGAGGCAGGCGTGACCGGCGGAGACCCGGAAGAAGAAGCCGCCACCCATGGGGTAGACCGTGGCCGAGAGGGTGGAGCTGCCGAGCGAGTAGTCGAAATCGTCCGCCTGGTGGCCGTAGCCGCGGGCGTCGAGCGACAGCGAGAAGTAGGGATTGAAGGCGTAGCCGAGGCGCAGGCCCACGGCGCCGCCGTTGTCCTCGTCCGATTCGTAGGTCTGGCCGTTCTTCGTGTACTCGAAGTGGGACCCGCCGGCGCCGAGGTCCAGGCCGGCGAAGAAGCCGTGGCGGTCGAGGCGGGGCTCGCCGGCCCGGGCGGACCCGGCGGCGACGACGGTCAGGATGATGACGAGGAGCGAGAGGGCCATGGTGATCCGGGTGCTGCGGTGCATGATGGTCTCCTTGGGCTTGGGTCCGGTGCGGCAAGGCCGCGTGTCCTGATTCGCCCGGACCATCGCACGATGCGTTCCACCGCGTTGCGGCCGGCCGGCAGCGCCCGCTAACCGTTGCCATCGTGTCGCTTGCGCGGCGTTCCCGGTGGCCGCGGCGGCCGGCCGGACCCCGTGCCGATCCGTCACACTGTGCCCCGCCGCGCGCCCCGCCGGGCCGGCCTCCGGGGCCGGATGCGCCGGGCCGGACAAAAACGCTCCACCCCCCTCTTGACACCCGTGGCACCCAACGCGATTCTTTCGACGTCACTCGCCAGCCTCGGCGGGAAACGAGGGTTTCTCACGCCGTCCCCAGGCTCACGTCCCCTCGGGCGGACGCGCAAGGCGGCACCGGCTCACGCCTGCTTCGTCATTGCGCCAGTTCCGGCGCACCTCGATGGAGGATGGTGCTCATGAATCTGTTTCCGCCACGCGATCCTGATAGCGACTGGGACACCGACTGGAGCGACGAGGACATCAAGGGCCTGCGTGACGACGACGACGACGAGGACGAATGGGACGACCTCGACCTCGACGAGGACGACGAGGACGAGGACGACGACGATGAAGACGACTGGGACGACGACGACGAGGACGATTGACGCCGCCCCTGCACGCTGACCCCGGCGCCTTCGCCGGCCTTTCCGAGCTTGCCTCCTACGCGGACGCACGCTTTGCGGTTCTGCCCCTGCCCTACGACGCGACGGCGTCGTTCCAGAAGGGGGCGGCCCGCGGTCCCGAGGCCGTGATCGAGGTGTCGCCCCAGCTCGAGATGTACGACATCGAGACCGGCTGCGAACCGTGCCGCCACGGGATCGTGACCATGGCGGCCGTGCCGCCGGCCGCCACGCCGGCCGCGAACGTCGCCCGCATCCGCGACCACGCCGCCGGCCTGATCGCCGACGGCAAGACGGTGGTCGGCCTGGGCGGCGACCACTCGGTCACCATCGGGCTGGTGCAGGCTCACGCGGCCGCCTATCCCGGCCTCTCGGTGCTGCAGCTCGACGCCCACACCGACACCCGCGACTCGTACGAGGGAACGCCCTACAGCCACGCCAGCGTCATGGCCAGGGTGGCCGAGCTGTGCCCCTACCTGCAGGTGGGGATCCGCGCCATGGACCTCGCCGAGGTGTCCCGGATCACGCCCGGCCGCACCTTCTTCGCCCACGACCACGACGAGGCGGCCGTGCTCGAGGCGGTGCGCACCCGGCTCACCGGCCCGGTCTACGTGACGGTCGACATCGACGTGCTCGATCCGGCCGAGATGCCGGCCACCGGCACGCCGGAGCCGGGCGGCCTGCGCTACCGCCAGGTCCTGAGCGTCCTGCGCGAGGTGTGCCGGCACCACGAGGTGGTGGGGTTCGACGTGGTGGAACTCATGCCGCTGCCGGGTTCGCGGGCGCCGGAGTTCCTGGTCGCGCGGCTGGTCTACCAGATGATGGCCTACCTCGTGACGTACCAGCCACGGAGCTGAGGCGGCGGCCGACGGCCCCGCGCCGGGCCCGAGATGCGAAGAGCCCGGTCGCCTCGTCCTCCACGACGCGGCGGCCGGGCTCTTCTCGGCACGGAGAACGCCTACTTCACCAGGGTCATGGTCCGCTGGCGCACCAGGCTGTCCGTCTCCAGCCGGTACAGGTAGGTGCCCGAGGCGGCGCGAGCGCCGCGGTCGTTCAGGCCGTTCCAGGTCACGGCATGCTCGCCGGCCGCACGCACGTCGTCCACCAGGGTGCGCACGAGGCGGCCCTGGAGGTCGAAGATGCTGAGCTTCACCGGCCCGGCCTGCGCGAGGCTGAAGGCGATGCTGGTGGCCGGGTTGAAGGGGTTGGGGGCGTTCTGGCTCAGCTCGACGCGCGCCAAGGGGGTCTGGTCGCCCGGCTGGTCGGGGTCCTCGATGGCCACGGTGCCGTCGGTGACGATGCGACCCTCGCCGCCCTCGGGATAGGCGGCCGCGGTGATCACGCCGCCGAGGCCTTCGGCGAGGTAGTTGGCGAGGACCTGCTGGTAGCTCAGGCCCATGATGGTGAAGGGGTGGCCCCGGAACGGGTACTGGTCGCCGCCGCGTGCGAGGAAGTCGATGGTGGCCACGGTGACGCCCGGCCCGGGAATCACGACGCCGCCCTCGCAGATGACGGTCTGGGGCTCGTCCATCAGGACGATCTCCTGCACACGGGTGCCCGCCACCACGACGTTGCCGTCGGCGTCCAGCACCTGGGGAGTGCCGGCCGGATCGTAGCGGAAGCGCAGGCCGGCGACCTGGCCGAAGCGACCGTCGACGAACTCGATGCGGCTGACGCAGTTCTCGAGGATCTCCTTGAGGTTGTCGCGGCTGACGTCCTCGAGCACGGTCAGGAAGTTGCCGAACGGCAGGATGTCGTAGGTGTCGAGCAGGGTGATCGGGCCCGCGGGGATCTCCGCGTCGTTGCGGATGCCGCCGCCGTTCTGCAGCGCGATGTCGGGCAGGCTCACGCCGAACTCGCCGGCCAGCTGGCGGGCTTGCCAGAGCATGCTGTCGGCCGCCAGGTTGCCCTCGTTGGTCTCCATGGTGCGCACGTGCGCGCGCACGCCGTCGAGGGCCACCTCGCTGGTGGCGATGACGGTGGCCGCGAGGTCGGCGACATACGCCTCGATGGGCTCGATGGCCTCGGCCTGGGCGGTGGGGTCGGCGATGACGCCGTCGGCATGGGTCTCGTCAGCGATGCGGACCGGACCGCCCGCGGCGGCGGTCACGTTGCCGGCGGCGTCGAAGGTCACCTCGACCCGGCCGATGTAGCGGTACTGGCCGCTCGTGGTCACCACGGGGATCTCGCTGCCGTTCAGGTCGGTGACGATCAGCGGGTACGGGCCGGCGACCAGTCCCTCGTCGCCGGGGATCAGGAGGTCGCCGGCGTTGGCCAGCAGGTCGTCGCCACCGCCGGCGATCATCACGTCCACGCCCGTCAGCTGGGCCGCCAGCGCCTGGTCCTCCAGCACGCTCTGCAGGTGGCTGATGAGGATGATCTTGTCGACGCCCGCGAGGGTCAGGGCGTCCACCTCGGCCTGGACGGCCGGGGCCACGGCGTTGACCACCACGTTGCGCGGGCTGGAGATGAAGCTCAGCATCTCGGTCGTCGCGCCCACGACGCCCACCTGCTCGCCGGCCACGTCGAGGATCACCGAGCCGGCGAGGTCGCCGCTGTCGACGTACGCCTGCAGGCCGGGCTCGCCCGAGAAATCGAGGTTGCAGCTGAGGTACGTGGGCAGGTCGGTGTAGCCGGCCAGGAAGTCGACGAGCACGTCGGGCGTGAAGTCGAAATCGTGGTTGCCGAGGCACACCGCGTCGTAGCCGATGAGGTCCATGACGATGGTGTCGTAGAAGGGAACGCCGTGGTCGAGGCTGGCGTTGAACTCGGCGCCGGCCAGGAAGTTGTCGCCGCTCGAGAGCATGATCGTGCCGTCGGTCGTGGCCGCAGCACGCAGCTCGTTCAGCTTGGTGATGAAGCGGGCGCCGCCGCCGAAGCCGTCGGCGTCGGCCAAGAGGTGGCTCTCGCCGTCGTTGTTGTGGAAGATGGTGAGCGTGAAATCCTGCGCCGCAGCCGCGCCGACGAACACGGTGAGGGCGCAGAGGACGAGGAGCGTCGTTCGCAAGATCCGCATGGAAGGTCCCTCCGGGGACGAGGTGAGCATCGGACGCCGGAGTGCGTCATCGGTCGGTCGGTGCGATAGCCTAGCGGGCCTGTGTTAGCGGGCGTTTTGCGGCGCCTCAAAACGGGGTCAGAAGACGGTGAGGGTGCGGAGACCCGGTCCGGGCAGCGATTGACCCCGCCCAGCTGTCCGACTAACATGGCCGCACAGTCTCGACCGCCGCTTCAGCGCCGATCAGCCCCCAGGAGAACGCGTGGTGTCCCGGCCGACGTTCAGACCGCCAGCCTCGTCCAGCAAGCCCGTACGGTTGCTGACTCTCTGGGGTGGCCCTGGGCTCTTCCTCATCTTCGGCGTGGGCCTGGTCGCGGTGCTGTTCCATACGGTCGAGGACGCCGAGCGGTCGCGCCTGCAGCTGGAGACGGACATCACGGCCAACCAGGTGAGCCTGCGCCTCGAGGCCTGGATCGATGACCGCGTGGCGGTCTCCGACTACCTCGCCAATCGGGAGTTCCGCGACGAGGCCGACGCGCTGGCCCGCTTCTCCGAGGTGGCCGGCCGGCTCATCGATCTCCACGCCGGCTTTCAGGCCCTGAACTATGTCGACCCCGACGGCATCATCCGGGTCGTCGTTCCCCAGGCGACCAACCAGGCGGCGCTGGGCATGGACCTCGACGAGCATCCGACGCCGGGTGTCGACGCCGCGATCCGGGCCGCACGCCAGGGAACACGCCCGGTGCGGAGCCCGGCCATCGACCTGTATCAGGGCGGCCGCGGACTCGCCACCTACCACGCCATGCGGGACCCGGACGGCCGGCTGATCGGACTGGTGAACTGCGTCTTCCGGCTCGAGCCGCTGGTGAGCGCCTGCCTGCACGAGGACGCACTCCGGCAGGGCTTCCGCTTCGAGCTGCTCGGCGACGCCGGCCAGCCGGTCTACCGCCACGCGCCGGATCCCGGGTCGGACGACGCGACCTGGGAGTTCGCGGTCGAGCTGCCGGTGATGGTCGTCGACCGGCCCTGGATTCTGCACCTGGCTCCCCGCCCCGACCACATCGACCAGGGGCGCACGCGGGCCGACGAGGTCCTGGGCGTCCTGGGCCTGCTGCTGGTGGCCACCCTCGCGGTCGTGGCCCACCTCCTGGTCCGCCGCCAGATCGCCCTCACCGAGAGCCGCGCCCGATACCAGCTCCTGGTGGAGAACCAGACCGACCTCCTGGTGAAGGTCGACACGCAGGGCCGGTTCCTCTACGTCAGCCCCAGCTACTGCGATCTGTTCGGCCTCCCGGAATCGGAGCTGATCGGGCGGGAGTTCATGCCGCTCGTGCACGAGGACGACCGCGAGAGCACCGCCGCGGCGGTGGCCCGACTCTTCGAGCCGCCCCACCACGTGACCATCGAGCAGCGCGCCCTGACCCGCCACGGCTGGCGCTGGCTCACCTGGACGGACACCGCCGTCCTCGACGAGCGCGGCGAGGTCGCGGCCATCATCGGCGCCGGCCGCGACATCACCCGCCAGAAGGATCTCGAGAGCCAGCTCCGCCAGTCGCAGAAGATGCAGGCGATCGGGCAGCTGGCGGGCGGCATCGCCCACGACTTCAACAACCTGCTGCAGGCCATGCTCGGACACCTCGAGCTGCTCGAGCACGACATCGGGCCGTCCGGCCCGGACGCCGCCGCCGACCTGGCCGCCGTCAAGCGCAGCGCGCAGCGCGCGGCCGAACTCACGCGGCAGCTGCTGGCCTTCAGCCGCCAGCAGGTGCAGTCGGTCCGGGTGCACGACCTGTCCGCGGTGGTCGATGAGCTCGAGCCGCTGCTCACGCGGCTGCTGGGCGACGGCATCCGCCTCGCGGTGAGGACGACGTCGCATCCGGTCCTCGTCAAGGGCGACCGCGGCCAGCTCGAGCAGGTGGTGCTCAACCTGTGCGTCAACGCACGCGACGCCATCGATGATGCCGGCGACATCACCATCACCGTGACCGCCGCGGACGGCCGGGCGCGCCTCAGCGTGGCCGACACCGGCCGGGGCATCTCGCCCGAGGTCCGCACCCGCATCTTCGAACCGTTCTTCACCACCAAGGACGTGGGAGCCGGCACCGGCCTGGGGCTCGCGACGGTCTTCGGCATCGTCGAACAGCACGGCGGCGAGATCGAGGTCGAGAGCGAACCGGGGCGTGGCGCCTGCTTCACCGTCACCCTGCCGCTGAGCCGGGCCGCCGCCAGCGACGAACCGGCCGCGCCCGACGCCGTGGTGCGGGGCGGGCACGAGACCATCCTGGTGGCCGAGGACGAGGACACGCTGCGCGCCCTCACCGCCCGCGTGCTGCAGCAGTCCGGCTACCAGGTGCTCCTGGCCGCCGACGGCGAGGAGGCGGTCCGACTCCAGGGCGAGAATCCGGACATCGACCTCGCGGTGCTGGACGTGATGATGCCGCGGCTCGGCGGCCGTGGCGCGGCCCGGGCGATCCACGACCGCCACCCGAACCTGCCGGTGATCTTCATCAGCGGCCATCCCGGGCTGCCCGGCACCGAGGAACAGGCGATGCTGGCCGAGGACGAGGTGCTGCTCAAGCCCTTCGACGCGGCCACGTTGCTGGCGCGCATCCGCCGCGCGCTGGACGCCGCACCGGGGCGCTCGTCGTGATGCGGGCCACGCTCAGCCGCGCAGGCTGAATTCCCAGCCGCAGTATTGACCGGCGGCCGCGTCGGGCGGGCAGCGCAGGCAGCGGGTCTGGATGCGCGCATCGATGGTCGCCGCGAAGGTGGGGAACTCGACCTCGCCGATCGCCTTGCACGGGAAGCGCGGCAGGCCCTTGCGCTCGCGGGCGGTGTGCACCCGGCAGCTGTCCATGGAGAACCGCAGGACGGTGCGCTCCGCGTTCCACTCGGTGTGCTGCCGGTTGAGCGCCGCGTACATGCGCAGCCCGAGGGCCGTCTCGAGGGCGACCAGGCCGCCCTCGTCGCCGAGTCCGGCGAACTCCTTGATGCGGCGCGCCTCGACGGCCGCGAACCGCTGCCAGGCATCGCGGTCGAGGTCCATGGCCCGGTCCAGGCCGCCGGACTCCTCGGCGGCCAGGAACCAGCAGCCGTCGTGGGCCAGCCAGTTCTTGGCGAACATCTGCACGACCTCGAGCAGCTGCTCGCGAGTCAGGTCCTGGAACGCCTGCATGGTCGGCCTCCTAGGGGCTCTCCGGCAACGCGCGGCGGCGCGCCACCTCGGTCCGGATGTAGTCGACGATGTCGCGCGTGCTGGCGCCCGGACCGAAGAGCTCGCCGGTGCCCTGGGCCTTCAGCTCGACCATGTCCTCGTCGCTGATGCAGCCGCCGCCGGTGAGCAGGATGTCGCCGGCGCCCTTCTCGCGCATCAGGCGCAGCACCTCGGGGAAGATCGTCATGTGAGCGCCCGAGAGCAGCGACAGGCCCACGGCGTCCACGTCCTCCTGGAGCGCGGCCTCGGCGATCATCTCGGGCGTCTGGCGGATGCCCGTGTAGATGACCTCCATGCCGGCGTCCCGCAGGGCGCGGGCCACCACCTTGGCGCCGCGGTCGTGGCCGTCGAGGCCGGCCTTGGCGACGAGCACGCGGATGGCACGGTCCATGGCAACGGTCTCCTCAGATGATGATGGGCTCGACGTACTCACCGTAGACCGCCTTGAGGGTCTCGATGATCTCGCCCAGGGTGGCGTAGGTCTTCACCGCGTCGATGAAGTGGGGCATGAGGTTGTCGCCGTCCTTGGCCGCCTGGCTGACGCGGGCCAGAGCGCCCGCGACCGCGAGATTGTCGCGCCGCGCCCGCAGCTCGTCCAGCTCCCGCTTGCGGTTCAGGTCGATCTCCTTGTCGATGCGCAGGAGGGGGATCTGCTGCCGCTCGCCCTCGTTGACGTACTCGTTGACGCCGACGACGATGCGCTGCTTGCGCTCGAGGGCTTCCTGGTACCAGTGGGCGGCGTCGGCCAGCTCGCGCTGGAAGAAGCCGTCCTCGAGGGCGGGCACCACGCCGCCGAGTTCGTTGATGCGCTCGAAGTAGGCCTCGGCGCCGGCCTCCATGTCGCTGGTGAGCTTCTCCACGAAATAGGAGCCGGCCAGCGGATCGGCCGTGCTCGCCACGCCGATCTCGTGGGCCAGGATCTGCTGGGTGCGCAGGGCCACCTCCACGGCGCCCTCGCTGGGCAGGGCTAGGGCCTCGTCCATGCTGTTGGTGTGCAGGCTCTGGGTGCCGCCGAGGACGCCGGCCAGCGCCTCGTAGGCCGTGCGCACGATGTTCAGGAGCGGCTGCTGGGCCGTCAGGCTGCAGCCGGCGGTCTGGGTGTGGAAGCGCAGCAGCCACGAGCGCGGGTTCCTGGCGCCGTAACGCTCCTTCATGTGGCGGGCCCAGATACGGCGGGCGGCCCGGAACTTGGCCACCTCCTCGAACAGATCGAGGTGGCTGTTGAAGAAGAAGGAGAGGCGCGGGGCGAACTCGTCGATCTCCAGACCCGCGGCCAGGGCGGCGTCCACGTAGGCGAAGCCGTCGGCCAGGGTGAAGGCCAGCTCCTGCACCGCGGTCGAGCCCGCCTCGCGGAGTGGTAGCCCGAGATGCTGATGGTGTTCCAGGCCGGCATGGAGCGGGTGCCGTACTCGATGGTATCGACCACCAGCTTCATGCTGGGCTCGGGCGGGAAGATGAATTCCTTCTGGGCGATGAACTCCTTGAGGATGTCGTTCTGCAAGGTGCCGCGCAGCCTGGCGACGTCGGCGCCCTGCTTCTCCGCGGCGGCGATGTACATGGCCCAGATGATGGCCGCGGGCGAGTTGATGGTCATGGAGGTGGAGATGTCGGCCAGCGGGATGCCGTCGAACAGGGTCTCCATGTCGGCCAGGCTGCTGATCGCCACGCCGCACTTGCCCACCTCGCCGAGGCACCACGGGTCGTCCGAATCGCGGCCCATGAGCGTGGGCAGGTCGAAGGCCACCGAGAGGCCGGTCTGGCCGCGCGACAGCAGGAAGCGGTAGCGCTCGTTGGTCTGCTCGGCGGTGCCGAAGCCGGCGAACTGGCGCATGGTCCAGACCTTGCCGCGGTACATGTCGGCGTGGACGCCCCGGGTGTACGGGTACTCGCCAGGGTTGCCCAGGTCGCGGCCGTAGTCCAGGTCGGCCACGTCCTCGGGCGTGACGCAGAGGGGGATCCGCCGCCCGGACACCGTCACGTGGGGGTCGTCGTTGGCCGGCCAGGGCGACAGGCTGCGCAGGGTGTTCAGGGGGTCGGTCATCGCTGGTCCTCCAGGAGCGCCGCCAGCAGGGTGCGGGCGGCGGCGTAGGGGGTGGCCTCGCCGGCGGCGACGCGCTCGGTCCAGGCGGGCAGGTGATCGGTGAGGTCGCGTTCGGCGCGGCGCCAGAGGCGGTCGCGGAGCACGGCGAGGATCTCGTTGCGGACCCGGTCGTGGCGGCGGCGGGCCAGGTCGCCGCTCTCATCGAGATGCCGCTGGTGGGCCGCGATCGCCGCGATGAGGGCATCGACGCCCTCGCGCTGCGAGGCGATGGTCTGCACCACGGGCGGCGTCCAGACGGCGGCCGGGCGCATGTGCAGGTCGGCCTCCAGCGTGCGCACCATCTGGCCGGCGCCGGCGCGGTCGCTCTTGTTGACGACCAGTACGTCGGCCGCCTCCATGAGGCCGGCCTTCATGGCCTGGATGGCGTCGCCGGACTCGGGCGACAGCACGACGACGGTGGTGTCGGCCGTGCTGGCGATGTCCATCTCGGTCTGGCCCACGCCCACGGTCTCGATCAGCAGCGTCTCGAGGCCGAAGGCCTCGAGCACGTCGGCCACCTCCTTGGTGGTGCGGGCGAGGCCGCCCAGGCTGCCGCGCGTGGCCATGCTGCGGATGAAGACGCCACGGTCCGAGGCGAGGTCGTTCATGCGGACGCGGTCGCCGAGGACGGCGCCGCCGGTGAACGGGCTGGTCGGATCGACGGCCACCACGCCGACGCGGTGGCCGTGGGCGCGGTGGTGACGCACCAGGGCGTCGACGAGGGTGCTCTTGCCCACGCCGGGCGGGCCGGTGATGCCCAGGCGGTGGACGCCGGTCAAGCGGGGGTACAGCGCCTCCAGCACGGCCTCGGCGACGGGGCCACCGTTCTCGACGACGGTGATCAGGCGCGCGGCGGCGCGGCGGTCGCCGGCGAGGAAGGCCGCGAGGGTCTGATCCAGCTTGGTGTCGAGCATCAAAATCCGTCCGCGGCTGAGGGGGGGTGTGTTAGTTTATATTCTAATTGAAGCTGCATATACAGGCCACCAATACCGGCACCCGACGTGGTATGGTGCCGACGGTGTCACCCGTCCGTTCCGGTGAACGGACCGCGCCCCACCCCGAAAGGACCAGCATGGATCTCAAGCTCACCGAGCAGCAGCAGATGCTGCGGGACGCCACCCGCGAGTTCGCCGTCCAGCGCCTCATCCCCCAGGCCGAGCAGGCCGAGCACGCGGGCGCCAACGCGCCGGAGCTGCTGGCCGAGCTGGCCGCCATGGGCTACTGCGGCATCGGCACCCCGGAGCAGTACGGCGGCTCCGGCCTCGACGCCGTGTCCTACGCGCTGATGATCTCCGAGCTCAGCTATGGCGACGCCTCGGTGGGCGTGACCGTGTCGGTGACCAACAGCCTGACCCAGGATCCCATCATGATGTTCGGCACCGAGGAGCAGAAGCAGCGCTGGCTGCCCGACCTGGCCGCGGGCAGGACCTGGGGCGGCTTCGCGCTCACCGAGCCCTCGGCCGGCACCGACTCGGCCGGCACCCGCACGACGGCCGTCCTGGACGGCGACCACTACCTCATCAACGGCACGAAGAACTTCATCACCAACGGCGGGTTCGCCGACGTCTTCGTGGTCTTCGTGCGGGGCGACCGCGACGACAAGCATGCGGGCATCAGCGCCATGGTGGTCGAACGCGGCACCCCGGGGTTCTCCATCGGCAAGAAGGAGAACAAGATGGGCATCCGCGCCAGCAGCACCACCGAGCTGGTGTTCGAGGATTGCCGCCTGCCCCGGGAGAACCTCCTCGGCGAATGGGGCCACGGCTTCAAGGTGGCCATGAAGACCCTGGACAACGGCCGCATCGGCATCGCCGCCCAGGCCCACGGCATCGCCCAGCGCGCCTTCGACCTCGCCGTCAAGTACGCCAAGGAGCGCGAGCAGTTCGACCATCCCCTGGCCGCGAACCAGCACACCCAGTTCCGCCTGGCCGACATGGCCACCGACCTGGAGGCGTCGCGCCTGCTGCTGATGCAGGCCGCCTGGGAGAAGGACCAGAAGGTGCGCCACAGCAAGGCCGCCGCCATGGCCAAGCTGTTCGCGTCGGAAGCCAGCCACCGCATCTGCCACCAGGCGCTGCAGATCCACGGCGGCTACGGATACATCAAGGAGTACGAGATCGAGCGCCTGTACCGGGACCAGAGGATCACCGAGATCTACGAGGGGACCAGCGAGGCCATGCGCATGGTGATCGCGGCCGCCGTGCTGCGCTGAGAGGGTCCCGCCGCATCCGCCCACGCCCATCGCCGCGGCGCCCCCATGCCGCGGCGATCATCTTGCAACCACGGCACGATCATTCTGCCGCCATCGCAACCCTGCGGGGCCGGATGGGGCTCGATCTTGCGCGGTTTCCGTGGCGACGATGATCTTGAGAACGAGAATGATAACGTTTTCCATATAACACTTTTCATCCTACCAAAAACGCCGGAATTCGGGCACAGAGGGGGGCGATACGCCCAGAATCTAGATGCAACACCCGAAGTGACGGATTTCTGGCCAGAACGAATATAACTCTCGTTTTCTGGGCTATTTCGTGCAATCGCAGAGAATTCCCTTGATACGGGGTTAACAGGCAAGATAATGGCAAGTGGGAATCCGGGACCGGGAGGTCCTTCCAACTCCCGCGTACGGCGCCAGCGATTCCGGCCCGACGCGAGCAAGCACTCAGGAGGAGAATGATATGACGTCCACCTCTCTGCTCAAGATCGCGGCCCTGCTGGTCTTGGCGTCCGCTGTCGCGATGGTTGGTTGTGAAGGCGACCAGGGCCCGGCCGGCCCCGCGGGCCCTCCCGGCGATGACGGTACGATTTCCCAGTTCACCTTCGTCGGCAACAACGGCCAGGCGTGCAGCCACTGCCACGTCAACACCGTCGAAACGGTCATGAATACCGCCCACACCGACGCCTACGAGGCACTCGACGCCGAGAGCCAGGAGAACCCCTACTGCCTGCAGTGCCACACCGTGGGCTGGGACCGCCCGGTGGCCTTCGGCAGCGACGCCTGGATGACCGCCACCAACCCCGACGTCAACGGCTACGACGATTACTTCGGCGTCGCGGGTGACGAGGCCGCCGCCCGCCGCATGGAGCTCGCCGGCGTGCAGTGCGAGAACTGCCACGGCGCCATGGGCCCGGACTTCAACGACCACCGGCCCATCGTGAACTTCCAGGACATCGCCAGCCACGACCCCGAGAACATCACCGAGGCCGACATCACCTCGACCTGCTATCCCTGCCACAGCACCCAGTTCGAGGGCCCGGCGGGCGACTTCACCGGCGGCTATGCCACCAGTGGCCACGCCAACGCCACCGGCGGCAACCTCGAGGATTTCGTTGCCGAATTCGGTCGTTCGTCCTGCGCCGGCTGCCATACCTCCGAGGGTTTCATCGCGGCCAACGACCCGGCCATGGCGACCTATGACTTCGGCGGCGAATACAACTTCATCGGCTGCGTGACCTGCCACGATCCCCACGCCGGTCTGGAAGACGGCGGCAACATCCACCAGCTGCGCTCCCTCGCCGACCAGAGCGTGATCTACATCGCGCCCGCCTTCGACGTCGACGATCCCCCGACCATGACCGGCAAGGGCACCGGCCAGCTCTGCGCCCAGTGCCACCACGCCCGTCGTGACAACGCCAACGTCGCCGGCCAGATCGCCAACGGCTCGGGCCACATGGGCCCGCACGGCAGCCCCCAGATGGACACGTACATCGGCGCCGGCTGCTACGAGATCCCCGGCTACGACTACGGCAACGTGGATGCCCGCGGCGGCACCCACTACACCTCGTCGCTGCTGGCCGACGGCTGCGTCGACTGCCACATGGTGCGCGAGACGGTCCTCCACGGCGAGACCTCCGAGTTCGCGTTCCACAACTTCCGGGTCGAGGTGAGCGAGCGCTGCACGCCCTGCCACGGCGAGTCCGACGAGACCCTGGTGACCGACTACCAGGCCACCATCATCGCCAAGCTCGACGCCCTGGCCCAGCGCTTCGGCTTCGCCGATCTGGCCGCCTTCGAGGACGAGACCACCGGCTGGGACAGCACCGCCGAGGGCGTCGAGCCCTGGCAGCGCGAGTCCGCCTACGCCATCTACTGGGTGGTCAACGACGGCAGCTACGGCGTGCACAACCCGAACTACATCGAGGCCGTGCTCGACAACGCCATCGACTACTACGACGCCAACGACTAGGCCCGACCCCGGGCTCTCCTGAGCCGAGAAAGGCCCCCGCGGTTCGCCGCGGGGGCCTTCTGCGTTCCGGAGGTCTGCCAGAGGGTCTAGTGCGACCCCTCCTGCCGCAGCTGCTTCAGCGCGGCTTGCACCTGCTCGTCGCTCTCGTCCCGGGCCACGGCCCGTAGCACCTCCTCGGCCATGGTGAGGTTGTCGTCGCGCAGGCTGGCCTGGCGCAGGTTGGCCGCGATCAGGCCCTCCACCTTGCGCATGAGGGCCTGGGAGAACTTCTCAAGCTCGCCGTGCTGGTCCTCGGCGAAGCGCTTCTTGTTGCGCTCCACCTCGCGGCTGCGCATCTCCTCGAGCACGGCGTGGATCTGCTGCAGGCTGGGCGACACGCGGTTCTGGCGGTACCAGGAGACGAACTCCTCGACATGCTTGTCGACGATCGCCTCGGCGCGCCGGGCTTCCTTCTCGCGCTGCTCCAGGTTGGCGTGCACCAGCTCGTTGAAGTCGTCGACGGTGTAGAGGAAGACGTCGTCGGGCTGGGCCAGGGCGGGGTCGATGTCGCGGGGCACGGCCAGGTCCAGGAGCAGGAGCGACCGGCGGCGCTTCTTCAGGCGCTCCTGACAGGCCTGCCCGGCGATCACCGGCTCGCTGGCGCCGGTGGCCGAGACCACGATGTCGGCCCAGTCGAGGTCGTCGGGACCCGGCGGGAACGCCACCACGCGGCCGCCGAGGAGGTCGGCCACCACCGCGGCGTTGGCCTCGGTGCGGTTGGCCACCCGCCAGTCGCGCACGCCCTGGCCGGCGAGGTGGTTGGCGGCCAGGCGGGCCGTCTCGCCGGCGCCCACCAGCAGCACCCGCCGGCCGTCGAGCGAGCCGAAGATGCGCTGGGCCATCTGCACCGCGGCGCTCGCCACCGAGACGGCGCCCTGGCTGATGCCGGTGCGGTTGCGGACGTCCTTGCCGGCCTCCACGGCCCGCAGCAGCGCCTTGTTGAGGATGTTGTTGGTGGCGCCCGCCTGCTGGGCGCGGGCGTAGGCGTCCTTGAGCTGGCCGATGATCTGCACCTCGCCCAGCATCTGGCTGTCCAGGCCCGCGGCCACGCGCACGAGGTGGCGCATGGCGTCGTCGTCGCGCAGCACGTAGGCCGCGGCCGCGTCGGCGTCCGCGATGCCGGTGAGGCGGGCGAAGAGGCCACGGATCTCCTCGTCGGAGAAGTGCTCGCGCGGCGACAGGTAGACCTCGGTGCGGTTGCAGGTGCTCAGGATGACCGCGCCATCGAGGTTGCCGCCGCCACTGAGGCCGCGCAGGGCGCCGTCCACCTGCTCGGGACTCATGGAGGCCCGTTCGCGCACCTCGATGGCGGCGACCCGGTGGTTGAGGCCGATGAGCTCCAGCCTCACGCCGGCCTCCCCAGGAAGATCTCGACCACCGAGACCGTGAGCAGGGCGAGGACCAGGACCGACATCACCAGGCAGGCGACGGCCAGGTTGCGCGACGACAGCCAGCGGAAACGGTCGGTCACCACGAGCGCGATCAGCAGGGCGCCCAGCAGCAGCATCGGATGCAGATGGCTGACCACGACGGGGTCGCCGGCGGGACGGTGCGTCGACCAGATCATGGCCGAGGCCAGGCTGACGACGACCAGGGCCGTGCCCGTGTTCAGGTTCACGCGCCGCAGCCGGTCGAGGTCGCCGAGGCTGGGCAGGCGGTTGAACCAGGCGTCGAAGTGCCGGGTCCGGATCTGGTGGTGCAGGATGACGTGGCCCGCGCCGTACACGCCGCAGCCGAGCAGGAGACCGACCCCCGCGAGCGACAGGGTCACGTGAACGGCCGCCGTCGGACCCAGCAGCGATTCGGTGACCTTGCCGGGTCCGAGGCCGGCGATCACGCCGAACAGCATCAGCCCGAGCACCCCGACGAGGGGCAGGACGGCGAACAGCCGCTGGTTCACATGGCGCTGCGAGTAGCACTGTCCGAACCAGATCAGGGCACCCAGGAAGTAGGCCAGCTGGCCGGGGTTCAGCACCGGCACCTGCCGCTGGACCACGGTGACCAGCACCAGCCAGAGGAAGTAGGCGACGCCACCAACCCGGCCCAGGCGCTGGGCGCCGGACTCGAGGTTCAGATCCGTGCGGCGCAGCAGGATCGCCCAGATGCCCAGCAAGGTGCCGAACAGAAGGAGCAGGAGCTGGGGCAGAACGACGTAGGCTAGAGAGTGCATGGCTCGGAGCGTCCTCGCGGGTCGCGGCGGAGTGGGGCGGGAAAGGGCCCGGATTCCGTCTAAGATCCTATCAAATGGCCGCCGGGTCAAACCCCAACGCGACACCCCGCCGACCCGGGGGGGCCGGCGGGGTGCAGGATCAGGCCGAGAACAGGCTCACTTCGCCTGCGAGGCCTTCTTGGCGGGGTAGATGCCGGCGCCCGTGGGCTCGGCCTGGAACCGCAAGACCGATTCCACCGTCACCGTGCCGCCCGACACGACGAAATCGCAGACGTGCAGCCAGCCGCCCTCGGTGCCGCCGTCGAGCGGCGCGTCGGCCGCCTCGTAGATGTAGAGGCCGCCTCCCACCTCGAGCTGGATCACCGCGCCGCTGGACTGCAGGCCGGAGTTGGTGTCCTGGCTGTAGTTGTGCACCCAGTACTGGAAGCGTCCCTGGTACAGGCGGGTGCCGGTGATGACCTCGGGGCCGTAGGAGCTGGTGTCATCGGTATCCAGACCGGCGTAGGGATCGGAGCCGTAGTCGCCCATGTTGTAGTAGGCGATGTGGTAGTAGTCGAAGTCCTCGTCCCAGGTCATGGGGATGTAGAGGTGCGAATCGAGGTCGCTGGGCGAGGCGCCCCAGGTCAGGCTGATCGAGTACGCCGCCACCTGCAGCACCAGGGGCGTCTCGAGCACGTAGGGGCAGGTCTCGCCCACGTTGACCCGGATGGCTTCGCTGGCGCGGCTGCCGCTGATTGCCCACACGTCGGTCGCGCTGTTGCGAACCGCGCGCACGGTGAAGGAACCGTTCGCACCGGAGACCACCTCGTCCATGATCGCCACGTCGACGCCGCGGCTGAGGACGCGGGCGCCCACGACGGGATCACCGTCACCGTTGACGACGGTGCCGGTGATCGAGCAGATGTCGGCGACGGGCAGGTCCCAGTTCCAGGTGGTGAAGTGAGCCACGTCGGCGGTGTAGACGTTGCCCACCAGGGTGGCCTCGCCCTCCTCCATCCACTGGCCGGTGGCCTCGTCGAAGTACCACATCGGGATGGTGGCCGGCGCCGTCATGGCCTTCTCTTCGGGGATGGTGAGGCTGAGGGCGGCCGTCACGCCGTCGGCCAGCCGCAGGGGCGCCTTGTCCGCGCCCATCATCTGCACGCTCATGAAGCCGTAGCTCACGAACGGAACCTCGTCGCCGTTCTCGCGGGTGCCCACGAACTCGCCGGGGAAGGTGCCGTAGAAGTCGGCGTCGTCGGGCAGCATCGCGTTCAGCTCGACGGTGACGTCGCCGGTGTAGGGCGCGCCGGCGCCGTCGACGAAGGCGTCGGCGGGGAAGTCGACGGCGCCGTCACCGTCGCCGGTGGCCACCTGGCCGCCGGCGGCGCCGTTGACGGTGGCGGTCTCGACGGGGGTCATGACGACGTCCGCGAAATGAACGGTGCGGCCCTCGACGACGTCAGCCACGCGGAAGGTGGCCATGAAGTCGGTGCGGGCGAAGCCCACCAGGCGCGTGCCCTCGGGCACGGCGGTCAGCACGAAGTAGCCGCTCTCGTTGGTGGTGGTGGTCTGGGTGCCGGTGGTGACGGTGACGTCGCTCAGCGGGAAGCCGCTGCTGTGCATCACGATGCCGGAGACCGAGCCGGCGTTGTCAGTGCCGCCGTTGCCGCCGCCGGGATCGGTCGGGTTGTCGTCGTCGCTGGAACAGCCGAACATCACGGCCAGGCCCAGGGCCGCGGCCAGAGCCAGGAGGGTGAAGAGAAGGCGATGCTGCCGGAACATGGTGGGGGTCCTTTCACTGGGGTCACGGGCAGGGACGAGACCGCCGAACGGCGTCGAGCGGCGCCGCCCTGGCGGGTGGATCTGTCGAGAACCATCGTGCAACAAGGTTGCGCCGCTTGGCAAGATCTGATTGCCGTTGTCAACGCGAGCCGAACGCGCGGGGCCGGCCGCCCCCACGGGGGAGAAGCCGGGGCGTTCCGGCCGGAACGCCCCGCTCCTGGTTGGAGAACGACCGCAGCTAGGAGATGTACTTCCCACGCTGCGTGTAGTGCGTATGCAGCAGCTGATGGCTCTTGTGCCCGCACGGTCCGTCGGTGAGGAACTGCTCGTAGATCCCCAGAACCGCCGGGTTCTCGTGGCTCTTGCGGACCTCGCTGCCGGCGTCCTCGGCGTAGATGGCCTCGGCCCGCTTGGCGCGGATCTCCGGCGACGTGGGGATGGGCTGGCCACCGCCACCGAGGCAGCCGCCCGGGCAGGCCATGAACTCGATGAAGTGGCACTCCGAGAACACGCCGCCCGCCTTGATGTCCTCCAGCACCCGCTTGGCGTTGGCCGTGCCGTGGGCCACGCCCACCTTGAGGGTCGCCCCCTTGAGCCAGTTCCAGTCGGGCACCAGGTGGGCGACGATCTCCGGCACCGGCCCCACCTCGTCGATGGTGATCTCGGCCAGGCGGATCCCGTCGAAACCGCGGATGGGCTTGATGTCGCAGTGGTCGTAGAAATTCTCCACCAGCTTGCCGGTGACCAGTTCGAGCACCGTACGCAACGCCGCCTCCATCACGCCGCCGGTGGCGCCGAAGATGACGCCCGAGCCGGTGGCCGTACCGAAGGGATCGTCGAAATCGCTCTTCGGCATCACCGGCAGGTCGATGCCCGACTGGTGGATCATGCGCGCCATCTCGCGGGTCGTCAGGCCGTAATCCACGTCCTTGTAGCCGCTCGCGCACATCTCCGGCCGGTTGCACTCGTACTTCTTGGCCGTGCAGGGCATCAACGCCACCGAGACGATGTTCTTGGGGTCGAGGCCGTGCTTCTGGGCGTAGAAGGTCTTGATGAGCGAACCGAACATCTGCTGCGGGCTCTTGGCCGACGACAGGTTGGGGATCATCTCGGGGTAGAAGTGCTCCAGGTACTTCACCCAGCCGGGCGAGCAGCTGGTGAACTGGGGCAGGGCCACGGTCGGGTCGCCGCCCACGAGGGCCTTGTAGAGCCGCAGGATGAGCTCGGTGCCCTCCTCGATGATGGTGAGGTCGGCGGTGAAGTTGGTGTCGAAGACCTTGTCGAAGCCGCACCGGCGCAGCGCGGTGTTCAGCTGCATGGTCACCGGCGTGCCCGGCTCGAGGCCGAAGCACTCGCCGAGGCCCGCGCGCGGGCTCGGCGCGGTCTGCATGACCACGTGCTTGGTGGGGTCGTCGATGGCCTCCCAGATCTCCTCTACGGGATCGCGGGCCCGCAGCGCACCGGTCGGGCAGCGGTTGATGCACTGGCCGCAGTTGATGCACACGACGTCGCCGAGCGGCTTGTCCATGAAGGTGCCGATCTTGGTGTCGTGGCCGCGGTTGAGGGCCTCGAGCACGCCCACCTCCTGCAGGTCGATGCAGGTTCGCACGCAGCGGCGGCAGAGCACGCACTTGTCCATGTCCCGCGTCACGGAATAGCTCGAGCGGTCGGGCACGGTGCGGCGTTCGGTGACGTGGCCGAAGCGGTAGCGGCGGACGCCGTACTCCTGGGCGAGCCGTTGCAGCTCGCAGTTGTTGTTGCGCCAGCAGCTGTAGCACTCGCCCAGATGCTCGCTGAGCAGCAGGTCGATCATGTGGGTCCGCGCGCGGCGCACCCGCGGCGTGTTGGTGAAGATCTCGATGGGCTCGGTGATGGGATAGGCGCACGACGCGTGCAGGATGTTGTGCCCGGTGACCTCGACGAGGCACACGCGGCACACGCCGGCCACGCAGAGGTCCTCATGGAAGCACAGGGTGGGGATCTTGATGCCCTGGGTGCGGGCGGCCTCGAGGATGGTGGTGCCGAAGGGCACCTCGGTGTCGAGGCCGTCGATGGTGACGGTCACGGGGTGGTCCGTATCGAGGTGGACCTCGGGACGACTCCGACGCATGCTCTTCGGCGCGCGGGTCTTGCCACCTTCGATGATGATCTTCTCGGCCATGGTTCAGCTCCTCATCGCTGATGACTAGACGGCGCCCACGGCGCGGCCCATGATCTCCTCGCGGAAATGCTCCACGATGCTCAGGAAGACGTTGCCGCTCGACTGGCCCAACCCGCACTTGCTGGCCAGGTGGATGCTCTCACCCAGGCCCACGATCTCGCGCAGGTAGGCGGCCGAGCAGGTGCCCGCCTTGAGCATGCGCACGCACTCGAGCAGCTTGGGGTTGCCCACCCGGCACGGCGTGCACTGGCCGCAGCTCTCCTCGCACATGAACTCCAGGAAGTTCTCCGCCACCTCGAGCATGTCGCGTCCGGGGCCGAACACGATGACCGCGCCGCCGGTGGAGACGTCCTCGAAGCACACCTTGCGGTCGAATTCGCCCTGGCCGAGGCACCGTCCGGCCGCGCCGCCGATGACCACGGCCTTGGCGTTCTCGCCGCCGACGGCCTCGAGCAGCTGCTGGACGGTGATGCCGAGGGGCAGCTCGTAGATGCCGGGGATGTCGATGTCGCCGGACACGGAGAACAGCTTGAACCCGGTGGAGCGGTCGGTGCCGATCACCCGGAACCACTCCGCGCCCTTATCCAGGATGCAGGCGGCCCAGGCGAAGGTCTCGACGTTGTTCACCACCGTGGGGGCGGCGTTCATGCCGGTGTCCGCGGTGAACGGAGGCCGGTTGCGCGGCTCGCCGCGGTGGCCCTCGAGCGACTCGATGAGCGCGGTCTCCTCGCCGCAGACGTAGGCGCCGCTGCCCATGCGGACCTCGATGTCGAACACCTGATCGGTGCCCATGACGGACGCCCCGAGCCGGCCGTCCTCGCGACGCTCGCGCAGCGCGGCCTGCAAGCCGGCCTGCAGATAGGTGTACTCGCCGCGCAGGTAGACGATGCCCTTGGTGGCGCCGACGGCCCGCGCCGCGATCGTCATGCCGGCGAACACCAGGTGCGGGAACCGCGTGAGGATGACGCGGTCCTTGAAGGTGCCGGGCTCGCCCTCGTCGGCATTGCAGACGATGTACTTCTGCGCGCCCTCGGCGTTGCGGCAGAACTTCCACTTGGCGCCGGTGGGAAAACCTGCGCCGCCGCGGCCCTTGAGATTGCTGTCGGTGATGCAGTCGATCACGGCCTCGGGCGAGATGTCCATGGCCCGGCGCAGCCCCTTGTCGGGGTCGATGTCGCGGAAGGTCAGCTTCTTGTGCACGAAGCTCTTGATCATGGCCTACACCTCCTGGTTCTGGAGCGCGTGCACGCCGAAGACCTTGCGGCACTCCTCGATGATGTGGTGCACCTCGTTGGGGGTGACCTGGGTGTAGACGTGGTCGTTCACCAGCAGCGCGGGTCCGAGGTCGCACATGCCGATGCAGTTGGCCCACTCGAGCGTGAAGCGGCCGTCGGGCGTGGTCTCCCCGAACTTGATGCCGAGGTCGGTCTCGAGCTGACGCGCCACGCGGTCCTTGCCCTGCATGTGGCAGCACATGGTGCGGCAGACGCGGATGATGAATCGTCCCTTGGGCTTGAAGTCCAGGAAGCTGTAGAACGAGACCACCGAGAACACCTCCACGGGGTGGATGCCCAGGAGGTCGGCCACCACCTGCATGGCGTATTCCGAGATGTGGTAATGCTGGCGCTGGATCTCCTGCAGGATGGGCAGGAGGCTGCTGCGTTCGCGGCCGTATCGCTCGGCGAGTTCGGCGAGCGAATGCCGGATGCGGTCACGTTCGGTGAGTAGAACCATGGACCCTCTCCTTCGCGGCGGGTTGGCGCTGATGGAGGAACTTCCGTGGTGCCGTCCGTTGCTGAGCGAGCGAGGTGTGGGTTCGAGGACTCCTTTGACCCGGCCCGGAAGTCCGCCGCCGGCGTTGGCGCATGTCAGGAAATAAACAGGATGCCTCAGAAGGTGCAAGAAAAATCAAATCATTCTATTTGATGTAGATACGCGGGCGAATGCGACCTCGCTCCATACTGATGGATTACGATTGCCGGAATTGCATCCAGGGATATCAGGATTCGCCATTAATACATAAATAATTATTATATAATGGCTTATATCAATCCCAGGCTGATCCGACCCGGCAACCTCCATGTTTATTCGCCGACGTTATATGACTATTCTTTAACGTATTTGACCGGAGCTTGACCTTGGTCAGGAACCCTGATCGGAAGGGCTCCCGTCGCCCCGGGACCCGACCAAGACGGCCGCCACCCGCGAGGGGCGGCGGCCGTCAGGGCGCCATTATCCGGCGATCCTCCGGACGAGACGGTCACTTGACCAGCGTCATGGTCCGACTCAGCAACCGATCGCTGGTCCGCAGCCGGTACACGTAGGTTCCCGAGGCCAGCCGTTGGCCGGCCGCGTCCGTACCGTTCCACGTGATCTCCTGCCGACCGGCCGGGCGCACGCCGTCGACCAGGGTCCGCACCAACCGTCCCTGCAGGTCGTAGACCGCCAGGCTCACGCGGTCGGTCCGGGCCAGGCTGAAGGCGATCTTCGTCAGCGGATTGAACGGATTGGGGACGTTCTGCGCCAGCGCGACGGCGGCCGCCGGCACGTCGCCAGGCTGCTCGGGGTCCTCGATCGCCACCGTCGCCTCGGAGGTGTACATGAGACCGAACCCGACCACCTCGCGCGAACCGCCTTCCACCACCTCGTCCTCGTCGACGCCGGCGGCGTCGCCGGCCAACGCGGGCGCGTTCGAGGACGGCCGCCCAGCGCCCGGCACCTCGACGTCCGCGAGGAAGAGCACGCGGACCCGGCCGTAGGGATCGCGGTCGGATACTGCCATGGCCGCCAGGCCGGTGAAGTCGGTGATCATGGTGCCCACCTCGGGCACCATGTCCCCATCGATGTCGACGGGCATGCCCTGCATCAGCACCACCTGACCGTTGAGGATCAGGGCATCGACCGCGCCCTCGGGAGCCATGACGTCCCAGGCCACGGCCCAGTCGCCGTCCTCGCCGAGGTAGGCGCGCTCGATGGCGCCGGTGAGGGCCATGCCGTCCACGAGATCGCCCTCGCGCAGGATGATCTGGCCGTCGAGCATGAGGAACTCGTCCTGATCGGTGGGGCCGGCGGTGTCGCCGGTCACCAGCCACTGGCCCGACTCGGTGACGCCCATGTAATCCCAGTTGTCCCAGACCTCGCCGGGCAGGCCGCCGATGGACTCGGGCACCGCGCCGCCCTCGCTCAACGGCAGGCCGCCGGCCAGAGCCACGGCCCCGTCGATCACGACGTGGCTGTTGAAGTTGGCGTCGGTGTCGGTGTCCACTTCGGCGATCGAGTGGCTGCCGTAGGCAGAGAAGCGGAAGTCGAAGCTCACGGCCGACGTGTTGGTGATCACCGGGTCGGGCAAACCGATGATGTTCATGCCGCCGATGATCACCGGCGCGCCGTCGGGACCGTAGAACAGGCCGCGTACCAAGGTGGCGCCGCCCTGGCTGTCGGTGATGCCGCCCACGAAGTAGGGCACGCCGTCGCGCGTGACGCCGGGCCGGCTGGCGAAGCGCCACCACCAGCCGTCCTGGTGGGGATACGGCGTCTCCTCCATGGCTACGATCGCGTCGCCGTACCAGACGGAGTCGAGGCCCGTCTCGCCGTCGGCCAGGCGCGTGCAGGTGGGGCTGTAGGCGACGTCCGTATCGGACATGCCGTAGAAGGCCTCCCAGGCCGTCTGCTCGTACTCCGGGTAGGTGGCCTCGGTGCGCAGCACCGCCGGCGCGCCACCCAGCGGCGTCCCGTAGGCCAGGGAGATGGTGAGGCCTCCGGCCGCGGTCGTGGTGGCGACGAACGACCAGCCCTCGGCGCCGTTGACGTCGGTGTTGCTGAGCGAAGATACGGTGTAGTCGGGAGCATTGGGCAAGGGTGCACCCTCGGTCACGAGGACGGTGGCGACCTGGCCATGGGCGAGGCCCGCCGTCAGCAGGGCGAGGGCGGCGATGAGGAACGGTCGCAAGGTTCGCATGGGGGTTCCTTTCGTCGCGCGGTCTTCGGATGCGTCTTGTCATGGTCGGCAGGGTTCCGGACGGCGAGTGTATCACGAAATGGACGAATTCGGGTCTCGAAATCATGATAAACGGGCCGACCCCACGTGAGGGATCGGCCCGTCGGGACCAGACAGTCTCGATGCGGACGAGCTAGAGCTGCTCCACATCCACCACGGCGCCGTGCTTCTCCTTCAGCGCCAGCAAGCCCCGCTTCTGCTCCTCGTAGACCTTGAACAGCTGCGGCGGGAGGTTCTCCTCCTTGCCGTAGGCTGCGGTCTGCAGGTCGAGGCGGGCCACGATGTTGTCGATGTACAGCGCGAACTGCATGTCGTACAGCGACTTCGGGTAGTCCTTCTCGATGCCCGCGAACAGCCGCTTGAGGTCCGCATACTTCGGCAGCTTGCCGATCGGGGTGTCGATGGCCTCCACCTTGCCATGCACGAACTCGGCCAGCCAGCCCAGCCACACGCGCACGTCCTTCTTCTCACCCAGCAGGCCCTTGCCATTGCTGCCACGGTTGGCGTGAGTGAGGAAATAGTTCAGGCCCGCCATCACCGGACGGCCCGCGTCGGAGAACTTCTTGCTGTTGAAGAACTTGAACTGGGCGGTCATGTAGTCGGCCAGGGCGCCGGGGATGAACGGAGCGTTGGCCCAAGGCTGGCGGTTGACGCCCGTGGCGCCCACCTCGGTGGCCGTGGCGGCCGAGACGATGCTCGCGCCGATGGCCACGCCGTGGTCGGCGTTCTTGGCCACCCAGACCGGGGGCATGGTGTCGGCGTCGCGACCGGAATAGGTGATCACCTTGACGGGCACACCGGCCGGGTCGGCGTTGGCCTTGGCGTTGTGGTTGGCGATGACCTTGGCGTCGACGGTGACGCGGGCGTTCTTGTTGCTCGGCGGGATCGGCTTGCCGTCGGCGTCGGTCTTGCCCTCGAACCAGTCGCCGGTGTAGTTGACGCCCTTCTTGGGCATCGTCTCGCCGCAGCCCGTCCAGTAGGGCACGCCGTCGGCGATCAGCACGTTGGACCAGATGGCTTCGATGTCGTCGTCGCGCAGGGCCTTCATCAAGAGGGGATCACCCTCACGGTTGACGTCCTCGACGATGCCGAAGATGCCCGCCTCGGGGTTGACGGCACGGCAGGTGCCGTCGTCGGCGATCCAGATCTGCGCGAGGTCGTCGCCCACGAAGTCGGTGCCCACCATGGCTGTCGTGGTCTTGCCGCAGCCGCTGGGCGCGGCGCCGGCGAAATAGGTGACCTTGCCGTCGGCGTCCTTGAGGCCGGTGATGAACATGTGCTCGGAGAGTTCCTTCTCCACGCCGTAGTAGGTGGCGTAGTCCACGGCGAAGCGGTGGTTGCCCTTCTTCATCAGCAGGGTGTTCCCGGCGTAGGTGCAGAAGGTGGAGAAGGTGGTGAACCAGCTGCGGTCCATGAAGATGCGGGCGTTGGGGATGTCCTCGGGGCGGTTGGGGCCCTCGCTGTGGACGTTGGTGAAGAAGAAGCCGCGGCGCTTGACCTCGCCGTCGAACTTGTCGTAGCAGTTGCGGTAGAGCAGCTCGGCGGAGTGCAGCACGTAGGCGCTGCTGGAGATCTCGATGGCCGGGGTGGACGCATAGGCGCCGACGGGGCCGCGGGCGTAGAAGCCCACCATCATGACCATGCCCTTCATGATGCCCTTCATGTGGGTCTGCATGTACTTCAGGCCCTCGCTGCGCACGAGCTTCTTGGCAAGCGCGCTGGTCTTCTCGTCCTCGTTGACGATGTAGAGGGTCTGGCTGACCATGCGACCCTGGTCCTCGGGCAGGTCGAAGTGGATGGTGTGGTTGGGCTTGGCCAGGGGCTTCTCCTCGCCCTTCTCAAGTGCGTACTTGCGGATCCAGGCCACGTCCTCGGCGCTGCCGGTGTTGATGAAAACGTCGTCGGGCTCGCACATGTTGATGGCGGCCGCGATCTTGATCAGCGCGTCCTCGTTGGTGATGGGGGCCAGCTTCTCGCGGTTGACCTTGTCGAGCTTCCGCTCGAGGACGGCGCGCGCGTCGGCGATGGTCGACACTCCACCCACGTGGGTGAGGATATCCACGCCCTTCTTCAGCTCCAGCATGCCTGGTCTCCTTGGGTCAGATGGCGTGACGCCGGGCGCCCGCGCGGGATCACGGGACCGGCCTGAACATGAGGGGGCTATTAAACCCGAAAATGGTACCTGAGTCGAGAGGGTCAAGTTCTACCATCCAAATTGTTGACACCTCTCCCGTCGCCGCACCCTGCCCAGCTACACGGCCAACTTCAACTCATGCCGCCGATTACGCCCCAGCGCCGGCGTCGTCACCTCCTTCCAGTAGTACTCCCGCCAACGCCCCGTGATCGCCACCCGGCTCGGCACCAGCCGCCGCACCAGGATCTCCTCCACCGTCAGCGCCCGACCGAACAGCCCCACCAGCATCGCCGCCGTCGCCCGGCAACGACGCTCCCAACGCAGCTTCACGTAGTTCCGCCACACCAGGAAGATCGCAAGCCGGTACGCCGACACCGCACGCCGCTTCGACGCCGCGATCGTCTCCCGCTTGTGGTTCGAGCTGCACTGTCGGATCAGAAGATCCAGATAGTTGATCTCCCAGAGCGGATTCTGGACGTTCCGGTGCTCCCGCGAGCTGGTCACCTGATGATCGACGATCACTCCGGCCAGCGTGCGGATCGCCCACGGATAAGCCCGGTGGTCGTCGCTGCGGACGATGATCTCGAGCGCGTCGGCGGCGACGATCCGCAGCAACTCCGCCATGTCCTTGCGCACGGCCTGCGGGTCGGGCCGGCCGTACCGCGCCTCGAGCTCCGCGCGACGCCCGCGCTGACGGTCGGTCATCCGGCCCTTGCGCCGCAACGGGCTGTCGGTGAACGACAGGAAGAAGCTGGTCTGGGTGTCGACAGCCAGGTGGTGATGGAGCAGGTGGTACTGGCTGAACTCGAAGGATTCGAAGCCGTCGACGGCGACCTCCTTGCGAGGCGCGAGGTCGCGGACAGCCTGCAGGTGGAACAGCAGGCAGTGGCGGCCGAGGCGTTCGACCTGCCGGTCGATGGTGGGCGGGGAGACCCGCAGGTCCCAGGCGATCTGCCGGTTGGCCATGCAGCCGACGACCTTGGTCATCAGCTGGGGCAGGATGTCGGGGCGTTTGAGCCAGTAGTCGGGGCTGAAGGACTGACTACTGAAGGTGACACGGCAGTGCCGGCAACGGTACCGGCGGATACGGGTGTTCTTGGCCCGGTTGGGGTGGTAGCCGTGGCGGACGTAGCGCCAGCCCGGGGGCGGGCCGGAGTCTACGTCGCCGTGGAAGTGGCAACCGGGATTGGGACAGTACGGTGGACTCCAGTGACGGTCGTCCGGGGCGAAGGCGGTCATGGGGGCCGACGAGGCAAGCTCCGGACCCGTCAACAATCTCGGTGGTACAACCGTCAGGACTCCCCGATCAGGTGGCCGAGGTCGTCGGCCACGCGCTCAAGATCAGCCGCCATCACCGTGAGCTGGTTGCTGCTGGCTGCCGACTGCTCGGCGCTCGCTGCATTGGACTGGGTCACCTGGTCGAGGGTCGCCACGGCGCTGTTGATCTCGCTGATGTTCCGCGACTGCTGGTCGGTGGCGCCGGAGACCTCGCCGATCGAACTGCGGGTGTGCGCGGCGTGCTCGGCGATCTCGTCGAGGATCGCGCCGACCTGGCTGACGACGTCGACGCCCGCGCGCGCCTGCTCGCGGGAGCCATCGAGCAGGGTGGCCGTGTTGCCGGCGGCCTCCGCGCAGCGCTGGGCCAGATTCCGCACCTCCTCGGCCACCACGGCGAAGCCCTTGCCGGCGTCGCCGGCCCGGGCGGCCTCCACCGCGGCGTTGAGGGCCAGGAGGTTGGTCTGGAAGGCGATCTCGTTGATCGTGGCGATGATGCGGCTGGTGTCGTCGGCCGACGTGCGGATGGCGTGCATGGTCTGCGTCATCTGGCCCATCACCTCGCGGCCGCGGAGGGCGGCCTGGCTCGCCTGCTCGGCCGTCTGGTTGGCCTCCGCCGCGCTGCTGGCGAATACCTTGGTCTGGGCCGTCATCTCCTGCAGCGAGGCCGAGGTCTGCTGCAGGCTGCTGGCCTGGTTGGACGTGTTCTGCGCGATACGCTCACCGGCGTCGCGGAACTCGCTGGCCGTGTGCAGGGTCTCCTGCGCTCCCTTGATGAGCGCCCGCGCTGCCGCCTTCACCGGGTGGATCACGCCGCGATCGATGATCAACAGCAGCAGTACGGCTGTCACCAGGATGGTGGCGACGATCGACGCGACCACACCCCAGGCGAATCTGCGCACGGCCGCGTCCGAGGTCGCCGTATCGACCGTGACGCTGGCGACGCCTAGCAGGTCGCCGGCGCGGGCGGCGTGGCACTCCAGGCAGCTCGCCTTGGCCAGCAGCGGCTGCACCGAATGGATGACGTGGGCGCCGCGCTGGACGGCGATCACGCCCCGGCCGTCCTTCAGGACCTGGTGCTCGAAGTCGGTCTCGGCGCGGCCGTGCTCGCGCACGCCGAACTCGGCCTCGACCGCCGGCGCGCGCACGGCGTGCACCCGCGATACGCCGGTCTGCTCGTTCACGCGGTGGACGAATCCGTCGAGTGCGTCCATATCGCCGAGCTCGCCGAAAGTCTCCATCGCGTGGGTGATGCTCTGGGCCACCACCGTGGCCTGCGCCGACTGCATGTCGCGGGACATGGCGGTCACCCGCAGCAACGTGAACGCGGCGGTTCCGCCGAGCACCAGGATCAAGCAAGCGACGATCATCGCGACAATCTTCTCGCGCAGCTTCATGGCAGCCCTCTTCCTCCGAATGACCTTCGGTCTCCCCGGGAACTACGTGTCATGCCGTTCATCGTCGGATGCGGAATATCCTTGAGCACTATTTCGGACGGATTCATACCTGTAGCCGGAATGGCGGTTATACCGGATATTGCGGCCCATGACTTCCACCCGCACGACCCTCGATCGCCAGGGACTCGTCCACCTCGCCGTGGTCTACGTCGTCTGGGGCAGCACCTACCTGGCCATCCGTCTGGCCGTCCGCGAGGACGCCGGATTCCCACCCTTCATCATGGCCGGCATGCGGGTCGCGGCGGCCGCGACGGTGCTCCTGGCGTGGGCTCGGCTGCGCGGCCAGCGCGTGCGGCTCACCCGCGGCGAATTCGGTCTGCTGGCGGGCACGGGTGTCCTGCTGTGGCTGGGCGGCAACGGCCTGGTCACGCTGGCCGAGCGGCGGGTCGATTCGGGCCTGGCCGCCCTGCTGGTGGCCGCGATGCCGATCTGGGCCGAGCTGATCGCCTTCGTCCTCGACCGGTGCCTGCCCGCCTGGCAATCGGCGGCCGCGGTGCTCGTGGGATTCCTGGGCGTGGCCGTGCTCTCGTGGCCCGTGCTGCGCGAGGGAACCCGGGCCGACGTGCTGGGGCTCGCGGCCCTGCTCTCGGCGCCCTTCTTCTGGGCGCTGGGTTCGATCTGGCTGCAGCGTCGCAAACCTGACCTCGGCGTGCTCACGATCTCCGGGTGGCAGCAGGCCCTCGGCGCCGTCGCCCTGGTGGCCATGTCGCGGCTCGTGGACGAGCCCCCGCCGCACCCCACGCCCGTGGCCTGGGCGGCCTGGGGCTACCTCGTGCTCTTCGGCTCGGTGGTGGCCTTCACCAGCTACATGACCACGCTCAAGCGCCTGCCCTACCGGGTGGTGGCCACTTACACCTACGCCAACCCGGTCATCGCCGTGCTGCTGGGCTGGCTGGTGCTGCGCGAGGAGATCACGGGCTGGACATTGGCCGGCGCCGGCCTCGTGGTGGCCGGCGTGGCCGGCGTGTTCCACCACCGCGACTGAGGCCGGCGGCAACCATAGGCGACATTTCACGTATTGTTTTATCTTCCGGGTTCACGACTCACGATGCACGCTCTTGAGAGGATCGCCATGACCCGCCCGACGCTGTTGCCCCTGGCGCTGCTCGCCAGCCTCGTCCTGCCCGCCCTCGCGGCCTGGCAGGGCGAGATCACCCGGACCGCCGACGGCCTCCGCGTCGTCAACCCGGAGACGCCCGCGGCCGGCGACGTCGTCCTCGACGCCCATGAGCTCTGGCGCGTCGGCGGCGATGACGAGGAGGTTCTCCTCGGCGTGGTCAGCGAGCTGCTCACCGACGCCGAGGGCCGCCTCTACGTGCTCGACGGCCAGTTGCAGGAGATCCAGGTGTTCGACCAGGACGGCGCCTGGCTGACCACCATCGGCCGCGCGGGCGAGGGTCCCGGCGAGTTCCGCAACGCGGGCGACATGTTCTGGTCGCCCAGCGGCCAGATCGGCGTCATCCAGAACTGGCCGGGCAAGATCGTCATGCTGCGGACCGATGGGTCGCCCGGCGACCAGTTCGCCCTGCCCTACGGCAAGGGCGGCAGCCTGCAGGCCGCCTCGCGCGGAGCGGGCCAGCCCGGCCGCATCGTGCTCTCGGGCTCGGCCTGGACCACCGAGGGCAACCAGCAGATGCAGCGCAGCTACCTCAAGGCCTACGACCAGCAGGGTCAGGAGCTGGCCAGCTTCGTCGAGCAGAGCACCGAGATGGCGTTCGGCGATTTCGCGTTCAAGGAGACCAGCTTCAGCGATTTCCAGCGCCGCTGGGCCGCGAGCCGGGACGGTCGCGTGGCCGCCGCGCTCACGTTCGACGCCTACCGCATCCACGTGTGGAACGCCGACGGCAGCCTCGACCGCATCATCGAGCGGCCGGAGTTCGCGAACGTCAAGCGGACCGCGTCCGAGAAGGACATGTTCCAGCAGATCTACGGCCGCATCACGAGCTGGAACCCGGGCTCGACGTTCGAGGTGGCGGACGTCCACCAGTCCATCGGCCGCGTGTTCTACCACGACGACGGCAGCCTCTGGGTCCAGTCGAGCCGCGACCAGTGGCGCAACGAGGAGCCCGGCTACGCCGGCTTCGATGTCTTCGACGCCGAGGGCCGCTACGTGCAACGGGTGCGCCTGGACCTCGGCACCGACCCGGTGCAGGACGGCGTGTTCCTGCTGGGCAACCGCCTCTACGTGGTGACCGACCTCATGAGCGCCTTCATGTCGCTGTTCGGCGCCGCGGGCGACGCCAGCCAGGCGCCCGAACCGGTCTCGGTGATCTGCTTCGCGTTCCAGCCGCCCGGACAGGCCATCTCGGCCGCCGGCGGCAAGTGACCGCCGTGGCCGGCCCGATCCGCATCGACCCCAAGGAACTGAGCCGGCGACTCGGCGCGCCGGACGCCCCCGTGCTGGTGGACGTGCTGCCGGCCGCCGCGCACGCCGCCTACCGGCTGCCCGGCGCCGTCAACGCCTGCGTCTTCGAGATGGTGTTCCTCGAGCGCGTCGCCGGGCTGGTGGCCGGTCCGGATGCCTCGCTGGTGATCATCGGCGCCGGCGGCGATTCCCTCGACGCCGACCTGGCCGCCGACAAGCTCCTGCGCGCCGGCTACACCCGCGTCGCGGTGCTCGCGGGCGGCCGCACGGCCTGGCATGCGGCGGGACTTCCGGCCGAGGGCGACGCATCCGCCCCCGCGGCGCCCGACGCGCCGGTCGCCGGCCTGGCCGGCCGCTGGTCCGTCGACATCGACCGGAGCTGGCTGCGGTGGACGGGCCGCAACCCGAACGGGTTCCACGACGGCGGGGTGGCCCTGAACGGTGGTGTGGTATCCGTCGACGCCGAACGTGCCCAGGGGCGCATCGAGGTCGATCCGGCCAGCCTGGTCAACTTCGACCTCGCGGGCGAGGGGTCCCAGCCGGTCCTCGTCGCCCACCTGCTGTCCGACGATTTCCTCTTCGTCGGCAGGCATCCCGAGGTGGCCTACGAGCTCGCGAGCGTCAGCCCCCTGCCTGACGCCGCGCTGACCACCGCCACGCACCGCATCGAGGGGTCGTTGACCATGCGCGGCATCACCGCGCCCCTGGGCTTCGACGCCACCGTGAGCGCGTTGGCCGACGGCAGCCTGGCCGCCGAGGCGCACTTCGACCTCGACCGCACGCGCTGGGGCATGATCTACGGGTCGGCCCGCTTCTTCGCCCACCTGGGCATGCATCTGGTGTTCGACGGCATCAGCATCAGCCTGCGGCTGGTGCTGGCCCCCGCCTAGCCCGCCGGTTCCTCGCGCCCTACTCCCCGTACCGTTCGATCACGCGCACCAGATGCCGGGAGCAGGCCGCGCAGAACGGCTTGATGCCCTTCGAGAACATGATGCAGTCGAGCTCCGCCCGGTACATGCCCTCGCTGCAGTAGCCGGCGCCCTCGTAGGCGCCCACCCGGCCCGCGAAACGGCTGGCGGCCAGGTAGCGGTCGGCCTCCTCCTGGTGGGTGCGCGACAGATCCTCGCCGGCTTGCTTGAGGCGGGCGATCTCGTCGGGGTCGCCGCCGGTGCGCATGAGCTCGCCGATGCGGGTGTTGAGGTCGGCACGCTCGGTCTGGTAGGCGGTGTCCAGCTCGTCGTACCCGGCCTTCTCCCACGGGGTGGGCAGCGGGGTGCCGGGCGTCACGAGGTCGCCCCACTTGCAGCGCGCCGGGTCGGCCAGCCGCGTGATGTTGGGCTCGCGGGGCTCGTGGTCGCGCGGGTAGAAGTCGCCGTAGGCGATCTGCGAGGTGTAGTACTCGTCGGCCAGGCCGGCGAAGTGGTGGCCGAACTCGTGCAGGAACACGTAGTCGGACCACTGGTTGGCGCTGGTGAAGGTGTTGAAGGCGTTGTAGATGCCGCCGCCGCCGTAGCGGTCGGTGTTGACCATCACGTAGAGCGCGTCGTACGGCACGTGGGCGGCCAGGTCGCGCACCGCGCGGTTGTCCTCGGTCAGCAGGTAGCGCTCGCTGCCGAGGCTGTTGAAGGTGCAGCCCAGGGGCGTGCGGGCGAAGACGCCGCGCGTGGGCTCGTCGCAGCCGCGGTCCTGGCTCACCTTCAGGACGCCGCGGATGTTGAAGCGATCGGCCAGGCTGCGGTAGGGCTCATGGCCCAGCATCACGCCGGTGAAGTGGCGGACGTCGGCCGCGAAGCGGTCGGCATCGTCGCGGGTGTAGCCCTCGCCCAGGATCACGACGTCCACGCAGCGGTGGGGGTCGCCGCCCTCGTGGCCGACCACCACGGTCACGTCCGCGTCGAGGGGTTCGCGGCGGATGGTGACCGCGTCGGGATCGAGGCGTACCCGGAAGATCTCGTGCAGGCCGAGGTCCTCGCCGCGCGCCGAGAGCGCGACCTCGCACGGCTGCCGCGGGCACGGCACGAGCGCCGACTCGTGGAAGGTGCGCCACACGCCCTCGGCGGCCGGCCCGGTGGTCTGGTACTCGCCGAAGTAGCTGTCGAAGCCGCGCGAGTAGAGCAGCTCGCCCGTGGCGGCGTCGTACAGGTGGACGTAGTAGCGGCCGAGGTCGAGGTCGTCGACGAGGCGCGTGCGGCTGCCGGCCCAGGCGCCCTGGCGGTACACCATGTCCAGCGAGATCTCCTCCTGGTCCGCGTCGCCGCCGTGGTGGTAGTCGACGCGCAGGGTCTCGTCGTGGAAGCGGGCGTCGAACTCGGCGACCGTACCGGCGCGGGCCAGGGCGGCGGCGGCGAGCAGCAGGATCGCGAACGTGGATCGACGATGGAGCATGGCGGCACCTCGGCTGGCGATGGGAACGGGCTCGGGCGACGTCCGCGATGGTAGGACGCCCCGCGCGCCGGATCAAGCAGCCCGACCGAACCGTGGTACATTGACGGGATGACCCGCTGGCGAACCGGCATCGTCGTGCTCCTGGTGGTCGTGACCGCGCTGCTGGCGGTCACGCCCGGCGCGGTGCGCTCGCTGTGGCCGCCGCTGGTGGCCCTCGTGGTGATCGTGCTCACGCGCAGGGCGCTGATCGGCCTGCTCGTGGGCGCCTACGCGGGCGCCGTGCTGCTGGCCGGCGGCGATCCCTGGACCGCCTACCTCGACCTCTTGCGCGACCACCTGGCGCCCAGCCTGGCGAGCGCCTGGAAGATGGGCGCCATCCTCTTCACCCTGATCCTCGGCGGATTCGCCGCCGTCCTCGACGCCACAGGCGGCTTCGCCGCGCTGCTGCACCGGCTGGCCCCGCCGCAAGGACGCGCCGCCCGCCGCTTCGAGCTCGCCGCCATGGGCCTGGGCCTGATCTGCTTCTTCGACGGCCTGGCCAACAGTATGCTCGTCGGCCGCGTGGGCCGCCAGCTGGCCGACCGCTGCGGCACGGCGCGGGTCAAGCTGGCCTACATCGTCGACTCCACGTCGTCGGCCGTGGCCTGCGTGGCGCCGCTGTCGACCTGGATCGCGTTCCAGCTCGCGATGATCACCGAGGGTTACCGCCTGGCCGGCCTCACGGTGAATCCCTACACCGCGTTCCTGCGCTCGTTGCCCTACAACTTCCACTGCTGGCTCACCCTGATCATGCTGGGCGCGGCCATCTGGTGGCGCTACGCGCCGGGGCCGATGGCGGGCTTCGAGCGGGCGATCCGGCCCTCGCCAGGGCGGGCGGCGGCCGGGCCGCGAAGCCGGGGCCCGGCCGCCGCGCTCGTGCCGCTCCTGGTGCTGCTGGTCGCGTTCGGCGCCGGCTTCCTCATCCTGGGCAGCCCGCGGCCGATCCTGCCGCTCGCGCGCGAGAAGCTGGTGGCGGCGGTCGGTTCGGACGTCGGCCCGCTGGTGATGGTGCTGGCCGGGCTGGTGGCCACCGTGACGGCCGGCGCCTGCCTGCCGGGACGGTGGTCCGGGCGCGCCGGCCTGGCGTTGCCGGCCTTCGGCCGCGGTACGGCGGCCATGGTGGCGCCGGTGTTCGTGCTGGTGGCCGCCTGGATGCTCGGCAGCGTGGTGCAGGCCCTGGGCACGGCCGACCTCATCGCCCACCTCGTCGACCGCGCCGGCTCGCCGGCGCTCGTGCCGCTGCTCACGTTCCTCACCGGGGCGCTGGTGTCGTTCACCACGGGCACCTCGTGGGGCACCATGGGCCTGCTGTTCCCGCTCGCAATCCCGGCCGCCGCGTCCGTCGGGGCCGCCGAGAGCCTGCTGCCCGCCACGGTGGCCGCGGTGTTCAGCGGCGCGGTGTTCGGCGACCACTGCTCGCCGTTCAGCGACACCACCATCGTCACCGCCGTGGCCTGCGAGGTCGAGCCCCACGATCATGTGCGCACGCAGCTGCCCTACGCCCTGATCACCGCCGCGGTGAGCGCGCTGGCGGGCTTCCTGCCCGCCGGCCTGGGGCTCGCGCCGGTCTGGTCGCTGCTGGCAGGGACGCTGGTGATCGTCGCGCTCGCACGCGGTGGCGTCAGGTGGAGATCCGGCCGGCCAGCACCATCCGGATCCGGTGCGCGAGGTGCGCCACCTCCACCGGCTTCATGATCAGATCGCGCGCGCCGAGCGACCGGGCGACGTCGAGCGTGAGCCCGTCGCTGAAGCCGGTGCACATGATGACGGGCAGGTCGGGATTCAGCTCCAGGGCCGCGCGTATGAGGTCGCGACCGGTGATGCGGGGCATGGTCATGTCGGTCACCAACACGTCGAAGCCACGCGGCTCGTCCCGCAACGCGGCGAGCGCGCGGTCGGACTCCCGGAACGCCGTCACCCGGTAGCCGAGGCGCGACAGCCCCTTCTCGAACACGGCCACGAGGTCGGGCTCGTCGTCCACGAACAGGACGTGCTCGCCGCCCGCCGCCGCGGCGGTCGCCGGGGGCGCGTCGGCCGTGGCCGGAGGCGTGCTGCAGCGGGGGAGCATCACCCGGAAGGTCGTGCCCAGCCCCGGCGAGCTCTCCACCTCGATGCGGCCGCCGTGCTCCTCGACGATGCCGTGCACGACGGCCAGGCCGAGGCCGGTGCCGCGGTCCGCCGACTTGGTGGTGAAGTAGGGCTCGAAGATCTTCTGCAGCACGTCGGCCGACATGCCGGGCCCGGTGTCGGTGACGATCAGCTCCAGCTCCCCCGCTCCGTCGCGGCCGCCGGACGTGCGCTCGGTGAGCCGGACCTCGAGCACGCCGCCGTCCGCCATGGCCTGGAACGCGTTCGTGCACAGGTTCATGACGACCTGGTGCATGCTCGTCGGGTCGGCCAGGATCCGCCCCGGCGTCTCGATCAGCTCGCGGATCTCGATGGTGACCGGGATCGACGACCGCAGCAGCTTCAGGGTCTCGTCCACCACCGGCGCCAGGTCCATCGGCTGCTTCGTCTCGCCCGACTGCCGGCTGAACGCCAGGATCTGCAGCACCAGGTTGCGGGCCCGCTCGGCCGCCCGGCCGATCTGCTCCAGGTACGAGGCGAGCTGCGGCGCGTCGCCGGCCTCGAGCCGGGCCAGCTCGTTGTAGCCCATGATGGCCGACAGGATGTTGTTGAAGTCATGGGCGATGCCGCCGGCGAGGGTGCCGATGGCCTCCATCTTCTGCGCCTGACGCAGGCTGGCCTCGAGGCGCTTGCGGCGCGTGATGTCGCGCACGAAGGCCTGCAGGTAGCGCTCGCCCTCGACGTCGAAGGCGTTGAGCGTGACCTCGGCGTCGAAGAGCGTGCCGTCGAGCCGCCGGTGGCGCCACTCGAAGCGCACCGGCCCACCGGCGATGGCCGCGGCGATGCGCTCGTGCGCGGCCTCGTCGGAGCTGCGGCCGTTGGGCTGCTCGGGCGGCGAGAACTCCTCGGGCCGTCGACCGATGATCTCGTGGCGCTGGCAGCGGAACTGCTCGAGCGCGCGCGGATTGCACTGCGCGAACCGGCCGTCGCGCACCAGGAAGATGACGTCGCCCGCCGACTCGAACACGGCCCGGAATCGCTGCTCGCTCAGCGCGAGCTCCCGCGTGCGGCCCCGCACCCGCCGTTCGAGGGTCCGGTTCCAGAGCACCAGCAACACGGCCAGCCCGGCGAGCCCGACCAGCACCGCCGGCACCCAGCGCGGCGTTCCGGGCGCTGTGGGCCCCTGCCCCAGCCAGGCATCGAGGCTCCGGTAGTACAGCGAGCGGCGGTCGGCGCGCCACTGGCGCAGCGACGTGTCGATGGCCGCCAGGGCGTCGGCGTGATGACCGGCCGTGGTGGCGAAGAAGACGGGGAACGGTGAGAAGATGATCGCGCTGGGGACCAGTCCGTAGCGGCCGGCGTTCTCGTGGCCGAACAGGTTGGGCGCCACCGCAGCCGCGGCCTCGCCGTCACGGACGGCGGCGAAGGCGTCGGCCAGCGAGGCGAACTGTCTGAGCTGCGGCTCGACGCCGAAACGGTCGCAGAAATCGCGGAAGTGGCTGGCGTTGATGTCGCCCCGCATGACCGCCACCGGCCGGCCGGCCAGATCGAGCACCGACTGCACCGGCGAGGCGGGCTGCAGATAGACCTGGGTCCAGAGGGTGGTCACCGGCTCGGCGCCGTAATCGAGTACGGAATCGCGCGCGGCGGAATAGGCCACGGTGGGCAGCAGGTCGAGCTCGCCGGCGGCCAGCCGGTCCAGGCCCTCGTTCCAGGACACCGGTTCGAACTCGAGCCGCCAGCCGTGCTGGCCGGCGATGTCCCGGACGAGGTCGATGAACAGTCCCTGCGGCTGCCCGTCGGCCATGAAGGACAGCGGCGCGACGTCGACGACGCCGAACCGCAGCACCGCGGACTCCGGCTGGTCGGCCGACACGGTCCAGGGCGCGAGGAGCAGGAGGCTCGCCAACAGGACACTCAACGCACGCATCATCGGGCCACCTGATTGGCTTGGTCGGCCGGCGGGTCCGTCCTACGGGCCGGCAGCGGGATCCATGAGCACCCGGGCGATGGTGACGGCCATGTCACGCAGGTTCTCGGCGTAGTTTCCCGCCAGCGGATCGAGCACCACGAGCTCGACGCCGGCCGCCGCCGCCAGGCGCTCGGCCGCCGCCCTCGGGAACTGCGGCTGGACGAACAGCGCGTGCGAGCCCCGCCGGCGCACCCGTTCGAGCACGAGTTCGAGCTGCCGGGGAGTCGGCTGGTGCCCGTCCTGCTCGACGGCCACCTGCACCAGCCCGAAGGCCTCGGCCAGGTGCCCGAACGCCGGGTGGGCCACCACCATATCGCGGCCTCGCACCGGGGCGAGGATGGCGGCAAGATCATCGTAAAGATCGTCCAGGACCACCAGCTCGGCCGCAGCCCGCGCCTCGTAGACGTCGGCGTGGTCAGGATCGAGCCGGCAGAGCGCCGCCGCGATCTCGCGCACCTGCTCGGCCGCCAGCCGCGGATCCAGCCAACGGTGCGGGTCGTCGTGGGCGTGGTCGGGAGGTTCGGCGCCGGCGGCCGGACCGATGACCATCAGGTCGGGCCGCAGGGCCCGCAACCGCGGCAACAACGGCAGCTCGACCTCGACGCCGGTGGCCACGTACAGCCGGACCCGGGACAGCTCGGCCACCTGGCGCGGGGTGAGCTCGAAGCCGTGGGGCGACGCGCCGGCCGGAACGGCCACCTGCACGGCCACCAGGTCTCCGCCGACCCGGTCCACGAGCTCCGCCTGCGGCGCCACGCTCACGGCCACGGGCAAGGGTTCTCCGGCCGCACCGGCCACGAAACCTGCCAACAGAAGACCGCACACCAGGCTGGCGACCCGACGCATCATGCCGATTCCCGCTCGCGGCACAGATCGCAACGCGCCCGCAGCTGCACCTCCACCGCGCCCTCGGCGGTGGCCCGGAGGAATCCCGCGCTCTCGGGCGCGAGGACCTCGAGCTCCGGGAGGCAGACCACACGCCCGCAATCCGAGCACACCAGGTGGGGATGCGAGGCGCTGCCGTGGTCGGAGAAGGCGTCTTCGAAGCGCCAGACCGGGGCGCCGAGCTGGGTGCGGCGAGCGAGGCCCACGCGCTCGAGGTCGATCAGGTTGCGGTACAGCGAGGAGCGGTCCCAGGGCCCGTCGGACAGGGCCCGCACCACCTCGCCGTGGCTCAAGGGGCGGCCCGAACCGCGCAGCAGGCGCAACACGGCGACCCGCGACGCGGTGGCCCGCAGGCCGGCCGACCGCAGGTCCGCCCGCAGCCGGGCACCGATCTCATCATGGGACATCGGGTCACTCCTCCGGGATCTGGGGTGCGGACATGCAGCCGTCGTGGGGACGGACGGCGCGACCCGGCAAATCTAGCGCGACGGCGATGCAGTTGCAACAGGAACACCGCCGCGCGTGGCGGCGTTCTCCGGGCTGGCGGATCGGGCCGGGACGGGGACGGGTTCAGCGCGCCTGGCCGAGGCGCCGCCGGATCTCGTCCACCACCACGCAGCCCGGCGGCGTCAGACCGCGGAACTCGAAGCCCACGAGGTAGGCGGACGGGTCCAGATCGGGCTCGCACCAGCGCACCGCCGCCTCGACCACGAGCTGGCCGCTGCGCTGGTCGGCCGCGGGCAGCTCCACCCGCAGGCGGCGCTGGTCGCCCCGGGGCAGGGGCGCCTCGGTGCGCAACATCATGCCACCGGACGAGATGTCTGTCAGCAGACCGACCACCTCGCCGGTCGCGGCATCGCTCACGTCGGCCTGCAGGACCGACTCCCGGCGCTCGAACACGCGTCGTACCTTCATGGGCGCCCTCCTGGGTCGCCCCGGCCATGCAAGCGAGGGGCCCGAACCGGGCGGCTCGGGCCCCTCGGCGCCATCAGTCGGCCAGGAACCGGGTCGGATTGTACGACACCTGGAACACGATCGCCGTGTCGCGATCCTCGGTCAGCAGCCCGTTGTCGAAGCTGGTCGACACCGGGATCCGTGCGCCCACGTACGGCTGGAAGAGGCCCAGCTGATAGGACACGCCGGGGAACAGGTCGACCAGCGTCGAGCCCTGCTCGAGATCGAACGCGCTCGTGGACGTCCCTGACGCCGGGTCGACCGTCTCGGTCTCCGACTTGCCCTGGCCGGTGACCGTGATCGACGCACCGAGGTGGAGCCAGAGCTTCGCGTCGGCGCGGTAGCGGCCGAACACCGAGCCCACGAACTGGTTGGCGTTCGTCGTGCTCGTGGTCGAGCGCACCATCTCGCCGGGGACGGTCGAGGGGTACTCGACGGTCACGTCGTTGGCCGAGTTGCGGCGGAACATCGCGCTGGCGAGCAGGCCGTAGTCCTGGGCGTGGCGGGCGTACATGCCGCGGGCCACCAGGTCGACCGTACCGGTGCCCAGGGGCACGGCGTAGCCGTCGTCGTCCTCGTTCTCATCGTCGCCGGTGGGCAGCTTCACGCTGGCCATGAACTCCAGGCGCTGGCGGCCGGCGTCGAGGGCGCGGCGGTAGGCCAGGTCGACGCTCACGTCGCCGAGGCCGCTGCCGGTGGCCTCGTGGCCGAAGTAGTTGAACTTGCGCTGCAGCACCCAGGGCACCCGCACCCGAGCCTGCAGCCACTCGTTGACGCGGTAGCGCGGCGCCACCGAGACCACGGACAGGGCGCTGGTCACCTCGGTGTAGGCGGACACGGCCAGGGCGGCGGGCTCGACGCCGTCGGGCAGCGGGTCGGCGATGAAGTCGTCGACGTCGGGCTGGACCAGCGGAGCCACCACGGGGTCGAACACCACGGGGGCGTCCCCCTCCATGGGTTCCTGGGCCAGGGCCAGGCCGGACACGGCGAGCAGGAGCAGGAGCACGAGGACGGAAACGCGGGGCATGTCGGACCTCCGGTTCGGGGTTGGCCGTGATTCTACCATCTCGCCATAAGAAGAAATTCAAAATTCATCTTAGCAAGCAGGTTGTGGGTTCTGCCTCGGAAAGTGCGCTTCGAGGGTGGCTCGTCCCAGGGCACGCACCAACCGTCAAAAAAGATCATGCGACGCTCTGGCTTATCACTCATGTCTACCGACAGCGGTAGAAAGCACACTTTCCAAGGCAGAACCTGCTGGCCGAATTCCGTCAAGGCGGGGCGGAAGCGGCCGATATCCACGTTCAAGATCGGACCGACCCTGGCCCTGGAGTCTGCCCCATGCGCCCGCATCCCCGCGGCTTCACCCTCATCGAGCTCATGTTCGTGGTCGCCATCATCGGCATCCTCGCCGCGATCGCGATCCCCAATTTCCTCGCCATGCAGGACCGGGCGCGCGAGGCCGACGTGATCCACCTCACCCACCTCGTCCAGCTGACGGTCGAGGACTACGCGGCCCGCCACGATGGCGTCTACTCCGACCTCGCGGCCGACCTCACGCCCTGCCTACCCGGCGGCGTGCTCCAGAAGAACCCATTCTCCGGCGTCCACAGCGAACCCCATTACGCGGCGGCGGCAGCGGCGCCCGGCGAGGTCGGCGTCGAGCTCGTGGCGCTGGCCGGGTCGACCACCGGCTACCGCGTCACCGGCTTCGGGCGCACCCGGGAAGTGGCCCGCTTCATCGGCGGCTCCTGATCCCGGCGTCGGTTCCCGCTTTGCCGCGGCCGCCGGTCCGTCGATACTGGAACGGGACCTGACCCGAGACCGACCGAAGGAGACCGTCGTGCACAAGTACGTGATCATGGGCGTCCAGGGCTGCGGCAAGGGCACGCAGGCCAAGCTGCTGGCCGAGCGGTTCGACCTCGTCCACATCTCCGTCGGCGACATCTTCCGCTGGCATATCCAGCAGCACACCAAGCTGGCCGCGCGCATCCAGCGCATCGTCCGCTCGGGCAAGCTGGTGCCCGACGACATCGTCGAGCAGATCGTCCACAAGCGCCTCGCGGAGCACGACTGGAACTTCGGCTTCATCCTCGACGGCTTCCCGCGCAACGAGACCCAGGCCGAGTTCTTCCTCGAGAGCTACGACATCGACGCCGTGATCCACATCACCGTGCCCGACACGGTGGTGAAGGAGCGCGTGCTCTCGCGGCGGTTGTGTTCGGGCTGCGGCCTGGACTACAACCTCATCCAGCACCGCCCCAAGGAGCCGGGACGCTGCGATGTGTGCGGCGGCGAGCTGGTCACCCGCCCGGACGACACCGAGGAGGCCCTCGACAAGCGCCTGCGCGACTTCCACACCCAGACCCGCCCGGTGCTCGACCTGTTCGCGCGCAAGGAGCTGATCGTCACGGTCGACGGCACCCAGCCGGTGGATGCGGTGCAGCAAGCCATCCTCGCCGCGCTGGGTCACGTCTGGCCGCCGCCGGCCCTGCCTCGGCCCTGACCGACCGGTGGCCATGCCGACCTGATCGGTGTTGATTGGACAGGTGACGCCGCACCACCTGCCGCGGCGTCCGAGTCCCCTCCCCGGAGGCCGCCATGCGTCATCGCCCCACCCGCCCGCTCATCGGCCTGCTGCTCCTCGTGGCCAGCCTCGCGCTCGCCGACACCGGCGCCGAGCTGCGCCAGGCCCTCGGGCAGTTGCCCGCCGCAGCCCTGCCGTCCGGGATCCTCCTCGACCGCGTGGTCGGGCTCTCGCCGCTCACCGTGGCCGACGGCGGACCCGACGCTCCCGCGCTCGGCGCGGCCGACCTGCGGCAGATGCTCCGCGAGCTGCGCGGCGCAGCCGATCAGCCCAGCCGCTGGCCCTCGCCGGCCGACCTGCGCCGGTTCGCCCGCGACGCCGATCCCGCCACGGTTCCGCTGGTCCTGGTCGAGACCCGGTACGACCGCCTGCGCCGCGACGACCTCGTGAGCGGCCGCCTGCAGGCGAACCTCACCGTGGCTCCCGGCACCGACCCGGGCGCGCTGACGACGGCCGGCCGCGTGTTCGCCGCCGCCGCCCTGCGCGAGCGCACCTACCACGGCAGCCGGCTCTCGATCGTGCTGCCCGCCGTGGCCCTGGCCACCAGCGAACCTCTGAACGGCCTGCAGCTCGACGCCGACGACGGCCGCGGCTGGCGCCCCCTCGCCACGGACACGCCGCTCTCCGTCAACTACCCGACCACCGGCCGCCGCACCCTGCGCCTGATGGCCACCCTGCCCGACGGCACCCGCCTCGAGGCGCGCGCCCACCTCGACGTCCTGGCCCTCGACACACCGGCCCCCACGCAGACCTGGCCGCTGACCGCCGACGAGCCCTTCGGCGGCGCCTACGGCACCGGCCAGGCCTACCTCTACCTCGCACCCGGGCACACGTCGCTCACCAACCCGGTGGTCGTGATCGAGGGCTTCGACCTCGACAACTCCCTCGGCTGGCCCGAGCTCTACGACCTCCTAAACCGCGAGAACCTGCTCGAGGATCTCCGCGCCGAGGGCTTCGACGCCGTGGTGCTCGACTTCACCGAGTCCACCGACCCGATCCAGCGCAACGCCTACCTCGTGAGCACGCTGCTCGGCCGCGTGGAGGCCGAGCTGCCCGCCGGCCAGCCCTACACCCTGGTGGGCGCGAGCATGGGCGGCCTGGTGGGCCGCTACGCCCTGACGCGCGACGAGTCGCTCGCTCGCCCCCACGGCGTACGCACCTTCATCTCCTTCGACGGCGCCCAGAACGGCGCCAACATCCCCGTCGGCCTGCAGTTCTGGCTCGATTTCTTCGCCGACGAGTCCGCCGACGCCGCCTACCTGCTGAGCCGCCTGAACCTGCCGGCCGCCCGCCAGATGCTGCTCTACCACTACCAGAGCGCCGGCGGCCCGGACCCCGCCCGGCCGGCCCTGATGGCCGAGCTCGCCGCGCTGGGCGACTGGCCCCAGCAGCCCCGCCTGGTGTCGGTGGCCAACGGCAGCGGCAGCAGCGCCAACCAGGGCTTCAACCCCGGCGCGCAGCTCGTGCGCTGGGAGTACGGCAGCCTGCTCGTCGACATCGTCGGCAACGTCTGGGCCGTGCCCGACCACACCAGCGGCGTCATCTTCGACGGCCTGATCGACCTCATCTGGCCCCTGCCCGACCGCTCGCTCACCGTCACGGCCAGCGGCCTGCGCCCGCTCGACGGCGCGCCGGGCGGCTGGCGCGCCTCGATCGCCGAGCTGGACGCCCAGGACGCACCCTACGGCGACATCATCGGCCTGCACCCCAACCACGCGTTCATCCCCACGGTCAGCGCCCTGGCCCTGGACGTCGACGACGTGTTCTACGACGTCGCCGGCGGCGATCCCGCGCCGCTGACCCCGTTCGACGCGATCTACTATCCGGCGGTCAACGAGGAGCACGTGCTGATCTCACCCGCCGGCAAGGATTGGCTCCTGGCCGAGATCCGCGGCGCGGTCACCGCGGCGCCCCAGCCGCTGGGTCTGCCGGCGGCGCCCTTGACCCTGAGCGTCGGGCCCAACCCGTTCAACCCGCTCACCCAGGTGCGCTTCTCGGCGGCCACCGCGGGCCAGGCCACGCTCTCGGTGCACGACGTGCGCGGCCGCCGTCTAGCCACCCTGGTGGACGGCCGTGTCGAGGCGGGCGAACACACGGTCGCCTGGGACGGCCGCGACGCCGCGCGAAGAAAGCTGGCCGCCGGCGTGTATCTGCTCCATCTGACCAAGGACGGCCAGGCCGTCACCAGCCGGGTGACCCTCTTGCCGTGACCCGATGCAACCTTGCCGGGCCCGCCTGCGTTGTCGGACGAACGGAGGTCGAAGAGCCATGCGCGAACTGCGTGCCCTCAAGTTCCTGTTCACCGCGCCGCTGATCCTGCTCATGCTGGTGGTGATCAACTGGCTGACCTCGCCGGGCGACTGGTGGGTGCAGTGGGCGGCCCTGGGCATCGGCATCGCCTGGGTCATCAGCCTGCTGCGGGTGATCCGCGCGGCCATCGTGCTCGGCGGGCTGTCGGCGCTCGGGTGTACCTGTGGCGGCGGCACGAGCGGGAGCAACCGCGAGATCCCGGCAGACCTAGGATTATTCCGCGAAGATTGCTGCCAGGCCCCGGGCACCGCTCGGGGCCTGGCGTTTCACACCGCAAACCGCAACTCATGCCGCCGGTTGATCTTCAGCGCCCGCGTCACCACCTCCTGCCAGTAGTACTGGCGCCATCGCTCCTCCAACCCCACCTGATCGACGAACAACCGCCTGGCGAGCACCTCGTCCACCGTCAACCTCCGCGGACACACCCTGCAGCTGCGCCGGCGTCCGATGGCTCTTCCGCACCCTCCGCGTCTTCACGTAGTTCCGCAGCACCAGGAAGATCGCCAGCTTGTAGGCCGCGCAGTTCCGGCGCTTCGCGTACGCGATCGTCTCCCGCTTGTGCTCTGCCTCCCAGTGTCGGATCAGCAGGTCCAACAGGTTGATCTCGAACAGCTTGTTGATCCGGTTACGGATATCCTTCGAACTGGTCACCAGGTGCCGGATCTGGCACCGCAGGTTCCGGATCGCCCGCGGATAGGCCTTGTGGTCGTCGCTGTGGAGGGTCATCTCGTTCGTTCCTTCGGTGACGTACTCGAGCAGCTCCTGCATGTCCTTGCGCACGGCCTGGGGGTCGGGTCGGCCCCGGATGCGCCCAGGACGGCCCGTTGTCGCTTCTGCTTGTCGGTCATGGTGCCTGATCGTCGGACCTCGCTGTCGGTGAAGTGGATGAAGAAGGAGGAGGGCCGGTGGACGGCGACGTGGAAGTGGAACGGTGGTACTGGCTGTGCTCGAACGAGACGAAGCCGTCGACGGCGACGTCCTCGAGGGCGGGCAGTCCCGCATCATTCTGGAGTGGAAGAGGATCGCGTGCCTGCCGAGTCGGTAGATCTGGCGGTCGATGGTGGCCGGCGAGACACCCAGATCGTGGGCGATCTGACTGTTGCAGGCGCCGCTGGTGACCTTGGTGGGCAGTTGCAGGAGGATGTCGGGCCGCTTGAGCCAGTAGGTGGTGCTGAAGGTCTGTGAACTGAAGGTGACGCCGCAGGCCTTGCACTTGAACCTGCGGATACGTCGGGGGAAAGCCTTACGCTTGTAGTAGCCGTCGCGCTTCCAGCGCCAGCCCTCTTGCAAGGGGTTGTGGAAGTTACAGTTGCGGTTTGGGCAGTGGGGCGGAACCCAGTCGGGCCGGTACAGATCGTTGTTGTTCATGCTGCGAAAGCTGCAAGCAAGGAGCCAGCAGCATTCTTGGTGGCACAACCCAGATGTCGGCGAGAAGGCCACGTCCGATAACGTCCAACGCCCGCCCCGAAACCTGCTATCGTGGCGCCCATGAACCTCGACCACGCCCACTGCTACGGCGCCCTGCGCACCCGCGACCCGCGCTTCGACGGCCGCTTCTTCACCGGGGTGACCAGCACCGGCGTCTACTGCCGGCCCATCTGCCCCGCCCGCACCCCGAAGCCCGAGCACTGCCGCTTCTTCGCCTGCGCCGCCGCCGCCGAGGAGGCCGGTTTCCGGGCCTGCCGGCGCTGCCGGCCCGAGACCACGCCCGGCACGCCGGCCTGGAGCGGCACCTCGGCCACCGTCGATCGCGCCGTCCGGCTCATCGCCGCCGGGGCGCTCGACTCCGGCGGCGTCGAGGACCTGGCCGCGCGCCTGGGCCTCGGCGGGCGTCAGGTCCGGCGCCTGTTCCAGGAGCATCTAGGCGTCTCGCCGGCGGGGCTGGCCCGGACGCGCCGCGCCCACTTCGCCAACCAGTTGCTCATCGAGACCGACCTCGCCATGGGCCAGGTCGCCCTGGCGGCCGGCTACCCGGGGACGCGGCGGTTCAACGCCGCCATGCGCCAGGTCTTCGACGCCACCCCGACCGAGATCCGGCAACGGCGTCGCACCCGCGCCCATGCCGCAACCGACTGCGGCCAGCCCGGCCCGCTCACCGTGCGCCTGGCCGCCCACGCGCCGCTGGACTGGCGCGGTCTGCTCGCCTTCCTCGCGCCGCGAGCCATTCCCGGTGTCGAGATGGTCGCGGGCGACACCTACCGGCGGTCGTTCCGCCTCGGCGACGTCGCCGGGATCGTCAGCCTCGCCCCCGCGCCCGACGGGACCGCCTTGCGACTGCAGGTCCCGCTCGCCGCCGCCGCCCACCTGGCCACTCTCGTCCAGCGCGCCCGCCACCTCGCCGACCTCGACGCCGACGTCCAGGCCATCGGCGACGTCCTCGCCGACCAGCCGCGCCTGCGCCCGCTGATCAAGCGGCACGGCTGCCCCCGGGTGCCCGGCGCCTGGGACCCGTTCGAGACGGCCGTCCGCGCCATCCTCGGCCAGCAGATCACCGTGGCCGCGGCCACGACGCTGGCCGGCCGCCTCGTCGCCCAGTTCGGCGACCCGTTGCCCGACCCGCCGGCCGGCGGCCCCCAGCGGCTGTTCCCTCGCCCGGCCGTGCTGGCCGACGCCGACCTCTCCGCCCTCGGCGTGCCCCGCACCCGCGCCGCCACGCTCCAGCACCTGGCCCGCGCGGTGGCCGCAGGCCGGCCCGTGCTCGAGCCCGCGCCCGACCTCGCCGCTGCCGTCGCACGCCTCGTCGCCCTGCCGGGGATCGGCGACTGGACCGCGCACTACGTCGCCATGCGGGCCCTGCACGAGCCCGACGCGCTGCCCGCCGGCGACCTGGTGCTGCGCCAGGCGCTGGCCGACGGCGGCGTGCTGCCCACCCCGGCCGCCGTGACGCGGCTGGCCGAACCCTGGCGCCCCTGGCGCGCCTACGCCGCCATGCTCATCTGGCGCCACCAGTCCCGACGAAAGGACCCGCGATGACCCGCCCCTCCTGGTGCATGATGGACACACCGGTCGGTCGGCTGCACCTGGCCGCCGGCGCCGAGGGCCTCACCCATGTCGTCTACCCCGGACGCGACCACGGTCGCCCTCGCGGCGACGGCTCGACGGCGGCCGCCGTCCACCTGGAGGCGGCCGTTCGGCAGCTCGGCGAGTACTTCGCCGGCGCGCGCCGGACCTTCGACCTCACGCTCGCCCTCGCCGGATCGGATCTGCGACTGGCGATCTGGCGGCGGCTTTCGGCGATCGCGCCGGGCGAGGTCACGTCGTACGGTGCGCTGGCCGGGCTGGTGGGCCGTCCGGGCGCCGCCCGCGCGGTGGGCACGGCCGTGGGCGCCAACCCGCTGTCGATCGTGCTGCCCTGCCACCGGGTCGTGGGGGCCGACGGCAAGCTGCACGGTTACGCCGGCGGCCTCGACGCCAAGCGCTGGCTGCTGTCGCACGAGGGGGCGCCCTTGCCGCGCGGCCGGCGTTGAGGGTATGTTGAGGGGGACAGGCCCGTTCAACCGCAACGCGGGGGGTGCGCCATGTCCCGCCAGGTCATCGAGACCCTCATATCCCGCCAGCTGCACCAGTACAACCGGCTCCGCTCGTTCCTCAAGCACGACCCGGACCTGCCGCCCGCAGCCCGCGGCCCCGTGGTCACCATCAGCCGCATGGCCGGTTGCTGCGCCCGCGGCCTGGCCGCCGCCCTGGCCGAACGGCTCGAGGTGCAGGTGTGGGGCCGCGAGCTGGTCGACCTCATCGCCACCGATCGCGGACTGCGTCAGGAACTCGTCACGCGCCTGGATCAGGGCCACGACTCGCCGGCCGACGCCTGGGTGAAGGGCGTGCTGAGCGGCCGCATGTTCCTGCGCACCGACTACGTGATGGCCGTTGCCCAGACCCTGCGGGCCCTGGCCGACAGCGGCGGCGCCGTGGTCGTCGGCCGCGGGGCGAGTTTCATCCTCGGCGAGCGCGCCGACCTCCGCCTGCGCCTCGTCGCCGGCGAGCCCTACCGCATGCGCACGATCGAGCGCGAGTACGACGTGGAGGGGCCCGAGGCTCGGCGTCTGCTCGAGCGCCTCGACCGCGAGCGCGAGGAGTTCATCCGCTCGCATTTCCGGCGCGACGTGCACGACGTGCGGCACTACGACCTGGTGGTGAACGTCGAGCGGGTCGCGACCGAGCTGCTGGTCGACGCCTGCGTCAACCTGGTCCGCGCGCGGCAGCTGCAGGCCGACGCCGCCGAGGGCTGACCGCGTCTGCTGCGGGGGGCGCGCGCCATCGGCGCGCGCTCGCGGTCGACGTGGCCGCGGCACCGGCGCGCAGGCGCGGACTACTCCACGAGCACCATCTTGGCGACCCGCACGGACGCTCCCGCCTGGAGCCGTAGCAGGTAGGTCCCCGTCGCCGCCGGCCGGCCCCGGCCATCGCGTCCGTCCCACGTGGCCCGGTGCTCGCCGGCGTCGCGCCACCCTGCGACCAGCGTCCGCAGCCGTCGTCCGCGCGCGTCGAGCACGTCCAAACGCACCTGGTCTCCCCGGTCCACGCTGAACGACACGGTGGTCGTGGGATTGAACGGATTGGGCGCCGCCGCGAGCCGCAAGCCGGGACGCGGCACCACCGGCGCGGCCGTCACCACGCCCGCCTGCTCGTAGCTCAACCAATCCGCGCCCGTGAGCCGCTCCTGGAACGCCGAGCCTTGAGCCACCTCGCCGAGGCCCACCGCGCGCACCCAGGGCTCGAGCAGGAACCACATGCGGTCGTGCTGGACGGTGCGCGAGATGTCGGCGCTGCAGAACTCGCCGAGCGAGCAGACGAAGCTCGCCTCGGCGAACTGGCAGTGGCTGGCGCCGTCGAGGACGACGAGGGTGCGCCAGCCGCCCGGAAGCGCGTCGTACATGGGCACCTGGTGGTCGGCGGGCGGCGCGACGCAGTCGTTCGCGCCGGCCAGCAGCAAGGCGGGCCGGTCGATCCCGGCGCAGGCGGCGATGGCCGACGGATCGGTCTCGGCGGCCGCGAAATTCGCCACGCCGGTGAGCGTGGGGTCGCCCGCGAGGCCGAGGAGGCTCGCGCCGCCGCCCATGCTGTGGCCCATCAGGAGGGCGCGGCCGTTCATGCGCTCGTGGAAGGGCGACGCCGGGTCCGCGTCCGCGTCGCGCAGCGTCCGGGCGACGAAGGCGAGGTCGAGCCCGAACTCCGCGTGGTCCGGAAACAGCTCGCCCGCGGTGCGCGGCACGGCCACGACGCAACCGATCCGCGCCAGGTCGGCGGCAAGGAAGCCGTAGACGTCGGCCGACATCAGGTAGCCGTGGCCGAGGGCGACGGCGGCGAACCCGTCGCCCGCGGGCGTCGCCGGGGGCTGGCCCGGGCCGTCGAGGATCGCCGGGTAGAAGAGGTCGCACGGGACGGGGCGGTCGTTCCGGGCGGGGTCCAGCAAGGTGACATCGGCGGTGCCGACGGCGAACTGGGCGGCGGCGGGGCCGGCCAGGACCGCCAGGAGCACCAGCAGGACGACGAGGGCGCGGTGCGTCATGAGGGACCTCCCATGGGGGTGACCGGTCCATCATAGCACGGCGACGGCCCGGCCGTGGACCCGCAGGCGCGCACGGCCGGGCCGGGTCGGCGGGCGCTATTCCACCAGCGCCACCTTGGCCGTCCGCACCGTCGATCCGGCCGCCAGCCGCAGCAGGTAGGTGCCGGCCGCCAGCCGGTGTCCGCGGCCATCGCGGCCGTCCCACGTGGCCTGATGCCCGCCGGCGTCGACCCACCGGTCGACGAGCGTCCGCACCCGACGTCCACGCATGTCGATCACGTCGAGTCGGGCGGGACCGGCTTGCGCCAGCGCGTAGGACACCGTGGTCGCCGGGTTGAACGGGTTCGGCGCCGCCGTCAACGGCGACGCCACCGCCGTCACGGGCGCCGACAGGATCGTGGTGCCGTCCCAGATCGCGAAGCGGGCCGCGGGCACGTCGCCCACCACGCCGAACTCGCCGGAGAGGTGGAGCTTGCCGTCGAACACCACGAGCTCGTGCACGGGATGGTTGGCGCCGCCACCCACCACGTGCCAGGCCTCGCCGTCCCAGCGGGCCAGGTTGTCGCCTGCCTCGCCGGCCACCGTGAAGTCGCCGCCGGCGTAGAGGAAGCCGCCGTAGGACGCCAGGGCCAGCACGTCGCCGGACAGCTGGTCGCCCACGGGGTGCCAGACCCCGCCGGAGAGCCGTGCCACGCGATCCACGGGCACGCCGCCGGCCGTGGTGACGGTGCCGCCCACGATGAGGTCGCCCTCGTGCACCGCGAGGGACCGCACCGTGCCGTCCACGCCGCCGAGCTCGCTCCAGCCGCCGCCAGAGTAGAGGGCCAGCCCGGCCGCGGGCACACCGCCCACGGCGGAGAAGCTGCCACCGGCCACCAGCGCCCCGTTCCAATCCAGCAGGCTGATGACCTCGCCGCCGGCGACCTCGGCGAACACCTCGGGGTCGCCGGCCGGCGACCAGTCCACGATCTCGTGGTTGCCGCCGAGCAGCCGCCCGTTCCAGGACACGGCGGCCTGCGGACTTCCGTCCGGGTAGGACCAGTGCAGGAAGTCCCAATCGTCGCCGGTCCAGACCATGTGGTTGGCGTCGTAGACGTCGCCGGCCCAGAAGAAGGCGTGGAGGTGACCCTCGTGCCAGGCCAGGCGTTCGATGTTGAGATTCCAGGCGTCGAGCGACCGCCAGTCGCCGCCGTCCCAGAGCGCCGCGGCCCCGGAGACCAGCGGACCCACCGAATCGAAGCCGCCGCCCACCGCCACGCCATCCGGCGTGGCGCAGATGTCGGAGATGGTCCAGCTCCAGGAACCGCCGAAGCCCAGGCCCGTCTCGCCGAGCGCCTCGGGTCCGCCGGCGGCGAGCCGGACGATGCCGTGGGCGATGGTGTCGTCGACGAGGGAGAAGCGGCCGCTCAGCAACAGATCGCCGCCGTGGACGAAGCAATGCTCGGCATCCACCATGTCATAGGGATGGTCCAGCCAGGACCAGTCGGCGCCGTCCCAGGTGGCGATGTCGGTCCACCAGATGGGCGGGATGCCCGGGCTCACCGCGGCCATCAAGCGCAGCTGCCCGCCCTGGTCGACGAGGCTCTGGTAGTGGCTCATGTAGTCCGGCGGCAGATCGCCGACCGCCGACCAGGTCGCCCCGGTCCAGACGGTGACCGGGTCGGCCTCACCGTAGACATCGAGGCCCAGGGCGTAGAGTTCGCCGCCAACCACCTGGAGATCCTGGACCGCGCGCGGCTGGCCGGGCATCGCCACCAGCTGTCCGCCGTCCCAGGCCACCACGCGGTCGGCCGGGGCCCCACCCGCCTCGGTGAAGCTGCCGCCGAGGATGAGTCGGTCGTCGAACACGGTCAGGTCGCGGATGGTGCCGTTGACCGTCACGGCCTCGGTCCAGGCGAGGCCGTCGTACCTCCAGCCGCCGCACCAGAGTTCGCCGTCGAACACGGCCATGGCCGAGGGGACGAACGGCAACCCGCCTCCGACCGCGTGCCACTCGTGGCCGTCCCAGCGCGCCACGTGGTCGGTGGCCAGCCCGCCGGCCGCGGTGAAGGCGCCGCAGGCGTACACGTCGCCGTCCAGCGGCACGAGCCGGGTCACGGCGGCGTTCAGGCCGGAGCCGAGGGCGTGCCAGCGGGCGCCGTCCCAGCGCGCCACGTTGCCCACCGCGACCTGACCCGCCGCCTGGATGGAGCCGCCGACGTACAGGTCGCCGCCCAGCGTGAGGTTGGCGCGGGCGATGCCGTCGATGCCGGTGGTGTGGAAGCGGCCGTCCCAGGCGTCGGCCGCGGCCAGGACGGGCAGGAGCCCGATCAGGCCGAGGATGAGCAGGAGCGTGAGGCGGCCCGGGCGGCCGCGTCCGGACCGTGACGATGGAGCATGCATGATTTCCCCCCTCGAAAGATGGCGTGAGCGACGCCGCCGAGAGCCCGTCGCGGACCGGTCGGGCTCGCTGGGTGATGATACGGATTCAACGGGGTGACGTCATCACGGTCGGCGCGCCAGGGTCCTTGCCGCCGCCAGGCAACCTGCCCCGACCGTGCGGCGTAGTTCCCACCTGACACGGCCGCCCGTTCCTGATTATCATGACCGTTGCCCGCCCGTGACCCATCCGGCCATGCCGAAGGAGCCAAGATGCACCGCCTCATGCTGTTGACGTTCGTCGCCGTGACCCTGCTCGCGGCCGCCGCCCCCGCCGCGGACGACCCCTACCTCTGGCTCGAGGACGTGGAGGGCGCCAAGGCCCTCGACTGGGTCAAGGCCCGCAGCGCCAAGGACACCGCCGAGCTCGAGGCCGTGCCCGAGTTCGCGCCGATCCACGAGGAGCTGCTGGCGATCTACAACTCGAGCGACCGCATCCCCTACGTCAGCATGCAGGGCGCCTGGGTCTACAACTTCTGGCGGGACGCCGAGCACGTGCGCGGCCTCTGGCGCCGCACCTTCCTCGCCAGCTACCTGTCGAGCGAACCCGTCTGGGAGACGGTGATCGACGTGGACGCGCTGGCCGCGGCCGACGGCGAGAACTGGGTCTGGAAGGGTGCCCAGGGCCTGGCCCCGGACTACCGCCGCTACCTGGTGAACCTCTCGCGCGGCGGCGGCGACGCCGTCGTGGTGCGCGAGTTCGACGCCGTCGGCAAGCGCTGGGTCGAGGGCGGGTTCGCGGTGCCCGAGGCCAAGTCCGAGGTCCGCTGGAAGGACCAGGATACCGTGTGGATCGGCACCGACTTCGGCGCGGGCTCGCTCACCGACTCGGGCTACCCCCGCCTGGTGAAGGAATGGCGCCGCGGCGAGCCGCTGGACCAGGCCCGCACCGTGTTCGCCGGCGATCAGACCGACGTCTCCGTCGGCGCCTACACCGTGCGCACGCCCGAGGGCGACTACGATCTGGTGTATCAGTCGCCGTCGTTCTTCAGCGGCCGCTACTTCATGCTGCTCGGCGGCCACCTGGTGAAGCTCGACGTGCCCGAGGACGCCCAGCCCCAGGGCTTCTTCAAGAACCAGCTGCTCCTCTCGCTGCGCAGCGACTGGACGGTGGGCGACGCCACCTACCTGCAGGACTCCCTGCTCGCCATCGACCTCGACCGCTTCCTCGCCGGCGACCGCGCCTTCCAGGTGCTCTTCGCGCCCGAGGAGCGCGTCTCGCTCGGCGGCACCGCCACGACGCGCGACCTGCTGCTGATGGCCACGCTGGACAACGTGCGCAGCCGCCTCTACGAGCTCACCTTCTCCGACGGCGTCTGGGACCGTCGCGAGGTCACCCTGCCCGGCCTCGGCTCGGTGGGCCTCGGCGCCACGAGCGACGAGCACGACACCTACCTCATCACCTACACCGACATGCTCACGCCCTCGAGCCTGTTCGTGAAGCGCCCCGGCGAGGCGCCCGCACAGGTCAAGACCTCGCCGGCGTTCTTCGACGCCACCGGCATGACCGTCGCCCAGTACGAGGCGCGCTCGGCCGACGGCACCATGGTGCCCTACTTCGTGATGATGCCGAAGGGCTTCCAGGCCGACGGCCAGAACCCCACCCTGCTCTACGGCTACGGCGGCTTCGAGGTCTCGATGCTGCCCACCTACCAGGCGACCACCGGCAAGGCCTGGGTCGAGCGCGGCGGCGTCTACGTCCTGGCCAACATCCGGGGCGGCGGCGAGTTCGGCCCCCGCTGGCACCAGGCCGCGCTGCAGCAGAACCGCCAGCGCGCCTTCGACGACTTCATCGCCGTCGCCGAGGACCTCATCGCCCGCAAGATCACCTCATCCGCGCACCTGGGCATCGCCGGCGGCAGCAACGGCGGCCTGCTGGTGGGCGCGTGCATGGTGCAGCGGCCCGAGCTCTTCGAGGCCGTCGTCTGCCAGGTGCCGCTGCTGGACATGAAACGCTACAACAAGCTGCTGGCGGGCGCGTCGTGGATGGCCGAGTACGGCAACCCCGACACGGACGACTGGGAGTTCATGCAGAAGTGGTCGCCGTACCAGAACGTCCGCAAGGACGTCGACTACCCCAAGGCGTTCTTCGCCACGTCCACCCGCGACGACCGGGTGCACCCGGGCCACGCGCGCAAGATGGTCAAGCTGCTGACGGACCTCGGCAAGCCCGTCTACTACTACGAGAACACCGAGGGCGGCCACGGCATGGCCTCGAACCAGAATCAGCGCGCGTACATGTGGGCGCTGACCTATGCGTACCTGTGGAAGATGTTGCGCTGACGGACCTGGCCTGGGGCACGCTGGCCGACGAGAGCACGAAGTCGGTCGTCAGACCCTTGAGCGATGATGTCGACTATCGGACATCGGTGCCGGACGGATCCGCGACCAGCGGCCATCCGTAGCGGTCGAGGTCGATCCGACCATGCCGGTCGAAGGCCACGTCCTCGGCCTCCAGCAGCCGCCGCTGCCGTTCGGCGCCCTCGCGCGCGCTGATGCGTCCCTGGGCGTTGACCACCCGCCACCACGGCACGTCCCCGGGACAGTGGGCCAGCGCGCCGCCCGCCCAGCGGGCGCCGAACGCCCGGTAGGCCGCCGGATCGAGCCCATCCGGCGGCGTGGCCAGGCCGGCCAGGCGCCCGTACGTGGTCACCCGCCCGCGGGGGATCCGGCGGGCGAGGTCCCAGATCTCGGCCTCGAGGGCCTGGCGTTGCGGCGGATGGGCATAGCGGGCCATGGCCCGAGCGTACCCCGGCCGGCGGCCCGTGTCCCGGACGATTCCGGGCGGGCGCCCGGCGATCTGCGGGTACGTTCTCAACTCTCTGCCACGGCAGCCGATACCCGGGCGATACCACCACTGGCCCTCTCGCCCCGGGGAACGCCACGATGCGATTCGGTTCGGTCTTGCTCTGCCTGCTCCTGCTGCTCGGCGGCCCGCCTGCGCAAGGTGGCGCCGCTCCCCGCTTCCGTCCGCATCGGATCGAGGATGGCCTGTCCCAGAGCACGGTGAGCGACTGCTTCCAGGACAGCCGTGGTTTCCTCTGGTTCACCACCGAGGACGGCCTGAGCCGCTACGACGGCTACGAGTTCGAGGTCTTCCGGTACGACCCGACCGACCCCAACTCGCTCAACTACAGCTACGTCTCTCGGACCTGCGAGGACGGCGACGGCCGCCTCTGGATCGGGACCTTCGGCCAGGGCCTCAACTGCTACGACCTGCGGCACCAGCGGTTCACCCACTTCCGCCACGACCCGGCGGACACCACCACGCTCAGCGATAACGAGGTGCTCGCCTTCCTGCGCGATCCCGACGGCTCGCTCTGGATCGGCACCCGCAACGGGCTGAACCACCTCGATCCGACCACCGGGCGTTTCCGTCGCTACCGCTGGCCGGACCCCGACGCGACGGGCCGCAACGACATCCGCGCCATCCTCGCCGGCCCGGGCGGCGACCTCTGGCTCGCCACCGGCGGCGCCGGCCTCGGTCGGTTCGCACGGCGTAGCGGCGCGTGCCAATGGATCCGGCCCGACGACAGCGATCCCCGGTCCGGTGTCGTCACCGCGCTCATGTCCCCGAGCCCGGGGCAGCTGTGGCTCGGCACCGAGCATGGTCTGCACTCCTACGATCCCGCCACGGGCGCGTTCATACCCGGCCCCCGGCTGCAACTGCCGCGGTTCGACCTCGACGACGCCGCGATCTCCGCCCTGGTGCACGACCACCATGGCGACAGCTGGATCGCGACCAGCACCGGCCTCGTGCAGCACCACGGCGAGACCGGCCTATGCTCCCTGATCGTGGCCGATCCGTTCGTCCCGTCGACCCTGTCGAGCGACGAGATCTCGTCGCTGCTCGTCGACCGGTCCCACGTCCTGTGGGTCGGCACGCGCAACGGGGTCGATTCGGTCGATCTCGACAGCAAGCCGTTCACCGGGCGCGCCAGTTCGCCGGTCGACCCCCGGAGCCTGGTCGACGACTATGTCCGCTGCTTCCTGGAGAACCCCGACGGCAACGTCTGGGTGGGGACGTTCGCGGGCCTGGATCTGTGGGACCGCACGGAGGACCGGTTCATCCACTACCGCCTGCCGACCTCCGGGCCGCAGGACATCCTGGCCAATCGGGTGTACGGGTTGACCTGGGCCGACCCGGAGCACCTCTGGGTCGGCACCTCGAGCGGCGCCTGGCTCATGAACCCGACCACCGGAGACCTCCGGCGACAGGGCTACGATCCCGGCATGCCCGGTCGGCTGAGCTCCGAGTCGGTCCGCAACATCGTCATCGACCACGCGGGCGACACGTGGTTCGGTACGGGCGACGGCCTCAACCGCCTGGTCGCCGCCACCGGTGAGGTGGTGCAGTACCGCCACGATCCCAACGCGCCCCGGGCCAGCGTCTGCAACGACCTCATCTACGCCATCGCCGAGGACGCGAACCGCAACCTCTGGATCGGGACCATCGACGGCCTCAGCCGCCTTTCGCCGGACCGCCGCACCTTCACCAACTACCACCCCGACCCCGCCGTCCCCGGCACCGTCAGCTACGTGGAGGTGCTCGCCATCCTGCCCGAGCCCTCGGGCGACGTCTGGATCGGCACGCCGGCCGGTCTCAACCTCTACGATCACGAGACCGACCGCTTCACGCTGATCGCGGCGGTCGGCGATCTGCCCAACGACACCATCTATGCCATCGTCAGGGACGACGCGGGCTGCCTGTGGCTGAGCACGAACCACGGTCTGGCGCGCTTCGATCCGCGCTCGGGACGCATCCGCGGCTTCGATCATCTCGACGGACTCCTGGGCGACGAGTTCAACCTCGCCGCCGGCGCGCGGCTCCGCAGCGGCGAGATCCTGTTCGGCAGCATCCGCGGCTTCAACATCTTCGACCCTGCCGCGATCACGGACAACCGCCTGGCGCCCGAGCTCGCGTTCACCGACTTCAAGGTGTTCAACCGCTCGGCCGCCATCGGCGTGGGCGCGCCCCTGCAGACCCACATCTCGTCGGCCCGGCAGATCACGCTGTCGAACCGCGACTACGTGTTCGCGTTCGAGTTCGCCGCCCTGCACTTCGCCATCCCGCAGAAGAACCGCTACGCCACGATGCTCGAGGGCGTGGACGATGATTGGGTGGACATCGGCACCCGCCGGATGGTGGCCTACAACAACCTGCCCCCCGGCAACTACGTGTTCCGGGTGAAGGCGGCCAACTGCGACGGCGTCTGGAACGACACGGGCATCGCGGTCGACCTGAGGATCACGCCGCCGTTCTGGCAGCACGCGTCGTTCCGCTTGCTCGGCATCGCGCTGGTGGCGGGCCTGGTCTGGCTGGTGTTCGGCCTGCGCACGCGCGGCATCCGGCTCCGCAACGCCGAGCTCGCGCAGAAGGTGGCCGAACGGACGGCCGCCCTCGAGCGGGCCAACCTGGCCAAGAGCGAGTTCCTGGCCAACATGAGCCACGAGATCCGCACGCCGCTGAACTGCGTGATCGGCGTGGCCGACCTGATGATGGACCTGCAGCCGACGCCCGAGCAATCCGAATACCTCGGCATGATCCACCAGTCGGGCAACAACCTGCTCTCCTTGATCAACGACATCCTCGACCTCTCCAAGGTGGAAGCCGAGCAGCTGCAGCTGGAGATCGCCCGCTGCGACCTGCCACGCCTCTGCCGCGAGGTCATCGGCCCGCTCGCCACCCTGGCCGACGCCAAGGGCCTCGAGCTCATCCTGCGCTGCCCCGACGACCTGCCGCGCTGGGTCCAATGCGACCCGCTGCGCCTGCGGCAGGTGCTCACCAACCTCGTCAACAACGCCATCAAGTTCACCGACGCCGGGCGGGTGGTGCTCGAGCTGGCCGTCGACGGCGAGGAGGCCGTCGATCGCCGCCGGTTCACCTTCCGGGTCATCGACAGCGGCGTGGGCATCGCGCGCGAGAAGCAGCGGATGCTGTTCGAGAAGTTCACGCAGGCCGACGCCTCGACCACCCGCGCCTACGGCGGCACGGGCCTCGGCCTGGCCATCAGCAAGCAGCTGGTGGAGCTGATGGGCGGCGTCCTGGACGTCGAGAGCGCTCCGGGCCGGGGCGCGACCTTCTTCTTCAGCGTCGAGCTCGTGATCGATCCATCGACCACCACGGCCGACCCGGACCTCGACCCGCAGCCCGCCGCCGAGCTCGACCTCAGGTCGACCGCGCTGGATCTTAACGTCCTGGTGGCCGAGGACAACGCCTTCAACCAGACCGTCGCCCGACGCCTGCTCGAACGCCTCGGCTGCACCGTCGCCGTGGCCGCCGACGGGCTGGAGGCCGTCGCCATGTCGGCGGCCGCCGGCTACGACCTGATCCTCATGGACTGCCAGATGCCGTACCTGGACGGCTACGAGGCCACCCGCCAGATCCGGCGGCGCGAAGGCCAGGGACCGCGGGTGCCCATCATCGCCATGACCGCCAACGCCATGAGCGGGGACCGCGAGGCCTGCCTCGAGGCCGGCATGGACGACTACCTCGCCAAGCCGGTGGTGCGCAAGGATCTGCTGGCGGTCCTGCGGGCCCTGGCCCAGAAGCGCGACGCGCTCACGACCTAGCGGCCGCTACCGACCCTCGAAATAGAGGCGCATCAGGAACGGCAGTTCCTGATCCTCGGGGTTGGCCGCCATGGCCGCCTCGAGCTTCGCGCGGCCCTGCCGGAGTTCACCGGCGAACCGGGCGATCAACGCCTCGGTCACCAGGCGGTTGCCCGTCACGAATCGCTGCAGCAGCGCCGGATCGTCCACCCGGTCGAACACCCTTGCCAGCGGGACCCGTTGCGCCTCGAGCCAGCGCAGGTTGCCGACCAGGTTGTCCTCATCCAGGCAGGCCGGCCGGAAGAACTCGGTGTACGAGCGGTCGTCGGTGTTGAGCCGCCGCGTGGCCACGAGCCCGGCCACCGCCTCGCCGTCGAGCACGAGGGTGGCCGCCAGGTGGTGCGGTTCCAGGTAGAAATGCCGGTCGAACCCCAGGGCGGTCACCCGGTCCGACCAGTCGGCGAAGTCGGTCCGCAGCGGCTCGAGGCTGCCGATGAGGACCGCGTGGAACTGCCCCAGCCACACGGTGCAGTGGGGGAACACCGACCCGAAGGTGGCGATCAGACCCTGGAACTCGCGGTCGCCCAGCTTGTGCAGGGGCAGGTACTGCGACACCATGCCGCCGGGGTTCAGGTGGTCGCGGCACAGCGTGAAGTAGTCGGCGGTGTAGAGGCTGCCCGAGCCCAGGATGGGGTGCGTGGGGTCGCAGCTGATCAGATCGTAGGTGTTGGGCGTGGTCTGCAGGAAGTGGCGACCGTCGCCGCCGATCAGGTGCAGGCGCGGGTCGTGCGCGATGTCGTGGTTGAGGTCGCGGTAGAGGCCGGCCGCGTCGCGCAAGCCCGGCACCAGCTCGACGCAGTCGATGCGCGCGACCGACGGGTGGGCCGCGATGGCCGATGTCGTCACCCCGATGCCGAAGCCCACGACCAGCACCTCGCGGGCCTCCAGGCCCAGGAAGAACGGGGCGTGGCCCACCATCTTGACCACCTTCACCGCGTCGTAGCTCGAGCCGATGACGGCGCTGTTGTTGACGAACGTGTACTTGGTGCCGCCCGGCCCCGGGTCCTTGGCCACCGACAGGGTGCCTTCCACCGATTCGCGGTAGTCGAGGATCTCGCGATGGAAGGCGAGGAACGACGGCGGCAGGATCCGGATCTCCGGCCGCATGGCCGTGACGGCGACGAGCAGGCCGGCGAACACCAGCAGCGCCGGGCGCCGCGGCGAGGCGGCCACCGTCGGCACGCACAGCGCCGCGGCCAACAGCAGCAGGGCCACGGTCGCCAGCACGGCGGTGGCCGCGCCCAGCAGCGGCAGCAGCCCGAACGCCGCCAGCACCGGGCCCAGCGTGGCGCCCGCGGTGTTGGCCAGGAGCACGGCGCCGACGTCGCGCCCGAGGGCGTCGCGGCTGGTGGCGGCCAGCCGGCAGGCCAGCGGCAACGCGAAACCCGAGCACACGGCCGGCGGCACGACGATCAGCAGCGAGGCCACCAACGGGATCCCCTGCGCCCGCAGCAGCGGGCTCGCGAGGTGCGCCTCGAACGGGAACATCAGCGTCTGGGGCAGCCGCACCAGGAGCCAGAGGCCGGCCAGGGCGAGCCCCGCGAGCAGCGTCATCGCGCCGATCAGGGCGCCCCGCGGGTCGTCCAGGCGCTCGCCCCGCCGGGCATAGAGCGTGCTGCCGCCGAACACGCCGAGGATCACCAGCGAGGCCACCAGCGCGAACGTGTAGCTGGTGTTGGTGAGGTAGATGCGGAACATGCGGATCCAGAGGACCTGCAGGGCGAGCATCGCCAGGCCGCAGCCGGCGGCGCCGATCAGTGCGGCCCGTCGCCGCCCGGAGGGCTCGGCGTCGGCCCGACCGCGGCGCGGCGACCGGATCGGGTCCGCGAGGTGCCGGCCGTCCTCCTCCACGCCTTCCCTGATCGTGAGCCAGCCGGCCGCGAGCGCCAGGTTCACGACGACGGCCAGGAGCAGCGTCGCCCGCTGTCCCAGCGCGCCCAGCAGGACGTACCCGGTGAGCAGGCCGCCGAGCGCGCTACCCAGGGTCTCGGCGGCGTACAGTCGGCCCAGGAGCGTGGCCACCGGGCTGCCGGCGCGGGCGGCGAGCTGGCTGGCGAGCGGAAAGAGGCCGCCCATCAGGAACGTCGGCACCAGCAGGGCGCCGGCCGCCGCCAGGTACACCACGAGCGTCGCGCCGGCGCCGTTGCCCAGCGGACCGTAGAGGCGCGGCAACAGCCGCACCATCAGCGGATAGGTGAGCGCCCCGCACACGGCGACCCCGAGGGCGAGTCCCGCCAGCCGGCGGCCCAGCCCGGTGCGACCCCGCACCCGACGGCCCCAGAACCAGGCGCCAAGCCCGAGCCCGGCCATGAACACGGAGAGCACGATGGTCGACGCCGTGACCGTCGCGCCGAGGGCCAGCGACAGCAGCCGGTGCCAGCTCACCTCGTAGATCAGGAAGGTGAAGCCGGACAGCGCCATGATCAGCGGGAGTCGGCGGCCGCCGGGGTCGGTCATGAACGCTCGGGTCGGGTCGGCCAAGGCCGCTCTCCTCGGTTCAGCGCCAGGTCTGTCGGATCGCCTCGAGCTGGTCCCGCGTGAACGGCACCAGCTCCGGCTCGGCGGCCGGATGGTCGGGGTCGAAGGCCAGCACGTACACCTGACGGTCGGGCAGGGCGTCGGCCAGCGCGAGCACCGGACCGAGCCCCGTCAGCTTGATGTAGATGACGTCGTTGCGATCGAGGTCGGGATGGTTGTTGCGCAGGCCGAACACCCAGCCCGACGGCGGCTTGGCGCGCACCAGCACGATGGCCCGGTGCAGACCGCGGGCCTCGACGAACCGGTAGGGCCGCGCCACCTCCGTGGTGATCTGGTGCAGGTTGCGCGCCTGCTCGCGGGTGAACGTGACGAGCGCGAGCACCACCGACACCGCCACGAACGCCGGCACCAACGCGCGCGGCCAGCCGCGGCCGATCGCCAGCTCGTGCAGCAGCAGCAGTCCCCGCGCCGACCAGATCATCAGCGGGATCAGCAGCGGCGCCAGGTACCGCGGCCCCAGTTCCAGCACGCCCGGCGACGGGAACCCGGCGTAGATGGCGAAGAGCACGCCGGCCACGCCGAGCCAGACGCGGTCGTGGGCGGTGCGCCGGTCGCGCCAGAGCCACACCGCCACCGGCACCAGCGACGCGCCCCAGCCGAACAGCGCCAGGTTCAGCCGCCACACGTTGAGCAGATCGTAGCCCAGCCCGGTCCACAGCGTGTGGCCGGGCCCGCGGCCCAGGAACGCGCTCAGGGGCGGCCGCGGATCCTCCAGCAGCATGAACGGAAACCGGTGCCACGACCCGGTCACCGCGTGGTTGTAGTATCCCGCGTACACGAGGCCGGGCAAGAAGCCCAGCACGACGGCCAGACCGGCCGCCAGCAGGGCGCGACGCTCGCCGCGCTCACGCAACCGCAGCAGGCTCCACGCCGCGAACGGCAATCCGACCGCGACCGCCGACTGGGGCCGGATGTTGAACGCCAGACCCAGGGCGAGCCCCGCCAGCACGCCCCACATCCAGCGCCGTCGGGCGCGGGCCCTGAGGTAGCCCAGGGTGAAGACCGCCAGGCAGAACAGGCAGGTGCCGTGGTTCATCAGCGAGCTGGACAGCACGATGAAGAACGGCGACAGCACGAACAGTCCGGCCGCGAGCAGACCCGTGCGGCGGTCGTGCACCTCGACCGCGATCAGGTACGTGAGCCACGGCACCAGCGAGGCGAGCAGGATGGGCAGCAACCGCACCCAGCCCAGGGCCGCCGACAGCGCCAGGATCAGCGGATGGCCGCTGGTGTACTTGCCCGCCCAGATGCCGTCGCGCAGGATGATGAAGACGTTCTCGAAGCACTCGGGGGCCGGCGGCGCGGGCGCCACCAGGCGACCGCTGCCGAGGGTCTGGGCCTCGAAGAGGTAGGTGAACTCGTCGTCGTACACCGGCTGCTGCTGCAGCACCACCAGCGCCCAGAACACCATCAGGCCCGCGAGCAGCAGGGTGACCGCAGCCAGGGGCGCGCGGTGGCGGGGGCGGTCCAGCAGGCCGGCGCCACGGTCGAGCCAGCGGCCGGGCATCAGGGGCGCCAGGCACCAGGCGATCAGTGCGGAGGCCGGCGCGAGCAGCAGCAGCTTGGCCACCGCGCCGGCGAGCAGCGGCGGCGCCAGATCGCGGATGAGCCGGCGGTCGAGGCCCAAGGTACGGTGCAGGGCCTCGTAATCGGCGCCCGTCGGCAACGCGAAGTCGCCGTACCGGTGCGCCACGGCGAGGTAGCCGGCCAGCAGCAGCAACGCCCCCACCAGGGGCCGGGCGTACGAGCGGCGCGTCACGCCCCGCCTCCAGGCAGCAGGCTGCGCCGCACGCAGACGAACCGCACCACGAACACCACGGCCGTCGAGGTGAGGATCGCCAGGTTGGACTCCACGCCCAGCCGGGTGAAGATCACCGAGAACAGCAGCCAGTCGAGAGCCTGGAACCCCACCATGGTGCGCAGGTAGCGGCCGAGGCCGCCCCGGCTGAACCGCGCCGCGAACGTGACGCGGCTATGCCAGGCGTACGACGCGAAGAACACCGCCACCTGCACCGCGGCATAGGCGGGCACCTCGCGCAGCCAGCCCACCGCTTCCTGCATCAGCAGCAGCTTGAGTCCGAGCATGACGGCGCTGCCGGCCGCATAGCGCAGGAATTGAGGGCCGCGGGCCAGCCATATGCTCACGAGTGCGATGCCGTCGCCTCCAGTTCGGTCGGGTGCCGGTGCGGTTGCGAGGGCAACATTACACCCCGCGGGGGCCCGGTTCCAGAAACGCCTGCCGGCTGCCCACTCCCCCGCAGCGTCGAAACGTGGTATCATCGAACAGCGAGAGATCAACCCCGGCCTCACATCACCCTCCGCCACCCAACCTGGAGTTTGCTGCATGCGACGCTTCCTTCTCGTGCTCGCCGCCGTGAGCGCGCTCTTCGCCGCGACCCTGCCCGCCCGGGCGGTCCCCATGACCGGCTCCGACGATCCCGACCAGCAGCGCGCCGCCGTCCTGGCCCACCGTTTCGCCGAGGCCGACGCCAAGGCCGCCCTCACGCGCGAGCTGCAGCGCGCCGAGGCGCTCAGGACCGTCAACCAGGATCAGTACGACGTCACCCACTACGACCTCGATCTGACCCTGTCGCCCGGCACGGCGACCCTCAGCGGGACCGCAGCCGCCACCGTCACGGTGGTCGGCACCCCGATCGCCACGGTCGACCTCGACCTCCGCAGCAACATGGCCGTGTCGTCGGCCACGGTGGGCGGCGCGGCCACCACCTTCACGCGCGCGGGCCACCTGGTCGCCGTCGACCTCGACCGCACGTACGACCCCGGCGAGTCGGTGACCGTGTCGGTCACGTACAGCGGCAACCCGGCCGGCGAGTACTTCGGCTGGGACAGCTTCGGCGGTCAGACCATGATCTGGACGTTGAGCGAGCCCTTCGGCGCCCGCTCCTGGTGGCCCTGCAAGGACGTGAACACCGACAAGCCCGACGCCATGGATATCCGCGTCACCGTGCCCCCCAACCTGATCGTCGCGAGCAACGGCCGGCTGCTCAGCGACGCCGACAACGGCACCACCCGCACCTTCCACTGGCGCACGGATTACCCCATCGCCACCTACCTGGTGTCCCTCGCGATCCACCCCTACAGCCAGTACAGCGACTGGTACACGCCCCTCGACGGCGGCGCGCCCATGGAGGTGGCCTTCTACGTCTTCCCGAGCCACTTCGACCAGGTGCAGGCCACCTACGCGCTCACCGTCCCGATGATCGGCGCCTTCGCCCAGGGCTACGGCGAGTATCCGTTCGTCGACGAGAAGTACGGCCACGCCGAGTTCACCTGGGGCGGCGGCATGGAGCACCAGACCCTCACCAGCCTGGGCGGCTGGTCCGAGGACCTCATCAGCCACGAGTTGGCCCACCAGTGGTGGGGCGACATGGTCTCCTGCGCCGACTTCGGACACATCTGGCTCAACGAGGGCTTCGCCACCTGGAGCGAGGCGTACTGGAAGGAAGTCTCGGACGGCGTCGACACCTACCGCCAGTACATGGACTACGCGGCCTACTACGGCGGCGGCACCATCTTCGTGGAGGACCCGCTCAACGACAACATCTTCGACGGCAACCTGAGCTACAACAAGGGCAGCTGGGTGGTGCACATGCTGCGCGGCGTGGTCGGCGACCAGGCGTTCTTCGACAGCCTGGCGCTCTACCGCCAGCGGCACCTCTACGGCTCGGCCACCACCGAGGACCTGCGCGACGCCATGGAGCAGACCAGCGGCCGCGACCTCGACGCCTTCTTCCAGCAGTGGATCTACGGCGCCTACTTCCCCGAGTACAGCTTCGGCTGGACCGCGGGTCCGGGCGCCGGGCAGATCACCGTGACCATCGCGCAGAACCAGACCGCCACCGGCCTCTTCACCATGCCCATCCCGCTGCGCATCACCACCGATCAGGGCGTCCAGAACGTCCGCGTGGAGAACAGCCAGGCGAGCCAGGACTACGTGATCGACGTGGCCGGCGCGGTCGAGTCGGTGGCCTTCGACCCCGACGGCTGGATCCTCTGCCGCGTGCAGACGAGCGTCGCCAACCCGTCGTTCAGCGACGGCATCCTGCTCGTCAACGGCGTGCACTGGCCCACCTACACCACCGAGATCACCACCGCCTACCTGGACAGCGTGTTCACCGGCCAGCAGGCCTACGACTTCTGGGACTGCTTCCCGACGCCCAGCGGCGGCTATCCCGCAAGCCTGCCCGAACCCCTCGGCCACGGCTCGGTGCCGGCCGACGTGCTGGCCCGTTACTCGGCGGTCGTCTGGGTGGGCAACGACTACTCCGGCGACCTCAACAGCTGGTTCGAGACGCCGATCCGGAGCTACCTCGAGGTGGGCGGCAACGTGCTGCTGCTCTGCCGTCGCAGCGCCAATTTCCTGGACGCCAACCTGGCCAGCTACCTGGCCGTCACCTGGGCGGAGACCGACGCGACCCTGGCCAACTGCACGGCCGCGGTGCCGGAGCTGGCGAGCCTCCCGTTCACCGGCACCCAGAGCTTCAACGACGTCTACCGCACCACCGTGGGGCCCAACACCACGATCCTGTTCCAGGACACGTCGGGCTTCGGCGCGGTGCGCGGCGTGGGCGCCCGGGTCGTCCCGCCCGGCGGGGGCGCCGACCGCCCCGACGGCGGCCAGCTCGTGCACATCGGAGCGCGGCCCTACCGCCTGCAGCACGCCGCGCTGCGGGCCGACACCGAGGTCATCCTGGCCGACTACTTCGGCGAGCCGTACCACGGCACCACCGCCGCTCCCGCCGGGGACGACGCTCCGGCCGCCGCCGTGGCCCTGGGCTCGGCGTTCCCCAACCCGTTCAACCCGCAGACCGTGATCCCGCTGCGCCTGACCGCCGACACGCGGGTCAACCTGGCGCTCTACGACGCCCGCGGCCGCCACGTGGTGACCCTGCGCGACGAGGTGCTCCCGGCCGGTCGCCACGAGGTGCGCTGGGACGGCCGCGACGGCGGCGGCCGCTCGGTCGCGTCGGGCACCTACTTCGCGCGGCTGCGCACCGGCCTGGGGCCGGAGCAGACGCGGGCCCTCATGCTGGTGAGGTAGAGCCGACCACGATTGCCCGGTCTAGATCATGGGGGGTGGAGCCCGGCTCCACCCCTATCCAGGCCACTCCCGCCATAACGCCGCCGCGTTCATCATCAGCGCGATCCCCATGTGCACGAGGATGCCACCGAGCACGCACCGGCTCTCGTAGGCGATGATCCCCAGGATGTACCCGCCGAACACCGAACCCAGCGCCTCGGGCATCGGCTTGCCGAAATGCCACATCGCGTACAGCACCACCATGGGCAACAGCGCATCTCGCCCCAGCCAGCGCGCCAGGCCGATCACCAGGAAGCCACGGAAGAACAGCTCGACGCCCACGAACCGCAGCGCGTAGCACACCTCGTGCACCGGGTAGGTGAGCCAGACCGGCCAGCCCAGCAGCCGCTGCACGCGCCAGGGATCGTAGATGGGATAGGCGGTCAGGAAGGCCGGCTGGAACGACGCCCACAGGATGAGCGGGGCCATGATCGCGAGCATCGCCGCGAACGGACGCCAGGCGAACCGCCGCCAGGCCAGGCCGTAGAGGCCGTCCTCGCGGCGCCCCCAGCCCCGCCGCAGCAGCCACAGCGGCCCCACGATCGCCGCCGTCCGCGTGACGTTCACCAGGCACTTCTGCACGTACCAGCGCGCGGTGGCGTCGAGGTCCAGGCGCGCGGCCAGGTCGACGGTCGCCGTCAGGGTGACCCGGTTGGCGGCCAGCACCAGCATCGCGAACGCGGTCGTCCACCAAAACGCGCGGGCGCGCGGCACCGGCCGTCCCGTCAGCCGGCTCTGCAGCCCCAGCACGCCGTAGAACGGAACGCCATAGAAGGCCAGGTACAGCGGCCACTCCACCCACTGGCCGCCATGGGCGTTCATGACCTCCTGCTTGAAGCCGGTGGTGTAGTTGAAGACGAAGGCGCCCGCCAAGAGCCCCGCCAGCGCGAGGTGCAGGGGCAGGTTGACTTGCTGGAAGTGCCGACGCAGGTCGGCGAGGATCTCGCGCATGGCGCCTTCCCAGGAAGAACCGTCCACGGAGACCGGGCTCCATCCCGGCCTCCGTGGCGTCCGCCGGCGAGACTACCAGCGGACGTCCCGGTTCTCCATCACGCAGTGGCCGACCGGCGGTCCCTGCGCCGCGAGACGGTCGTGGTCCAGCCGGCGCAGCGAGCGCTGGTGCCGGGTCCAGGTGTCGGCGTCGAGGGCGGCCACGACCGTGCGACGCGGCAGCTCGAGCCAGAGGCCGATCTCCAGCCAGGCGTAACCGAGGCGGCGCAACCGCAGGAGCTCGCTCATCTCAACGTCCGAGACCTGGGCGAGACGCCGCGCCACCTGGCGGTCCTGACGCGTCATGCAAACCTGCCCGCGGGCCGCCGGCAGCGCCGGCAAGGGACGGAGCACCCGCACCGGCCGGCCGGGCGTCCGGATGGCGATCACACCGCCGGGCACCCGCACGCGGACCTGGAGTCCGGCCTCGGCCCGGGTGGCGGCGAGGATGGTCAGGGCCAGGGCGAGGGCGAGGGTTCCGCTGAAGACATGGCGTCTGGTCTGCATGGTCGTCCTCCTTGGTTCGGCGGCCGGGGTCCAGCCGCGCTGGGCCGGATGAGGCAAGGGGCATGCCGTCGCCCGAGACCCGCGCAAACATCATTTTTTCAATGCTTTACCGGAGCGAGCGCCGTCTCGATCACGGCCATTCGCACGCCGGCTGTCCTTTCCGCAGGACGCTCTGGCCGCCCGCGTTCACGCCACGTGTCGGCACCCGGGTGGCGGCCGCGGTGCGGCCGCGCTTCCTTGACGGAAGCCGACGCCACCGGCGAAGCGAACGACCATGACCGACCGGACCGCCGGCGCCCTCTGGGGCCTGTTCATCGGCGACGCCCTCGCCATGCCCGTGCACTGGTACTACGACCGCGCCGCGCTGCGGCGCGACTACGGCGAGGTGCGCGACTACCTCGCGCCGCGCAACCCGCACCCCGACAGCATCCTCTGGCGGTCGAGCTACCAGCCCGAGAACCCCGACGCCGATATCCTCCACGACCAGGCGCAGTACTGGGGCCGGCCCGGCGTGCACTACCATCAATTCCTGCAGGCGGGCGAGAACACCCTCAACCTGCAGCTCGTGCGCCTGCTCCTCGAGCAGATCGCCGCCGGCGGCGCCTACGATCCCGACCGCTACCTCCAGGGCATGGTCGGCTTCCTGCGCACCCCCGGCGCCCACCGCGACACCTACGCCGAGGAGTGGCTCCGCGGCTTCTTCACCAACCGCGCCCGCGGCCACGACCTTCGGCGGTGCGCCGTGAAGGAGAAGCACGTCGGCGGCCTCGCGGGTCCGATCGCGCTGCTCGTCCTCGGCCACCGCGAACCCGGCCTGGCCCGCCGGGCCGCCCACGCCCACCTGCAGCTCACCCATGTCGGCCCGCTGATGGACGCCGCCCTGGACACGGTCGCCGACATCCTCCTGCCCGTCCTGGCCGGCGATTCCCTGCGGGCCACCATCGACGCGATCCTCGACCGGGGCCGCAGCCCGCTGCTCCAGAAGCCGTTGCGCAGCTGGGACCGGCTCGACGACCTCGAGGTGATCGGACGCAAGCTGTCGCCCGCCTGCTACGTGGACGACGCGGTGCCGGCCGTCGTGCACCTCGCGCGCCGCCATCACGCCGACCCCGAGCGGGCCCTGGTGGCCAACACCATGGCCGGCGGCGACAACTGCTACCGCGGCGCGGTGCTGGGCGCGCTCCTGGGCGCGGCCCACGGCCTGGAGGGCTGGCCCCGACGCTGGCGCGACGGGTTGCGGCAACCGCCCCCGTCCCCGCCAGCGGGCTAGCCGGATGCGCGGGAATGCGATATCCTTCCAGCTTCCGGTCGCTTGCCCGCATTCCCGCTCGAGGTCGTCGCCATGCTCAACATTGCCCTGTTCGGAGTTCCCGGCGCCGGTAAAGGCACCCAGTCCAGGCTGCTGATGGAGAAGCACAACCTGGTCTACGTGGCCACCGGCGACATCCTGCGGCGGGAGATCGCCGCCGGCACCGACCTGGGCAAGGAAGCTGCCGCGATCATCGACAAGGGCGGGCTGGTGTCCGACGAGATGGTCGTGCAGCTGATCGAGAAGACCATCAACGAGAACCCCGACGCCGCCGGCTTCCTCTTCGACGGCTTCCCTCGCACCCTGGTGCAGGCCTACATCCTGGAGGGTCTGCTGCTCAAGCTGCACACCTCGCTCACCTGCCTGCTGAGCCTCGAGGTGCCCGAGGACGAGGCCACGCGCCGCCTGCTCGAGCGCGCCAAGACCAGCGGCCGCGCCGACGACACCGCCGAGGTGATCAAGTACCGCCTGCGCGAGTACGCGAGCAAGACCGCGCCCGTGGCCGCGTTCTACCGCGACAAGGGGATCTACGTCGCCATCGAGGGCGTGGGCGACATCGAGGACATCAACAGGCGCCTGGAGGCCTCGATCGCCAAGGAACTGCGCAAGACCCTGTTCAACGTGGTGCTCCTGGGCTACCCGGGCGCCGGCTGCGGCACCCAGGCGCGGACCCTGGCCGAGAAGTACAACCTGCTCTACGTGTCGACGCGCGAGCTGATCCGCAAGGAGATCCAGAGCGGCACCGACATCGGCCTGGCCTGCAAGCCCATCTTCGAGCACGGCGGCCTGGTGCCCGACGACATCGTCATCCAGCTCATCGAGCGGCACATGGGCAGCAATCCCGACGCCAACGGCTTCATCTTCAAGGGTTTCCCGCGCACCATGGTGCAGGCCTACATCCTCGACGGCCTGCTGCGCAAGCGTCGCTCGCAGGTGTCTTGCATCGTGGACATCCAGGTGCCGATGCTCGAGCTGGTCAAGCGGCTCGATGCCCGCGGCCGGACCGCCAACCGGCAGAGCTACGACGTGGAGACCACCACCATCGTCAAGCGCCTCGAGGAACACGAGCGCAAGTGCACGCCGGTGGTCGAGTACTACCGCAAGCACAACACGGTGACCACGGTGGACGGCGAGGGCTCGCCCGAGCAGGTTGCCGCCCGCATCGCCGAGCCGGTGGCCCGGGCCTGGCGTTCCATTCGATAGTGGCCAACCCGGCCGGACGCGCTATGATCGGCGCAGACCGGTGATCGGGAGCGTACGTTGGAACCCAGATTTCTCGCCTTCGTCGGCTTCGCCGCGTTCATCGCCGCGGTGGCGTACCTCTCCTACCGGGAGGACCGCAAGCGTCGGCGTCTGCTGCGCGCCTGGGCCCGCAGCCACGGCTTCGCCATGACCGCCACGCGGCAGACCGGCTGGGAGCGCGAGTATCCCGCCTACAAGCTGTTCGGGTACGGCCACAGCCGGCACAGCGCCCTGCATCTCGACGGCGAGGTGGACGGCCACCGGGTCCGATGCCTCGACTACCGCTACACCACCGGCTCGGGCAAGAATCGCAAGACCCACCGCTACGCCGTGGTGATCCTCGACGCCGGCACGCCGGTGATCCCGCTGCATATCCGCCGCGAACATGTGTTCGACCGCGTGGGCGAGTTCTTCGGCGGCGGCGACATCAACTTCGAGTCCGACGAGTTCAGCCGCCGCTTCCACGTCTCGTCGTCCGACCGCAAGTGGGCCTACGACGTCATCCAGACCGCCATGATGGACTTCCTGCTCGCGGCCGACGTGCAGCACGTGGAGTTCGGCGTGGCCGAGGTGGCCGTCTACCGCGTGGGGCCGCTGACGGGTCAGCGCTGCCAGGCGGACGTCAAGCTGGTCAAGCAGATCTTCGACCTCGTGCCGGCCCAGGTGCTGGCCCAGCTCCGGGGAGAACCGCGTTGAACCTCGTCGTCGTCATCGTGGGCGCCGTCGTGGCCGTCCTGCTGTGGGTGGCCCTGAACTACAACCGGCTGGTGCAGATCCGCCTGCACGTGCGCGAGTCGTGGTCGGATATCGACACCGAACTGAAGCGCCGCTACGACCTGGTGCCCAACCTCGTGGAGGCGGTCAAAGGCTACGCGGCCCACGAGCGCCAGCTGCTCCGCGACGTGACCGAGGCACGCGCCCGGGCGGCGGCGTCCCACGGCAGCCCCGGCCACCAGGCGGCCGACGAGAAGCCGCTCGTGGACGGCATGCGCCGGCTGCTGGCCGTGGCCGAGCAGTACCCCGACCTGAAGGCGAGCGAGCAGTTCCTCAAGCTGCAGGAGGAGCTGACCACGACCGAAGACCGCATCCAGCGGGCGCGGCGGTTCTACAACGCCAACGTGCGGGAGCTGAACACGCGGGTGGAGGTGTTTCCGTCGAACCTGGTGGCGGGAATGTTCGGGTTCACGGCGGCGGAGTTCTTCGAGGTGGAGTCGGCGGTGATCCGCGAGGTGGTGGATGTGTCGTTCGAGGGGTAGGGGTCGGGCGGCGAGATACGGCTTCGTCACTGGCGGAAGATCGCGGTCCGGATCACGTTCCAGGCCCTTGATCAGCATCCCGTCTTCCACCGGTCCCCAGGCCACCGGCGCAGAAACCCACCGCGGGTCCTCATCCCTCGGCTTCGGCCGGGAACGCGGCCGCGGTCGCAAACGACTCCCCCGGAACAACTCCTTCGCCCCCTCATATGGACAACCCCTCCGATCGATGAGGCAAGCCTCAGAGCCCAATGATCAGGATGCTACCACGTTCTTCCCTGGCTTGAGCACCGTGACAGCCCGCTTCAAGGTGCCCCCGGAGCCCTTCAGCCGGATCAGATAGACGCCACAGGCGTTGCCACGCCCGTCGCCGTCGGCACCTCGCCAGGTCGGTTGGTTGATGCCCGGATCGAGCGACTCGTCGACCAGGCGGTGGACCCGTCGCCCTCGGAAGTCCTCGTGGAAGGGACCGCGAGGGAAGATGCCCGGGGTCTTCGCGTAGCATCCGCTGCTGGCAACGTCGCGCAGGTCGTGGTTGCCGTGAGTGCTCTGCACGTCGCAGGGGATCGCCAAGCAGAAACACGATTCGCAGGCCTGGGTGGGATCGTCGACCACGCGACCATGACGTGGCCTGGGACGAAGAGGGCGTTCTCTCGATGAACGTCCGAGGTGGCCGTGGCTTGACAATGATCCCGAGAATTCGACACGTTCGGCATCCTGCTCACCGAGACGCCGGCCGACCGCCGCGGGTCAGGGTGCGGGCTCTGGGCGCGGCCTTCCCCACCACCACCCCAACACGCCTCCCGCCACCACCAGGGCCCCCAGCGCCCCCACCATCCTGGCCAGCGCACCCGCCCTGCGGATCCGGTACCAGCCCGCCTCGACCAGGCTGCCGCGGCGGAACGAGCTCCCCAATCCTCCCTCGGGAGCCAGATATGCTGGCACCGGAACCACGTTCACCCGGAAGCGCTGCCGACCGGGCAGGGGCGCGTCGGCGGGTACGATCACCCGGGCCTCTTCCGACCGGGTGCGCCAGGCGTAGACGCCGTCGTCCGAACGCACGTCCACCTCGTATGACCGCGCCCCCGGCAGGGCGGTCCAGACGATGGTCGGCCGCGCGTCGGCGATCACCTCGCCGGCCACCGGGCGCTCGACGGTCGGCACGGCCTGGTCGGCGCGAACGGTCGTCCGGCTCAGCAACGAGGACGGCGGCGTCACCAGCGCCAGCGTCAAGGACGCCGCCAGCGCCAGGCCGCCGCCGCCGATCAACCAGCGCGGCCAGCCAGGCCGGGCCACCGCGGCCGCCGGCCGGGCGAGCTTGCCGTCGCGCACCGCGGATGCGATCTCGGCGTCGAGCGCCAGGGTCAACGCGCAGGCCGGACAGTGGCGCACGTGGACCTGCAACCGCCGGCGCAGCGCCGGCTCGGTATCCGCCAGTTCCAGCTTCCAGAGCTGCTCCGCGAGCGCTGGGTCGAGGCATTCGTACTGGTCGCGATCGTCGTTCGTCATCGTTCCGCCCCCGTCCTATGAACGCCCGGACTCGCGTCTTGTAAAAAACTTTCAGCCGCTGCAGGCAGCCGTTGCGACGGTAGTAGAAAACCTGGGGCGACCCGAGGCCGAGCCGGACGCAGATCTCGGCCGTCGACTGGTCGGCCAGGTAGCGAGAAACGAGCAGGTCGTAGCATTCGGGCGACAGGTCGTCGAGCGCCGCGATCAGGATCTCGCGGCGCTCGTCACGGTCGAGATCGTCGAGGATGGTCGCGACGGGGTCGGCGAGCCGTTCGGCGTGCGGCTCGATGGCCTCGGTCCGCCAGCGCCGACGCTTGCGGGCGAGGTCCCGGCAGCGGTTCAGGCCGATCGTGACGGCCAGGCTGACGAGATCGCCTTCGAACTCGACATCGTCGCGGACATATCGCAACGTTGCGATCATGGCGTCCTGCACCACGTCCTCGACCTCCGGATCGTCGGGTCCGAGGAACTGCCGGACGTTGGCCCGGACGGGCTGGGCCAGGGCTGCAAGCGCCGCGTCGGACAGCGGCACGCTGCCCGCGGCGCCGGATCCGTCTGGAGATTGCAGTGAGCGGGGCCGTCTCATGGTGGAGGGCCGGCGGTCCTTCTGGTCTGGCGTTGGGAATCGCGGTTCCGGAGGTGTCCGTGATGATAGAGGATCGGCATGGCGACGTCCACCGTCGGAGTCTAGGCCTCATGGCGTTCATCGGCGCGCTGGCGCTGCTGGCGGCCGTCGGCGCGTGCGACCGCGACCCGGCGGCATCCGGCGAAGCGAACGAGGCCGCGAGAGCGCACCTGACCGCACCGGTCCGGGCCATGCTCCGCTGGCAGGAAGACGCGTTCGCCGCGACGGTCGACACCCCCGGGGCCGAGGCGATCCGCCGGTTCTACACGCTGCGCCAGGACCTGAGAATCCCCGAGCGCCGGGCCGCTGCCGAGGACACGCTCTGGGCGCGGCTCGCCGTCGAGCCCGAGAATTTCCTCTGGATCGAGGCCGGCCTGATCCGGCGCGGCTACCTGAGCGATCCCGCCCGCCTCGATAGCATGCTGGCCGTCACCGAGGCCGCAGCGCCGAACGGTCCGGTGGCCGCGTTCATCCAGGCCCGCCGCGGCTGGGGACGGATCCGCGAGGCGACGCTCGGCTTCTTCCAGGCCCACGAGCAGGAGGCGCTCCTCGATCCCCTGCAGCGCATCTGGCTGGAGACTCGCCTGGTGCTCGTCGAGAGCAACCGCGGGGAACTGCACGCGGCGTTCGCACGCCTGCAGCGGACCTTGCCCACGGCCTGGGAGGTGGGCGGCCTGCCCCTGGCCGCCTGCTGGTGGATCGAGATCAGCAACGTCTGCCTGCGCCTCGGCTGGCTCGATGACAGCGTGGCGGCCGCTCAGATGGCCGTCGAGTGCGGCCGGCGCGACAACAACGAGATCCAGGAGATCCGCGGACGGATCGCGGCCAGCGCGGCCCATCTCGCGCGGGCCGAGTACGGCCTGGCCTGGTCCGAGGCCCTGGCGGGTCAACGCGTGGCGCAGGCGGGCGGTCACCTGAGGTGGATCCAGGACCTCTCCCGGCGCTTCGCCAGCATCCTCGATTCGCAGGGGGATCGCCGCGCGGCGCTCGCGCAGTATCACGAGCTGTACGAGATGGCGCTGGCGCTGGCCGACACGCCGTCCGCCATCGGCGCCGCCCTCGGCCAACGCAACGCCTATCTGGATCTCGGCGCCCCGGACTCCGCCACCACCTGGCTGGATCGCGCGGCGGAACTGAACGACGCCGGCCGGGATCACCACATGGGTGACCGGATCGCGCTGCTGCGCTGGTCCGGGCTCCTGCGCCAGGGCCGATTCGAGCAGGCCGATTCGCTCCTGACCACGATCCCGGAGTTCCTGAACGTCGCCGGGCGGCGGCAGGTGGTGTTCGACCTCATCGAGCTCGGCTTCGACCGCGGCTTGCCCGACCTGACGGCCCGCGGCCTGGCGATCGCCCGCCGCGACTCCTCGCTCGTGATCGCCGACTCCGGCTACGACCCGGCCCGGGACCTGGCCGTCTACAGCGCCCTGCTGCACGCCCACCTCGGCGAGTTCGCAGCGGCGCACCAGGAGCTGGCCCGGGCCGAGCAGCTGCTCGCCCGGGGCGGTACCGACGAGGCCCGCTGGAGTTTCGCTCACTACAGCGGGCGAATCGCCGAGCTGGAGGGCGACGACGAGCTGGCCGTCCGCTTCGCCGAACAGGCGCTGGACCTGGCCGGCCCGCTGAACGACGCCCGCATCCGCGACCGCAGCCGGATCCACCTCGGCGAGGTCCTGATCCGGCGCCGGGATCTCGCCCGCGCGCGGTCCCTGTTCGCCGATTCGCAGACCTCGCCCGAGTACTGGTCGCGGCTGGTGGCGCTGCTCATGCTGGGCTGCGTCGAGGCCGCCGACCAGCGGCACGAGCAGGCGCTGCGGTACTACGCGGCCGCCGACTCCGTGCTCCGCGATGACGCCCCGGTGGATCTCCGCACACGGCTCAGGCTCGAGGAAGCCCGGTCGCTGGCGGCGACCGGCCGGCCGCAGCTGGCCCTCGCGCGCCTGGACGGCGTCTCGGTCGCGGCGACGGGCGGAGATGGATCGTTGAGCGCCGAGGTCGACCGCGCGTTCTATCGTCCGCTCCGGACCGAGCTGGCAGAGCTGGCCATCGGCCTCAGGCTCGAGGTCGAACCGGACGGTCCGCCGACGGACCTGGCTCTCGAGACCCTCGTGCTGGCCGAATCGGCGCGCTGGCAGACCGACCCGACCGGCGCGTTGCCCGCCGCCGACGACCTGCGCGAGCTGCCGATCGTGGCGGGGTCGCCGGTGGTCGTGTACTTCGTCGGCCCGACGCGAGCGTTCGTCTGGGTGGGGACGGACCGCGGCTGGACCGTGGCCGAGCTCGGTGATCGTGACGGTCTGCTCGAACTGGTCAAGTCGGTGCAGGCCGGTATGCGCTCGCCCGGCGGAGAAGCCGACGGAACCGAGGCGCGGCGGCTCGCCCAGGTGCTTCTGGGACCGGTCGCGGCCGCCTGGCAGACCGATCACCCACTCTACGTGGTGGCGCCCGGCGTCCTCGAGGGTCTGCCCTGGCCGGCGCTGCCGCTGCCGACCGCCGACGGACGGACGTTGCTCGCCGACGATCGGGGCCCGATCATCCACCTGGCGGCCCTGGCCACGGCTTCCCGCCTGCCGGCCGATGGTCCCCGCTCGCCGGCACGCCCACCGGAATTGCTGGTGGTCGGGCAGGACACGCCGGGCGGTGGCGAGGCGCTGCGCTACGCCGAGGACGAGGCGCGGGCGATCGCAGCCTCCTGGAACGGGCCCACGACCCTCGCCGTCGGCGACGACGCCCGCTGGCTGCCGCTGACCGCCCGGGATCTGAACCGCTACGCGGCCATCCACGTGGCCTCCCACGCCCTGGTCAGCGAGGGCACCACTGGTCTGCCGGTCCTGCGCCTGACCGGCGTCGAGGACGAGATCCCGCTCACGCCCGAGGTGGTGAGCCGACTCGACCTCGCCGCCGACCTGGTCTTCCTCTCCTGCTGCGAGGGCAGCCGGGTCCGCTGGGACCGCGGCACCGGCCTCGACAGCTTCGCTCGCGCCTTCCTGCAGGCAGGCGCCAGGGTCGTCATCGCCTCGTCCTGCATCGTCGACGACGAGGCGGCGCGGCGGCTGGCGCTCGCGTTCTATGCCGCGCGGGCCAGTGGGGGCAACCCGGCCGACGCGCTGCGGCAGGCCCGGCGCGAGGTCCGCGCTGCGGGCGGCCGCTGGTCGCACCCGTTCTACTGGGCGTTCTACCAGGAGCACCAGGCCGGTCTGGGCCCCGCCTAGCCGTCACCGTCACCGCCCGGCTCGGCCACCCATCTGGCGCGTTCGGCGACCTGGGGATCCATCGGCAACAGGGTGAAGGTGACCGGCGGGTGGGCCCAGGGAGTGGGCGGAGTGTCGAACCGGGTCAGCCAGAGGGCCTCGTAGAGCCCCGTGGCCGGGTCGTAGGCGAGTTCGAAGGTGTGGTGATACGGACCGAGGTCGAGGTCGTCGAACCACGCGGGCAGGAACGTCTGCACGACGTACTCGGCGCCCGCGACCAGGCCGTCGAACTCGAACAGGACGCAATGGCCGGGCGTGGATTGCTCGCTGGCCGGCACGTACACCTCCACCAGCGGCACGTCGCGCAGGGAGGGATCGCGCAGCAGCACCGAGACCTGCAGGTACTCGCCCACGGCCCAGGACTTGGGCCGGGCGATCCGGGCGCCGCCCCGGGTGACCTCGGAGAACTGCACCCGCTCCCAGGTGGTGGTGTCGAACGCCTGCTGGAGATCGGCCAGGAACGCCTGGTCCGGCGCGCCGCTACGCTTGATCGCGCCCTCGGCCGGGCGGTCGGGGACGGGCGACATGGGGTCCTCGATGTGCCCGCCGCAGCCGGCCAGCAGGAGGCCGACGGCGCAGCAGGTCAGAGAGTTCAGGTATCGTCTATTCATGGCTTGCCCCTCGGGCAGCCCGGCAAGCCCTCTGCGGCCTGCCGATCGGCAGCCGGAGCCACGCCAAGATCAAGAGGGCCGGCCGGTCCGGAAGCGCTCGTGCGGGCTCGAGGGATGAACGCCCGAGGAAGGCCTTTCGAGAAAAATCGGATGACCGCCGGCACCGCGGTGCCGATTCCCGTGGTTGACTTACCCGCCGGTCGATCTGGTAGGATTGTCCCACCGTCGCCTGGCAAGCTGCTGGATGTGCGGGTCACGTCCAGGACACCCGGAGAGATGTTCCATGGCCAAGCTACCACCGAGCGAACACGACGACGTCCGGCCCCGCAACAAGCGGCGGTACGATGGCGGTGAACGTCGTGAAACCGAGGGGCCCGTGCGCGGCGCCCCCCGCAAGCCCACACGCCCGCCCGCGGATGAAGACGACTGGGAGTTCGAGGACGACGACGACTTCGATGACGAGCTCGAGGTCGACGAGTTCGAGGACGAACTCGCCGATGACGATGGCCTCGCGGACCTCGACGATCTTCCCGACGACGACGACGACCTGTAGGTCCGCTTCTAGCGCACGAGCGACACCTTGCGGCTGGCCGCCTCGCCGCAACCCCGCACATCCACCAGGTAGGTGCCCGACGGCAACGCGCGGCCCCGCCGGTCGCGGCCGTCCCAGCGCACCTCATGGCGACCGGCCGGACGTTCGCCATCCACCAGGACGGCCACCTCGCGTCCCCGGAGGTCGAGCACCGTGGCCCGCACATGGCCGGCCACGGGCATGGTGAACGCCAGGACCGTCTGCGGGTTGAACGGGTTGGGCCAGGCTGGGGTCAAGACCAGTGCGGGCACGGCCAGGTCGGCGGGGGCCTCGACGGTCAGCAGCTCGTCGACCAGGATGCGCAGTCCGCCGATCGTCATGGTCACGGCGATGCGCGGACCGCGGGCGGCCAGGGAGGTGGCCGACTCGACGGGATCCACCTGGCGGTACGTCCCCACCGGCACCGGGTGGACGGGGTCGCTCACGTCGAGCATCTGCAGGCCCATGGAACCGTCGGCCAGATAGGCGTGCGTCTGGTGGGCGTCGATGTCCCAGGCCAGGCCCTGGTCGTCGTAGGCGCCGAGCAGGGTGAGGTCCGGTGCTCCGGTGCGGTCGAAGACCTGCATGCCGTTCTGGTAGTTGGCCACGAAGACGTGGTCGCCCACCACGGCCACGCCCCGGCACTGACCGGGCGTCGGGTACTGGCGGATCCGCGAGGGGAACTGCGGATAGGCCAGGGAAACCACGAGCAGGCCGTCCTCCTGGTCGGCCACGTAGGCCAGGTCGCCGTCCACGACGATGTCGGCCGCCTCGGGCGCGGTGGTCATGGCGCTCACCTCGACGGGCGCGTCCGGGTCGCTGACGTCCACGACCCGCACCCCGCCGCTCAGGGCGGCCACGTACGCGTAGTCGCCCTGGACGGCGACGTTGAGGGCGTTGCCGACGACCGACGCCGTTCCGCGCAGCACCGGCGCGGTGGGATCGGCGAGGTCGATGACGTCCAGCCCGCCGGAGTACTCGGTGACGTAGGCGAGGCTACCGGCCACGTACAGGCAGCGCGGATCGTCCAGCGCGAGGAAGCCCACCTCGCGGAGCGGGTCACCGGCGGCGGTCGAGAAGACGCGCAGGCCGGCCACGAAGTCCACGACGGCGATCAGGTCCGAGTCGAGCCAGGCCACGTCGCGCAGGGCTCCCCAGGTCCGATAGGCGCCGATCTCCAGCTGGCCGGCCAGGGTCGGCTCGAGGATCCGCAGGCCGAGGTTCTCGCCGGCCAGGTAGAGGCGCCCGCCGAGGGCCAGGACCTGGCCTCCATTGTCGAGGCCGAAGTCGGTCTGCACCAGCGCGGGCGCGGCGGGATCCGAGATGTCGACCACCTGGAAGCCGGGGCTGTCGGCGGCGAGATAGACCCGGTCGCCCACGAGCGCCAGGTCGCTCGCGGCCACGCCCGCGAGCCGGGCGATCTCCATGGGCGCGGTGGGGTCGGCGATGTCGAACACCCGCAGGCCGAGCTCCGCGTCGGACAGGAAGGCGTGGGTGCCCGCGACGGCGATGCCGGTGACCCAGTCGTTGGGGACGTAGTACTCCCAGTCGCCGTCCCAGACCCACTGGCCGGGGATGTCGAAGGTGCTCAGCACGTCGAGCTGGTCGGTCGGATCGGACACGTCGACGATGCTCATGGCCTGATCGCCGAGGGCGACGTAGGCCAGGCCGCCCACCACGGCGATGTCGACGATGCCGCCGCCGTTCACGTTGGACGCCGCGAGCTCGACCGGAGCGGCCGGATCGGCGAGGTCGTAGACGTGCAGCTGCGCGTCGCCGTAGTACAGGCGGTCGCCCACGACCTCGACCATGTTGGCCGGCATGGGATAGCCCGGCGTGAGGTCGTTCACCACCAGCGGGTGAGCCGGGTCGGCGATGCTCAGGACCCACAGGCCGTCCGCGCAGACCACGTAGAGGTGCTCGCCGGCTACGGCCAGGTCGCGCACGTCGAACGCCATGGCCAGCTCGCCGACCACGGTCGGGTGCGGCAGCGTCGTGAGGTCGAGGGCCTGCACGCGGTTGCCGTTGCCGATCCAGGCGTACGGGCCGGACACGTCCACCGCGGTGGCGGGGCCGGGCTGCCAAAAGGACTCGCAGGCGACGTTGAGGGCGATCTCCTCGGCGATGGCCAGGTGGCCGAGCAGCAGGGCGAGGACGACCAGGAGCAGGCGAGCGCGCATGGCGGGGATCCTTTCGCGGGGCGGGGACGGATCGCTGGGAACTCCTCCTCGGCGATGATACCATATGATCAACACATTGGGGACTACCTAAAAGAACAGGGCGCCAGACGCGCGGCGATCCGCAGGTCTGGCGCCCTGATCGTGTCCGGCGGGGACGGTGGCCGTTACATCCCCCGCCAGTCCGCCGCCGCAGCCGGCTTGTTGCCGGCGATCTCGTCGATCCGCGCCATCACCGGCTCGGTGAGCTGCTCGACCACACCGAGGGCGCCCATGTTCTCGGTCACCTGCTCGGGCCGCGAGGCGCCGGTGATCACGGTCGACACGTGGGGGTTCTTCAGGCACCAGGCCAGGGCCAGCTGCGCGGTGGTGCAGCCGAGATCCTTGGCCACCTCGGCCAGCCCCCGCGCCACGGCGAGCTTCTTGCGGCCCGCCTCGCCCTCGACGATGCGCCGGAGCCAGCCGTACTTCTCGTGGCCGAGCCGGCTGTCGTCGGGGATGCCGTCGTTGTACTTGCCGGTGAGGATGCCGCTGGCCAGGGGCGACCAGATCGTCGTCCCCAGGCCCAGGTCACGGTAGAGGGGCGCGTACTCGGACTCCACCCGGTCGCGGGTCAGGAGGTTGTATTGCGGCTGCTCCATGGTCGGCGGCACCAGGCCGTTGGCGGTGGCGAACAGGTGCGCGTGGCGGATCTGCTCGGCCGACCATTCGCTGGTGCCCCAGTAGAAGGCCATGCCGCTGCTGACGACGTCGCTCATCGCGCGCACGGTTTCCTCGATGGGCGTGTGCAGGTCGGGCCGGTGGCAGAACACCAGATCGACGTAGTCCATGTCCAGGCGCTCCAGCGAGGCGTTCATGCCCTCCATGATGTGCTTGCGCGAGAGGCCGCGGTCGTTGGGCCCCTCGCCGCCCCAGAAGATCTTCGTCGAGATCACGAGGTCGCTGCGCTTCCAGCCCGTCTGCTGGAGCACGCGGCCCATGATCTCCTCCGACTTGCCCATGGCGTAGGCCTCGGCGTTGTCGAAGAAGTTGACGCCGGCGTCGCGGGCGGCCTGCATGCAGGCCAGGGCGGTGTCGTCGCCGAACTGGTCGCCGAAGGTGACCCAGCTGCCGAAGCTGAGGGCCGAGACGCGCAGGCCGCTGCGGCCGAGATGACGGTATTCCATGATCGAGCTCCTCTTGGTCGGACGAAGTCTGCCTTCCCGCCCAGGATAGGCTTAGTCAATGGTCTCGACCACCGACGTCCCTGTCCGGCGGCAGCCCCGCCTCGATCAGGTGGTCTGGGGCTGGCCGGCGATGGCGTCGAGGAGGCGCTGAGCGTGGCCGCGGGCCCGCTCCTCGACCTCTTCCTTCACGTTGTACACGCCGGGGATGTAGACCATGCCGTGCGTGAGCACCGGCTCCTGCCAGTGCATGCCGGTGAGGTTGCAGGTCTGCTTCCAGGGCTTGAGCAGATCGTCGATGGTGTAGGTGTTGTAGTGGCCGCTGCCGTACGACTCGGCCGGGCCGCCGATGGTGGTGCTGAGGATGAAGCGTTTGCCACGGAGCTTGTCGCCGGAACTCCCGTACGCGAATCCGTAGCTCAGCACGCGGTCCACCCACTCCTTGAGGATGCCGGGGACGCTGTACCAGTAGAAGGGGAACTGGAACACGATGGTGTCGGCCGCCAGCAGAGCCTGCTGCTCGGCCTCGATATCGATGGCGAAATCGGGGTAGAGGCGCGCCAGGTTCCGCACGTTGACGCCGTCGACGTCGGCGAGGCGATCGACGACGATCTTGTTGGCCAGCGATCCGCGGTCGAGGTCCGGGTGGCCGACGATCACGAGGGTCTTCTTCACGGTTCGTCCTTTCAGGGTCCGTTTCGATTGCGTGCACATACAAATAGAGCGCTCGAACGAGATGGTCACTCCTTCGCCGCCAGGCGACGATGCGCGTCGAGGGTCAACCGGGTGAGGCGTTCGGCCGCCTCCTCGCCGAGCAGGTCGCAGTACTCGCGGTACAGGCCGCCCCAGGCCTCGTTGATGCGGGGGATCAGCGCCCGGCCGGTCGGCGTGGAGTGCACATGCACCTGGCGGCCGTCGGCCTCCTTGACCAGGAAGCCCCTGGCCACGAGGGTGTCCACGAAGCGGCTCACGGTGCTCTGGGCCAGGTTCAGTTCGTGGGCCAGGTCCTTCTGGGTGATCCCGGGTCGTTCGACCACCTGGGTCAGCAGGAAGGCATGGGGCGTCGACATTCCCAGCTGGCCGAACTGTCGATCGGCCAGGCGCGAAATCTCACGAGCCAGGCTGTTGGCCGTGAAATAGAGGCAGCATTCGAAGATGGAGGCATCGTGATGTCCCACGGGACCGACCTTTCGTTGCTTGTACATACATATATCAGTCCCACGCCCCCGCGTCAAGGGCGAGTTCGACCGGGCGCCGACCACCGATCCCTCGGTCGCGAGCCGCGGGCGACGGCCCACGGACAGGATGGATTTGCTCGCGGCCGCCAGGAGCGGTAGTCTGCCCGGACCGAAACGTCGACCCGCCCCGGAAAGAGGATGCCCATGCCCGAGACCATCTTCAGCAAGATCCTGCGGGGCGAGATCCCCTGCCACAAGGTCTACGAGGACGACCACGTGCTGGCCTTCCTCGACGTCTTCCCCACCACCCGCGGCCACACCCTGGTGATCCCGAAGGAAGAAGCGGCCACCATGGCCGAGCTGAGCGACGCGTCGGCCGCCGCGCTGGGGCGGGCGCTGCCGCGCATCTGCCGGGCGGTCAAGCGGGTCACCGGCGTCGAGCACTACAACATCCTGCAGAACAACGGCGAGCGGGCGCACCAGGCGGTGTTCCACGTGCACGTGCACATCATCCCGAAGCCCGACGCGGAGCAGGGCCTGGGCGTGGGCTGGCCGTCGGCGCCCATCGATCACGAGGACGCGGCGGCGCTGGCGGCCGAGTTGCGCGCCGCCCTGGGCGCCGCCTAGCCCAGCTTCATCGCCGCCCCCGGCCCCAGCGGCAGCCCGAGCAGCAGCCAGGCGATGAGCAGCACGGTCCACACCAGGAAGAAGGCGATGGAGTAGGGCAGCATGGTGGCCACCACCGTGCCGATGCCCGCCTCGTCCTCGTACTTCTTCATGAACGCCACGATGAGCGGGAAGTACGACATCAGGGGCGAGATGACGTTGGTGACGCTGTCGCCCACGCGGTAGGTGGCCTGCACCAATTCGGGCGAGTAACCCAGCAGCATGAACATGGGGATGAACACCGGCGCCATGATGGCCCACTTGGCCGACGCCGAGCCCATGACCAGGTTGATCATCGCCGACAGCAGCACGAAGCTCACGATCAGGGGGATGTCGCCGAGGCCGGCCGCCTCGAGGGCGCCGGCGCCCTTGATGGCGAAGATGAGCCCCAGGTTGGTCCACTTGAAGAAGGCCACGAACTGGGCGGCGAAGAAGCAGAGCACGATGTAGATGCCGAGGGTCTCCATGCTCTTGCCCATGCCCTCGACGACGTCGCTGTCGTTCCTGATGGTGCGCGCGCCGATGCCGTAGGCGATGCCGAGGACCGCCGACCCGGCGAAGATGAAGGCCACGATGCCCGACGTGAACGGCGAGCGCAGCAGGTCGCCCGTTGCCGGGTCGCGCAGGAAGCCGTTCGCCGGGACGGTGCCGACCAGCAGGAAGGCCGTGAACACCGCGCCGGCGGCCATCGCCCACCGCAGTCCGCGCTTCTCAGCGTCCGAGAGGCCGCTCAGCTGGTCGCCCTCGGCCGCGGCCCCGCCGAACCTCCCCAGCCGCGGCACCACCACCTTCTCCGTCACCCAGGTGCCCACCGCGGCGATGAAGAACGTCGACACGATCATGAAGTACCAGTTGCACGTGGGGTTGACGATGTAGGCGGGGTCGATGATGCGGGCAGCTTCCTCCGAGAGGCCGCTCAGCAGGGGATCGATGGTGCCCAGCAGGAGGTTGGCGCTGTAGCCGCCCGACACGCCGGCGAAGGCCGCCGCCAGGCCCGCCAGCGGGTGCCGCCCGACGGTCTGGAAGATGATGGCGCCCAGCGGCACCAGCAGCACGTAGCCCACCTCGCTGGCGGTGTTGGAGAGGATGCCGGCCAGCACGATCAGGAAGGTGAGCAGACTCCGGGGCGCCGACAGCACCATCAGGCGCAGCGCGGCCCCGATGAGCCCGGTGCGCTCGGCGATGCCGATGCCCATCATCGAGACGAGTACCGTGCCCAGGGGCGCGAAGCCGGTGAAGTTGGTCACCAGCTCGGTGAGGATGCGGTGCAGCCCGTGCAAGCTCAGCAGGCTCACGGGCCGGATCATCTCGCCGGTGCCCGGGTGTCGGGCCTCTATCCCGATCGCGGCGAACACGCCCGACAGCAGCACCACCGAGGCGGCCAGGCTCGCGAACAGGGTCGCCGGATGCGGCAGGGCGTTGCCCACGCGCTCGACGGCGCCGAGGAAGCCGGCCACGGCGCGGGGCGCGGCGGGCCTGGGAGAGGATCGTTGCATGCTGGTCGTGTACCTCGCGGAGCTGGGGCCGACGGCTAAACATGATATACTAAGTCGGCTTTTCTGGACCGCGACCCCGACCAGACAAGGACGCCGCCGCGTTGCCGCGACGGCGTCCGAGAATCCTGGCAGCGGTGGCGTTGGGTTACCCCCGAGGGGCCCCGTTCACCGCCGTGGTCAGCGAAACCCCAGCGCTAGGGGGACGCCACCTCCGCCAAGTTGGATCTATGTTCACCCACTGGATCACCTCCTTTCAGGCGTGAATCCCGCGGCGAGACCCACCTCGCCCGGACCATTCGGCCGCCCAGACCTACTCGGTCCGTCGCGCCGCCTGGGCGCGTCAACCTGTTCTCATGCTAGGGGAAATCGGTCCGGCGGACAAGGGATTCCTGTAGCGGACGGCCGATCTCATCGGCGCCGATTCGCGCCCGGGGCGGCCCGCGGATATCATGTCGCCATGAGCACTCCAGCGCGTCCACACCTGCTCGCGGCCTGCGGGCTGCTCGTCGCCCTCGCCGGCTGCTCGCACGGCGCGCAGGGCGAGGCGACCGCCTTCCTGGCCGACCTCCGGGTGCCCCCCGGCTTCACGATCGCCCTCTACCACGCCGACGTGCCGAACGCCCGCGCCCTGGCCCGCGGCGACCAGGGCACCATCTTCGTCGGCTCGCGCGGCGAGGGCGTGGTGTACGCCCTGCGCGACGAGGACCAGGACCAGGTGGCCGACCGCCGCTGGGTCATCGCCAGCGGCCTCGAGATGCCCACCGGCCTCGCGTTCCGCGACGGCGATCTCTACATCTCCGAGGTGAGCCGGATCCTCCGGCTGCGCGGCATCGAGTCGAGCCTCGACCAGCCGCCCCCGCCCGAGGTGGTGCGCGACGACTTCCCCGCCGATCGCCACCACGGCTGGAAGTACCTGCGCTTCGGCCCCGACGGCCTGCTCTACGTGCCCATCGGCGCGCCGTGCAACATCTGCGACGAGCCCGGCTACGCGGTGATCACGCGCCTGGATCCCGACGGCACCGGCCGCGAGGTCTTCGCCAGCGGCATCCGCAACACCGTCGGCTTCGATTTCGACCCGGACACGGGTGACCTCTGGTTCACCGACAACGGCCGCGACTGGCTGGGCGACGACCTGCCCCCCGACGAGCTCAACCATGCTCCCCGCGCCGGCCTGCACTTCGGTTACCCGTACTGCCACGGCGGCTTCGTCAGCGACCCCGACTTCGGCGGCGACCACCCCTGCGACGAGTTCACGCCGCCGGTCCAGCCGCTCGGCGCCCACGTCGCCGCGCTGGGCATGCGCTTCTACTCCGGCAGCATGTTCCCGCCCGAATACCGCGGGCGGGTCTTCATCGCCGAGCACGGTTCGTGGAATCGCAGCACCAAGGTGGGCTACCGGGTCTCCATGGTGACGCTGGCGGACGGCCAGGCCGTCGCCTACGAGCCGTTCGCCGACGGTTGGCTCGACGGAGACACCGTGCACGGCCGGCCCGCCGACGTGCTGGTGATGCCGGACGGGGCGTTGCTCGTGTCCGACGACCACGCGGGGATGGTCTACCGGATCAGCTACGCCGGGCGCTAGAGCAACCCCGCGTAGGCCCCTCCGTCGAGCTGCAGCATCGCCCCGTTGAGGTAGCTCGCGGCCGGCGACACCATGAACGCCGCCACCCGCCCGAACTCCTCCGGCTCGGCCATGCGGCCGAGCGGCACCGCGCTGGTGATCTTCGCGGCCTCGGCCACGGGCGTGGTGCCCGCTCCCTGCGCCCGCTGCTCCAGGATGTAGCCCACCCGCTCGGTGGCCGTCCAGCCCGGCAGGATGGAGTTGGCGCGCACGCCGCTCGGCCCCAGCTCCTGGGCGATGGCCTTGGTCAGCCCCACCACGGCCGGCCGCAGCACGTTGCTCAGGTGCAGACCCGCGACCGGCTGCTTCACCGACACGCTGGTGATCGTCAGCACGCTGGCCGCATTGCTCTCCCGCAGGTGGGGCAGCGCTGCCCGCACCAGGTTGACCGCGCTCAGGAGCGTGCGCTCGATGCCCTGCTGCCAGGCCTGCGGCGAGGTGGTGGCGAACGTGCCCGCCGGCGGGCCGCCGTTGTTGGTGATCAGGATGTCGAGGCCGCCGAACGCGTGGACGGCGGACTGCACGAGGGCCGCGCACGCGGCGGCGTCGCCGAGGTCGGCGGCGTGGGCGCGCACCGGCGCATCGGCGCCGAACTCCGCGCGCAGCGCCGCCAGCGCCGTCTCGAGGTTGCCCTGATCGTGGCCGTTGATCATCACCCGGGCGCCCTCGCGCACGAGCTCGCGCGCGGCGGCGAAGCCCAGGCCCTTGCTGCTGGCCGCGACCAGGGCGGCCTTGCCCGTGAGTCCGAGGTCCATCGCGTCTCCCTTCGTGGTGGACCGGTAAGATAACGCTAGTAGCCGAGCCAGCCCACGGTCACCTGGACGGTGGAGATCGACGCGTCGAGGTCGAATCCGTCCACGGTGTCCTCGCCCACCTTGGCATAGGAGAAGCTCATGCCGAACTCCCAGTGGCGCGAGACCTCGTAGCCCAGGCCCAGGAGCAGGCCGATCCCGGTGTCGGACTCGTTGCGGTCGACGTCCACGAGCGCACCCTGCCCCAGTCCGGCCTCGAAGAAGAGGGACGGCGCCTGCGGTTGCAGGAAGTACAGGGCGCTGATCGCGCCGATGCCCTGGGCGAACCGCACGTCGCTGCCGTCCGGAGAGAAGAACACCACCTGCGACGTGTAGCAGAGGAGCCATCGGTCGTTCAGGCCGCCGCCGAGGCGCAGGGCCGTGGCGAACCCGCCATGGTCGTTGGACAGCGACGCGCTGAGGCCGCCCGCGGTGGCGTCGATGGTCCGCCTGGCGCTGCCGAGACCCACGCCGAGGCCGAGTGCGAAGCCCTGACGCTGATCGTCGAACGCCTGGGCCCAGGTCGCGGTGAGGAGCAGAGTGCAGGCGAGGCCGAGGGTCAGGAGACGCGGATGCACGGCGGGTTCCTTTCGCGTGGGCGAGGACACATCGAGGACGATACGCCATTCTCGACGCCGGGCGATCCCGATGCAACGCCGTTCCGGAGCGCCGTCGCGCGCCGTCCTGCTTGCGGCCGCGCCCCGGACCGGTCACACTGCGGGCCGATCCGTCGGCTCGACCCGGGAGCGCGAACGCAGCATGACCCCTGATCCCGTGCTACCGAGCACCTGGTTCGCCGGCTACGCCCAGCCGGTGCTCGGCGACCCCTTCGCGTACCATGGCCCGGTGCCCGACGCGAGCACCGCGCTCCTGGTGCGCAGCGACCGCGAACGGCCCGCCATCGCCTGGCGGACCCCCGTCCTGCCCAAGCGCCGCGCCCACGCGGCCGACCCCGTGCGCCTGGTCTGGCTCTTCGGCCTGGACGTCGCGCCCACCCGGCACCGGTTCACGCTGCACGTCGACGACGAGCCGATGGTCACGTTCACCAACCCCGATGCGCCGACCCTCGCGGCCTGGACCGTCGCCGGCGAGCGCGGCGTGCGTCTCGACTTCCGTCCCACGCTCATCGATCGCCATGGCGACCTCATGGGATTCGCCTGCCTGCAGCTGCCGCCGGACCTCGCGCCCGGCGGCCGCGCGCTCACCCTGAAGGTCACCGGCGAGGCGGGCCAGAGCCCGGTCTGGTTCATGACGTTCCAGCATTCGCTCACGCCCGCCGCGACGCTGGAGCGCGGCGCCTCGCTCGTGCCCACGGCCGGCGGCCGGCGCCGCCGTCTGCATCTGAACGTCACCCACCTCGGCGAGCCCGGTCCGCTGGTGATCACCACGCCCGACGGGGGGCGCCACACCGCCATCCTCGTCTTCGGCCACAACCGGGTGCCCGTGGACACGGCGCCCGATCCCGGCGACATCCGGCTCACGCTCACCCGGCCCGACCGATCCGCCGAGACGCTCAGCGTCGCCGCCGCACCGGTGCGACCCTGGACCGTCGACCTGGTCCAGCATACCCATACCGACATCGGCTACACCCGTCCGCAGAGCGAGATCCTGCCCGAGCACCTGCGCTTCCTCGATCACGCCCTCGATTGCTGCGACCGCACCGACCACCTGCCCGAGGCCGCGCGGTTCCGCTGGACCTGCGAGGCGCTGTGGCCGGTGGCGCGGTGGGTGCGCGCGCGCCCGGCGTCTCAGCTGGATCGCCTGCGCCGACGGGTGGCCGAGGGCCGGATCGCTCTGACCGCGCTGCCGTTCAACCTCTCCGAGCTGGCCGACGAGGCCGTGTTGCAGGCCATGCTCGAGCCGCTCGGCGAGTTCGCCGCCCGCGGCCTGCCCGTACGCCTGGCCATGCAGGACGACGTCAACGGCGTCGCCTGGAGCCTGGCCGACCTGCTGCCGCCCCTGGGCGTGCGCTACCTCGTGATGGGCCAGCACGACCACCGCGCGCTCGTGTGCTTCGAGCGGCCAACCGCGTTCTGGTGGGAGTCGCCGGCCGGCTCGCGGTTGCTGGCCTTCCGCGCCGACCACTACATGACCGGCAACACCCTCGGCGTGCACGCCGGCGACCCGGCGACCTTCGAGGCCGCGTTGCTCGGCTAGCTCGCCGGCCTCGAGCAGGCAGGCTACCCGCACGATCGCGTCGCGATCCAGTTCAGCGGCTACGTCACCGACAACGCGCCGCCATCCCTGGCCGCCTGCCGGCTGGTCGAGCAGTGGAACCGGACCCACACGTGGCCGCAGCTGCGGCTATCGACGGCCCTCGATCTCCTCGACCACCTCGCGCGCCACCACGCCGACACGTTGCCGGTCCACCGCGCCGCCTGGCCCGACTGGTGGAGCGACGGCATCGGCTCGGCGCCGCTGGAGACGGCGGCCGTGCGCGCCGCCCAGACCGCGGCCGTCGCCGGCGACGCCCTGCAGGCCGCCGCGCGCATCCATAGGGCCGAGCTGCCCGGCGACCTCGCCGCCGAGCGTGGTCGCATCACCGAGGCGCTCGTGTTCAGCGCCGAGCACACCTACGGCGCCGACGACTCGGTGCGCGACCCGCTGGCCCAGAACACCCGCGAGCAGTGGGGCGAGAAGGCGTCGCACGCCTGGGAGGCCGTGCGCCGCACCCGCCTGCACCAGGAGACGCTCTGGGGTGCGCTCGAGCCGTCCCTCGGGCGCGGCCCGTCGCCCACGCTCGCGGTCTTCAACCCGCTGGGGCGTCGCCGCGACGGCCTGGCCGTCGTGAACGTCGACCACGAGCTGTGGCCCCCCGGGCGCGCGGTCACCCTGCGCGACCAGGACGGCCGCGAGGTGCCCGCCCAGCCCCTCGGCAGCCGGGCCGACGGCACCACGTGGGCCCTGTGGCTGGCGGATGTCCCGCCGCTCGGATTCGCGACGGTGACCCTGGAGGCGGGCCCGGCAGCCTGCCCGGCACCGCGCGCCGGCGACCTCGCCGAGCTCGCGAGCGACCACTACCGCCTCGACCTCGACCGCGAGCGCGGCACCGTGCGCCATCTGCACGACCTCGACCTCGGCCGGGATCTGGTGGACCCGGAGGCGCCGTGGCCCCTGCTCGCCTGCATCCACGAGCGCCTCGGCAACCGCCACCAGCTCGAGCACCGCCGGCTCACCGACGTCCGGCGCGAGCCGCTCGCCGACGTCCGTGGCGACGGCGCCGCGGACGGCCCGATCTGGCGTAGCCTCGCGTTCACCGGCGCGTCGCCCGGCGGCGCGGTCCTGCGCTGGGAGATCCGTCTCTTCAAGCCGACGGCGCGTCTGGAGGTGCGGCTGAGCCTGCGCAACCCCGGCACCTGCGACCCCGAGGGCTGGTACGTGGCCTGGCCGCTCGTACTGCCCGGCGGCCGTCTCCGCTACCAGGCGCAGGGCGGTCTGGTGGAGCCGGGACGGAATCAGCTGCCGGGCTCGTCGTCCGACTGGCACGCCGTCCAGGATCTGGTCAGCCTGGTCGGCGATCCGGGCCAGGTGGTGCTGTCGAGCGCGGAGACCCTGCTCTGGCAGTTCGGCGGCCTCAACCTGGGCCGCTTCCGGCCCATCGCGCGCCCGGCCTCCACCCACGCCTACTCGTGGGTGATGAACAACTACTGGACCACGAACTTCCGGGCCTCCCTCGCGGGCGAGTTCCGCTGGGGCTACGCGCTCACCAGCCTCCGGGACCGCGGCGAGGGCGCCGCCGTACAGGCCGGGCAGGCGCTCCGGCAACCGCTCCTCGGCCGGATGCTGCCGCCGGGCGCGCCGCGCGATCACGGCCCGCTCACGGGGCTCCTGACGGCCGACCTGCCCTGCCTCGAGCGCGTGTCGGACGCCTCGTTCGCCGGCGTGCGTGCGGTGCGCCTGCACCTGCGCGAGCCCGACGGCGCGCGGTGCACCGTGCCCCTGCGCGACATCCTCGACCCGGCCCGCGTGGTCGCCCTCGACCGCGTGGATCCCCTCGGGCGCGTCCTCGCGACCATCGACGGCGGCCTCGAGCTCGGCCCGCACGAACGGGCCAGCGTGACGGTGCGCCTGCGCTGACCTCCCGGGCCTTGAGCCGCACCGCGGCGGCGCCTATGATCGGCCGCAGCCTGTCGTCGTGTCTCCGGCCCCACCTGCGATCGAGGAAACCATGCGCCGCTGTTGCCTGCTCTGCCTGCTCGTGCCCATGCTCGCCCTGGCCCGGACCGGCGAGGTGCGCGAGGTGCGCGAGGTGCTCGTGCGCGAGGTCGCGCGCGCCGAGCCGGCCGCGCTCACGAGCGATCCCGTGGCCCGCGCGGTGGCGGCCGGCCGTTTCTCGGCGCCCGTGGCCGGCGAGCCCGACCCCGACGGCGTCGTCTGGCAGCCGGTCCTGGCCGACTCCACCGGCTGGATCGTCGACGATCGGCTCATCGGCGCCTATGCCCACGCCACCGTGACCGTGCCGACGGACGGCGTCTACGTGCTGGACGCCATGGGCTACGCGGGCGTGCTCGTGAACGGCGAGCCGCGCGTCGGCAACATCTACGGCTACACCGACCAGTGGGAGCCCTGGCAGCCGGCGTTCGACTGGTCGCGCGTGCCGGTGCGGCTGCATGCCGGCGCGAACACGTTCCTGTTCCGCGGCAACCGCTATGGCCTCATGCGGGCCCGCCTGGCGCCGGCCGCGTCGTCGCTCCTGCTCAATACGGACGATCTCACGCGGCCCGACCTCGTCGCGGGCGCCGCCGCCGACACCTGGGCCGCGCTGCCCGTGCTCAACTGCACGGCCGACGTGGTCGTCGACGCCGTGGCCACGGTCGCCCTCATGGGCGCCGACCCGGTCACCGTCGCGCTGCCCGTCCTGCCGCCGCACGGCGTGCGCAAGGTGGCGCTGCCGGTGCGCGGCTTGGTGGGCGCCCGGCCGGGTCGACGCCAGCTGCAGATCACCGTCGCCCGCGAAGGCCGGACGCTCGACCAGGCCACCGTCGACCTCGACGTCAAGCTGCCCGGGGAGAACCGCCGCGTGACCTTCCGCAGCCGGCTCGACGGCAGCGTCCAGTACTACGGTCTCCTGCCGGCCAGCGGCCCTGACGGCCCGCACGCCCTCCTGCTCAGCCTGCACGGCGCCGCGGTCGAAGCCATCAACCAGTCGGGCTCGTACCCGCGGTTGCCCTGGGCCCACGTGGTCGCGCCCACCAACCGTCGCCCCTTCGGATTCAACTGGGAGGACTGGGGCCGCCGGGACGCGCTCGAGGTGCTCGACCTCGCGCTCGCCGACCTCGATGTCGACCCCACCCGCGTCTACCTCACCGGCCACTCCATGGGCGGTCACGGCAGCTGGCACCTCGCGACGCTGGCGCCCGACCGCTTCGCCGCCGTGGGTCCGAGCGCCGGCTGGGTGAGCTTCTGGTCGTACCGTCCGGACCGCGCTGCCGCGGCCACGTCGCCCCTGATCACGATGCTCGAACGCGCGGCCCTGCCGAGCCGCACGCTCACGTTCGCGCCCAACCTGCAGGGCCTCGGCGTCTACGTGCTGCACGGCCTGGACGACGACGTGGTCTCCGTGGACGAGGCGCGCGCCATGCGCGCCCGCCTCGCCGATTTCCATCGCGACACGGACTGGCACGAGCAGCCGGGCGCCGGCCACTGGTGGGATCTCTCCGACTCGCCCGGCGCCGACTGCGTGGCCTGGGCGCCCATGCTCGATTTCTTCGCGCGGCACCGCCGTCCCGACCCGGCGGAGTGCCGCCACGTGAGCTTCGCCACGCCGAACCCAGCCCTGAGCGCCCGCCGCGCCTGGGCCACCGTCGGCGCGCAGCAGACGCCGTTCACGCCGAGCACCCTGGACCTGGACCTCGACCCGCAGGGCGGCACGCTCGCCGGCACGACCGCCAACGTCGCCCGGCTCGGCCTGGACCTCGCCCACGTAACGACCGCCGGCCTGCTCGTGGCCCTTGATGGGGACACGCTGCAGATCGACAGGATCGATCCCGGCCGCGCGCTCTGGCTGGTCCGCGACCCGGGGTGGCGCGTGGCCGGCGACCCGGATCCCGGCCGGCGCGGCCTCGTCCGCGGCGGCGGCTTCCGCGAGGCCTTCGGCAACCGGGTGCAGCTCGTGTACGGCACCGGCGGCACGCCGGCCGAGACCGCCTGGGCCCTGGCCCGCGCCCGCTACGATGCGGAATACCTCTGGTACCAGGGCAACGCCTCGCTCGACGTGCTGCCCGATACGCTCTTCGACCCCGCCGCCGAGCCCGACCGCAACGTCATCCTCTACGGCAACGCCGACACCGTCGGCCCCTGGACGGCGCTCTGGCCTGATGACGACCTGGTCGCCGCGCGCGGCACGGTCCGCGTGGGTGACCGCGTCCTGTCCGGCGACGGGCTCGGCCTGCTCGCCGTGCGCCCGCGCCCCGGCGGCGCCGCCGCCACGGTCGGGGTGGTGGCCGGCAGCGGCCTGGCGGGGCTGCGCCTGCTCGACGGCCGACCCGTGCTGTCCCCCGGCGTGGCCTATCCGGACGTGACGGTGTTCGAGGACCTCCAGGACAGCACCGTGGTGCGTGGCGCCGGATTCCTCGGCCCCGGCTGGCGGGTGGCGGGCGGCGAGTTCGTGTGGGCGGAGGGACCCTGGGCGGACCCCCGCAAGGACCCGTAACGGGAAGCCGTCATGACCACCGACCGGATCGAATGCCGCACGCCGACCCCGGCCAAGCAGCTCGCCCGCAGCGAACGCTGGAAGGTCGACGCCATGCGCGAGGCCATCCTCGCCGTCGTGCCGGGCGACGGAACCGCCTGACATGGCCGACCTCGACCGCCGCCTGTGCGTGGCTCCCATGCTCGACTGGACCGACCGCCACTGCCGCGCGTTCCACCGCCTGCTCACCCGGCGCGCCGTCCTCTACACCGAGATGGCCGTCGACCAGGCCCTCATCCACGGCGATCCCGGGCGCCTCATCGGTTTCGATCCGTCCGAGCAGCCGGTCGCGGTGCAGCTGGGCGGCTCGCAGCCCGACCTGCTCGCCCGGGCCGCGCGCATCGCCGCCCGCTTCGGCTACGCCGAGATCAACCTCAACGTGGGCTGCCCCAGCGACCGCGTGCAGTCGGGCCGCTTCGGGGCCTGCCTCATGCGCGAGCCAGAGCTGGTACGCGACTGCCTGCTGGCCATGCGCGAGGCCGTGGCGGTGCCGGTGACCGTGAAGCATCGCCTGGGGGTCGACGACCAGGATGCGGCCCGCACGCTGCCCGCGTTCGTCGACACCGTGGCCACGAGCGGCGTCACCACCTTCATCATCCACGCCCGCAACGCCTGGCTCGAGGGCCTCAGTCCCCGCGAGAACCGGGACGTCCCGCCGCTCGACTACGCGCTGGTGCGACGCGTGAAGGCGGCGCGACCCGACCTCGAGATCATCCTCAACGGCGGCCTGGCGAACCTCGACGCGGCCGTCGCCGAGCTGGACGGCGTCGACGGCGTGATGCTCGGCCGCGCCGCCTACCAGACGCCCTGGGAGCTGGCCGCGGTCGACCGCCGGATCTACGGCGCCGCCGCCGACCCTTGCGACCGGCGCGCCGCCGCCGTGCAGGCCTTCCGGCCATACGTCGAGGCGCAGCTCGCGCGCGGCGAGCGGCTCCATGCCATGACGCGGCATCTGCTGGGGCTGTTCAAGGGCGAGCCGCGGGCACGGCGCTGGCGCCAGATCCTCGCGCAGGGGGCGATCAGGCCGGGAGCCGGCTGGGAGGTGGTGGAGGCGGCGCTGGCGGCGGTCAGCCCGCCAGCCGCTCCCTGGTCCCGGCCGTCACCGCCTGCACGGCCGGGTGGGTGAGCCGCCGTTCGGCGGTGATCGCGACGACCGACTCCCGGCAGTCGTCCGCCTGGCCGACCCGGACCATGCGGTGACGGCGCCGGACCGCGTCGGCCACCAGGTCGGGGACGACGAAGAAGCCCAGGCCGTCCTCGGCCAGATCCTTGATCAGGGCGCTGTCCTCCACCTCGGCCACCACCCGGGGCTGCAGGTTGCGCGCGGCGAACCAGCGCTCCAGCGAGCTCCGCAGCGCCGTGTTCTCGGTGGGCAGGATGGCCGGCGCCCCGTCGAGGGAGGCCGGGAAGCCGGGGCGGAGCCGGCCGGCCAGCGGCGGCGCGGCCAGGAAGGTGACGCCGCAGTCGCCGAGCTCGTGGTGGAAGATCCGTCCGGCGAGGGTTCCCGACACCCGCGCATCGCTCAGGACGACGTCCAGCCGGCTGACCACCAGGTCGGCCACGAGGTCGGTGAGCTTGCCCTCGGTCACGACGACGTGCACCGGTCGCGCCAGCGCCAGCGCCGGCTGTAGCAGCAACCGCGCCAGCGACTTCGGCACCGCGTCCACCAGCCCCACCTGCAGCCGCAACGGCCGATCGGTGATCCCCTGGCGCACCGCGCCCAGCAGTTCGCGGCCGAGCGAGAAGATCTCCTCGGCGTAGGCGTAGACCAGCTCGCCGGTCGCCGTGAGGGCCAGCCCGCGGCCGCGACGCGCGAACAGGGCCTCGCCGAGCGACTCCTCGAGCCGCTTCAGCTGCGCGCTCACCGTCGGCTGGGCCAGGTTGAGCGCCTCGGCGGCGCGGCCGACGCCACCTTCCCGCGCCACGGTCCAGAAGTAGAGGAGGTGGTGGTAGTTGAGCCACTCCACGGCGGTCCCTTCATATTTATTTTGTCTATGTTTTTTAGATAATCATTCTAATAGTTAAATCTGTCAACCCTCGTAGATTGGACGTGGACGGACCACCTGGCCGCCCGCCCTCACCGAGGAGTCGACGACCATGAAGCGATTCAAGAACATCCTGCTCGTCCACGACCGGGCCTCCCGCGGACGCAAGGCCCTCGACCGGGCGCTGGACCTCGCCCGATGCAACGGCGCCAGCCTGAAGCTCGTCGAGGTGGTCGAGCCGCCGACCGGCAGCAAGCGTCTGGTCAAGACCTCCGCCGGCGAGGTCGACCTGCTCGAGGTCATCACCCGCGACCGCACCGCCGGCCTCGAGCGACGCGCCGCCACCCTGGACGCCGGCGACGCCCAGGTCAGCACACGCCTGCTGTTCGGCACCCCGTTCATCGCCATCACGCGGGAGGCGGTCCAGGCCGGCCACGACCTGGTCATGGTCACCGCCGAGGGACGGGGCGGCCTGCGGGAGCATCTCTTCGGCAGCACGTCGCGGCACCTCCTGCGCAAGTGCCCCTGTCCGGTCTGGGTGGTGCGGCCCTCCGGGCGGCGCAAGGGCATCCGGGTGCTCGCCGCCGTCGATCCCGGCGAGGAGCACCCGTCCGGCCGGGAGCTCGACCGGCGCATCCTGGAGCTCGCGTCGTCGCTGGCGACCATGCACGACGGCACGCTGGACGTCGTGCACGCCTGGAACGCGGTGCCGCGCTCGACCCGGGTCTCGAGCCGCTCGCTGGCCCGCTGGAACGCCGAGATCATGGCCGCCGCGGAGGAACGCCTGCGCACGCTGGTCGCCGAGGCCGAGCTCGTCGGGCCGCCGCCGCGCCTGCATCTGCCCGGCGGCGCGCCGGGCCTGAAGATCGCCGAGGTGGCCCGGGACCGCCGGAGCGACGTGGTCGTCATGGGGACGCTCAGCCGGTCGGGCCTGACCGGGCTGCTGATCGGCAACACGAGCGAGACGGTGCTCCAGCATCTGGACGCCTCGGTGCTGGCCGTCAAGCCCGAGGGCTTCGTGAGCCCGCTCCTGGACCCGGCGGGCGCGCGGTGAGCGGCGACCGATGAGCGCCCGGGCCGCCGTCCTCGTCGCGTCGAGCGCCTTCCGGCGCACCGTGCTGGGTGCCATCCTGCTGGCCGCCGTCGTCGTGGGCCTGGAGACCGATCCGCAGCTCATGGCGCGCCACGGCCAGCTGATCATCCTGGCCGACTGGCTGGCGATCGGACTGTTCGCGCTCGAGGCCGCGCTGAAGATGCTGCAGCATGGGTCGCGCTGGTACCGCTACTTCGGCGATCCCTGGAACGTGTTCGACTTCACCATCCTGGCGGTCTGCCTCCTGCCCGTGGGCGGCCATTTCGCCGCCGTGCTGCGGCTCGTCCGGGTCCTGCGGGCGTTGCGCCTGGTGTCCGCCCTGCCACGCCTGCAGCTGCTCGTGTCCGCCCTGCTCAAGAGCGTCCCCTCGATGGGATACGTCGGCCTGCTCCTGCTCCTGCTGTTCTACATCTACGGGGTCCTGGGGGTGGCCCTGTTCCGCGGCAACGATCCGGTGCACTTCGGCAGCCTGCAGCTGGCGCTCCTGACCTTGTTCCGGGTCGTCACGCTCGAGGACTGGACCGACGTCATGTACATCCAGATGTTCGGCTCCGATGTCTTCGCCATCGACAACCCGATGGCCGCCGCGACGGCCCCGCACGCCCAGCCGTTGCTCGGCGCCGCCTACTTCGTCTCGTTCGTGCTGCTGGGCACCATGATCATGCTGAACCTGTTCATCGGCGTGATCGTCGGCAGCATGCAGGAGGCGCAGGCGGACGCGGAGCGTCGCGCGCGGCGGCGCCACGACGCGGACCTGTCGGCCGAGCTCGACGATCTGGCCGAGCGTCTGGACCACATCCGCCGGCGGGCGCACGCGATCCCGCCGCCTCCGCGGACCGACGCGCCGGCGCCGTCTCCCTGAACCGGTGGTCTACGGGTGCGCGCGGGGCCCGGCGCCGGCCAGAACGTGGGCCTCGACGGCCTCCACGAGCTGGTCGACGCGCAGCGGCTTGGCCAGGAAGCCATTCATGCCGGCAGCTGCGCAGAGTGCCCGCGCCTCGGGCGTCACCTCGGCCGTGAGCGCGATGACCGGCACCTGCGCCCTGTCGTCCGCGCGCGCGCGGATGTGGCGCGTGGCCTGGTAGCCGTCCATCACCGGCATGCGGATGTCCATGAGCACGAGGTCGTAGGCGCGCTCGTCGATGAGCGTGAGCGCGACCGCGCCATCGTCGGCCACGTCGACGGCGAGGCCCAGCTTCTCGAGCGTCTTGCGGATGACCTGCTGGTTGAACGCGTTGTCCTCGACCACCAGGGCGTGCAACGCGTACTGCGGCAGCGCGCGGGCGCGGGCAGCCGGCGCGGCCGCGGGCTCCTCGCGCACCAGGTCGCACATCGGCAGGCGGAGCGTCACCGTGAAGACCGATCCCTCGCCGTCGCGCGAGCGCACGGAGATCTCGCCGTGCATCAGGTCGACGAGCTGGCGGCAGATGGCCAGGCCGAGCCCCGAGCCGCCGTAGCGCCGGGTGACCGAGTTGTCGGCCTGCTCGAACACGTCGAAGATCGCGGCCAGGCGCTCGGACGGGATGCCGATCCCGGTGTCGCGGACGACGAGGGTGAGGTGGCCGTGGTCGCCGTGATCCTCCACCCGGCAGTCCAGCACCACCTCGCCCTCGGAGGTGAACTTCACGGCGTTGCCCAGCAGGTTGAAGACCACCTGCCGCACGCGGTTCATGTCGCCGCGGAAGCCCCGGTTCGGATCGCCGTCGAAGTGCAGCTCGAGGGCGACGCCCTTGGCCTCGGCCGTCGGGCGCAGGAGCTGGCAGGCATCGTCGAGCAGCCGCCGCAGATCGAAGGGGATCGACTCGAGGTCGAGGCGATTGGCGTTCAGGCGGGAGTAGTCGAGGATGTCGTTGATCACCGTGAGCAGGGAGTCCACCGAGCGCGAGATCACCTCGACCTGCTCGCGCTGCTCGGCGTCGAGCGGGGTGTCGCGGAGCAGGGTCGCCATGCCGAGCACGCCGTTCATCGGCGTCCGCAGCTCGTGGCTCATGGCGGCCAGGAACTGATCCTTGGCCCGGTCCGCCAGGCGCGACTTGGCCAGCTCCAGCTCGAGGCGGGTGACGGTCTGCAACCGGCGCAGTACCGTCAGGAAGAAGATCGGCAGGACGGCGACCCCCAGCACGAGCCCCACGCCGAGGCTGCGGTTGGCCGACCAGTAGTCGTTGTTGAGGATGAGCCACCCGAGGCCGGCCGCGCCCAGCAGGATGCCGCCCAGCATCTGGCGCCGGCCGAAGCGCAGGCCGTTGCCGATGATGACCCACAGGAAGATGGGGTAGTAGGACGTGGCCCAGGCGTTGCCCAGGTGCATCCAGAAGACCATGATGCCGAGGTCCGCGGTCATGGCGAGCGGCCGTCGCCAGACGTCGCGCCGCGGCCTCCGCGTCACCCAGGCATGCCAGGCGAGCCCGAACGCCAGGTAACCCAGGATGGTGCCGAAGCCCTTGACCATGGCCTGCGTATGCGGCAGGCCGCGGCCGAGCGCGATGACCGAGAACCCCACCAGCGACACCAGGCAGATCGCCAGGCGCGCGCGACTCTGCGAGCGCTCCTCGTCCACGGTGATGATCGGCATACCTGGCACGTCGCCGTCCGGCCACAAAGGGCGAGATCGTCTCCAGAGATGATTGCTCTCCCTGGGATGATCGGCCGGCAAGGGTCGCGACTTGACCGCGAAACGCGAGCAGGGGCGGGCTCAGCCGGTGGCGCGCATCGCCTGCTCGGCCGCGGGCGGGTCGCCGAAGGCGCGGTCCTGGGCCGCGACCAGACGGTCGATCATCCGCAAATCGCGCGGCGAGAGCCGCAGCGCTGCGTCGACCCAGATCGTGGTGACGGCGATGAGCTCGTCGTACGTGATCGGATGCACCAGCTGGCGGACCCGGCGCAGCGTCGTGTACGCGTTCCGGCGCCGCTCGTACCGCGTGAGGCAGTCCATGACCGCCGCCTCCCCGCGGCCCTCGTCCACCACCACGTCCACCAACCCCAGATCCAGCATCTCGTCGGCCGTGAGCATCTCGCCGCCGAGAATGAGGTGGTCGACGGCGGCCGGACCGAGTCGGCGGCTGAGGAACGAGTACGCCCCCATGCCAGGAATGAGGTTGAACAGCACCTCGGGCAGGCCGAACCGCGCCTGGCGCTCGGCCACGACGACATGGCTCGAAAGGGCCGCCTCGAACCCCCCGGCCAGCGCGTCGCCCTGGACCAGGGAGATGGTGGTCACCGACTGGTCGAAGCCGACGGCGTTGGGGTGAAGGACGTCGATGCAGGCCGTGGCGTAGGCCAGCAGCGCTCCGCGGTCGCGTCGCCGGATGAGCTGCGAGAACAGGGCGAGGTCGCCGCCGAGGTTGAACACGTCGGCGCGGGCGCTGGCCAGGATCGCGTAGCGGATCGGCAAGGTGTCGCCCCGTTCGCGGGCGCCGCGGTTGGCGCGGACGAGGTCGGCCTGCAGGTGGCGCAGCTCCCTGAGCAGCGGGGCGTTGAAGCACGGTCGCGGAGACGGATTCAGCCGGTACCACAACGCACCCCGGTCGGAATCGTAGGAGACGACCAGTTGCTCGTGATCGGTGTCGATGGGACAGGCTGCCGCTGCGGGGTCCATGATGCCTCTCGGGGGTGCATGAGGGATCGCCTGTGCATATGTTAACATACAGGCGAGCCCAATACCACAACTTGATTTCCGTAACTTCATGTTTCGTTGATGATTATGATCATTATCAAGGCCGATCCGGCACGGCCGATTCCGGCCCCGCGGCCTCGCGCATGAGCCTCAGCAGCCGCTCGTAGCGCGGCCGGCCCGCCAGATCCGGGTATCCGGCGACCGCGGCGAGGTCCCGCCAGCCGGCGTCGGCCGCCCTCTCCAGCCAGTCGAGCGAGTCCTCCGGTCGGTTCGTGGCATGGTAGAGGTATGCCAGATTGGTCATGGTCTCGATGGTTTCGCGATGGCGGGGCCCGAGCGCAGCCTCGTAGATCTTGAAGGTGCGCCGGAGGAGGGATTCGCAATCCTCCGCATCGCCGGTCATGAACCTGGCGATGGCCAGGCTCTCCAGAGCGTGGGCCACCACGGGGTGGTCCGGACCGAAGGCCGCCTCGCGGATGGCGATCGCCCGCTGGTAGTGCGGGATGGCGCCGGCATGGTCACCGAGCTGGGCGAGCGTGCGACCGAGATTATGGTGGCTGTAGGCCACCGTGGGATGGTCGGGCCCGAAGATGCGCTCGCGGCCGGCGAGGATCTCGCGGTGCGCGACGAGGGCCGAATCCACCTGCCCGACGTTGCTCAGGCTCAGGGCGACGCTCTCCAGGAGGTCGTAGTAGTCGGGGTGATCGTGCCCGAGGGAGTCGGGCCAGAGCGCGAGGGCCCGGCGATGGTAGCCGAGGGCGGCCTCGTTCTCGCGCAGCTCGGCAGCCAGCTTGCCGTAGCCGCGCCAGATGCGCACCAGCCGACGGTCGTCCGGGCCGTAGCGGGCGGTCAGCAGCTCGCGGGCCCGGTCGAGCTCCGCGCGGGCGCGATCGTACTCGCCCCGCTGGGTGTCGAGGCCGGCCATGGTCTCGAGCAGATCGGCGGTGCCGTCGGGATCGGACGGACGGGCGGCCAGCCGCCTGGCGAGCACCGAATCCAGGATCGCGGCGGCCGCGGCGTAGTGGCCCCGGGCGCCCTCCAGGGCGCCCTTGAGCTGAAGCGCGGACAGCAGATCCGGGTGATTGTCCGGCAGGCTCGCCCGGCTGGCCCGCAAGGCCCGCGAGAGCAGCGAATCGGCCTGGTCGTAGTAGCCCAGCGCGCCGTAGGCCTGGCCGATCGCCCGGGCCATGGCCGCCTGCACCTCCGGGCGGGTGTCGAGGGTGAAGCCGATGCGCTCGGCGCCGGCGTCGAGGAGCTGGCGGGCGGTGACCTCCCCGCCCCGACCCGGCTCGCTCCCGGCGAAGACGTCGATCAGGAAGGTGCTGAGCTGCTCGGCCTTCTCGCGCTCGGCCTCGGCGGTGGCCAGGGCCCGCGCCCGGGCCGCCGCCTGACCCGCCGAGAAGACCGTGGCGCCCACCAGGCAGGCCGCGACCAGGACCGCCGTCGCGACGGCCAGGCGATTGCGCGCCAGGAACTTGCGCAGCCGGTAGCCCACGGTGTCCGGCCGGGCGAGGACCGGCTGGCCGGACAGGTAGCGGCCGAGGTCGTCGCCCAGCTGGCCGGCCGACGCATACCGACGCGACGGCTCCTTGCGCAGGGCCATCATGACGATGGCGTCGAGGTCGGGGTCCAGCGGCTGCCGCGACACCGTGCCGGGGCGGAGCGGCGCGTCTTCGCAGATCGACCGCTGCAGGGTGAGCAGGGTGTCGCCGCGGTAGGGGCGCCGTCCGGTGAGCAGCTCGTAGAGCAGGACGCCGAGGGCATGCACGTCGGTGGCGGTGGTGATCGCCTCGCCGCGCAGCTGCTCGGGCGCCGCGTACTCCGGAGTCAGCAGGCGGGCGTCGCCGGTGACGGCCAGGGTGAGGTCGAGTCCCGCCGGATCCAGCAGCTTGGCGATGCCGAAGTCGAGCAGCCGCACCTCGCCCGCGTCGGTGACCAGGATGTTGGACGGCTTGAGGTCGCGATGCACGACGAGGTTGGCGTGGGCGAACTGCACCGCCTCGCAGACGGTGCGCAGCAGGGCCACCCGCCGTCGCGGGTCGAGTCCGGCGCCTTCGGCGTAGGCGGTGATGGGCCGACCCTGGACGTAGGGCATGACCAGGTAGGGCCGGCCGTCGGGCGTGACGCCGCCGTCGAGCAGGGCGGCGATGTTGGGATGCTCGAGCCTGGCCAGGATCTGCCGCTCGACGCGGAACCGGTGCGCGACCTGGTCGAGGCGCAGGCCCGGCTTCACGAGCTTGACGGCGACCTCGCGCTCGTACTCGCGGTCGGCGCGCACGGCGCGGTAGACGTCGGCCATGCCGCCGTGACCGATGAGGTCGCGCAGCTCGTAGGCCCCCAGGCGCAGGCCGGAAAGGTCGGGCGCGGCCACCGGTGCGAGGTCGCCGACCAGCGCGGGCGCCAGGGCGCCGAGGGGACTGGCGAGGTCATGGTCCGGGTCCTCGGCGTGGGCGGCGAGGAGCGCCTCGAGTTCGGCCCGCAGTTCGGGCTGGCCCGCGCACGCCTGGTCGACGAACCCCGGACGCTCGGCGGCCGGCCGCGCGACGGCGGCGTCGAAGAGGGCGGAGAGGCGTTGCCAGGTCTCGCGGTCCATGACGGGACAAGAACGCGCCGATTCCGTCGTCTGGCCAGGGGCGGCGCCCCGCGCTCACCGGGCGGGGGGGGCGAGCCGCAGCAGGAGCACCGTGATCGCGATCTCCAGCACCAGGTCGTGCCCCTGGGCCACGGAGCTCCGGGTGTTCCAGACCTCGTAGTCGGTCGGCACGCCCGTCGCTTCCCAGCACCTGTCCTGGGGATCGTGCACGAGCTCGTCGCACAGCGCGTAGCGCCAGCCGTTGGGCAGCGTGCGGTGAGACTGGTCCGACAGGCTGCCGCGGGTGCGGGTGCCGACGATGGTGGCGTTGGGACAGCCGCGCATGGCGAGCACGAACCGCTCGGCCGCGCCGCGCGTGTAGCCGTGGCAGAGCACCACGACCGGGATCTGGCCCCAGGCCGTGCCCGCAGGCGTGGCCTCCACCGGCCGCGGCGGCGTGAAGTCGTCGTGGCCGGGGCCGTCGCGCAGGTACCTCCGGTAGTACTCGCGCGGGCTCGACGCCACCGCGTTGGCCACCTGCAGCACGCGCTCCTGGCGGCCGCCGGCGTTGGCGCGCACGTCGATGATCAGGCCGTCGCACTCCGGAGCCGCCGCGAAGCGCGCCGCCACCTCGTCCCAGTCGACCTCGCCCGCCCGGTCGTCGAAGGAATCGAGCTCGAGGTAGAGCAGGTGCTTGTCCTGGGTCGCGACGCGGCTGATCCAGTTGAAGGCCCGGCTGGTGTCGGGATCGTCGAGGTAGTGCCCGGCGATCAGATCGCGGGTGATCATGTAGTCGGACCAGAACTCCGCGGGGTCGCCGTCATGGAACCACGCGAGCGTGTCGGGGGCACCGTCCGGACAGGCCATCCCGTCGGGTTCGAGCCTCGACTGGCCATCGCCCAGCTCCTGCAGCAAGCCGCACATGACGTCGCGGGCCTCGACGTCGGTGCTGTCCTCGTCGAGCCGGCTTCGGTAGACGTCGTAGAGCGCCGACCAGTCCACCGCGCGGACGCCGAACAGCGCGTACGAGCGGTCGAAATCGTGCCAGAGCGCGTCGAAGTTGCTCAGGGGAGTGCCCGGATCCGGGTCCGGCTGCGGATCGGTCGCGCCGCAGGCCGCAAGCCACGGCAGGCCACAGACGCACACGAAGAGGAGCAACGGGGCCAACGAAACGCGGCGAAGGTGTCGGGTCACGGTGTCATCCTCTTGGGGTCCGGCGCCCGAGACTGGTTTCGACCCGGGAGCAGCGTCAGCGGCGATCCGTGCCGGCTGTTCGCCCAAGTTAGCACCGGTCGGCGGCCGGAGCACGTCGAGATTGAAGCCGGCCGCGGCGTCGGTCGGAGGTCGGGAATCGCCGGGGACCCCACGACCCCGGAGGAGACGCCACGATCGCTCCTGGCGGGCTGACGGTGGGCTGATCTGACCGAACCTGGGGTCCCCGGCGGCGGATCGGGGGCCCCCGCCGACGCCCCCCCCCCATCCCGTGCCGCCCGGCCACCGCCCTCAACCTGGCGGCAGCCGGTCAGGCGCGGCTATGCATGGACGGACGGTCAGCCGCCCTCCGATGCTGGTGGAATGACCGCGCCGGGCACCAGGCTGCGGCCGACCTGGAAGTCGTAGAGCGTCTGCCGACGGAGATCGGCGACAGCCAGGCGGTAGCTCACCATGGCGTCGACCAGCGAGCGGCGGGCCCCGACGAGGCGGTCGCGGTCGCTGGCGAGGTCCTGGCTGGTGATGTCGCCGGCCGCGAACCGTTGCTCGCTGATGCCGTAGCTGCGCTCGGCGACGGCGAGGCTGCGCTGCAGCACCTCGATGCGGCGGGTGGCGCCGTCGAGGTTGGCCAGGGCCGCCTTCACCTCGCGCACGATGCGTCGCTGCAGGTTCTCACGCTCCAGCTCCCGCCGTTGCAGCGCCACGCGGGCCGAGGCCACCTCGGCGCCGTTGACCCCCGCGTCCCAGATGGGCACGCTCAGGCTGAAACGCACGCCGCGGTTACCGGGCCGGCGTCGCAGGTCGTCCCAGCTGCTGTCCAGGAGGTCGCCGAGCCCGGGGTCGTCGAGCTGCGGGTCGCTCACGCCGGTGAGGTTGTAGAACGCGGTGATCTCCCCGCGCAGGTCGTCGCGGGCGTCGGTCTCGGTGATGGTGATCTCGGCGCGGCGGATGCCGTCGTCCTGGTCGGCCAGCTCGGTGCGATAGCGCAGCGCGTGGCTCAGGGCCAGGTCGGGGTCGACGGGGAAGAACTCGGGCGCGAGGTCCGATCGCACGGCCACGGGCGCCGCGAGCGGCAGGCCCACCAGGAGGCGGAAGCGGTCGGCGGTCAGCGACAGGTCGGCCTCGGCGGCGAGCACCGCATTCTGGCTCTCGGCGAGGTCGACCTCCATCTGCAGGGCCTCCACCTCGGGGATCAAGCCGGCCGCGAACTTGCGCTGCGCGAGTTCGGAGTTCCGCTGCTGGCGGACGAGCACGTCGCGGGCGATCGCCAGCTCCTGCTGCGCCCGATCGAGGTCGTAGAACGCGGCCGTGACGTCGTAGGACAGATCGAGGCGGCCCCGGGCATACGCGCGGCGGGCCAGGTTGTAGGAGATCTCCGCCCGCTCGAAGCCCAGCTTGAGCGTGTTGGGCTGCAGGAGCGGCTGGCTGAGGGCCACCTCGTAGCTGTTGACGACCGTGGACTGGTCGCTGTCGGCGGCTGCGGCCGGATCGTACACCGTGTCCTGGCGATGGTAGGCGTGGGCGCGCAGGCTCAGCTCGCCGTCGGTGGGCAACGGCTGGGTGACGCTCAGCTGGGCGCTGAACTCACGGTGGCCGTAGGTATCGTAGCGCGGCAGCTCGCCCGGCACCGACACGCCCTGCACCCGCTCCTCCAGCTCGGGCAGCACGAGATCGAGGTCGGCGCGGGTGCGGAAGCGTCCGCGGGCCGCGTCCACGTCGTGGCCGGCGGCGGCGAGGTCGAGGGCCAGGCTCCGGGCCTGGAAGCTCTCGTCCAGCGCCAGGGCCACGGCCTCCGAGAGGCCGAGCCGCAGGGTGTCGACCGGGGCGGGTTCGGCGGCCGCGGCGTTCAGCGCGGCGGCCAGCAGCAGGCAACTCAGGACAGGTTTCATCACTCGTACCGCAGGCATTCGATGGGGTTGAGCGCCGCCGCGCGCCGCGCCGGCACGTAACCGAAGGTGATGCCGACCGCGGCCGAGACGCCGAAGGCCAGCACGATCGACCAGGCCGACACGACGGTGGTCCAGCCGGCCGCCGCGGCGATGCCCCAGGCCAGACCCACGCCCAGCACCACGCCCGCCACGCCGCCGGCGAAGCTCACCGCCGCCGCCTCCACCAGGAACTGGGTCAGGATGTCGCGCCGGGTCGCCCCGCAGGCCAGACGCACGCCGATCTCCCGCGTGCGCTCGAGCACGCTGGCCAGCATGATGTTCATGATGCCGATGCCGCCGACCAGGAGCGAGATGCCGGCGATGGCGCCCATGATGAGCGAGAAGATGCGCTGGGTGGCCTGGCGGCGCTCGATCAGCTCGAGCGGCACGACGACCCGGGTGTCGGGCTCGCCGTGGTGGCGGCGCTCGAGCACCCGGCCGACGAGCGCGGCCACCGGCCCGAGCTCGTCGAGATCGGCCACCTGCACGACGAGGCGGTCGAGCTCGCGGTCCCAGGCCTTGCGGTCGCCGCGCAGCAGGGCGCAGGACAGCGGCACGTAGATGTCGCGCTCGGTGGCGCGGAGCAGGCCGTCCTGGTCGTCGGCGGCGGCGCCCGAGCCGCCGATCACGCCGACGGTCTCGTACCACTGGTCGCCGATCTTCAGGAACCCGCCCACCGGATCGTCCACGCCGAACAGCTCGCGCACGAGGCCGGCGCCGACCACGCACACGCGCACCAGCTGGGAGTCCTCCTCGGCGTTGAAGAAGCGGCCGGCCTGCAGGCGATCGCGGCGCACGGCGGGCAGGTCGGCGCTCGTGCCCACGACCGTGGTCTTGATCCGCTCGCGGCCGACGACGTCGCGCTCGCTGACGGTCTGCGGCACCACGGCCCGGATGGCCGGCGTGAGGGCGGCCAGGCTGCGCGCGTCGTCACGCGAGAGGCCGCGGGAACGCCGGCCGGCGTCGTCGGTGTCGCGGCGGGCCGGCGGGTCCTGATGCATGACGATGACGTTGTCGGCGCCCAGCGACTCGAACTGGGCCAGGGCCTCGCGGCGGGCGCCCTCGCTGATCGAGAGCATGGCGATCACCGCGGCCACGCCGAACACCACGCCGAGCGCGGTGAGCACGGTGCGCACTCGGTGGTCGCGCAGTCCGGCCAGGCCCTGCTGCAGCGCGAACCTCACGACGCGTCCGCCTTCGTCGCGGCGGGCGCGGCCAGGAGCAGGCGCTCGCCCGCCGCGACCCCGGAATCCACGACCACGCGGTCCTCGCCGGCGGCCCCGAGGGTGACCTCGCGCGCGCCGCCGCCAAGCGGATAGACGACGGTGGCCTCGTCGCGCCGGAACACCGCGTCCAGCGGGATCGTCACCACGTCGGCGAACGCCTGGTGCACGATGCGGCACTGCGCCGTCATGCCGGGCAGGAGCCCCGTGACGTCGCCCACCACGCGGACGTCCACGTCGAAGACCTTGAGCTTGTCGTCGCCCTCGGTGCGGGCCAGCGGCGCGATGCGGGTCACCTCGCCGGGCAGCTCGCGACCCTGCAGCGCGTCGACGGTGACGGCCACGGTCTGGCCGGTCGCGAGCTTGTGCACATCCACCTCCTGGACCCAGGCATGCACCTCGAAGGCGCCGAGGTCCGGCAGCTCCATGATCGGCTGGCCCTGCCAGACCTGATCGCCGATGCGCACCTTCCGCGACTCGCCGCTCGTCCAGATCTTGCGGTACACCACCATGCCGCTATCGGGCGCGGTGACGGTCATGCTCGCGAGGTCCTGCTCCGAGCGCTCCAGCTCCAGCCGCTCCTTGCGGACCTCGGCGTCGGCCTTGGCGAGCTCGGCGGCGTTGATCTCCCGCTGGGAGGCGAGGTCCTGCGTGGCCTCCTCCACGTCGAGCTCGGCGCGGCGCAGGTCGAGGGCCGCTTCGCGCTGGCGGCTGGCCGACTCGAACCGCATCGCCTCGACGCGCAGGCGCGCCTGCTCCAGGGCGAGCTCCTGCCGCCGCAGCGCGGCCTCCTTCTCGGCCAGCGTCTTGGCGCCGGTGGCGCGCCGGTTCTCCAGGTCGGCGAGCGCCCCCTCGTATGCGGTGCGCCGTTCCTCCACGCGCTGCATCTGCTGGGACGTGTCGAACAGCGCCAGGGTATCGCCGGGCGACACCTGCGTGCCCTCGTCGACCAGATGCACCACCTTGTTGTTCCAGCCGCGCGGCGCGGGGATGGCCACGCTGTTGACGGCCGCCAGCTCGCCGTGCGCGGTGGTGGCGACCTCGAACGCGCCCGCGATGGCCTCGCAGGTGAGCGCCGCGTCGGCCCGGCGCCCTCCCCGCCAGACAACGACCGCGAGGGCCGCCAGGACCACGACCAGGGCGGCCGTCCACCAGCGTCTATGGCTGCGCATCAGGATCCTCCAGATCGATGGTGGCCCGCACGGACATCCCGGGCCTCAGATCGCGGTCGACATGGTCGAGCAGGGCGCTCACCAGGAAGGTGCGGGCCACCGCTCCCGACTCGGCGGCCAGCGGCAACCGCTGCACGGAGGTGACCCGGCCGGGGTAGGTGCGGCCCGGGTAGGCGTCGGGCGCCGCGGTGACGCGCTGGCCCGGCCGGATGCGGCCGCGATCGCGCTCGTGCACCTGCATCTGCACCTGCAGGGTGGCGACGTCGGTGATGTCGAGCAGGTGCTGGTTCCAGCCCACGGTGTCGCCGAGGCGCAGGACGCTGACGCCCTCCTCGGTACGCTCGCGACGGTAGACCACCATGCCCGCGGCCGGCGCGGTGAGCACCAGCTGGTCGAGGTAGGCCTGGTACGTCTTCATGCGCGCATGCAGGCGCTGGCCGCGGATCGCGGCGCGGGCGAGGGCCAGGCTGTCGAGCCCCGCCTGGGCGACGCTGTCCTGCACGGCCCGCTCGAGCGAGATCGCCGCCTGCTGGCGACCGAGGGCCGCCTGCCGGCGGGCGAGGTCGGCGGCGAAGCGCTGGTTCTCCTCGTCGAGCGCGGCCGACTCCATGGCCAGCCTGGCCTTCGTGATGGCGTTGCGCGAGGCGAGCAGGTGGCTGGCCCGCTCGGCCTCGACGCTCCCGAGCACCCGCTGCTGCACGGCGTGGTCGGCGGTGACCTCCCGCAGCAGATCGGCGAAACGCTCGTTGGTGAGCACGACCAGGGTATCGCCCGGCGCGACGATCGTCCCCTCGGCCACCAGGCGCACCACCCGGCTGTCGCCCCAGACGGGCGGCGAGCTGACGGCCACGGTGTGGACGGCCTCCACGTTGCCCGCCTCGTGCAGCAGCCGCACCTCGGCGGATGCCGGAACGGCCACGGCCAGCGCGACCGCGAGTGCGACGAACGCGATCGCCGAGCGGACCTGGCGGAGCCACGGTGTCGAGGTCAAGGATGCGTCCCCCAGGGAGAGCCTCGACGGCGCTACAACGCCGCCGCGACCGTACGGAAATGATGCCCCATGATGGCCATCGTCATGGCCACCCCGAACTGGCCCGGATGCCGCCGCAGCGTCGCGGCCAGGAACTGCCAGTAGGCCCAGCGGCCCCGGTGCACGACCCCCATGAACCAGAGCGATTTGACCACGGCGGCGACGTCCCGCCAACCCAGCGATTCCCGCGGCCCCCGCATGACGTGCATGTCGAGGAAGGTCCGGATCCGCGCGTACAGCGCGCGCGGTTCGTAGAGCCGGGTCATGAGCCGGCGGTAGTTCTCGACGAGGAACCCGGCGTCCAGGCGCGGCTCGAAGTTGAAGGCCGCGCGCGTGTTATCGCCCCGGCTGTCGGCGCGCAGACGGCCCTCCGCCGCCAGCCGCCGGTAGAGCCGGCTGCGCGGCAGCGCCTGCAGCAGGCCGACCATGGCGGTGACCACCCCGTTGGACTGGATGAACTCGAACTGGCGCTCGAAGATGTCGGGCTCGTCGCCGTCGAAGCCCACGATGAAGCCGCCCATCACCTCGAGGCCGGCGGCCTGGATCGTGCGGACGGCCTCGCCGAGGTCGTCGCGCAGGTTCTGCAGCTTGCGGCACTCCCGCAGGCTCGCCGCGCTGGGGGTCTCCAGGCCCAGGAACACCTTCTTGAAACCGGCGGCCACCATGAGCTCGAGCAGCTCGGGGTCGCGGGCCATGTCGACCGACGCCTCGGTGAGGAAGGTCATGCGGGCGCCCGTGCGGCGGCGCCACTCGACCATCGCCGCGAGGATCTCGCGGCAACGCTGCTTGTTGCCCACGAAGTTGTCGTCGACGACGAAGACCTGGCGCCGCCAGCCGAGCTTCCGCATCGCCTCCAGCTCGGCCACGAACCGCGCCGGCGACTTGGTGCGCGGCCGGTGCCCGTTGAGCACCACGACGTCGCAGAACTCGCAGTCGAACGGGCACCCCCGGCACGATTGCACCGACAGGGTGGCATAATGCCGCGTGTCGACCAGGTCCCAGCGCGGCGGCGGCGTGAGCGCGAGGTCCGGAAACCCCGCGGCGCGATAGCTCGGTGCGAGCCGGCCTCGCTCCATGTCGTCGGCCAGCACGGCGGCGAGATCCTCGGCCTCGCCCGACACCACGTGGTCGACGCCGAAGGCGCCGGGCCCGGCGTCATGGAACAGGGGGCCGCCGCCGATGAGCGGCCGGTTCGCCGCGCGGCAACGCCGGGCGAGCGCCGCCACCTCGTCGCGGTGGATCACCATGGCGCTCACCAGCACGTAGTCGGCCCAGGCGAGGTCTCCGTCGGCGAGCGTCCCGGTGTTGAGGTCGACCAGGCGGTAGGCCCAGCGGCGGGGCAGCAGGGCGGCCACGGTGAGCAGTCCCAGCGGGGGATTGGCCGCACGCTTGCCGATGAAACGCAGCGCGTGGCGCAGGCTCCAGAAGGTCTCCGGAGTGCGGGGTTCGACGAGGAGGATGTTCACGGTCGGCTCCGATCTGCCTGGCCGAGCCGGAAAAGGGGCACTCACAAGGAAACACCGAATTGAAGTTCAAGATCCGGAAATGTCGATCCCGACCCGATATTCTTGCTTGCGCGGGCACCCGAATCGGGTATTTTGATGGTGAGGACGGGCGACCGCGCCCGTCCAGTTTTGCTGAGGTCCGGCCTGTAGAGCCGATCATGGAAACGAAGCCGGCCCTCGGATGTTCCAAGGAAGTGTCCTTTGAAGAAGATCTACGTGGGTAACCTCAGTTTCAACTGCAGCGATCACGACCTGGCCGCCATGTTCACCGAGTTCGGCGAAGTGGCCAGCGCGAAGGTCGTGCTCGACCGCGACACCGGCCGGTCCCGGGGCTTCGGCTTCGTGGAGATGTCGGACGACAGCTCGGCCATGAAGGCCATCCAGAGCGTCAACGGCAAGGAAGTCGACGGTCGCACGCTGAACGTCAACGAGGCGCGCCCGCGCGAGCCGCGCGGTGGTGGCGGTTCGCGGTGGTAGATGGCATGCACCGGGCCTGACGGCCTGGTGATGCGACCACATCGGAAGGCCCCGCTCTCCAGGTGAGAGCGGGGCCTCCGTTCTTGAAGCCGGGACCGTCCGCTAGCGCGTCAGGACGATCCGGTACCGCGCCTTGCCTCTGCGCAGGTGATCGAGGGCCTCGTTCACCTTCGCCATGGGGAACGTCTCCACCACTGGCTTGATCTGGTGACGGGCTGCGAACTCCAGCATGGTGGCGATGGCGGCCGGGCTGCCCACCGGCGAGCCCGACACGGTCTTCTGGCCGCAGATCAGGCCGAACGCGCCCAGATCGAGGGGCTCGAGCGTCGCGCCGACGATGTGCAGGCGCCCCTTCGGCGACAGCGCCGTCAGATAGGCGTTCCAGTCCAGCTTCACGTTCACCGTCGAGATGATGAAGTCGAACCGGCCCGCCTCGGCCGCGAGCGCGGCTGCATCGCGGGAGTTCACCGTGCGGTGGGCGCCCATCTGCAGGGCTTCCTCGCGCTTGGCATCGCTCGAGGTGAACGCCGTCACCTCGCAACCCCAGGCCCGCAGGAACATCAGCGCCAGGTGTCCGAGGCCGCCGATGCCGATGACGCCCGCGCGAGACGTCGGGCTGAGGCCGAATTGCAGCATCGGGTTGAACACGGTGATGCCGCCGCAGAACAGGGGGCCGGCGCCGGCCATGTCGACGCCGTCGGGCAGCTTGACCACGCTGGTGGCCATCGCGCGCACCTTGTCGGCGAAGCCGCCGTGCCGTCCGACGATGGTGCCCTGGGCGGTGGCGCAGAGGTTGTGGTCGCCGCTGAGGCAGCTGTGGCAGGTCCGGCAGTAGCGGGCGTGCCAGCCGAGGCCGACGCGGTCGCCCACCTTCAGGTGCGTGACGGCGTCGCCCACCCGGGCCACCTTGCCGGCCGCCTCGTGGCCGGGCACCAGGGGATACTGGGCGAAGCCCCACTCGTTGTCGAGCATGCTGAGGTCGCTGTGGCAGATGCCGCAGCACTCCACGTCGATCTCCACGTCGTCGGCGGCGAGCGGGCCGGGATCGTAGGCGAAGGGTTCGAGCTTGCCGCCGGGCTCATGGGCGGCGTAGGCGTTGATCATGGTCGGGACCTCCCGGTCACGGGAACGATAGCGTCGGAGTCACGTCGACAAGATCGCTCCGAGGCGCTACGGGTGCCATCCGGGCCCGCGGGCGCTACCATGTGCCCGAGGGGCGGCCCGTTCCCTGGGCCGCCTCCCTCCCGAAGCGAAGCGAGCCGCGCGTGCCCACCACACCGACCGAGTTCCCGGGCCTGCCCGCGCCGCGCGAGCTGACGCCCTACCAGCGCCCCAGCCTCCGCCGCAGCCTCCTGCAGCTGGCAGATTCCGTCCTGCCCTACCTGGCCCTCTGGGCGCTGATGATCTGGAGCCTGCGCATCTCGCCCTGGCTCACGCTGGCCCTGACCGTGCCCACGGCGGGCTTCCTCGTGCGAACCTTCATCATCTTCCACGACTGCGGGCACGGCTCGTTCTTCCGGGCGAAGTGGGCCAACGAGGTGGTGGGGTTCATCACCGGCGTGCTCACCCTCACCCCGGCGCACGACTGGTGGCGACAGCACGCCAAGCACCACGCCACGGCGGGCAACCTCGACCGCCGCGGCGACGGCGACGTCTGGACCCTCACGGTCGAGGAATGGCGGCAGGCCCCGCGCTGGAAACGCGTCGCCTACTGGTGCATGCGCCAGCCGCTATTCATGCTGACCGTCGGGCCGATCCTGATGTTCGTGGTGCTGGGCCGTTTTCCGTCCCGGGGCGCGCGGCGGCGCGAGGTCCTCAGCGTGCTCGGCACGAACCTGGCGCTCGTGGTGATCGTCGGGACCCTGATCCTGACGCTCGGCTGGCGCCATTACCTGCTCATCCACGTGCCGGTGACGCTGCTGAGCGGCGCCATGGGGATCTGGCTGTTCTACGTGCAGCACCAGTTCGTCGGGGTCTACTGGCAGCGCCGCGGCGATTGGAACCCGCAGGTGGCGGCGGTGGCCGGCAGTTCCTATTTCAGGCTGCCACGGATCCTGCAGTGGTTCTCCGGGAACATCGGTTTCCACCACGTGCATCATCTGAGCGCGCGCATCCCCAACTACTACCTCGAACGCTGCCATCGGGATCACCCTGTCCTGCAGAAGGCGCCGACGCTCGGCCTGGCCGAGAGCGTCCGCTGCTTCCGGTTCCGGTTGTGGGACGAGGGCCGGCAGCGGCTGGTGGGCTTCCGCGAGGTGCGGCGGCCGCAGGGTCTGGCCTGACCGATCTCGACACGAGGGACCTGGAGCGACGGTGCGGGGTGCCCGCGCCTAGTCCGATCGGCCGTCGTCCTCGTCGTCCGCGTCAGCGGGCTCGGAGTCGATGACCTCGCCGAACTCGTTCACCTCGGCGATGTCGCCGCCGACGGTGATGCCCTCCTGCTTGCGCTCGAGGCGCTTGCTGCGCTTCTCTTCCTTCTTCTTCTTCTTCAGCAGTTCTTTCTGCCGCTTCTCCCAGCTGAATTGATTGCGCGCCATGGGACCTCCTTCTGTGTGGCCGCGGATACGCCGTGCGCTCTAGAACCGGCCGGCCGGGCGCCGCGTGCCTCCACGCGTGCCGGAGCGGCGGCTGCCGAGACCCCCGCGCCCCTGCCGCGTCCGCTGCGGTTGCCGCTCGACGATCACGAGCTCCGGCGTGAATCCCTGATAGTCGAATCCGGGCATCACCCGCTGCTCGAGCGGTTCGCCCTGCTGGTCCTGGATCGCGCGGACGAGCGGCAGGTCGGCCGGCGACGCCAGGTTGACCGCCTCGCCGGTGGTCAGCGCGCGTCCGGTGCGGCCGACGCGGTGGGTGTAGGCGTCGAGGCTCTCGGGCATGTCATAGTTGATGACGGTCTCGATGGCGGTCACGTCGATGCCGCGCGCGGCGACGTCGGTGGCCACCAGCACATCGTACAGCCCCTTGCGGAAGCCGTCGATGGCCGCCTGCCGCTTGTTCTGGCTCATGTTGCCCTCGAGGCTGACGACGCGGTGGCCCTGCCGGGTGAGCACCTTGGCCAGGTTACGGGCGCGGTACTTGGTGCGGGTGAACACCAGGGTGCGCTCGCGGCGGCTCTGGTCGAGGATGGCGTTCAAGAGCGCACCCTTCAGCGCCTCGGTGATCGGATAGATGGACTGGGACACCGTCGCGGCCGGAGCCGGCGTGCCGATGGTGATGGACGCCGGCGCCACGAGGATGCCGTCGGCCAGCCGGCGTACGTCGGGCGGCATGGTGGCCGAGAAGAACAGGTTCTGCCGTCGGGCCGGCAAGAGGCCGAGGATGCGCCGGATGTCGGGCAGGAAGCCCATGTCGAACATGCGGTCGGCCTCGTCGAGCACTACGGTCTCGATGGCCGAGAGGTCGAGGTCGCCGTCGCCGTGCAGATCGAGCAGCCGGCCGGGGCAGGCCACGACGATCTCGGCGCCCTTGCGCAGCTTGTCGGCCTGCGGGCGCTTGCCGACGCCCCCGTACACGGTCACCGTCTTCAGGTTCGTGTGCTTGCCGAAGCCGCGGGTCGCCACGGCGATCTGCTCGGCCAGTTCGCGCGTGGGCGCGATCACGAGCGCGCGCGCACGGCGGCGCGGGCCGTCGAGCAGGCGGTGCAGGATGGGCAGCATGAAGGCGGCGGTCTTGCCGGTGCCGGTCTGGGCCACGCCCAGGACGTCGCGTCCGGCGAGCACCTCGGGGATGGCGGCTTGCTGGATGGGGGTAGGCTGGACGTAGCCCAATTCGTCGACCCCGTCCAGGAGGCGGGCATCGAGAGCGAATTCGCGGAAACTCAAGCTGAATGCTCCTTGGCTCCATTGAGCCAAGACACTCTCAGCTCGACAGATCTCGCAGGTGCGTCTGCGATGGCGGCCAGAACCGGAGCGCTCTGGCCGATGGTACCGCGAACATAGCCCCGCGGGGCCCGATCCGCCAGAGAGAAGCCGGAATCATTCAGGCCGGCATCACCACGTAGCGGATGATGCAGATCGCGTGCAGGGTGGTGCCGGCGAGGACGAACAGGTGCCATACCGCGTGGTTGTAGGGAAAGCCGCGCCAGGCATAGAACACCGCGCCTCCGGTGTACGACACGCCGCCGAGGGCGATCAACCACAGCGCCGGCGCCGGCAGCGCGGCCACGAGCGGTCGGATCGCGATGATCATCAGCCAGCCGAGCGCGAGGTAGAAGACGAGCGACAGCCGCTTCCACGGCCGCCGCAGCACCACCTCGTAGACGATGCCGAGGATCGCCAGGCCCCAGGCCAGCCCGAACAGCGTCCAGCCCCAGCCACCGCCCAGGACGTTGAGGCAGAACGGCGTGTAGGTGCCGGCGATGAGCAGGTAGATGGCACCGTGGTCGAGCAGCTTGAAGACCCGCTTGGCGCCGGGGTTGACCAGTGCATGGTAGAGCGTGGACGCGGCGTAGAGGGCCACCATCGACGCCCCGAAGATGCTCACGCCGACCACCAGGCGGGCCGAGCCGCGCTCGGCGGCCATCACCACCAGGATCACCAGGCACACGACGGAACCGAGGGTGCCGAGGCCGTGGGTGATGGCGTGGGCGATCTCCTCGCCCCTGGAGAAACGATCGTGCTGGAAGGCGCCGCGCATGGAAGTGCTTTCGCTCGGGTGGGAGTGCATGGTCGCGAAGGTAGAGCCGGGACCGCCTGGCGGCAAATTCACGGTCGGCGACGGCCCGTCCGGCGGGACCCGGCGCAACGGCCCTGACGGTGATCCTTGACCGGAGACATTATTGGTACAATATTGCAGGTACACCATTCCCGCCCACGCAAAGGAGCTGCCATGGCGCAAAAGAAGGAAGGCTGCGTCGCTGCGGCCGCCGGTCCCATCGGCGCGAACGCCGAGCCCGCGGCCCCGTCCGCCCACCCCACCCCGGAGGTTCCCAGGATGCTCGCTCGCGTCGGCCAGCCGGCCCCGGATTTCGAGGCGACGGCGTACGTTCCCGCCAAGAAGAACTTCGCCCCCGTCAAGCTGTCGGACTACAAGGGCAAGTGGATCACGCTCTGCTTCTACCCGGGCGACTTCACGTTCGTCTGACCCACCGAACTGGCGGCGGTCGCCGCCATGCATGACGAACTCACCAAGCTCGGCGTCCAGGTGCTCGCCATGAGCACCGACAGCCGCTTCTCCCACAAGATCTGGCAGGAAGAGGAGCTCTCGAAGATGGTCGAGGGAGGGGTGCCCTTCCCCATGCTGTCGGACGCCGGCGGCAAGATCGGCCAGGTCTACGGCGTGTACGACGCCGCGGGCGGCGTGGACATCCGCGGCCGCTTCATCATCGACCCCGACTTCGTGATCCGCGCCATGGAGGTGCTGACGCCCGAGGTCGGCCGCAACCCCAACGAGCTGGTGCGTCAGGTGAAGGCCTACCAGCACGTGCTGAAGACCGGCGAGGTGACGCCGTCCGGCTGGGAGCCGGGCCAGAAGACGTTGACGCCGGGTCCGGAGCTCGTGGGCCATGTCTGGGAGCAGTGGAAGCCCTAGCGGACCGCCGGTCGCGAGGATGCCGCGCACGGGGCCGGAGCACGCCGCTCCGGCCCCTTCGCGTGATCAGGGGTCCGGCTCCCGCCCGGCCGCCTCGCGTGGTCCGCAGGTGCTTGCGTTCCGGGAGATTCGCGCCGTGCTTGTGGCGCCGACGGACGTCGACAGCACCCGAGACCAACCCGGAGACCCCTGCCATGCCCTCCCCGACCCTCGTCCGCCCCGCCGACCTGCGGCGCGAGTTCTCCCGGCGGCTCTCGGCCATGTACGCCGCCGAGGTGCCCCTCTACGGTGAATTGCTCGCGGTCGTCAAGCAGGTCAACCACGAGGCCGTGGTCACCCGCCCGGAGCTGGGCGTGCACGAGGACGACGTCGAGCGGATCAGCGCCGAGCGGCACGGGGCCATCCGGCTCGGTCGCGACGACGAGCTGGCCGCCCTGGCCAGGTTCTTCGCCGTGCTCGGCATGCACCCGGTGAACACCTACGACCTCAGCGCGGCGGGCGCCAAGTCCCAGCCCGTGCTGTCGACGGCCTTCCGGGCGATCGCGGCCGACGAGCTCGAGGTGTCGCCGCTGCGGATGTTCTGCTCGCTGCTGCGCCCGGACGACGAGCGGTTCTTCGACGATCCCGAGCTGCGGCGGCGCGTGCACGCGGCCCTGGCCAGGCGCGACGTCATCACGCCGCGGCTGCGGGGATTGCTGGAGGCCGCCGAGTCGCGGGGCGGACTCGACGAGGCCGAGGCCGAGGCGTTCCTCGCCGAGGGTGTGGAGCTGTTCGGCTGGCGCGGGGTCGCGACCGACCACGCCCTGTACGAGGAGCTGCGTTCGCGGGGCCTGAACATCGCCGCCGACATCTGCTGCTTCCCCAACCCGCACCTGAACCACCTGACCCCCAACACCCTGGACATCGACGCCGTGCAGGCCCGCATGCAGGTCCTGCTCGACACGGAGTACCGCCACCTGCAGGCCGAGATGAAGGACCACATCGAGGGTCCGCCACGGCGACGGCATCCCCTGTTGCTGCGGCAGACGTCGTACAAGGCGCTCACCGAGCCGGTGCGCTTCGACGGGGCCGTCGCGGGGCGGCACACCGCGCGGTTCGGCGAGATCGAGCAGCGCGGAATGGCGCTCACCCCTCGCGGCCGGCGCCTCTACGACGAGGCCCTGGCGCAGCTCGAAGCACGGCGCGAACAGGGTCTCACCGAGCTCGCAGGCTTGCCCGACGACCCGGATCTGCTGCGGCGCGGGGGTCTGGCTTACTTCGACTACGTGGTGACGCCGGCGGGAGCCGTCGCACCGGCCGACGGGCGACCCGCCGACCTCGAACGGCTCCTGGCGAGCGGGCTGGTGCAGGCGCGGCCCATCCGCTACGAGGATTTCCTGCCCGTCAGCGCGGCCGGCATCTTCGCCTCGAACCTGCGTCAGGCCGGGGCGCGGCACCCGGGGGAGAGCCCGCACTCGCAGGCGGAGCTGGAGGCGATCCTGGGTCGGCCGGTGCTCGACTCCAGCACGCTCTACGCCGCCCAGGAAGCCCGGTCGCTGCTGGCGGTCGACCGGCAGCTGGGGCTCGACCTCACGGCCACGGCCCGGGCCGAACTGGAGCGCGCGGCGGCCGCGGTGAGCGGCTAGTCGGCCGGGATCTCGGCCAGCAGGCGGTCGAAACCGAACAGCAGCGACCCCACCACGTTGTCCGGATCGCAGCGGCGCTTGTGGCGGATCATCTCCGCCTGCACGGAGGCTGGCGTGCGGCGGCGCCACTCGTCGGCCCACTTGCGGCCCACCCCGTGCTCGGCCCAGGGGCTGCCGCCGAGCTCCTGCACCAGGTCGAACACGAGGGCATCGAGGCCCGCCTGCAGGGAGCCAGCACCGCCGCCGTCGGCGCGATCGCGTGCACGTGGAGCGCGCCCACCCCCGCGTGGCCGAACACGCTCAGCTGCAGATCGGGGTATCGCGTCGCCATCGCGGCCTCGAGGCGGTCGACGAGACGGTCGAGCTGCGCGAGCGGCACCACCACGTCGTACGACTGCTTGGGCAGCAGACGGCTCATCTCCGAACAGGCTTCCCGCAGCCGCAGGAGCCGGGTGGGATCGTGGTCGAAGTCGACGTTGCCCGCCTCATAGAGGAGCCGGCCTGCGGGATCGCGCACCTCGGTCATGACGGCCGTGAGCACCTCCTCGACGAAAGCGGAACCGAAGGCCGACGGCGCCGACGCCACCTCCGAGGTGACCAGCACCAGCGCGTAGTAGGGTGCGTGTCCGACGCCCTCGCGCAGGGACTGCTCGGCGTGCACGAGCGCCCGTTCGAGGGTCTGGCGGCGGATGATCTCGAACAGCTCGATCGCGGCCTCGGTCCCCCGGAACCTGGCCGCGAGCTGCGCGAGCACGCCGCTGGCCGTGGCCACATCGGCCACCGGCAGGAGGATCGCCGCCTGGTCGCGCGCCAAGGGCACCACCTCGTAGGTGACCTCGGTGATGAGGCCGAGGGCTCCCTGCGAGCCCACCAGGCAGTCGCCGTGGGAGAAGCGGTCGCTGCGGATGCGGCACCGCGCGGGATCGGTGACCGGGTCGCGGCGCGGCACGTCCTGGGCCACCACCTCGCCGGTGCCGAGCACGCCGCGCACGTGGACGGCCAGGTCGGCGGCCGTGCCGTAGCGGACGGCGTTGGCGCCGGCCGACCCGTTGGCGGCGCAGGCCCCGGCGGTGGCCGATCCGCTCGAGCCCATGACGATCGGCAGCTTGAGGCCCGCGGGCGCCAGGGCCGCGTTGATCGTGTCGATGGGCAGGCCGGCGCCGACGCGGACGCGGGCGCCGCGGCGGCGCGCCAGATCGACGTCCGCGAGCGCGGCCCAGCCGCCCGGGGCCAGGCGCGTGCCGTCGGCGAGGGTGAGGTCGCCGAGCTGGTCGAACCGCCGCATGGCGATGGCCACCCCGTCGGGCCGCTGCGCCTCCACGAGGCCCGAGCGGCCGGCGATCGTCGTGGTGGGGACGCGGAAGCGGCGCAGGGCGCCCACCAGGGCCGACAGCTCCGCCTCCGTGGACGGCTCCAGGACCAGGTCGAGGACCCCGGGCCGACCGCGTTCCAGGATCCGATCGTCGTCCAGGTCGGTGTCGCGCCAGTGCGCGACCGTGGCCGTGAGGGCCTGCTTGATCTCGGCGGTCAGTTCGGTCATGGCTCACGTGTCGCTGAGAGGGCGGATGGAGGTGGTGAACCGGGCAAATATACGCCACCCGGCTGCTCGTCACCTCCCCGGAACTGCCGCCGCCGATAACGAGATTCCGGATTCACTATTGCCGAAGGTGCGATATCATCCGGCGGACCCAGCCGCTCCAGGCGCTCAGCTCACGGAGGTCAAGACGGTGCGAACGCCATCGCGGGCCCATCCGCTCGTCATCCTGGTCCTCGTCGTCCTGCCGACCCTCGCCGGCCGGCCGGTCCCGGCGCAGGTCCGCCTCGACCGCCATGTGGTCGCCGATGGCGGCGGCGTCTGCAACGTACGCGACGGCCACGGCGTCGCCTTGACGGTGGGCCAGGCGATGGTCGGGCCGGTGGGCGGGCCGGCGTTCGACCTCGAGATCGGCTTCTGGACCCCGGGGCTCGGCGACCCGACCGCGGTCCTCGACCCCGACCCGCCGTTCGTGTTCGGACTCGAGCGCAACGCGCCCAATCCCTTCAACCCGGTGACCACGCTCGCCTTCACCCTGGCCGAGCCCGCCGCCGTGGAGCTTCGCGTCTTCGACCTCCGAGGCGGGTGCATCCGCAAGCTGGTGCAGGACACCCGGCCCGCCGGCCGCCACCAGGTGACCTGGGACGGGACCGACGACCGCGGTTGCGGCGTCGCCTCGGGCACCTACGTGGCACGCCTCGTCAGCGCGGACGGCTGCTGCAGCCGCAAGCTGCAGCTCGTCCGCTAGCAACGTCGCGCCGGTCGGGCCGGCGCCGTCCCCGGTGAAGGAGAACCTCATGCGTATCGCCTCGCTCAGCGGCCTTTTGCTGCTCGCCCTCGCCTCGCTGGCGGCGGCGTTCGCGCCGACCACGATGTCGTTCCAGGGACGGCTCACCGACGAGGTCGGCGTGCTCGTGCCCGACGGCCCGCACACCGTCACCTTCCGCCTCTACCTGCAGCCCAGCGGCGGGGGCGTGATCTGGACGAGCACCCGCGAGGTGCAGGTCTCGCACGGCGTCTTCGCCGTGGTGCTGGGCGAGGTCAACCCGCTCCTCCTGCCCTTCGACGAACCGTACTTCCTCGGCGTGCAGTACGGGACCGAGCCCGAGATGTCGCCGCGGGTGCCGCTGAGCTCGGCCCCCTACGCGCTCGCGGTGAGCGACGACGCGGTGGTGGCCTCGCTGAACGGCAACACCGGCGACCTCAACCTGGTGGCCGGCAGCAACGTCGCCATCGACCCGATCGCGGGCGGTCTGATGATCAGCGCGACGGGCGCGGTCGCGGACAACGACTGGACGGTGGCCGGCGCCAACATGTACAGCACGCCCGGCGGCAACGTCGGCATCGGCACCGTGGGCCCGAGCTACAAGCTGCAGGTGATCGGCGACATCGCGGTCGGCAACGGCACCACCGCCGGCGCCGTGCGCAGCTACAACGGGAGCGGCCAGGCGTCGCGGTTCGGCGGCGACGTGAGCGGCCAGGGCGGCGAGCTGCTGCTCCTGCAGGAGAACGGCGCGATCCATTCCATGCTCCAACCCGACCTCAGCGGCAACGGCGGCTTCCTGCAGATCGCCAGCGGTCGCGGGCTGGCGGCCCTGCAGGTCAACGGCGACTACGGCAGCAACGGCGACCCGAAGATCCTCTTCCAGGGCAACAGCACGGTCGCCTTCGACCTCGAGCAGACGGGCGATCTCGCGGTGCAACTGCCGGGGTCGTCGGTGAATGCGTCGGAGACCCTGAACGAGGCGGGCGTGGCGTCCCGCACGGACTACACCACGACCGCCTTCACCGTGCACGAGACGTTCGAGACGGTGACGTCGCGCACGGTCTTCGCGCCCTCCAGCGGCTACGTCCTGGCCACGGCCGCTCTGGTGGTGGAGATGGACAAGCTCAGCGGCGTCTTCTGCTACGTGCAATTCGGGCTCTCCGAGACGAGCGGCGCCCTGCTCTCCGAGCAGGTCCTCGAATGGTTCCTGCCGACGTCGGCCGCCGGCGGCCAGTACCTGACCTCCGTCGCGCCGACGGCCGTGTTCCCGGTCAGCGCCGGATCGAACACGTTCTACCTCGTGGCCCGGAACTACGGCTGCAACGCCTACATCACCAAGACCCACCTGAACCTGCTGTTCGTGCCGTCGGCCTACGGCACGGTCTCCGCGGCCGCCGCCGGTCCGGCCGTCGCCGGCGGGCACATCGACGCGGCCAGCCTGCCCGCGCAGTCGCCCGCGGAGAGCGACCTGGCCGCCGAGCAGGAGCAGAGCCGCCGCGACGACCAGGCGCGCCTCGCGCGCGAGCTCGCCGAGCTGCGGGCGCGGGTCGACGCCCTGTCGACCGCGGTCGACGCGCAGGGAACGTCCCCGGCAAGTGGCCGGACGCCCTAGACGGCGATCGGCCGCCGGCGGCGGATCTTCGGGATTCCGCCACCGGCGACCGGTTGCACCCGCCCGCGCTCGGGTCGGCGTTCAGAACGTCAGCACCACGCCCAACTCGTAGGTCGTCAGTTCGGTCGTGCTCTCGGACGTCGCGAAGACGGGCTCGTCGTCCACCAGGGTGATGGCGCCCTCGGTGAGGTACTCCGCGTTGCCGCCGTGCTGGTACGTGGCCTTGAGGTCGAGGAACACGCCCGGCCGCTTCTCGGCGCGGTTGCCCTCGCTCAGACGGATCAGGAGGCCGCCGCCGGCGGTCCAGAACGTCGCGAAGTCGTCCTGGTTGGTCTTGCGCGCGACCTCGTCATCGTTCCACCAGCCGTCGTCCTCGAGCTTGGACTCCGTCCACAGGTAGTTGATGCCGACGCGGCCCTCGGCGTAGGGCTGCACGAACCCATCGAGGGGCCGCCACTGGGCGAAGAGGAAACCGCCGGCCAGGTTGTTGGTCGTGGTCAGGTCGAACTCGTCGACGAGCGGCAGGCGGTAGGTGGTCGACTCGCTGCCGTAGGTCATGCCGTGCAGGCCGACGCCGAGGGTGACCGAACGTTGCGGCCGCACGCCGTAGTGCAGGGCGAGGCCGTAGCCGTTGTCGTCGACGTTGTCGCCGAAGTCGCCGACGGGATCGCCGACGAGGAAGCGGACGCCGCCTTCCTGGTCGAGGGCGAACGCGCCCGTGGCGGCGAGCAGCAGGGTGAAGAGGGTGAACGTGCGCAGGGTCGTCATGGCTGACCTCCGGTCTCGGGATTCGGGATGGGGCCCGGGCCCGGCAGGAGGCCGGCGCGCGGGACCGTCGTGGCTCGAGATCCGAGTTGCGACAATCGTGCCGCGGCGCCGACGGGCCGAATCCGCCCATAAGAGACTGCCATGTAAGAGGTTGTGTTGGTCTGCCGCGAAGGATGCACCACCGCCGCCGGCGTGCCCGGACGGCACACCTGTGCCCCCGGACCACGCCCGGCCGACCACCACGGGCGGTCACTGCATCAGGCCGCGCCGCCAGTCGGTGACCAGGTGGAGGTACGAGACCTCGGCGCGGAACGAGGGGTCCGTTCCGGTCTGCAGGAGATGCAGGCCGTCGGGGTGCAGGTCGTAGAAGCAGCCCGAGGCCTCGGGCGACGCGACGGTCACCTCGCTCCGGTGGGGCCCCACCTTGAAGGTCTGCCCGCTGCCGTCGACCTCGTACGAGCGCAGCTCCCCGCTGAACCTGCTGACCCACAGCCGCGTGCCGTCGCGGCTCCATTTCGGGTAGACCGCGCCGTCGCTGGTGACCTGCCACTTGCGCGCCCCGCCGGCGGCCGGGATGACGAACACGTCCCAGCCGGCCGCGGTCTCGGTGTGGTACGCGATCCAGCGGCCGTCCGGCGAGTACTTGCCGCCACCGAGGTTCTTGCCGGCCACCGAGGCGACGGTGACCGGCACGCCGTCGCCCTCGTTCAGCGACAGCCGCCGCATCTCGATCCGGCTGTCCTCGCACTCCCAGTTGAGCAGCAGGTCGCCGTCATCGGGGCTCAAGCTCGAGGGCGACGCCTCCCGCGTCGACTCGACGACGATGGCGCCGGCGCCCTGGCCCTCCACCGGCTGCTGGATGACGCGCGAGACGCCGTCGTGCTGCGACTGGTAGAACACCGAGGCGCCGTCGCGCGACCAGACCGCCCGCGTCTCGTCGCCGACGGCGAAGGTGAAGCGGGTCTTGAGCCCGGACGCGAGGTCGACGAGCCAGAGGTCGGTGCCCTCGTCCGAGGCGTTCTCGACCTCGATGACGGCCCGCGCTCCGTCGGGGCTGATCGCGGGATGGTACATCTGGCCGGGATCGCCGATGGGCTCGGAGGCGCCGCCGGCCAGATCGGTCCACAAGAGGAGGGTCCCGGCCTCCATCGAGGCGCCGGTCTGGAAGACCAGCATGCCCGACGCCGAGGTCGAGAACACGGCCACCGCCGCCCCGGGCAGGGTGAGGATGTTCTCCACCAGCGGCACGCCGCCCTCGGTGACGTGGTCCTGGTCGGGCGAGAAGGGCGTCGCCATCAGGACGCCCTCGCGGACGGTCAGGAGGTGGCCGTCGGCGAAGTCGGCGTCGGCCTGGCTCTCGCCGATGACCCGCGGCGCGACCGTCGTGTCGAGCGAGGCGAGGTAGATGCTGTTGACCTGGCCGCCGCCGCCACGCCGGGCGGTGAAGATGAACCGCTCGCCGTCGGGCAGGAAGCGCGGATGGCGATGCGAATCGAACTCCGGGGCGAGCCTGGTGATGGCCACCGGCTCGCCGCCGATGGCCGGCACGCGGAAGAGCGGCACGTTGTAGTCGGGTGCGAAGACGATGACGCCGTCGCGGTTCCAGGTGCCGCCCTTGCCGTTGGGCGCGGGGCAGAGCGTCACCGGCGGCCCGCCGGCCACGGCCACCTTGCGGAGCTTGCCGGCGCCGTTCTCGAAGAAGGCGATGGCGCGGTTGTCGGGCGACCAGAACGGGTACACGGCGCCCTCGGTGCCCGGCAGGCCCACCGACTCGCCCTGGTCGAGGTGCCGCAGGTAGAGCCGCGAGACGCCCTGCGCGTCGACCGCGGCGAAGGTGACCATGGTGCCGTCGGGCGACAGCATGGCCGGGCCCGGGGCGGTGCCCTTGAGGTCGTAGTCGGTGTCGCGCGGCGGCGGGATCATCGCGTGCAGGACGGGCGCCGGCGCGGGCTTGCCCAGGATCTGCCAGCCGGCGAGCGCCCCGACCGCCAGGCAGACGGCGGCCACCGCGGCCGCCAGGACGAGCGGCGGCCGACCCGCCGGCCGACCCGCGGGCCCGACGACGTGGTCCAGCCGCGAGAAGCTCAGGTGGGTGCCGCTCGCGCCGCCGTCCTGCAGGAAGATGCGGGCCTCGCCGATGTCGCGCAGGCGCTGCTTGGGGTTGCGCTCGAGGCAGCGCTCGATGAGGCGGCACAGGGCGGGCGCCTCCTCGACCGGCAGGGTGTCCCACTCGGGCTCGGCCCGCAGGACGGCGGCCAGGGTGTCGCTCACCGTGTCGCCCTGGAAGAGCCGCTTGCCGGTCAGCATCTCGAACAGGATGACGCCGAACGCCCAGATGTCCGCACGGCGGTCGACGTTGCTGCCGCGCGCCTGCTCGGGGCTCATGTACGCCGCCGTGCCGAGGATCGCGCCGGCCTGGGTCATGGCCGCGGTGATGGTGGGCGCGGTGGACGAGCCGGTGCCGCCGCCGCCGTCGCCGAACCAGGCCTGCGCGAGGCCGAAGTCGAGGATCTTCACCTCGCCCTCGGCGGTCTGCATGATGTTGGCGGGCTTGAGGTCGCGGTGGACGATGCCGGCCTCGTGGGCCGCCTCGAGCCCCGCCGCCACCTGGCGGGCGATCCCGAGGGCCTCGGCAACGGGGATCGGCCCCTCCTTCATGCGCTCGGTCAGCTCGGCGCCCGTGATCAGCTCCATGATGAGGAAGCGGACGCCACCGGCCTCCTCGAAGCCGTAGACCGAGGCCACGTTGGGATGCTGGAGGCTGGCGAGGGCCCGGGCCTCGCGCTGGAAGCGGGCCTCGCGCTCGGGGTCGCCGCTCAGCTCGGCGGGCAGCACCTTGATCGCGACGTCGCGACCCAGCTTGGTGTCGCGGGCGCAGAAGACCTCGCCCATGCCGCCCTTGCCGAGGCTCGACTTGATCTCGTAGTGGAGGAGCGATGTGCCGATCATGTGGCGTCCTCGGGCTGGAATGCGGTCGTACGACGGGTGCCGGATATCGAACCAGGATAATCAAACTCGCCTATCTCCGCCCCAGGCCCGGTGGCGACCACCCCGTCCGCGCGGGTGCGATCTCGGCATTGGCGTTACGTTGTGGGCGCAGGCATCGAGCAACCCCCGACGACGAGGTCGCACGCGACATGGCCGGACGTACGGATCCCGACCTGCCGGTCATCGGCTGGCGGGAATGGGTCGGATTGCCGGATCTCGGCATCCCGGCCATCAAGGTCAAGGTCGACACCGGCGCCCGCTCGTCGTCGTTGCACGCCTTCGATCTGGAGCGCTTCACGCGCGACGGGGAGGACTGGGTGCGCTTCCAGGTGCACCCGGTGCAGCGCAAGCGTGTCCGGACGGTCGTGGCCGAGGCGCGCGTGCTCGAGTACCGGTCGGTGCGCAGCTCCAACGGCAAGTCGGCGCAGCGGCCGGTGATCCTCACCGGCGTCTCGCTGCTCGGTGGCACCTGGCTCGTGGAGCTGACCCTGGCGAGCCGCGACGAGATGGGGTTCCGCATGCTGCTCGGCCGCGAGGCCGTCCGGCGCCGCTTCCTGGTCGACGCGAGCCGATCCTACTTCGGCGGCAAGCCGAAGCGCATCTCCACGGCCACCGGCTGATCATCCCTCCCGAGAGCGGCTGCACGGCCGCGGAGAATCGAGGCCCCTTGAAACTCGCCATCCTGTCCTGCAGCCCCCGCTGCTACAGCACGCGTCGGCTGCGGATCGCGGCCCAGCAGCGCGGCCATAAGGTCACCATCCTGAACACCCTGAAGTTCGCCATCGACCTCGAGAAGGGCGAGCCGGACCTCTACTACAACCAGAAGCCGCTGCCGCCGTTCTCGGCCGTGCTGCCGCGCATCGGCGCGTCGATCACGTACTTCGGCACCGCGGTGGTGCGCCAGTTCGAGCAGATGGACATCTTCTGCGCCAACGCGTCGATCGGCATCGTCAACTCGCGCGACAAGCTGCGCAGCCTGCAGATCCTCAGCCGCCACCATATCGGCATCCCCACGACCACCTTCGTGCGCGACAAGAAGGACGTCCTGCCCGCCATCGCCCGGGTCGGCGGCGCGCCGGTGGTCATCAAGCTGCTCGAGGGCACCCAGGGCATCGGCGTGCTGCTCGCCGAAACGGTCGAGTCGGCCGAGGCCATCATCGAGCTGTTGCAGAGCCAGAAGCAGAACGTGCTGATCCAGAAGTTCGTGTCCGAGAGCAAGGGCCGCGACGTCCGCGCCTTCGTCGTCGGCGACCGCGTGGTGGCCGCCATGCGCCGCGTGGCCCAGGGGCAGGAGTTCCGCAGCAACGTGCACCGCGGCGGCATGACCGAGCCCGTGGTCCTGGACGACGCCTACAACGAGACCGCCGTGCGCGCGGCCCAGATCATGGGCCTGAGGGTGGCGGGAGTCGACCTCCTGGAGGGCCGCGACGGGCCACAGGTGATGGAGGTGAACTCGTCGCCCGGCCTCGAGGGCATCGAGGCCTGCACGCGGCTCGACATCGCCGGCGTGATCGTCGACTACATCGCCGCCCAGGTGGATTTCCCCGAGATCGACCTGCGGCAGCGGCTGACCGTGAGCCGCGGATACGGCGTGGCGGAGATCCACATCCCCCGGGGCTCGGAATACGTGGGCAAGACCATCGAGGCCTCGGGGCTGCGGGAGAAGGACATCAACGTGCTCACGCTCAACCGCGGCACCCTGGTGATCCCCAACCCGCGCCCGTCGCGCGTGCTCGAGGCGGGCGACCGTCTGCTCTGCTTCGGGAAGCTGGAGTTCATGCGGCACCTGGTCCCCTCGACCACCCGGCGGCGCCGCCGGCCGACCGCCAGGGCGCTGCCGCAGTCTTCAGGGGGGGACCATGCCAAGGGAACCGCGTGATTTCCAGGCGCAGCTGCTCGCCTGGCAGGAGATCCACGAGTTGCCGGACGGCTGGCCCGGCAACCGTCTGCTGGCGCTGCTCGTCCGCCTGGAGGTGGACGGGGTGGCCGAGTCCGAGGCGGCCGACCTGGCCCTGCTCGCCTTGCAGGACCTCGCGCCCGACGAGGCCGCCGACCGTGTCCTGGAGGTGATCTTCGGCGACACCATGCGCGGCGGCGTGCGCCGGAACCTCGCGCATGACCTCACCGGGGTGCGGCCGTGGGAGGAGTTCGCCGACCTCTCCCGGCAGGCGGGAATCTTCGAGGCCGTGGTGCTGCTGCAGAAGGCCTTCCCGCGCGACTACGACCGCCCCGACGCCGTGGCCGTCGACCTGTCCCTGACCACGACCAGCGAGCGCGGCAACGCCTGGCTGGATGCGCCGACGGTCGATCCGGCGTTGCTCGCGAGGATCATCGCGGCGGGCCTGGACCCGCGGGCCACGTTGCTGCGGCTGTTCAGCGCGTCGCTCGCCGGACCTCGCTTCCCCGAGGCCGCGTGGATCCTCTGGCGCGTGGAGCGGCAGCCGGGACCGGGTCCCGACCGCCGGTTCAGACTCGTCTCGAGCCCCCAGTGGTTCGCTCCGCTGCAGGGCCTCGAGACCTGGACGGCGAAGGCCTGGCCCGACGAGCTCGCCCCCGCCGACCAGCCCTCATGACTGGAATGCTCCCAGCGCCAAACCCTCGAGGAAGCAGCGCGCGTTGCGGCCCAGGTTCGCCGTCCGATACCCGCCCTCCTGCACCACCAGCGTGGGCAGGCCGAGGGCGCCGACCCGGCGTCCGTTCTCCGTGAAGTCGGCCGCGCCGAGGCTCCAGGTGCCGGTGGGGTCGCCCTTGCCCGTGTCGAGTCCCAGGCAGACCACCAGCACGGTGGGCTTGAACGTCTGCACCCGGCGCAGCGCCTGGTCGAGGGCCTCGCGGTAGCCGGTGCCGTCCAGCTGCTCGGGCAGCGGGACGTTGACGTTGTAGCCGCGGCCGGCGCCCTCGCCCTGCTCGTCGCTGAAGCCGGTGAAGTACGGGTAGGCGAACCGCGGGTGGCCGTGGATGGAGACCGTCAGCACGTCGTCGCGGGCGTAGAAGATGTTCTGCTGGCCGTTGCCGTGGTGGTAGTCGAGGTCGAGCATGGCCACCCGGCCGAGGCGCAGCAGGTCGTTGGCGCCGATGGCTGCGTTGTTGAAGTAGCAGAACCCCCCGAACACCCGGCGCTCGGCATGATGTCCCGGCGGGCGCACCAGGGCGTAGGCCAGACGCCGGCCGCGACGGATGGCCTCACTGGCCGTCAACACGCAGTCCACGGCCCGCCGCGCGGCCAGGAACGCATTGCGGCTCAGGGGCGTGAACGTGTCCATGCAGAAGTAGCCGGCGCGCAGGGCGAGGTCCTGCGGCGGCCGGGCGGTGTTGCGCAGCGGGAACACGTACGGGTAGACCGACTGGTTCGGCGGCAACGCCAGGCACACGCGTCGCAGATAGGAGACGAAGGCCGGGTCGTGGACGTCGCGCACCGCATCCAGGGAATGGCTGCGCACCGGCAACCGCTCGCATAGCGACGTGTTGGCCAGCTCGGCGAGGATCCGGTTCACGCGCACCGGCGCTTCCACGTATCCGCGGTCGGACACGTGGTGGATGTCGTGGCGATCGTTGACCACCATGGCGATCCGCTCACCGGGCGCCGGGTTGACGGCGATCGGCGGCGGCGCCTTGCGCACGTAGCGCGGCTCGCGCAGGCGCACGGGGTCGTCGCGGAACGACGCCACCACCTCGCGCACGTACTCCGGCGAGCAGACCCTGGCGTACCGCCGTTCGAGCACCGCCTGCACGGCCGCCCGCATGTACCGGCGGCGCGGCGGCGCGGGATGGTCGAGGGGATCGCAGACCAGGACGGGCATCGGTCCGGAGTCCGGGCCCAGCGGCCGCTCGAAATCCGTGCCCACCACCGGCCGGGCCCCGAAGTTCTCGTAGAACCGCATCCGGGCACGGTTGATCGCGAGGACCTCGGCCGGCTGCCCGGGCTGCTGGCTGTCGGGGTCGCACTCGCAGAGCACCGCGGGCGCGCCGAGGGCGACGGCCGTCTCGCGCACCGCGGTGTAGAGCGCGCCGCCGATCCCGCGGCTCGTCAGGCGCACCTGGGCGGCCAGGAAGTCCAGGAAGACGAGCTGCAGGTTGGGCTCGTGCAGCACGATGGCGCAGCCCTGGACGCGGCCGTCGCGGTCCTCGGCCACCAGCAGGATCGACCGCAGCCTGCGGCTGAGGGGATCGCGCAGCTTGACGGCCAGATCGGCGAACTCGCCGGCCGGCGCGTCGGGGAACTGGGCGTTCAGGATGGCGATAGCCTGGTCGATGGCCGAGCGGTTGACCTCGAGGGCGTCGTCGGGGATGCGGCGGATCAGGAACATCGGGGGGACCGTCGTTTCGCGGGAGGGTGATGGAATCCGGTCGTCGTCGTTCGCTGGCCCGAGGTCCGAGCGATCCTCATCATCACCCGGACGCGGCCGGAACGCAACGGGCGTCGGCCGCGGGTCACGGCGGTCAACGCGCGGACTCGGCCTGCCGCCGGTACGCCCCCGGCGCCACGCCGAGGAACCGCTTGAACACCTTGCTGAAGCTGGCCTCGGCCGCGTAACCCACCGCCCCGGCGATCTCGGCGAGGGACAGCCGGTCGGCCCGGATGTGGTCGGCCGCCACCTGCATGCGCCAGCGGGTCAGGTAGTGCAACGGGGGTTCGCCCACCAGCTCGCGGAAGCGCGCCGAGAACGACGAACGCGACATGCCGACCCTCGCGGCCAGCAGCTCGACCGTCCACGGCCCGGCGGGATCCCGGTGGATCATGCCGAGGGCGGCGGCGATCTGGGGATCGCGCAATCCGGCCAGCCAGCTCGGGTCCGCTCCGTCCTGCTCCTCGAGATAGGCCCGGATCACCTGGATGAAGAGGGCCTCGGTGAGCTTGTTGACGAGAGCCTCGCCACCGGGCCGGCCGGCCGTGGCCTCGGCGGCGATGACGTCGAGGGTCGATTCGAGCCACGAGCGCGCCCGGCCGCCCTCTCCCCGGAGGTAGACGACCGCCGGCAGGACCGACAGCAGCGGGTGGGCCGCACCGGCCGCGAACCGGAAGTACCCGCAGATGAGGGTCGTCGGCTCGCCACGTCCGCCGAAGACCAGCGGCCCGGCGGGTCCGGTGGCGGTCGCCGTGGGCAGCAGCGTGGCGATCAGCTGGTCGAGCGGGATCGTCGGGGTGGCCGGATCGTCGACCATCCGGTGGGCACTCCCCGTGGGCAGCACCACCATGTCTCCGGCCTCGAGGCGGAGCGGCTCCCGGGGGTGAGCGTCGTCGTCGAGCACCAGCCAGCATCGCCCACGGCGCACGACGTGGAACTGGGCCGTTTCGCCTCGCGGCACCGCCATGCCCCACGGTGCGGTCAGCTCGGACCGGCAATAGAGGCTCCCGCTGAGGTGTACGGTGTTCAGGATGTCAGCGAGAGCGTCCATGTCTGTGACTCCAAATTGGAGTTCTGAACAATGATCTAGCACTATCTGTCATTGTTTCACCATTGCTGTGTATCTATGGTATGTGACACCGCAAACGAACGCAAGCCCTGAGGCCCGCAAGGAGATATCGCCATGAGCATCGTCATCACCACCCCGACCGGACACATCGGCTCCGTCGTGACCAGCGAGTTGCTGGCGCGCGGCGAGAAGCCGGTACTCGTCGCCCGTGACGCGACCAGGGTGAGCCAGTGGACGCGGCAGGGAGCCACGGTCGTCGAGGGCAGCCACGCCGACCCCGACGTCATGACCGCGGCCACCCGCGGCGCCGAGGCCCTGTTCGTGCTCACGCCCAGCTCGTACCAGATCGACGACATCCAGGCCTACTACGGCAGCTTCGCCCGCGCGGCGGCTGCCGCCGCCAAGGCCAACGACATCCCCCACGTGGTCCACCTGTCGAGCGTCGGCGCCGAGCTGGCCGCCGGCAACGGTCCGGTGGCCGGCCTGCATGCGGCCGAGGCGATCCTGAACGCGGCGGGCATCGCGAACCTGACGCACCTGCGCCCGCCCTACTTCATGGAGAACACCCTGATGCAGATCGGCAACATCCTGAACACGGGCAGCCTGTCCACGTCGTTCCCCGCCGGCACCCGGTTCCCCATGATCGCGACGCGGGATATCGGGGTGCGCGCGGCCGAGCTGCTGCACCGACGCGACTGGCGCGGCGCGCGCGTGATGGAGCTCCAGGGCCCGGGTGAGATCAGCTACGACGACGTGGCGCAGATCCTCTCCGATCTCCTCGGCCGCCCCATCTCCCACGTGACGGTGACCCGCGAGCAGCTCGTCGCGGCGATCGCCGGCATGGGGGTCAGCCGGGTCATGGCCGAAAGCCTGGGCGAGCTGTCCGAGGCGATCGCCACCGGCCTGGTGCGGGCCCACGAGCGGCGGACCGAGGCGAACACCACCCCCACGAGCTACCGGGAGTTCGCCGGCCTGGTGTTCAAGCCGGCCTTCGCGGCCGCGGCGAAGGGCTGACCGGTCGCGGCGAAGGAAACGACCCCGTCCTCTCGACGAGGACGGGGTCGTGGTATCCAGCCGCTCGACCGGCCGTCAGGCCGGCTGAACCGGTGCTACCACCGGGAACCGCTGCTGCGCGGCTCGCGCGGGCGCGCCTCGTTGACGTTGAGCTCGCGACCGTCGACCTGCTTGCCGTTGACGGCCTGGATGGCCTTCATGGCAGCGGCGTCGTCCGACATCTCCACGAAGCCGAAGCCCCGCGAACGGCCCGTGTCGCGGTCCATGACCACCGACGCGCTGGCCACGTCACCGAACTCGGCGAACATGGTGGAGAGGTCGCGGTCGGTGCTGTCGAAACTGAGGTTACCCACGTAGATCTTCTTCAATTCGGAACGTCCTTGGTCCTGACTGGGGGACGGCCTCCTGTCCATGATCGGTCCGGCTGGCCGGTCCCCAGAAAACAAAGGACGAGCGCGGTCGCCCGTCCTGGACCGCAACGTAGGCCGCCGCCGCGGTTCCCGCCCGGAATCATTTTCGCGACGGCGGCCACGGCGTTGCTCATGCCGACCGCAGATGCACCCGGCGGCCCGCAAGGCCGATTCCGTGGCGATTCCACCCGATTGCGGCGATGACGAGGAATTCCCGGGTTCGGCCTGAATGCGGCCGCCTCGCCCCCGGGCGCAGGGGAGCGCGCGGCCCCCTCACCGCGCGGAACCATCATTCCGACCGCGGCGTTTCAATGGCCTCGCCCGCAACCCCGCCGGGCAGGTCCGCGCATCACGAAGGAACTGCCCATGAGCAACGACCCGACCCGCCGCGCCACGTTCGTCCTGAGCGAGGTCGAGAAGCGGCTGTTGATCCGGATCTCCGAACGCCTGCCCCGCTGGGTCCTTCCCGACCACCTCACCGTGCTGGGCATGCTCGGCTCGGCGCTCATCACGTTCGCCTACGTCATGTCCAACCATGCCGTGTGGTGGCTGTGGATCGCCAGCCTCGGCTTCCTGATCAACTGGTTCGGCGACAGCCTCGATGGCACCACCGCCCGCGTGCGCCGGATCCAGCGCCCTCGCTACGGCTTCTACCTCGACCATCTGACCGACGCGTTCTCCACCCTGGCGATCGGTCTCGGGCTCGGCCTGTCGCCCTACATGCTGCTCGCCGTGGGCCTGGCCATCGTCGTCGGCTACCTCATCCTGTCGATCAACGTCTACCTCGAGAGCCAGGTGTTGGGCGACTTCCGCTTCGGCTACGGCGTGGTGGGGCCCACGGAGACCCGGTTGATCCTGATCGGTCTCAACACGGTGGCGGTGCTCATCGGGCCCATTCAGTACACCGTATTCGGTGTGCAGGCCACGGTATTCGATCTGTTCGGCCTGGTGGCGGTGGGCGGGATGGCGCTCATGCTGGCGCGGCGGGTGATGCGGAACCTGCGGCACCTCGCGACGCTGGAACCGGCAAACGTGGTGAAGGAAGGCGACTGAGCGGACGGGACCACGCAGCAGAAGACCCGCGCTTCCGCTCCCGCCATGGTGTAGAATGGTCACGACGAACGTCCCTGCCACGAGAGGCTCTCCATGTCCATCCGCCGCCTGTTCATCCTGGCCAGCCTCGCCCTGGTCGCCGTGACCGCCGTGATCGCCGTCCCGCGCCTGCGCCATCTGCCCCCGCGCCCCACCGAGCACCGCCTCGACCGCGACGCCGAGCGCCGCAACGAGGACGGCCGCCGCGCCTGGCTCGAGGCGATGCATCGCACGGCGCCCGGCGTGGACTGGCGCGCCATCGAGCGCGACAACGGGCGCGTCCTGCAGGAACGCCGCAACGCCGACGCAGGCCGCCGCGACCAGGACGACCGCTGGCGCGAGGTCGGCAGCCGCAACCAGGCTGGCCGCATGCACACGGCCGCGGTGTCGGTCCTGGGCGACAGCCTCTACGGCGGCTCCTCCCGCGGCGGCGTCTGGAAAGGCTCCCTCGACGGCCAGGGCTGGCGGCCCCTCGGCGACAACCTCTGGGGCGGCTCGCACGGCCTGGCGATCGCCGGCGCGGCGGGCGACGTCATCACCTCCATCACCGACGACGGCGGCCTGCACTGCAGCGACGACGAGGGCGTCACCTGGCTGGCTCCCCTCGGCGTTCCGGCCAGCTTCAACCTCTGCAAGCGCGTGGCCCGCGACGCCGGCGATCCCGACCGGGTGCTGCTGCTCGCCCGCAGCGGCGGCTCCCTGGATCTCTACGCCTCGCGCGACGCCGGCCGCAGCTACCTGCAGGTGCGCCATCTCGCCAGCGGCGTCGGCGACTTCTGGCTCGACCGCCGCACGGGCGGCGCGGTCTACCTCGTGGACGGCAACCGCCTGTACCGCAGCGACACCTCGCTGATCGTCTGGAGCGACCTCGGCACGTTGCCCGTCGCCCCGGTCAGCAACGTGGTGTTGACGGGAAGCGAGGCCGGAGCGCCCACGCTTTACGCCGCGGTCAGGGTGAGCAACCAGTGGCGCCTCTACCGCTCCGTCACCGCGGGCACGAGCTGGGCCGAACGCGACCTGATCGAGGACTTCTGGGAGACCCTCTGCGCCTCGAGCGTGAACCCGGACCTGGTGGCCTTCGCCGGCGTCGAGCTGTGGCGGTCGACCGACGGCGGCGGCAGCTTCGCCAAGGTCAACAACTGGTGGGACTACTACGACGACCCGCTGCACAAGCTGCACGCCGACTTCCCCGGCCTCGACTGCATCCCCCTGGCCGGCGGCGGCGAGACCTGGTACGCCGATACCGACGGCGGCCTCTTCCGCAGCGACGATGGTCTGGTCTCGGTCACCAACATCTCCCTCAGCGGCCTGGGCGTCAGCCAGTACTACGGCACGCTCACCAGCGTCAACGACCCCGAGCTCGTGCTCGCCGGCGCCCAGGATCAGGGCTACCAGCGCAGCACCGGCCCGGGCCGCGGCCCCACCTGGGACTTCGTGCAGCTCGTCAGCGGCGACTACGGCCACCTCACCAGCAGCGACGGCAGCCACGGCATCGTCTACTCGGTCTATCCCGGCTTCGTGCTCGTGCAGCAAGGCGAGCAGGCGCCGATTCTCAGCGGCTACCTCGATTTCCCCGCGAACGAGGCGTACGGCTGGCTGCCGTTCATCGTCGCCGACCCGGACAACGCCCGGTCCTTCTACTTCTGCGGCGCGCGCCTGCACAAGGCCTCGTGGCTGGGCGGCGACCAGGTCTTCTACACGCCGTCGAGCCAGCTCTTCACCACGGCCGGCGGCAACTACCTGACGGCGTTCGGCATCTCGCCCGCCGACCACCAGAAGCGCCTCGCCGTGGTCGACAACGGCCGCATCTGGCATACCGCCGACGGCGGCCAGCAGTGGCGCCTGTCGCCGGACACGGGCCCGAGCGCGCACTACTTCTACGGGACGGCCATCGTCCACTCCGCGGGCGACCCGGACCGCGCCTGGATCGGCGGCAGCGGCTACGGCGGGCACCCGGTGTGGCGCACGGCGGACGGCGGCGAGACCTGGGACGGCGCCGGCAGCGGCCTGCCCGCGACCCTGGTCTACGGGCTGGCCCTCGAGAGCCCCACCAGCGACGTCGTCTACGCCGCCACCGAGGCGGGCCCTTACCGCCTCGACCCCGCCACCGACCTGTGGGAATACATCGGCGGCGCCACCGCGCCGCTCACCACCTACTGGTGCGTGGAGGCGGTGCCGGCCGCACAGGTGGTGCGCTTCGGGACCTACGGGCGCGGCATCTGGGACTACTCGGTGCGGACCACCACGGAAGCCCCGCAGGACCAGGTCCCCGGGGCCGACCTCCAGCTCACCTGCGCACCGAACCCGTTCAACCCGCGGACCACGGTGAGCTTCACCCTCGGCGCCACGGCGCGGGCCACGGTGACGGTCCGCGATGCGTCGGGACGCCGGGTGCGGGTGCTCTGCGACGAGACGCTGGGCGCCGGCCGGCACGCGCTGCTCTGGAACGGGCGCGATCAGCAGGGCCGCGACTGTCCGAGCGGGGTCTACCTCGTCGACATCGCCGCGGCCGGCGCCCGCGCGAGCCGGCAGGTGTCGCTGGTCCGTTGAGAGGCCGGAGATCGGGGCGTCACCGGACGCTCCACGACCGGCGCCAGTCGAGGAACAGGACGACATCGCCCGGTTTGCGCGCGCTCTCGGGGTCGTCCGGGACCTCGAGGACCATGAGGAAGGCGTCGCGGCCCGGGATCTTGTCCAGGACCCAGACGCCGGTCATGGTCACCAGCGGGGCGTCGAAGAGCTTCACCGGCGGCGTCGGCTGCAGGCCGGCGGGTCCGGGGTTCAGGTCGACCTTCATCATGGTCCGGCCGCTGAGGTAATAGAGCCGCCGGCCGTCGTCCGACCACGACGCGCATGTCCCGCCACCGTCGGAGATCAACCACCGGCGGCTGGGTTGCTCCAGGTCGCAGACCTGCACATTCAACGAGCCCTGCTCGAGGAGCTCGAAGGCGAGCCAGCGGCCGTCCGGCGAGACCCTGACCGAGCCGGGATGGCCCGACGAGGTGATCAAGCTCTCGAACTGGTCGGCGGCGACGGGCAGGTCGCCGCGCGCGCGCAGGGCGCCGCGCATGACCTCCCAGACCTGGTCGCTGGAATGCCGATCGAAGAAGATCCAGCGTCCGTCGCGCGACTCGTCCTGGGGAAAGATGTCGTCGGGCGACACCACCGCCGGCACCGTGCTGCCGCGGCTGTCGAGGTCGAGCCGGACGATGTCGCGGGACGACCAGTCGCCGTACCCGAGGTAGATGGAGCGGGCGTCGCTGCTCCAGAAGCCCATGGTCGCGACCCCGTCGGCGGACAGCAGGCGGAACGCCGGACCATCCTCGAGATCATAGAGCCAGACCTCGTTGCGGTTGTCGAGGAACGAGGTGACGACGACGCGGCGGCCGTCGGGCGAGACCCGCGGGAAGAAGTAGTGGGAGCTCGGCGCGTCGAGGTACCGGGCCTGGCCGGCGAGGTCGACGACGGCCAGGCGGCCCTCTCGCTGCCGGGCACGGTCGCGGCCGTAGAGGATGCCGCCGGCGGCCGACACGCTCAGCTCGGCGCTGCCGTCGCCGATGGTCTCGTCGCCGGTGTTGGCCGCGACGTCCGCGAGCACGGGCAGCGGCTCGCTCTGCGCCGCCACCTGCGCGTCGACCTCCAGCATGTAGACCGTATGGTCGCGTACGAAGATCAGGTGCCGGTCGTCGACGCTGCGCGCGAACGCGCCGCCGCGGTGGACGATGTGGCGCTCGCCGGTGGCCACGTCGACCGCCTCGATGTTCCCGTCGTGATAGTCGCGGTTGTGGAACTGGGTGTTGAACACGACGTGCCGGCCGTCGGGCAGGAAGTCGGGCCACCGATGCGAGCGCTCGGCGCGCGCTTCGTCCAAGGTGGTCAGCGGGGTCGGTTCGCCCCCGGCCGCGTCGACGATCAGCAGGCCCGCGGCGGTGTTGGGCGTGAACACGATCCGGTCGCCCCGTCCCCAGGCCCCGCCACGGGCGCGCTCGCCGTCGGCGGCGCAGATCTCGAGCGGCGAGCCGCCGCCCAGCCAGACCTTCAGCAACCTGTTGCCCGCGAAGAACGCGACCCATTGGCCATCCGGCGACAGGAACGGCATCGTCGCGTTCTCGGTGCCCGGCAGGGGTCGGGCCGCGTCCTCGTCGAGCCGCCTGACCATCAGCTGGCGCCGGCTGCCGAGGTCCCGCAGGAAGACGATGGACTCGCCGTCGGGCGTGAGCAGCGCGCCCGGGCCGAGCTCGTGTGGGAGCTCGCCCTCGTCGCACAGGGCCAGATCGAGCCGCATGATCGCCGGCTCACCCACGGGGGCTGCCGGCGACAGCAGGCGGCCCGTCAGGCCGGCGCCCAGCGCCACGATCACCGCGAGCGGCAACGCCCAGCGCCAGGACGGGCCGGCGCGGGCCGGCTGGTCGGAGCTCTCCCGGCCGGCGGCCGTGGGGGCCTCGTTGGCGGCGGCCAGCAACTCGAGGCGGGCGTCGCCGGCGGCTTGCTGGCGCTGCCGCGGGTCGCGGGTCAGGCACCGGGTCAACAGCCGGCGGAGACTCGGCGGCAACGCGGGCGGCAGCCGATCCCAGGGGATGTCGCTGCGCAGGACGCTCGCCAGGGTGTCGCTGGTGGTCTCGCCGACGAACAGCCGCTCCCCGGCGAGCATCTCGAAGGTGATCACGCCGAGGGCCCAGAGGTCGGCCCGGTGATCGACGGCGCGCCCTCGCGCCTGCTCAGGCGCCATGTAGGCCGCCGTGCCCAGGATCACACCGGCCTGGGTCATGGCCGCCGTCAGGGTCGGGGAGGTCGAGGGGTCGTCCACGGCGCTGGTGTCGCCCTCGTAGGCGCGGGCGAGGCCGAAGTCGAGGATCTTGACCGTGCCGTCGGCGCCGAGCTTGAGGTTGGCGGGCTTCAGATCGCGATGGACGATGCCCTTGGCATGGGCGGCCTCGAGGCCCGTGGCGATCTGGGCGGCGATCTCCACGACCCGCTCCACGGGCAAGGCGCCCCGCAACAGACGCTCGGAGAGGTCCTCGCCCTCCACCAGTTCCATGACCAGGAAGGTCAGCTCACCCACGGACTCCAGGCCGTAGACCGAGGCCACGTTGGGATGCTGGAGTGCGGCCAGGGTCCGGGCCTCGCGCTGGAACCGGGCCAGCCGTTCGGGATCGTGGGCGACGCCGGGGGGCAGCAGCTTGAGGGCGACGTCGCGGCCCAGCTTGGTGTCGGTGGCGCGGTAGACCTCGCCCATGCCGCCCTTGCCGAGCAGGGCGGTGACCTGGTAGTGGGCGAGCGTCTGGCCGATCACGTCGTGACCTCATGGGACGTCGGTGACTTGCATCCTATTGAGAGGCATTGTCCGGTCGGAATATACCGTGAACGGGCGCAGATCGCCGCTCCGCGCGGGTCCGGGCGCTGGCGCCCGGCCGGATCAGACATTAATTGGGAGTAGTGAAATCCCGATTGGCGATCCGATCGGAGTGCCTGTTCGCGCAGTTCCTCTTCATACCCGGAGGCCATTGATGAAGATCCAGCGGATGACCGCCATGTTCGCCCTGTGCTTGCTCGCGGTCACGTTCCAGGTGGCCCAGGCCCAGGAGCACCCGTCTAAGCCCAAGCAGACGACCGCCACCGCGCCGGTGCAGGCCGCCAAGAACGCGATGACCGCACCCGACATCGTCGCCGCCGCCGCCGCCGCGGGCGACTTCAACACCCTCGTCGCCGCGATCAAGGCCGCCGGCCTGGTGGAGACGCTCCAGGGCAAGGGCCCGTTCACGGTGTTCGCGCCCACCGACGCGGCGTTCGCCAAGCTGCCCGCGGGCACGATCGAGGACCTGCTCAAGCCCGCCAACAAGGCCAAGCTCGCCGGCATCCTGGCCTGCCACGTCGTTCCCGGAAAGATCATGGCGGCCGACGTCAAGACCATGAAGGCCACCAACATCAGCGGCCAGGATCTCGACATCGTGGTCAAGGACGGCCAGGTGACCGTGGACGGCGCGATGGTCGTCAAGGCCGACGTCACCGCCGCCAACGGCGTCATCCACGCCATCGACACGGTGATCATGCCGTCCGAGAAGGCCGCCGCGCCGGCCTCCGAGAAGCCCAAGGACCATCCCGCGCACTGAGCCGTTCGGCCGACCGGCCACCATCGATCGAGAGCGGCAGCCCCGCGGGTTGCCGCTCTCGTCAGCGGATGAACCGACCGTTGGAAAGGAGATCGGAGATGACGCATACGCTGGACCAGGTCAGGATGATCCTGGCGGCCGCGGCCGTGATCGGCGCCCTGGGCGTCGCCCTCGCCCCGCCGGCTGCCGCCGACACCGAAGCCCCGCCGATCGTCACCGGCGACATCAAGGCGGGCATCGAGAAGCACATCGCCGAGCAGGTCGCCCTCGGCAACGGATTCTTCACCGTGCCCTTCGAGGGCCGGCAGCTCCGGCTCAACCTGGTGCGGGTCCACGTGGAATACCTGGCGACGCTGGCCCCGCAACGCCACTTCGCCTGCGTGGACATGGCCAGCGACGACGGCCAGTTCTACGACATCGACTTCTTCCTCTCCGGCGACCCCGGCGCCATGACCGTGACCGAGACCACGGTCCACAAGCTCAACGGCCGCCCCTACTACCTCTGGGAGCAGAACGGGGAGAAGCAATGGGTGCGCGCCCCGGTGGCCGACGCGTCGGACGCCCTGCTCGGCGTCCTGTCCGGCACCGACACCTTCGAGTTCCGCTACCAGGCGACGCTGCCCGAGTTCACGGGCGCCGCGCGCTGCTGGATCCCGCTCGCCGGCTCGGACGAGTTCCAGGACGTGACCGTGCGATCGATCGACGCCCCCGGCCGACAGCAGACGCTGACCGACCGCGCCCACGGCAACCGGGTGCTCTTCCTCGAGCTCACGGCTGCCGACAGCGGCCGGCCGCTGGAGATCGTCTACGACGTCGTGCGCCGCGAGAAGAGCGCCTACCCGGGCGACCCCGTGGCCGCGGCCGCGTACCTGCAGCCCGAGCGGATGGTGCCGTCGGACCCGACCATCACGGCCGAGGCCCAGAAGGCGATCATCGGCCGCGACAGCGACCTCATGCGCGCCCGCGCCCTCTACGACCACGTGATGGACCAGATGCAGTACAAGAAGTTCGGCGAGGGCTGGGGCCAGGGCGACGCCCGGTTCGCCTGCAACTCCCTCTACGGCAACTGCACCGACTACCACGCCTACTTCATCGGGCTGGCGCGGGCGGTCGGCATCCCGGCGCGCTTCGCGATCGGCGCCGCCATCCCCTCCGAGCGCGACGAGGGCGGCACCGACGGATACCATTGCTGGGCGGAGTTCTACGCCGACGGCAAGTGGTGGCCGGTCGACATCTCGGAGGCCGACAAGTTCAGCGCCCTGAGCATGTATTACTTCGGCCACCACCCGGCCAACCGCTTCGAGTTCACCCACGGCCGCGACCTCGTCCTCGACCCCGGGCCGGCGTCCGGTCCGATCAACTTCCTGGCCTACCCGCTGCTCGAGGTCGACGGCAAGCCCCAGAAGGTCAAGACGCTGTTCCTGTTCAAGCGGGCGGCGGCGAACGGCTGACCGTTCGCGGCTCGTCGACCCCCCGCGGCCGGACTCTCGATCACGGCGCGTCGCCCACCGGCGGCGCGCCGTCGGCGTCGGCGCGCGGACCGGCGCCCCCGAACGCCCGATACAGAACCGGCAGCACCAGCAGGGTCAGCACCGTCGAGCTGATCACCCCGCCGATCACCACCGTCGCGAGCGGCCTCTGGACCTCGGCCCCCACCCCGGTCGAGATCGCCATGGGGATGAAGCCCGCGGCGTCGGTGATCGCCGTGGCCAGCACCGGCCGCAGCCGCCGGCACCCCGCCTCCACGATCGCCTCGTGCAGGCCCTTGCCCGCGCGCAGCCGGTCGCGCAACGCGGCCACCAGGATCTGCCCGTTGAGCACCGCGATCCCCGCCAGCGCCACGAAGCCGACGGCCGCCGACACCGAGAACGGCAGCCCGCGCAGCTCCAGGGCGATCACCGCGCCCACGAACGCGAACGGGATCCCCGTCGCGATGATCGCCACGTCGCGCACCCGCTTCAGGCTCAGGTAGAGCAGGGTCAGCACCAACAGCAGCGCCGTGGGCACCGCGATCCCCAGCCGCACCTTCGCGCGCTCGAGGTGCTGGAACTGCCCGCCCCAATCGATCACGTAGCCGGTGGGCAGCGCCACCTCGCGGGTGATCCGCTCGCGCGCCTCGCGGACATAGGACGCCACATCGCGGCCGGCCACGTTCACCTGCACGCGGATCAGGCGGCGACCCCACTCGCGGTTGATCGTGGCCAGCCCCTGCCGCTCGCCCACCACGGCGAGCTGGCCCAGGGGCAGGCGGGCGCCGTCGCCGCCGGTGATCAGGAGGTCGGCCACCGCCTGGGGATCGCCGCGCAGGCGATCGGGCCAGCGCACCACCAGGGGGAACTGACGCTGGCCCTCGAAGACTTCGCCCACGTGGAGGCCGCCGATGGCCTCGACGCCGGCGAGGGCCGCGTCGGCAGGGATCCCGTGGCGCGCCAGGGCCTGGCGGTCCACGGCCACTTCGAGCACCGGCTGGCCCAGCACCTGATCCACGCCGACGTCGCCGGCGCCCTCGATGCCGGCCAGGATGTCGTTGACCTGGTCGGCGAGGTCCACGAGCACGTCGAAGTCGTCGCCGAAGATCTTCACGCCGAGGTCCGAGCGGATGCCGGAGGCCATCTCGTTCAGGCGCATGACGATCGGCTGGGTGAAGGCGTAGCTGGCGCCGGGCACCTGCGACACGAGGGCCGACATCTGCGCGGTGAGGTCTTCCTGGGTCCTGGCGCGGGTCCAGTGAGCGCGCGGGTAGAGGGTCATGAAGACGTCCGAGAGCTCGGTGCCCATGGGGTCGGTGGCCACCTCGGCCGTGCCGATGCGGGTCCAGACGTGGCGGATCTCGTCGGGGAACTCCGCCAGCAGGAGGCTCTCGAGGCGCGTGTTCTGGGCCACCGACTCGTCGATCGCGACCCCGGAGATGCGCACCACGTTAACGACGACGGCGCCTTCCTTGAGCTGCGGCAGGAACTCGCCGCCCAGGCGCGCGCCCAGCACGGCGGCCAGGGCGATCACTGCGGAGGCCCCCCCGATGACCAGCCGGCGCCGGCGCAACACCCACTCCAGCACGGGCCGGTAGCCGCGGGTGAGCCCGCGGCCGAGCCAGCCGCCGTCGACGGGGGCGCGGTCGCCCAGGAACGACGCGCCGAGCACCGGCGTGAGCAGCAGCGCCAGCAGCAGCGCCCCGCCCATGGCGAACATGAAGGTGAGGGCCATGGGCCGGAACATCTTCCCCTCGGTGCCCTGCAGGGTGAGGATGGGCACGAAGACGATGAGGATGATGCCCATGCCGAAGGCGATGGGGCGCACCACGGCGAGGGCGGCGCGCAGCACGGTGGCGCGGCGCTCGTCGGAGGTCAGCGCGCGCCCGAGCTGGCGGCGCTTCTCGGCCAGGCGGCGCATGGCCACCTCGGTCATCACCACCGAGCCGTCCACCAGGATGCCGAAATCGATGGCGCCGAGCGACAGCAGGCTCGCGGCGATGGCGGCGCCGGTCATGCCGAGAGAGGCGCAGAGCAGGGCAAGGGGAATGGTGACCGCCACGATGAGCCCGGCGCGCAGGTTGCCGAGCAGGAGATACAGCACCACGATCACCAGGATGGCGCCCGCGATCAGGTTGTGCCGCACGGTCTTCAGCACCTCGGCGGTGAGCTCGGTGCGGTCGTAGACCACGTCGATCACCACGTCGTCGGGCAACGAGGGCATGACCCGCGCGAGGGCCGCCTTGAGGTCGGCGGTCACCGCGGCGGGGTTCTCGCCCATGAGCGTGAAGGCCAGGCCCAGCACCGCCTCGCCGCGCCCCTGTGCGGTGACCGCGCCACGGCGGATCTCGTGGCCGATCTCCACGTTGCCGAGGTCACGCACGAAGACGGGCCGCCCCTCGAAGCTGGCCACCATGATGCTGGCGATGTCCTCGACCGTGCCCACGCGCCCCACGCCATGCACCAGGCTGGCCTGGCCGCCGACGGTGACCACGCCGCCGCCCACGTTGCGGTTGTTGGCCTCCAGCGCCGCGATCACGTCATCCAGGGCGAGGTCGTAGCGGGCCAGGCGCTCGGGCGCCACCACCACGTGGAACTGGCGCACCTTGCCGCCCCAGCTGTTCACCTCCGCCACGCCGGGCACCTTGCGCAGCTCGGGCTTGACGAGCCAGTCGTGGAGGGTGCGCAGATCCTCGAGGCTGCGCGCGGAATTGGTGCTGCTCATGGTGTAGTGGAACACCTCGCCCAGGCCCGTGGCGATGGGACCGAGCTCGGGCGGGTCGATGCCGGCGGGCAGCGTCACGCCGGCCAGGCGCTCGGCCACGTACTGCCGCGCGTCGGTGATGGCGGTGTGGTCGTCGAACACGGCCACCACCTGCGAGAACCCGAACTGCGACACCGAGCGCACCTCGGCCAGACCCGGCAGGCCACCCAGGGACAGCTCCACGGGGATGGTGATCTGCTGCTCGATCTCCTCGGGCGACAGCGCCGGCGCCACCGTGTTGACCTGCACCTGGATCGGCGTGGTGTCGGGGAAGGCGTCCACGGGCAGGTGGACCAGGGCCCACGAGCCGAGGCCCGCGAGCATCACCGTTCCCACCGCGACGATGAGCCGGTTCTCCAGGGCGAAGCGGATCAGACGTTCCAGCATGCGTATCCTCTCCCTGGCGGCTACTCGTGGGCGCAGCCGGCGCCCAGCCGCGACTTGAGGAACTCGGTGTAGAGCGCGGCGCCGCCGGCCACGACCACCGGGTCGTGCGCCTCGAGGCCCGCCCGCACGGCGACCCGGTCACCCAGCCGGAAACCCAGATCCACCCGCCGTAGCTGGAACAGGTCGGGCTCCGCCTGGACGAACACGAAGTCGCGGCCGTCGAGGGACTGGACCGCGGCCAGCGGCACGGCCATCACGGGCTCGGCGGCCCCGGCGAGGATGGTGGCCTCGCCGAAGAGACCGGCCTTGAGCAGCCCGTCGGGATTGGCGACCACGGCCCGGGCCTGCAGCAGGCGGGTGCGCGCGTCCAGACCGCTGCCCACCCAGTCGAGGGCTCCGGATACCGTGACGCCCGGCAGGGCATCGAAGCCGGCCGTGACCGGCTGGCCGCGTTGCAGGAGCGGCAACGCCGATTCGGGCACCGAGAGCTCGAGCCACATCCGGGAGAGATCGGCGACCTGCAGCAGCGATTCGCCGGCGGCCACCGCTTCGCCCAGCACGGCGTGGAGCTGGATCACCTCGCCGGCGAACGGCGCCCGGAGCTGGTAGCGGGCCGCGGTGTCGCCGGTCGAGGCGATCTCGACGAGCTGGCCACGTTCGAAGCCCAGGTTCAGGAGATTCTGCGCCGCCGACGCGGCGGCGGCCTCGGCGCGGGCGAAGGCCGCGGCAGCGGCCTGCAGGTCCCGCTCGGCGGCGATCTTCTGGTCGAAGAGGCGTCGCTCCCGCTGCAGGTCCTTCTCCAGCAGATCGCGCTCGAGCTGCGCGGCGAGGTAGTCGTGCTTGGCCGCCGCGACCTCGCTGGAGACGATCTCCAGCAGCACCTGGCCGGCCGTCACCGTCGAGCCCACGGCCACGCTCACCTGCTGGATGACTCCGCCCACAAGGGGCGTCACGTGCGCGAGGCGGGCGCGGTCGTAGTCGATCTCGGCGTACGCGCCGATGGCGCCGGCCGCCGGCTGCGAGGTCGGGGTGTCCGTCAGGACCCCGCCCAGCCCGGCCGATCGCTCCGACACCAATCGCACCAGCATGCTGCCGCCGGGCGCCAGCAACGCCGCGCGCTGGGGCTGGCAGATCCCGCAATCATCCTCGGGTACGCGGTGCTCGCCGCACTGCATGCGGCCGTCGGGGCCGACGGCGTGACCGCCCGCGGCATGGCCGTGCTCGTCGTGCGGGTCGGCGGCGGCCTGGTCGACCGACGCGCTCGAATCGGCGGGCGCGGGGCAGCATGGATCGGCGTCGCTCGGGGCCGCCGTCGCGACGGACAGCAGGATGGCCAGGATGAGGGTCAGGGTCGGCGTCGTCATGGCGTCATCTCTCCTTCGGATGCGTCGGCGAGCAGCGGCAAGGCGGCCAGCGCACGCACGTCCACGGCCGCGAGTGCGGCCTCGAGGCGCAGGTTGGCGAGCTCGACCCGCGCGGCGAGCAGCTCGCGCTGCACGGCCAGGACCTCGCCGAGGTCGATCTTGCCGGTGAGGTAGCTCTCCTCGACCAGCTGCACGCTCGAAGCCTGCGCGGCCACGGCCTCGGCGAGGTAGGTCCGCAGCGCGGCCTGCAGATTGCGGTGGCGGTGCCAGGCCCCCGTCACCCGGCTGTCGAGGCGGCGCCTCGCGTCCTGCTGCTGCAGCCGGGCGAGGGTGTCGGCGGCGGCGGCGGCGCGGCGCTCGCCGCCACCGGTGTTGAGCACGGGCAAGCTCATGGTCAGGCCGAACGTCAGCAGGTCCGAACGTTCCTCGCGGCCCGCCCCGGCCGAGATCGCGAACTCGGGCCGACCGGCAGCCGCGGCCTCGCGGAGCCGGGCGCCCGACTGCTCGGTGCGCGCCGCGTGCGCCGCCAGAGCGGGATGGAGCGACGCGGCGGTGCGGACGGCGGCCAGGTCGGGCGGCGCGGGCCAGGACACCTCGCCCGCCAGCTCGACCTCGCGGTCCACCTCGAGGCCGAGCAGACGCTTGAGCTCGGCCATGGCGTCGGCCGCGTCGGCCTCGGCGCGCAGCAGGGTCACCCGTGCGCCGGCCAGCGTCACGGCGGCCACCTGGGAGTCGAGGATGCCCACCTCGCCGGCCTCGTGCCGGCGTTGCGCGACATCGGCCAGCCGCTCGGCGACGGCCACGAGCTCACCGGCGATGGCTTGACGGTCGCGCGCGTGCAGGGCCAGCAGGTGGGCTCGGGCCACGTCGGCGAGGATGTCGAGCACGGTGCCGCGGCGTTCCAGATCGACGGCGCGCGCGCCGGCCGCGGCGGCCGCGATCCGCGCGCCGCGGCCGTTGAAGCCGAGGTCGAGCGGCTGGGTGAGGCTCAGGAACCGGTCGGGGGTGGTGCCCAGGTCGCCGTGGCGCGGACCGGCCTCGAACGCGAGCTCGGGATTGTGCCGCCAGGCGCGGGCGGATTCGGCCTCGCCGGCCGCCACCGTCACCTCGGCGCGCGCGGCCAGGATCCCCGGCGCCCGGGTTCGCGCCAGATCCAGCGCGCTGGTGGCATCCAGGGGGAGCGGCCCGCCGGCCGCGACGGCCGCGGCACCGGCGAGCAGCAACAGGGTCGAGCAACGAATCCGCATCGATGTCCTCCGCAGGGATGAACGCCACGACTCCGGCCGCGAGGCGGCCAGGGGACCAGAGAGCGAACAGGCGGAGGAATCAGATGCGGAGCACCGTGGTACGGTCGGGGCCCGAGCACGCAGCGCCGGCGTCCGTACGGGCGATCACGCGCGGGGGCTCGGGTTCGCCGCAAGGAACGGCCACGGGGCAGGCCTCGACCGCGCAGGTGTCGGGCGCGTGGACCAGGGGCAGGACGTCGACGGGAGGCTCGACGCCCCGCAGCGTGCAGTCGCAGTGGTCGGCATGCTCCGATGCCGGCACGGCGTCGTGGCAGCGGTCGGCACAGCAGTGCGCCAGGCCTGGAACCGCGATCTGGCTGAGGCAAGCCAGGAGGACGACGACCAGGAGGCGTCGGCAGGAGGGGGCGGGCAGGCGTACGGACCGGATCGTCATGGTCCGGTCAAGATAATCCGCGGACGCGAGGAAGCCAAGGCTGCGAGCCGATCGCGACGGCCTTCAGGCCGTTCGGCCCGGCCCGGGTCAGCCCAGCACCCCGCGCGCGGCCTGCGCCCGGGCGTAGAGCCACAGCCCGAGCGAGATCACGAAGATCACCACCGAGAACACCAGGCCCCCAACGCCCGCGACGGACAGGGCGTCGGAGATCCCGTAATTGTGGACGGCCGTGACGACCATGGCCACCAGGGACACCAGGAACACGGGCGCGGCCAGGCGCCGGCGCAACAGGAGCAGGATGCCGCCCAGGACACCGCTCCAGACGGCGAGCGCCCAGAACGCGACGACCCAGGCGGGGAATCCGTAGAAGTAGTCGAGTTGCTCCTGGGAGAACTGGGCCATGTAGGCGGCGTTCCGCGTCTCGGTCATGAGGTAGTCGAAGGCGCCCACGCAGTTCCAGAGCAGGGCGATGATGCCGATGACCCAGAGGTGTTTCGGGGTCGGGGCGATGCGGGCCATGAAAGCCTCCTATCGGCTGGCAGCGGGAGCGTCGGGAATTCGGACAGGGTACCAGAAATCCGCGGGGCGCCAAGAAATCACATGGATTTCCGTCCCGTATTTCATGCCGCCGCGAGGGCCGTCCACACGAACCTCCGGTCCGGCGGTCAGGTCCTCCGGCCGAGCCGCTGGACCGCCAGCAGCACGGCATATCCCACCAGGCCGCCGATGATGTAGGGCGGCAGGTCGTGCCAGGTGAAGCTGCCGCCGAGCCAGGCGGCGCCGAACCGCGTCTCCCGGAATCGCACGAGCGCCGCCGGCCGCCAGAGCTGGGCGAACTCGAGCCCGCAGGTCAGCATGGTCACCGCCAGGCAGATCACCGGCGCCCAGCGCCGGACCGGCAGGATCGCGAACCAGAGCGTGATCCAGAAGACCACGTACGGGATCCCGCCGCCATGGCTGCGCCACCAGTCCGGCAGGTCGGCCCGCCAGCGGTCGTAGGCGAGGCAGGCCACGACGGCCGCGGCGCAGGTCAGCGCCGCGGCCGCACGGCTGGAATCCGGTGGCGGCAACCGGAGTCGGCTCCGGACCACCGGCTGCGGTTCTAGAAACGGCTCCACAGCATCTGGTTGGTCACCTCGTGGTGGAACATGATCTCGGCGCGCTTGATGCGATCGCCCAGCTCGCGGGGGCAGCGGTGTGCGCACATCTCCTTGAGCTCGAGGTACTTGATCTGGCTGTCGGGACCCATGAGCTCCCGGATCCACGCGCTACGCCGGTGGCTGGTCATGGCGTCGTAGATGTTGCCGGGCAGGAGCCGCTTGCGCAGACGCTTGGGCTTGGGCGCGTTCGGGTCGGGCTCGGGCCCCTCCAGGCCGGTCCGCAGCAGCGCGTAGATCATCAGGTAAGGGTTCGCGTCCGGCCCCACCGAGCGCACCTCGATGCGCTGGCCATTGGGCCCGGCGTAGGGGATGCGGACCATGGAGCTGCGGTCGACGCTGCTCGCGGCGATCTCGTTGGGCGCCTCGTAGTTGGGGTCGAGCCGTCGGTAGGCGTTGACGCTGGCGTTCAGGATCAGGCAGAGGTCCTCGGCGCTGTGCAGGATGCGCTGGATGAACTGCTGGCCGAACGCGGACATGTTGTGCTCGCCGTCCTTGGCGTAGAAGAGGTTCTTGCCGTCCTTGGCGACGCTGAGGTTGGTGTGCATGCCGCTGCCGTTGATGCCGGTGACGGGCTTGGGCAGGAAGCTGGCCGTCAGATCCATACTCTGGGCCACCTGACGGCACAGCAGCTTGTAGAGCTGGATGCGGTCGGCGGCGATCAGCGCGGGCGCGTACTTGAAGTTCATCTCGAACTGGCTCGGGCCCACCTCGGGGTGGTCCTTCTCGTTCTCGAAGGCCATGGCGCGCTGCACCTCGGCCGCGGCGTCGATGAACTGGCGCAGGGGATCCTGCGGCAGGCTGTTGTAGTAGCCGCCGGTGGAGATGAGCTCGAACTTGCCGGTCCGGTAGTACTTGCGCTCGGCGTCGCGGCCGTTGAAGAGGAACCCCTCGATCTCGGGCGCCACGTTCACCACGATGCCCTGCTCGCGGTAGAGCTTCTCGGTGTAGGCGAGCAGGCGCCCGCGGAAGTCGGCCTGGTAGGGATGGCCCTCGCGGTCGTACACGTGGCCGAAGACCAGGACCTTGCCGGGGCCGAAGATGTCGGCCGGCATCCAGTAGAAGGCGCGCCAGTCGATCTTGAGGATGAGGTCGCTCTCGGCGATGCGCGTGAAGCCGCGGATCGACGAACCGTCGAAGGTCAGGACGTCGCTGTTCAGCAGGAACTTCTTGTCGTAGTCCAGCATGTGGAACCGGCCCTCGAGGTCGGTGAAGACCACGGTGACGGCCTTGATCCGCTTCTCCGCAGCGAGGTACTCCCGCCGCTCGGCCTCCACCTCGTCCATCGGCTGCCACTGCTGCTGGCATGCCTTGGACTTGAGGTTGAGCTCCTCGAGCTGCTCGTAGGGGATCTCCAGGAATTCACGCAAGGAGGCTTTGGTCGGACTCATGGTCGGCCTTTCGGTCAGGTAGAGACGGCTCCGTTGAAAGAGGACATTATAACATTAAATCGGAAGTCGATAGGCTAATTTTTCACCATCATAGGCATCGTGCCAGAAATTATTCCCACAATCACCAAAAGCAGCGCCAAAATAAGCTTATTGTCAACATCAGAAGCCGCGCGACTCCACGGCGAGGAACCGCCGGGATGCCGGCCCGGGACACACACGAGGCCCGGCTCGAGCCGATCGAGCCGGGCCTCCGGAGATCCGGATGCGCCACCGCAGCGAGGACAGGCCCCGCCGCAAGTTACATGGGTGAAAACCCCTGCTCGGACCAGAACCGTTCCTGCAGTTCCTGCTCGAGGGCCTGCATCCACTTGAGGTGGTCTTCCTCCCACAGCGTCAGCCACTCGAAGACCTTGCGGCCCTCGGGATCCTCGGTGGTCTCGGCGCACTTCTTGTAGAAGGTGACGGCCCGCGCCTCGAGATCGGCGCCGAGGGCGATCACCGCGAGCTCCATGTTGCCGAACTTGAGGGACTTGCGCCACTTGGGATCGGCCACCAGCGTCTCGAACCCCTCGGCCTCCTCCACCTTCGGCAGGTTGGTGAACGCCTCGTTCTGCATCAGGCTCCGGAACTGCTCGTGGAGCATCCGGCTGTGGCCCTCCTCCTCCCTGGCCAGCAGCTCAAACATCTTGCGGGCGTCCGCATTCGTCGAACGCTCGGCCGCGGCCTTGTAGAGCTCGTAGCCCTGCATCTCGGTCAGGATGGCGGTCTTGATGGCGTCGATGGCGGACGAGAGTTGCTTCGCTTCCACGTCGTTCCTCCGGGGATGATCAGGGCGGCAGGCCTGGCGGCCGGCCGGTGCTTGCGGCGAACCGAATCTAGCAGCGGTGATCGCCCGCCGTCAACTCGGGGCGACCCGATGGCGGCTGCGGCGGGAACCGCGCCTGGCGGCCCAGGTTGAATTCTGCTAGTCTCCTGCGGCCTCCCGGAGGACCGTCACCGCTCCCGTCGCCGTTCCCGGAATGCCAGGAATCGGCGCGCGTTGCCATTCGACGAAGGTGAGCCCGCGATGAGCGAACGCAAGGATACGGTGTTCAACAGCCCGCGCCCGGCCTCCGACTTCCGCTTCGGCGAGGAGGTCGCCTCGGTCTTCGACGACATGGTGGACCGCTCGGTGCCCTTCTACGGCGAGATCCAGCGGATGATCACCGAGATGGGCAAGGACTACGCCGTCAGGGGCACCAACGTCTACGACCTGGGCTGCTCGACGGGCACCATGCTGATCCTGCTCGACAAGGCCGTGGATCCGGACGTGAGGTTCATCGGGATAGACGACTCCAGCGAGATGCTCGACAAGTGCCGGGAGAAGCTGGAGGAGGCCGGCCTGACCCGACGCTACGAGCTGCAGGTCGCCGACCTCAACAGCAAGCTGACGCTGACGAACGCCTCGGTGGTCAACCTCTGCCTCACGCTGCAGTTCATCCGGCCGTTGAACCGGGCGCGGCTGGTCAAGGAGATCTACGACGGGCTGAACCCCAACGGCTGCCTGCTGCTCACCGAGAAGGTGCTGGGCGAGGAGTCCCTGTTCAATCGGCAGTTCATCGACTACTACTACCAGATGAAGCGCCGGCATCACTACTCGGACATGGAGATCGCGCAGAAGCGCGAGGCGCTCGAGAACGTGCTCATCCCCTACAAGCTGGCCGAGAACCTGCAGCTGCTGCGGGAATCGGGATTCAAGCTGATCGACATCTTCTTCAAGTGGTACAACTTCTGCGGAATCATCGCGGTCAAGTGATGATCAAGCTCGGCAACTTCCTCTTCCGTCACCGCAACAAGCTGTTTCCGCTGTTCTACGTGTTCCTGTTCGTACCGTCGCCCACGATCTTCGCCAACCCGTTCATCCCGCTGGCGGCGGGCCTCGGCATCGCCCTGGCGGGGCAGCTGATCCGCGTGGCCACGATCGGGCTGAAGTACATCATCCGCGGCGGCCGCCATCGCCGGGTGTACGCCGAGGACCTGGTGACCGACGGCCTGTTCGCGCACGTCCGCAACCCGCTCTACGTCGGCAACATCCTGGTCATCGTCGGCCTCGGCGTGATGAGCAACTCCCTGCTCTTCAACCTGATCCTGACGCCGATCTTCCTGGTCTTCTACCAGGCCATCGTGCGGGCCGAGGAAGACTACCTGCAGGGCAAGTTCGGCCAGGACTTCGTGCGCTACTGCGCCGACGTCCACCGCTGGTGGCCGCGGTTCGGCGGCCTGGCGACCACCATGCGGTCGATGGAGTTCCGCTGGTCGCGGGTCGTCGTCAAGGAGTACGGCTCCACCTTCCTGTGGCTGACCGGCGCCGTGCTCGTCGTGCTCAAGACCGTGTACGTCTACCGGGACGGCGTGTATTTCGCGGATGTCCGCGGACCGCTCCTGGCGGTGGAGGCCAGCTTGCTGGTCCTCTACCTCACGGCCCGCTACCTGAAGAAGTCCAGGCGCCTGTCGGGAGATTGACATGAACGGCTTCACGCCACTCGACATCGACGAGGCCTGGCGGAACGAGGCCCCGTTCAACATCTACGGCCCGTGTAGCGCCGAGTCGCCCGAGCAGCTGCTGCAGACCGCCGCCGGCATCCACGAGCGCTTCGGCAAGGTGATCTTCCGCGCGGGCATCTGGAAACCCCGGACCCGCCCCGACAGCTTCGAGGGGGTGGGCCGCGAGGGGCTGGTCTGGTTGCGCGAGGTGCGCGACCGGTTCGGCTTCCAGGTCACCACCGAGGTCGCCAGCGCCCAGCATGTCGAGCTATGCCTCGAGCACGGCATCGACATGGTCTGGATCGGAGCCCGCAGCACCGTCAATCCGTTCTCGGTGCAGGAGATCGCCGAGGCCCTGCGCGGCACCGGCATCCCGGTCTTCCTGAAGAACCCCATCCACAGCGATTTCTCCCTGTGGGTGGGCGGCCTCGAGCGCCTCAACAAGGTCGGGATCCGCAAGCTGGGCGCGATCCATCGGGGCTTCTACGAGTGGAACAGCAAGCCCTACCGGTACTCGCCCCGCTGGGAGTTGCCGATCGAGCTCAAGCGCAAGTTCGACCGCCTGCCGATCGTCTGCGACATCAGCCACATCGGGGGCGATCCGCGCCTGTTGCCCGGGCTCGCCCAGAAGGCCCTCGACCTCGATTTCGACGGTCTGATGATCGAGACCCACGTGCGTCCGAGCGAGGCGCTCAGCGACGCCCGGCAGCAGATCACGCCCGCCGAGCTGGATGGTCTGGTGCATGGCCTCATCCGGCGCGAGACCTCGTTCGACGCCAACGACGGCCTGCTGGCCCTGAGGCGGGAGATCGACGACCTCGACGACGTGGCCCTCGCGGCGATCGCCAAGCGGATGCAGGTGGTCCGGGAGATCGGCCGGTTCAAGCGGGAGCACAACGTGACCATCCTGCAGGTCGACCGCCTGCGCGAGATGATCCGCCGCAACGTCCGGAACGGCGAGGCGCTGGGCCTCGACCCCGACTTCGTCAAGCAGATGCTGAGCCTCGTGCACTCCGAGGCCGTGCGGCAGCAGAACGAGATCATGAACGACGAACCGTGAACCGGGGCCGCGCTTCAGGAGTGCTCGCCGCCCCCGGTCATCGCCGCGCGACACAGCCGCCCTGCGTACGCGCCCACCAGGGCGAGGACGAGGGCGAGGCCAGCGGCGGGATCATGGGCGACGAGAAGCCCGCGCACCGTGATCCAGCCGCCGACCACCAGCGCCAGCAACCAGGGACGACGATGGCCGGCCAGGGCGAGCAAACCCGTCGTCAACAGGATCAGGCCGGCTGAGATGCCCGTGTCGTCCCAGCCGGGGCGCGAATCGATGTAGGTGATGCCCAGGCCAGCGGCGGCGCCGATGGCCAGCAAGATCCTTTCCATGACTTCGCCGCCTCCGGTAGTTGTACCGCGAAGATTGTTGCAGCGCGATTTCTACCAGAATTCGTATGTTCTGGCCGCAAAATTGTTGACGAAAGGTTACGAGAACCCGGGAGCTGACCCTGGCGCCAGCCCATCAACAATCTTCGCGGCACAACCCTCTCTTTGCGATGGGGCCGGATGTCTGATATACCCAGACCCACCATGAAACACCTCCGCCTCCCGAGCTTCACCTCCCCCCAGATCACCGGCGCGGGCCTGCTGGCCCCCACGCACATGCTCGTCATGGCCCTGGTCGTGGGGATCCTGGGCGGGTTCGGCGCGGTGGCCTTCCGGTGGTTCATCCACCAGGCCCAGCGATTCTTCTGGCAGGCGGACACCTTCGACGTTGCCCTGGTGCGCGGGTTGCCCTGGTACTGGGTGATCGGAGCGCCGGCCGTCGGCGGCCTCGTGGTGGGCCTCATCGTGCACCGCTTCGCCGCCGAGGCCAAGGGCCACGGCGTGCCCGAGGTCCTGGAGGCCGTGGCGCTGCGCCAGGGACGGATCCGGCCGCGGCTGGTGATCGCCAAGCTGGTGGCCTCCGGCATCACCATCGGCTCGGGCGGCTCGGTGGGTCGGGAGGGGCCCATCGTCCAGATCGGCTCGTCGCTGGGCTCGACCCTGGCCCAGTGGCTGCGTCTCGGCGTGCGGCGCCGGCGCACCCTCGTGGCCTGCGGCGCGGCGGCCGGCATCGCCGCCACCTTCAACGCCCCGGTGGCCGGCGCATTCTTCGCCGTGGAGATCATCCTCGGAGATTTCGGGGTGCCGTACTTCTCGCCGATCGTCGTCTCGTCGGTGTCGGCCACCGTGATCAGCCGCCTCTTCCTGGGCAACGCGCCGGCCTTCGCGGTGCCGGCCTACTCCCTGCGTAGCCCCGCCGAACTGCTGTTCTACGCGGTGCTGGGCCTCGCCGCAGGCTTGATCGGCCTTGTCTTCCTGCGGTCGCTGTACGGCACCGAGGACCTCTTCGACCGGCTGCCCCTGCCGTTGCCGTTGCGGTCGGCGCTGGGCGGCCTGGCGGTCGGCGCGCTGGCCCTGAAGTTCCCCGAGGTGCTGGGTGTCGGCTACGAGGCGATCACCCAGGCGCTCACCAACCAGCTCGTGCTCACCTCGTTGCTGCTGCTGATGGCGGCCAAGATCGCGGCCGTGTCGCTCACCCTTGGGTCGGGAGGTTCGGGCGGAGTATTCGCGCCCTCGCTGTTCATCGGCGCCACGCTCGGCGGCCTCGTCGGCGGCATGGTGCACGGGCTGTGGCCGGACGTCTGCGCGTCGCCCGGAGCCTACGCCCTGGTGGGCATGGGCGCGGTGGTGGGGGCGACGACCCACGCGCCGATCACGGCGATCCTGATCATCTTCGAGCTGACCAACGACTACAAGATCATCCTGCCCCTGATGATCAGCTGCATCATCGCCACCGCCCTGTCCATGCGGCTGGAGAAGGCGTCCATCTACACCATGAAGCTGCTGCGGCGGGGCATCGACATCCAGAAACGCGAGGGCGTCAACGTGCTCCGGCACCTGCGCGTGCGCGACGCGATGCGCGAGCAGGTCACCACCGTTCGCCCGGGCGCCCACCTCCTGGAGCTGGTGTCGCTGATGGTGGACGGCCCCGGCGAGACCCTCTTCGTGGTCGACGACGATGCGCGCCTGCACGGCATCGTCACCACCGACGACCTGCGGCCGCTGCTCAAGACCACCTCCGCCCTCGACAGCCTGGTGGTGGCCCTGGACATCATGCGCACCGACCATCCGCAGGTCGATCCCGAGGCCGGCCTCGACGAGGTCATGAAGCGTCTGGCGAGCTACCGGCACGAGGTGCCGGTGGTGGCGGACGGCCGCCTGCTCGGGGCCATCTGGCCCGAGGACGTGATCGCCCGCTACAACGAGGAGCTGTTCAAGCGCGACATGGCCAGCAGCATGGCCCTGACCTTCGCGGGCGACGAGCGCATGGTCGACCTGCCCGGCACCCGCGGGCTGCAGCTGGCCGAGATGCCCGTGCCCCGCCGCTACGTCGGCAAGACGCTGCGGGAGATCGACCTCCGCCAGCGCTTCGCGAGCAGCGTCCTGCTGGTGCGGCGCCAGGATAAGGACGCGGACGAGATCGTCGACCGCGTGCCCGACGGCGACTTCGCCTTCGCCGACCAGGACACCCTGCTGGTGCTGGGGCCGGCGGACCGCTTGCGGGCGCTGATGGCGGAATGAAGCCGGTGCGCCGACGCGCCGCTTCCCGAATCCAACCCTTTCTTGTCCGGCCAGACGCCTGTATCCTACCCGGGTTGCCCCGGGTGCGCGTCCGCCGCCATCACCCACGCCAGAGCCACCCGTCCGGCCTGCCGCGTTCCAGCCGGCGATCGAGGAGCCGTCCATGCAGGATATCACCCGCGAACTGGAGAAGAAGCGGGAGGCGGCGCGCCTCGGCGGCGGCCAGGCCCGTATCGACAAGCAGCACGCCAAGGGCAAGCTCACCGCCCGCGAGCGCATCGAGCTCTTCCTCGATCCCGGATCGTTCGAGGAATGGGACATGTTCGTGGAGCATCGCTGCACGGACTTCGGCATGGAGCAGCAGAAGATCCCAGGCGACGGCGTGGTCATCGGCTACGGCACGGTGAACGGCCGCCTGGTCTTCGTGTTCAGCCAGGATTTCACGGTGTTCGGCGGCTCGCTGTCGGCGGCCCACGCCCGCAAGATCTGCAAGATCATGGAGCAGGCCATGAAGAACGGCGCTCCGGTGATCGGCTTCAACGATTCGGGCGGCGCGCGCATCCAGGAAGGCGTCGAGTCCCTCGGCGGCTACGCCGACGTGTTCCAGCTCAACGTGCTGGCGTCGGGCGTGGTGCCGCAGATCTCCATGATCATGGGCCCCTGCGCCGGCGGGGCGGTGTATTCGCCGGCCATGACCGACTTCATCTTCATGGTCAAGAACACCTCGTACATGTTCGTCACCGGCCCGGACGTGGTCAAGACGGTGACCCACGAGACGGTGACGGCCGAGGAGCTGGGCGGCGCCATCACCCACACCGGCAGATCGGGCGTGGCCGATCTGGCGTTCGAGAACGACGTGGAGGCGCTGCTCATGCTGCGCCGCTTCGTCAACTACCTGCCGGCCAACAACCGCGAGAAGCCGCCGACCTGGCCCACCGACGACCCCGCCGACCGCTACGTCCCGTCGCTCGACAACCTGGTGCCCGCCGACCCCAACAAGCCCTACGACATGATGGAGATCGTCGGCAAGATCCTCGACGACAACCAGTTCTTCGAGCTGCAGCCCACCTACGCGGCCAACATCATCACCGGCTTCGGGCGCATGGAGGGCTCGACGGTAGGCGTCGTGGCCAACCAGCCCATGGTGCTGGCCGGCTGCCTGGACATCGACTCGGCCAGGAAGGCGGCGAGGTTCGTGCGCTTCTGCGACGCCTTCAACATCCCGATCATCACCCTCGTGGACGTGCCCGGCTTCCTGCCCGGCACCGCCCAGGAGTATGGCGGCATCATCAAGCACGGCGCCAAGCTCCTGTTCGCCTACGCCGAGGCCACCGTACCCAAGGTCACCTTGATCACCCGCAAGGCGTACGGCGGCGCCTACGACGTCATGGCCAGCAAGCACCTGCGCGGCGACGTGAACTTCGCCTGGCCGTCGGCGGAGATCGCCGTCATGGGGCCCAAGGGCGCCGTCGAGATCATCTTCCGCGCCGACAGCGGCGACCAGGAGAAGATCGCCCGACGCACCGAGGAATACCGCGCCAAGTTCGCCAATCCCTTCGTGGCCGGCTCCCTGGGCTTCATCGACGACGTGATCATGCCCCACACCACCCGCAAGCGCATCTGCCGCTCCCTGGCCATGCTCAGGGACAAGACGCTCACGAACCCCTGGCGCAAGCACGGCAACATCCCGCTGTAGCGGTCAAGAACGGAGAGCGACCCGGATGTTCGACAAGATCCTCATCGCCAACCGCGGCGAGATCGCCTGCCGCGTCATCAGGACCGCCCGCCGCCTCGGCGTCGCCACCGTCGCGGTCTACTCCGATGCCGACCGCGGCGCCCTGCACGTGCAGATGGCCGACGAGGCCGTTTCCATCGGCCCCGCCCCGTCGAGCGAGAGCTACCTCGTGATGGACCGGATCATCCAGGCCTGCCGCGACACAGGCGCCCAGGCGGTGCATCCCGGCTACGGCTTCTTGTCGGAGAACGCCGCGTTCTGCGAGGCGCTCGAACGCGAGGGCATCATCTTCATCGGCCCGGCCCCTCACGCCATCACCAGCATGGGCGACAAGATCACGTCCAAGAAGCTGGCGGCCGCGGCCGGGGTCAACACCATCCCGGGCTGCAACGACGTGGTGCGGGACCCGGATCACGCCGTCAAGATCGCCGAGGAGATCGGCTATCCGGTGATGCTCAAGGCGTCGGCCGGCGGCGGCGGCAAGGGCATGCGCGTGGCCTACGACCGCGACGAGTGCCGCGACGGCTTCGAGCGCGCCACCAACGAGGCCCGGGCCAGCTTCGGCGACGCACGCGTCTTCATCGAGAAGTACATCGAGGAACCGCGCCACATCGAGATCCAGGTGCTGGCCGACGCCCACGGCCATGTCGTCTACCTCGGCGAGCGCGAGTGCTCCATCCAGCGGCGGCACCAGAAGGTGATCGAGGAGGCTCCGTCGCCGTTCCTGGACGCCGCCACCCGCCGGGCCATGGGCGAACAGGCCGTGGCCCTGACCAGGGCCGTGCAGTACCGCAGCGCCGGCACCGTGGAGTTCATCGTCGACGCCCAGCGCAACTTCTACTTCCTGGAGATGAACACCCGGCTGCAGGTGGAGCATCCGGTCACCGAGCTGGTCACCGGCCTCGACTTGGTGGAACTGATGCTCCGCGTGGCGGACGGCCAGGAGCTCCCGTTCGGGCAGGACGATGTCCGGCTGAACGGCTGGGCGCTGGAGGCCCGCGTCTACGCCGAGGATCCGTTCCGCAACTTCCTGCCTTCCATCGGCCGCCTGGTGGACTACCAGCCGCCCGTGGGCGAGCACGTGCGCGTGGACACGGGCGTGTTCGAGGGCGGCGAGGTCTCCATGTTCTACGACCCCATGATCGCCAAGCTGGTCACCTGGGGCGAGGACCGCGGTCAGGCCATCGACCGCATGCAGCACGCGCTGGACCAGTATTACATCCGTGGCGTCCGGCACAACCTCGGCTTCCTCAACGCGGTGATCGCCCACCCGCGCTTCGTGGCCGGCCGCCTGTCCACCAACTTCATCGCCGAGGAGTATGCCGACGGCTTCAACGCCGAGATGGTGCCGCAGGACGATCCGGCCCGCGCCGTCGCCGTGGCGGCCACCGTGCACCGGCGTCACATGGACCGCGCGGCCCTGCTGTCGGGCCAGCTTCCGGGCCACGAGCGGCGCGTCAACGACGACTGGGCCGTGATCGCCGGCGACACCACTTACCAGGTGTCCATGCGGCCCATCGACGGCGGGCACGTGCTGGCGATCGAAGGCGTCGAGTACCGCGTGGAGTCGGCGTGGCGCCTGGGCCAGCCGCTCTTCGAGGGCGCCATCGACGGCGAACGGGTCTGCTACCAGGTCGAGCGGCACGGCACCTGGTACCACCTCTTCCATCGTGGCGCGCGCACGGACGCCATGGTGCTCACTCCGGCGGCGGCGGCCCTGCACGCCCACATGCCCGCGAAGGTGGCGCCCGATCTGTCCCGCGTCCTGCTGTCGCCCATGCCCGGCCTGCTGCTCAAGCTCTCGGTGAGCGAGGGCCAGGAGGTGAAGGCCGGCGAGGAGCTGGCCGTCGTGGAGGCCATGAAGATGGAGAACGTGCTGCGCGCCGAGCAGGATGCAGTGGTGGCCAGGCTGTGTGCGAAGCCCGGCGACAGCCTGATGGTGGACCAGACGATCCTCGAATTCGAGTAGGCGCCGACGGGCGTCCGCGCCGTCGCGGCCGTATTCTGGACGATATACGTTCTCTATGCGACCGCGCACGACCTCCAAGGAGCCCCCATGGCCGACCGCCGCCAGCCTCCCGAGGACCACGAGGACCGCGAGGATCTCACCCGGGTCGGCGACTCCGACGCCACCTTGGCCGGCGGCGGAGCCGCCCACCTGCCGGGCGAACGTCCCGGCACCATGATCGGACGCTACAGGCTGATCCGGCCCCTCGGCGAGGGCGGCTTCGGCACCGTCTTCCTGGCCGAGCAGCTCGAGCCCGTGTCGCGCGAGGTGGCGCTGAAGGTCATCAAGCTGGGCATGGACACCCGGCAGGTCATCGCCCGCTTCGAGGCCGAGCGCCAGGCCCTGGCCATGATGGACCATCCTGGCATCGCCAAGGTCTTCGACGCCGGCGCCACCGGGAGCGGCCGTCCCTACTTCGTGATGGAGCTGGTCAAGGGCGAGCCCATCACCGACTACTGCGACCGTCGGCGACTGCGCACCCGGCAACGCCTGGAGCTGTTCACCCGGGTCTGCGCGGCCGTGCAGCACGCGCACCAGAAGGGGATCATCCACCGCGACATCAAGCCCTCCAACGTGCTGGTGACCGAGGTCGAGGGCGCGGCGGCGCCCAAGGTGATCGACTTCGGCATCGCCAAGGCCACGCGCCGGCGTCTGACCGAGAAGACCATCTTCACCCAGGAGGCCCAGTTCGTCGGCACGCCCGCCTACATGAGCCCCGAGCAGGCCGAGTCCTCCGATCTGGACATCGACACGCGCAGCGACATCTACTCCCTCGGCGTCCTGCTCTACGAGCTGCTGGCCGGAGCGACGCCCTTCGACAGCACCCGGCTGCTGAGCGCAGGCTACGGCGAGATCCAGCGCATCATCCGCGAGGTGGACCCGCCGCGGCCCAGCGCGCGCGTCAGCGGCCTCGGCGACCAGCTCGAGGCGACCGCCGAGCAACGTCGGTTGCACGGCGCCCAGCTCGTCAGGCGTCTGCGGGGCGACCTCGACTGGATCGTCATGATGTGCCTGGAGAAGGACCGCGCCCGGCGCTACGAGACCGCCAACGGCCTGGCCCGCGATGTGGAGCGCTTCCTGGCCAACGAGCCGGTGACGGCCTCGCCGCCCAGCCGCCGCTACCGTCTCCGGAAGCTGATCCGGCGTAACCGGGCGGTCTTCGCGGTCGGCCTGGCCATGGCGCTGCTGCTGACCGCCGGCATCGTCGGCACGAGCGTGGGCCTGGTGCGGGCGCGGCAGGCGGAGCGCGAGGCCGTCACGGCCGCCGCCACGTCCGACCGCGTCGCGATGTTCCTGACCGACATGCTGGAGGGCGTGGGGCCGTCGGCCGCGCGCGGTCGCGACACGGAGATGCTCGAGGAGATCCTGCAGGAGACGCGCGACAAGCTCGGCACGGAGCTCGCCGGAGAGCCGGCCGTGGAGGGCACCATCCGCTCCTTCCTGGGCACCACCTACTTCGATCTGGGCCGCTATGAGGACGCGCGCGAGCAGTACGAGCTGGCGCGCGACCTGTTCACCACCGCCCACGGCGAGAATCACCCGGACGTCGCCCAGCAGTACGGGAGCCTGGGCCTGACCCTCGAGGCGCTGCAGGACTTCCCGGCCGCCGAGGCGTACGACCGTCGGGCGCTGGCCCTGCGGCTCGCGCTGTTCGGCGAGATGGACGCGGCCGTCGGCGAATCCAAGCTCAACCTGGCTAACCTGCTGGTCAACGACGCCCGGTACGATGAAGCCGAGCCCCTGCTCCGCGAAGCCCTGGCGATCCAGCGCCGGACCCTGGGCGAGGAGCACGAGGACATCGCCATCAGCCTGAACAGCCTGGGCAACCTCATGCAGCACCTCGAGCGCTACGACGAGGCCGGCCCCTACTACGAGGAAGCCCTGGCCATGCACACCCGGCTGCTGGGCGCCGACCACCCCTACGTCATCACGGACCGGGTGAACCTGGGCTGGCTCAGCTACAACCTGGGCGACAACGACGCCGCCGCCCGCCACTTCGGCGACGCGCTGACGCTCGGGCGCCGGGTCTACGGCGCGGCGCATCCGAAGCTCGTGGAGATGATCGCCGCGCAGGCGGCCACCGAACACAAGCGCGGGCGCGACGCCGAGTCGGAGACCCTCTACCACGAGGCCTGGGACATGGCCGCCGCGGTGCACGGCCCCGACGACATCCTCACGTCGGCGGTCATCGACGGCCTCTGCGACGTGTTGAAGGACCAGGGCCGCGACGCGGAGTGGATCACGTTGCAGGAGCGGGTCTGGGCGATCCAGAAGCGGGAACTCGGCGAGCGGGACCCCACGACGATCACCACCCAGCAGAACCTGGCCTGGGCCTACTACAAGCAGGACGATCTCGACGAGGCGTTGCCGCGGTTACGGGCGGCCCGCGACGCCTACGTCGAGGTCTTCGGCCTGGAGAGCGCCCAGACCGCCCAGGTCATCAACAACCTCGGGCGGGCCCTGCGCGACCACGGCGACCTCGACGAGGCGGCCACCGTCCTGACCGAGGCCGCCGCCATCCGCGCGCGGGTGCTGGGCGCCGACCATCTCCACGTGCAGGTCGTCAACTTCGACCTGGCGATGACCCGCCGCGCCCAGGGACGCCTGGAGGATGCGGCCCGCCTCATGGACGACGTCCTCGTCGGCTACTACGCCAACCTGGACAGCACGCACTGGGTGGTGGGCCAGGCCCTGCTGGAGGAGGCGGAGGTGCTCCTGGCCATGAACCGCGACGACGAGGCGCTGGCGGCGGCGCAACGCGCCCACGGCATCGTGGCCGCCGCCTACGGCGAGAACAGCGAGAAGGTGCTCCCGTTCGACGCCGTGCTGATCGCCGCCCTTGGTCGGACCGGCGACCTGGTCGGGGCGGACGCCCGCCTGGCGGCCGTCACGCCGAGGCTCGCGCAGCTCGGCCCACGCAAGCGGGCGCTCGTGGAGGTCAGGCTCGGACCTCATCTGGCTCTGGCCGGACGCCACGCGGAAGCGGAGTCGATGCTGCTGGCGGCCCACGCCACCCTCGACCGCCTGCATGGCGGCCGCCATTTCGAGACCCAGCGCGCGGTGCGCGCCCTCGTCGAGCTGTACGACGGCTGGACCGCCGCCGGGTCGACGACGGCGCGCGAAGCGGCGCGACGCTGGCGGGAGCGACTGTTGGCCGGCGGCGCTCAGAGCACGAGGTAGACGATGAACACGATCACCGAGGCGGCGCGCAGGAACGCCGCCTGCGTGGCGGCGAGCGGGTGCCGCGCCGTCGCCCGCCAGATCCCGAGGACGCAGATCGCGTTGAGCGGAACGGCCGCCAGGTGCAGGGCGGCCGCGAGCCAGAGCGGCCACGCCGCGTCGCCCGCGGTGGCCACGAGCACCAGGGCCCCCAGCGTGCAGCCCAGGTTCAGCACCAGGCCGCGCGCCAGCAGCCAGTTCCAGAATGCCTCGCGCGGCGGGACCTCGCCCGCCAGCAACCGCCCGAGGGTCGTCATGCGGCCTCCTTGCGTCCGGGGGATCGTAAGGCCAACCGGCCGCCGGTGGAAGGCGCTTCCAGACCACCGGCCGAGCGCCGGGCACGAAAGGAGGTCCACGTGAGCAGCCCCAGGGACGAGAGCCGAAGCGCTAGCGCGCAGGCAGGTCCCGGGTGTCGCCGCCGTCGCTGGTCAGGCAATACCCTCCCATGCTCACCACGCTGGTGGTGACCACGGTCACGGCGAAGAGGAGGACCATGGCGGCCGCCACGAGGCGAAGCAGCCGTGACGGGCGTCGTGAGAACGCGACGTCGCCCGGCGGAGCGGTGGTGAGGCCGACGGGATCGACGCTGGGACGTTCCATATCGACTGCTACCCCGGGCGGGGGCCCGGGTTCCGACCGGACGGGTCGAGCCCCGCGGCCCGACCCGTCCGCCGTGATCAATCCAGGTCGAAGCGGTCGAGCTCCATGACCTTGATCCAGGCGGCCACGAAGTCGGCCACGAACTTCTCGTGGGCGTCGTCGCAGGCATAGACCTCGGCGAGCGCCCGGAGCTGGGAGTTCGAGCCGAACACCAGGTCGACGCGGCTGCCGGTCCACCTGACCTTGCCGGTCGCGCGATCGCGACCCTCGAAGGTCTTCTGCGACGCGTCGGTGGCCTTCCACTGCGTCCGCATGTCGAGCAGGTTGACGAAGAAGTCGTTGGTCAACGCGCCCGGCCGGTCGGTGAAGACGCCGAGCTTCGACTGGCCGAAGTTGGCCCCGAGGGCCCGCATCCCGCCCACGAGCACGGTCATCTCGGGCGCGCTGAGCGACAGCAGATTCGCCCGATCCAGGAGCAGCTCCTCGGCCGGCGTGGTGTGCTCCTTGCGCAGGTAGTTGCGGAAGCCGTCGGCGGTGGGCTCGAGGACGGCGAAGGCCTCGACGTCGGTGAGCTCCTGCGTGGTGTCCGTGCGTCCCGGCCTGAAGGGGACGGTCACGTCATGGCCGGCCTTCTGCGCGGCCTGCTCGACGGCCGCGCCGCCGCCCAGCACGATCAGGTCGGCGAGCGACACCTTCTTCTTGCCGGACTGCGACCCGTTGAAGTCCTTCTGGATCTCCGCGAGCACCTTCAGGACCTTGCCCAGCTGCGCGGGTTCGTTCGCCTCCCAGTTCCGTTGCGGCTCCAGGCGGATGCGCGCACCGTTGGCGCCGCCGCGCTTGTCGCTGTTACGGAAGGTCGACGCCGACGCCCAGGCCGTCGCCACGAGCTCGGGCACCGAAAGCCCGGAGGCGAGGATCTTCGCCTTGAGGGCGGCCGTATCCTTGGCGTCGATCAGCGGATGGTCGACCGCCGGCACGGGATCCTGCCACAGCAGCTGCTCCTGCGGAACCTCGGGGCCGAGGTACCGCGCGAGCGGGCCCATGTCACGATGCGTGAGCTTGAACCACGCCCGGGCGAAGGCGTCGGCGAACTCGTCGGGGTTCTGATGGAAGTGCCGGGAGATGGGCTCGTAGATGGGATCGAACCTCAGCGCGAGGTCGGCCGTGGTCATCATCGGCGCATGCGTCTTCGACGGGTCATGGGCGTCGGGCACGGTGCCCTCGCCGCCCTTGGCCACCCACTGGTGGGCGCCGGCGGGGCTCTTCACCAGCTCCCACTCGTAGCCGAACATGGTGTCGAAGTAGCTGTTGTCCCACTGCGTCGGGGTCGGCGTCCAGGCGCCCTCGATGCCGCTGGTGATGGTGTGGTCGGCGTTGCCGGGGCCGAAGGTGTTCTTCCAGCCCAGGCCCTGCTCGGCGATCCCGGCGGCCTCGGGCTCGCGTCCGACGAACTGGCCCGGGTCGGCCGCGCCGTGGCACTTGCCGAACGTGTGCCCGCCGGCCACCAGGGCCACGGTCTCGTAGTCGTTCATCGCCATGCGGGCGAACGTCTCGCGGATGTCCTTCGCCGAGGCGAGCGGATCCGGGTTGCCGTTCGGCCCCTCCGGGTTCACGTAGATCAGGCCCATCTGGACGGCGGCCAGCGGATCGGCGAGTTCGCGGTCGCCGCTGTAGCGCTTGTCGCCCAGCCACTCGGTCTCGGGCCCCCAGTCGATGTCGCCCTCGGGCTCCCAGACGTCCTCGCGGCCGCCGCCGAAGCCGAACGTCGCGAAGCCCATCGACTCCAGCGCGCAGTTGCCGGCGAGGATCATCAGATCGGCCCACGAGAGCTTGCGCCCGTACTTCTTCTTGATCGGCCAGAGGAGCCGACGGGCCTTGTCGAGGTTGGCGTTGTCGGGCCAGCTGTTGAGCGGCGCGAACCGCTGCGAGCCGGACGACGCGCCGCCCCGGCCGTCATGGATGCGGTAGGTGCCCGCGCTGTGCCAGGCCATCCGGATGAAGAGGCCGCCGTAGTGGCCGTAGTCGGCCGGCCACCAGTCCTGCGAGTCGGTCATCAACGCGTAGAGGTCCTGCTTGACGGCCTTCAGGTCGAGGGTCTCGAACTCCGCGGCGTAGTCGTAGTCCTCGCCCATGGGGTCGGCCGCGGGCGGGTTCTGGTGGAGGATCTGCAGATCCAGCCGATCGGGCCACCAGTCGCGGTTGGTGACCCTGGGAATCGCGCCCGTGAACGGGCATTTGCTCTGGTTCTCCATGGCTCGCTTGCCTCCTGTGGTCATTGGCCTGGCTGGCGGATGCCGGCGCCTTCATCGCGAGATTCCCTCCGGGCGCTGCAGTCGGGGCAGCGTCCCCAGTAGACGACCTCGGCCTCGTCGATCTCGTAGCCGCGGCCGTCCGACGGGGTCAGGCACGGCCTCCTGCCCACGGCGCAGTCGACATCCTCGACGCGGCCGCATTCGCGGCAGATCAGGTGGTGGTGATTGTCGTTGACCCGGTCCTCGAACAGGGCCGGCGACCCGACGGGCTGGATGCGCCGCAGCAGCCCCCTGTCGACCAGCACGCCGAGCGCGTTGTAGACCGACTGGCGCGAGATGGCGCCGATCTCGGTCCTGACGAGCTCGGCCACGCGGTCCGCGGTGATGTGCGGATTGCCGGCGACGGTGCGCAGCACGGCCAGGCGCTGGGGGGTGACCTGCAGGCCGTGCTGGCGGAAGAGGGCATTGAGGTCGGTGCTCATGGCCACATACATAGTCCAATTTTGGACTCTGTCAACGGACGGGGATCGCGGGCCGATCGGGATCGGTTATTTCAGTACCGTCAGCTTCCCGGCCCGGCTCTCCTGCCCCGCGACGAGGCGATAGAAGTAGATCCCCGAACCCACCGCCTGCCCGAGGGCGTCCTGTCCGTCCCACGCCTGTTGATGGCGACCGGCGGCCTGTCGGGTCGGCTCCGCCAGGACCCGCACCAGCCGGCCCTGCAAGTCGTACACGGCCAGCGACACGACGGCGGCCCGCGGCAGGTCATAGGAGATGGTCGTCCGCGGGTTGAACGGATTCGGGTGGGCGGCCACCACGAGCTGCCCGGCTCCGGGCGCCTCGCCGGCGGCCGTGATCGCGTCGTCGACGGGCGTCCAGGCGACGGGGTTGCCCGGCTCGAAGTCGTCGAAGGTGACCAGGGCCGCGTCGACATACACGGACAGATCGTCGATCTGGCAGGCGCCGTGGCTGGGGTTGAGGCAATCGGCGTCGTCCCAGCCGTCGTCGGAGGTCCGGACGCGCCAGACCAGCCTCACCTCGTTGCTGCCGGGACCGGAGAACTCGCCGTCCGCCAGCACCGTGGTGATGTCGAGCGCAACGGTCGGGCCGTAGCTCCCCGTCCAGCTTTCCAGCAGGTCGAGCTGATCGCCCCGCTGGACGTAGAGCTCGAGGAAGTCCCAGCCGGCGTCGGCAAGGTCGTAGTTCAGCAGGCCGGTCAGCCTGATGGTGGCCGGCCGGCGGGGGTCGGCGACGCTCGCCCGCCACTCGACGTCGTCGTTCCAGCCGGGCCCCACGCCGCCGATGGTGTCCGGGGGCGCGCAGGCCGGGATCGTCTCGTCGCCGCAGTAGAGGGCGTGGTTGCCGGGGCCGTGGCCCTCGATGGACTCGGCCCGGTAGGCGGAGACGTGCCAGTGGTTCTCGGCGCTGGCGACGGTGGGGCGGACGACGGCTGCGGTCAGCACGATGGCGAGGATGGCCAGGCGTTTCATGACGAGTCCAGACGGTTGGAGGATGGCGACGGACACCGGTCTCGACGATGGTGGATTATATGACAAAAATGATCGCGTATGCAAGCTCGGGGACCGCCGGCGGGGCGATGACTGCGGAATCGGTGGGAGTCGGCACGCGGATGTGCCAGCCAGCGCTCTTTCGTCGTATCATAGGTTCTGCCCCGGGAATCGTGCTCTCAGGCGCGATCGCGAATCGCTGGTACGACCGGGCCTCACGGCGGTTCATTGGTTGACACGGTGTTCGATCGCCGGCGCCGGGCACTCGCGAAGCACACCTTCCGAGGCAGAACCGACCTGCCGAAACTCTTCGACGCTGGAGTGACACCATGAAGGCGGATCACGGCGACATCCTCGACCAGGAATGGCTCGCCCTCCAGGACCGGGCGCTCGCGGTCGCGGCCGAGGGGATCACCATCGCCGACGCGCGGCACCCCGAACGGCCGCTGATCTACGTCAACGACGGATTCGAACGCCTGACCGGCTACCGGGCCGAGGAGGTGATCGGCCGGAACTGCAACTTCCTCCAGGGTGAGGACGTCGACCAGGACACGGTGGAGTTCATGCGCCGCGCGATGCGGGAAGCTCGCGACTGCACCGTCGAGATCCTCAACCGGCGCAAGGACGGCACGCCGTTCTGGAACCGCCTCTCCATCACCCCGGTGCGCGACGACGACGGCCAGGTGACCCATTTCATCGGCATCCAGTCCGACGTGACCCAGCGACGCGAGGCGGAGGACCGCCTGCGCCAGATCAACCGGCAGATGCAGCGCGACCTCGAGGAAGCGGCCGTCATCCAGAAGGCGTGGCTGCCGGAGTCGTTGCCCGAGGTGCCGGGTTTCCGGTTCGCCTGGCGGTTCCGACCCTGCTCCGAACTGGCCGGCGACGGGCTGAACGTCCTGCGCCTGGACGAGCACCACGTCGGGCTCTACATCCTGGACGTCTGCGGCCACGGGGTGCCGGCGGCCCTGCTGTCGGCCTCCCTCTACCGGTGGCTGTCGCCCTTGCCGGAGGATTCGATCCTCTTCGAGGCCGCTGCCGAGAGCCCGACCGGGTTCGCCCCCAAGGCCCCCGCGGCGGTGGCCACGACCCTCAATCGGCTCTACGGCGCGGGCCCCGAGACGGGCAAGTTCTTCACCATCCTGTACGGCGTCCTCGACCTGCGCGACCGCACCTTCCGCTACGTGACCGCCGGCCATCCGCCGCCGGTGCGCATCACCTCCGCAGGCACCCGGATCTGTCCCCTGACCCGCGGCCTGCCCATCGGGGTGCTGCCGGAGTGGCAGTACCGGGACCGGACCGTCCGCCTGCGGCCGGGCGAGCGCCTGCTGCTCTACACCGACGGCGCCTTCGAGGCCATCGACGAGCACGACCAGGAGATGGGCGAACGCCAGCTGCTCGACGGACTCGTCGAACTCCACCACCTCGCGCCCGACGAGTGCCTGGCCGAGGCCATCCGCCGGATCGAGGCCTGGTGCCCCGGCGACCAGCCCCAGGACGACGTGACGTTGCTGACGGTGGACGTGCTGCCCCGCTAGGAGCCGGCGTCGATGCCGACCCCGGACACGCTGGTTCACCTCGTTGGCGGGTGATTCGTAGCTTATCGGATGATATCGCTCTTTATTGTGCGTTCCGAGCACTTCTCGCCGACTCCGCGAGCCGGCCGTCTCGAATTCCGGATCACGACCGACAGGAGCGTCGACCATGCACAAGGCCCGCGCCTACTCCGCCGCCAGCGCCACCTCCCCGCTGAAGTCCGACGCCATCGACCGGCGCGCGACCACCGAAACCGACGTGCAGATCGAGATCCTCTTCTGCGGCGTCTGCCATTCCGACCTGCACACGGTGCGCGACGAGTGGAACGCCTTCATGCCCACGATCTACCCGGTGGTGCCGGGCCACGAGATCGTCGGTCGGGTGACGGCGGTGGGATCGGCGGTCACCGCGTACAAGCCGGGCGACCTGGTCGGCGTCGGCTGCCTCGTGGACTCGGACCACACCTGCCCGGCCTGCCAGGCGGACCAGGAGCAATTCTGCCCCGGCGGCGTGTTCACCTACAACGCGCCCGACAAGCACCTCGGCGGGGTCACCTACGGCGGCTATTCGGAGAGCATCGTCGTCGACGAGCGTTTCGTGCTGCGGGTGCCCACGAACCTGGACCTGGCCGGGGTTGCGCCGCTCCTGTGCGCCGGGATCACCACCTACTCGCCCATGCGCCGCCAGGGCGTCAAGGCGGGCATGAAGGTGGGCGTGGTGGGCCTCGGCGGCCTCGGCCACATGGGCGTGAAGTTCGCGCGCGCGTTCGGCGCCCACGTCGTGGTGTTCACCACCTCGGCGTCCAAGGTCGCGGACGCCCTCAGGCTCGGCGCCCACGAGGTCGTCAACTCGCGCAACGCCGAGGAGATGGCCGCCCACGCGGGCACGTTCAACGTCATCCTCGACACCGTCTCGGCGCCGCACGACCTCAACGCCTACCTCAACCTCCTGACCCTGGACGGCAACCTGACCCTCGTCGGCGCGCCCACCGAGCCGCTGCCGGTGTCGGCGTTCGGCCTGCTGTTCGGCCGCCGCAGCCTCTCGGGCTCGCTCATCGGCGGCATCGCCGAGACCCAGGAGATGCTCGACTTCTGCGGCGAGCACGGCATCACCGCCGACGTCGAGGTGATCCCCATCCAGCGGATCAACGAGGCCTACGAGCGCATGCTGAAGTCGGACGTGAAGTACCGGTTCTCCATCGACATGGCGTCGCTCAAGGCGGAGTAGGGGCGATCTCGATCAGGGCCGGAATCCGGTTGACTATTTCGATCATTGGATTTCATAATCAGACAACACTCACGGCGGCCGGGAGACCGAGCGGGCCAGACCCACATGCAGCAGAACCGACCACGGAGGGCCGTTTCTAGCGAAGCGGCACCCATCCAGACCGTGACCTCCTCCAATGCAAGGAACGGTTCTGCTATGCGTCCACGCATCATGATCCCTGCCATCCTGCTGGGGACGGCCGTCCTGCTGGCCGCCTGCTCCAGCGAGGATCCCACCGGCCCGGCTCCCATTCCGGACAGCGAGTTCGACCAGATCCTGGCCGCGGCCGGTTTCGTCCAGCCCCTCGGTGAGGAGCACGACACCGTCGTCGAGACCAGCGAGGAGGAGGAGAACGGATTCCGCTACACCTACGAGGTGCACGACGCCCTGGAGAACCTGGAGAGCGTGGCCTACCTCGGCCTGAACGACGACATCGTCTGGCCGGGCAACATGGTGCGCGGCGAGCATGCCCATCAGTTCGTCTACGAGCCCATCAGCGCGCCCCGCGCCCCGTTCACCATGTCCATCTCGCTGGAGAGCTCATCCATCGGCGGCGAGCTGAGCGAGACCGTCGACACGCCCAGCCTGTCCAACGTGAGGCAGGGCATCAGCAACCTGGTGGCCCGCGTCTTCACCGAGAACACCCATGTGCCCGCCCAGGTGGACTTCGACTACCAGCAGGTCTACAGCCAGTCGCAGATGAACCTCTTCGTCGGCGTCGACGTGACCTACGGCGCCGGCAGCCTCGAGAGCGCCTTCGACTGGGACCAGAACACCCAGACCACCAAGATCATGGCCAAGTATCAGCAGATCTACTACAGCATCGACCTCGACACGCCGGCCAGCCCGCGCGACCTCTTCGCCGACGACATCACCACCGCCCAGCTCGAGAGCGCCATGCCCGAGGGGTCGTGCCCCCTGTACGTCAGCAGCGTGAAGTACGGCATGATGGCCATCATGTGCATCGAGACCGAGTTCTCCGAGGAGCAGATGGACCTCGCCCTGGACGCCGCCTACCACGGGGGTGTCGACGTGGAGCTGAGCTTCGGCTACACCGCCTACGAGGTGCTGGACTCCTCCTCCATCCGCATCATCGTCTACGGCGGCTCGACCGAGGGCATCGAGGAGCTGAACGGCGTCGAATCGTTCATGAACATCATCGGGGCGAGCACCGAGTTCAACGAGACCTCGCCCGGCGTGCCCATCCTCTACAAGTTCCGGCACGTCGCCGACAACACCCTGGCCCTGATCACCCTGACCGGCCAGTACACCATCTGCCGCCCCCTGCAGATCGCCCAGCGGGTGCAGGTCAACCTGCTGCGGTTCGTCTGCGAGTGGAGCGACGACGACGAGTGGTTCGCCAACTCCATCGTGGACATCGACCGCATCAACCTCAGCATGCAGGCCTTCAACCGCGTCGACGACCAGGATCCCGGCACGCTGATCAACGAGGGGAACGAGACGCTCGTGGCCTGGTCCACGAGCGACTACATCGAGATGCCCGCCGGCTACATCTTCGAGTACCCGGTGACGCGGACCCTGACCTTCGACACCGAGAACTTCGATTGGACGGTCGCCCGGCTCTACTTCTGGGGCAGCGCCCGCGACTACGACCCCGCCGAGAACGACGAGTGGTCCTCCGGGTCGCTGGAGCTGGTGGGCAACCAGATCTTCGGCGAGCACAACGTGATCTTCTACGGGCAGGATTTCCGGATGCGGGCCGAACTCATGATCGAGCCGCTCAACTGAGCCGCATCCCGCAGGTTGATCGACGACGATCACGACCAGGCCCCGGGCACCCCCGGGGCCTGGTCTATCTGCATCCCGACCGGACAATTCGGCCTTGCCCCCGAGGCTCGACCAGACTAACCTCGGCATCATGATCAAGCGAATTCGCCGCCGGCTCGCCGGCTGGCGGGGCATCACATGAGCCCCTGCCGCTGGCGCCCGGTCCGGGCCGCCGACCTCCACTGGCTGCTGATCCCGCCCACGCCTGATGGCGCGCGGCGGCACTCCTGCATCGCTCTCCCCGACCAATCCGTGACCAAGGATTCGCGATTCACGGCACCGCGGCACCGGACCCGTCCGGCGTCGCCGGCGGCCATCTGCATGCTTTCCTCAACCAAGGAGTCTCGGCGTTGAAGAACATCTTCGCGACACGGACCGGCATCATCGCGGCCGGTCTGATCATCGGGGTGCTCGCGGCCATGCTGCAGAAGCTCGGCAACCCCGGCAACATGGGCCTGTGTATGGCGTGCTTCGAGCGCGACATCGCGGGTGCGCTCGGTCTGCACTCGGTCGGCGGCTTGCAGTACATCCGTCCCGAGATCATCGGGATCGGCCTCGGATCGATGGTGACGGCCCTCTTCGCGGGCGAGTTCCGCGCACGTGGAGGCTCGGCGTCGGCCGTGCGCTTCTTCCTCGGCGTCTTCGCCATGATCGGCGCGCTGGTATTCCTGGGTTGCCCGTGGCGCGCGTTTCTCCGGCTGGCTGGCGGTGACCTGAATGCCGTCGCCGGGATCGCCGGACTCGCGGCGGGAGTCTGGATCGGAGCCCAGTTCCTGCGGCGAGGCTACAGCCTGGGGCGGGCCCGGACCGCGGAGGGATCCGCGCTGCCCGGCTTCATCCTCCCGGCATTCCTGATCGCGCTGCTGTTGCTGGCGGTCTTCGGATTCGGCAAGCTCTCGCCCGATGCTCCGGTCGTCGACGGCGCCAAGAAGCTCGCGGCCCACGCACCGCTGTGGATCTCCCTGATCGCGGGCCTGGTGGTCGGAGCCGTCGCCCAGCGCAGCCGCTTCTGCACCATGGGCGCCTTGCGCGACCTCGTCATCGTCCGCGACGCGCACCTGCTCCTCGGCGTGGTCGCCTTCACGGCCGCGGCGCTGGTGCTCAACCTGGTGTTCGGCAGCTTCAAGCTCGGATTCGCCGGCCAGCCCGCCGCCCACACCGACCAGTTGTGGAACGCCATGGGCATGGTCCTGGCCGGGCTCTGTTTCGTGCTGGCAGGCGGGTGCCCGGGCCGGCAGATCGTGCTGGCCGGCGAGGGTGACGGCGACAGCGCGGTGTTCGTGCTGGGGATGATCGTCGGCGCAGGGTTCGCCCACAACTTCGGTCTGGCAAGCAGCGGCAAGGGACCCGGCGAGTTCGGCCCGACCGCGGTCATCATCGGTCTGGTTTTCGCGCTGGTCGTGGCGGTGACCATGACACGGCGAGGAGGTCGCGCATGAGCGAGCGCATCGATACGCGGGGCCTGAGCTGCCCCCAGCCCGTGGTCCTGGTGGCCCGCGCCATCGAGGCCGGCACCGCGGCGTTCGAGGTCCTGCTGGACAGCGAGGTGTCGTGCGAGAATGTCCGTCGCTTCGCCAGCAGCAAGGGATTCACCATCGACCGGAGCGAGTCAGCCGACGGTGTGCTCTTCAAGATCCGCAAGTAGCCGGGACGACCGGGTGAACCCGAGCCGGGGTGGCGGCAGTGACGAGGTCGTGTACCTCGACAACGCCGCCACCTCCTGGCCCAAGCCTCCCGGCGTCGTCGACGCCGTCACGCACTACCTCCGTGCGGTGGGCGCGAACCCCGGGCGCGCCGGCCATCACCGCGCCGCGGAAGCCGGCCGGCTGGTGCTCGGGGCGCGGATGGCGGTGGCACGGCTCTTCGGAGCGCGCAATCCGATGCGCGTGGTCTTCGGACCCAACGCCACCTGGGGCCTGAACCTGGCCATCCAGGGCCTGCTGCACCCCGGCGACCACGTGGTGACCACGGCCATGGAGCACAACTCGGTGATGCGTCCCTTGCGCTGGCTCTCCGCGGAGCGCGGCGTGGTGATCTCCAAGGTGACGGCGTCGCCGGACGGGGTGGTCGACCCGGACGACGTTGTCCGGGCCATGCATGAGCGCACCGCGCTCGTCGTGGTCTGCCATGCTTCCAACGTGTGTGGCGCCGTGCAGGATATCGCGGCCGTGGGCGCCGCGTGCCGCGCGCGCGGCGTTCCGCTCCTGGTGGATGCCGCGCAATCGGCAGGCGCCGTCCCACTGGACCTGGCCGGCGCCGCGATCGATCTGCTGGCCTTCGCCGGGCACAAGGGATTGCTCGGCCCGACCGGCACCGGCGGCCTGGTGATCGCCGACAGCTTCGACCCCGGCCGCCTGCGCCCCCTGGTCTTCGGCGGAACCGGCAGCCGTTCGGACAGCACCGAGCAACCCGACGCCCTGCCCGACCGCTTCGAGAGCGGCACCCTCGACGTCGCCGGACTCGCCGGTCTCGCCGCCGGCCTCGCGTGGCTGCAGGAGCAGGGCGGCCCCGCGGCGATCGGCGCCCATGAAACGAGCCTCCGGCGACGGTTCCTCGACGCCGCCCGCGCCGAGGTGCCGGGGTTCCGCTGGTATGGCCCCGCGGACGTGGTCGGCGTGATCTCGTTCAACGTCGACGGCTGGACCCCGAGCGACCTCGGCGATGCGCTGTCCGAGCGGTACGGCATCCTCGGCCGCCAGGGGCTGCACTGCGCCCCCACCGCGCACCGATCGCTGGGAACCTTCCCCGCCGGCTCGCTTCGCTTCGGATTCGGGCCGTTCAATACCGAGTCCCACGTGGATCGCGCCGTCGCCGGCCTCGTGGAACTCGGCCGCAGGAGACGCCCATGAGCGACCGTTTCGTCCACGTGCTCTTCCAGTCCACCCACCACGCGCTCTGGGCCGAGCAGGTTCTCCAGCAGGCCGGCATCGCTGCCCGGGTGGTCTCGGTGCCTCGGGAACTGAGCAGCGACTGCGGCTACTGCGTCCGCGTCGCCCGGCCGGCCGCGGACGACGCGCGTGTGGCGCTCCAGGTTGCCGGAGTGGAGTTCGATCGGTTCGTGGACTAGCGAAGCGGAAGTCCTCGAAGGGATTGCGACAGACCGCAGCGGCCCCGGCCAGCGCCCTGGCGGATCGCTCCCGGCCAACCGCATGGGCCGGCCCGACCTCGCGGAGGCGATCCGGCAAGTCCGGTGGACCCGACACGTTCTTCGCGGTATAACAGCAGACGAAACGATCCCCGAATCCGAAAGGCATGACCCCGGCATGAACGACCTGATCTACATCGGCACCGATGGCGGCGCCACCACCTCCAAGGTGGGCGCCGTCCGCAGCGACGGAACGCCCGTCTCCACCCGGCTGCTGCAGTCGGCCACCGGGGCGACGCAGGGGCCCGACGCCGTCGTGCGCGGCTGGGTCGAGGCCGTGGACGCCTACCTCCGGCAACACGGCCTGGACTGGGACCAGGTCGGCGGCGTGGGCCTCGCGATCCCCGGGCCGTTCCAGCGCTACGGCGTATTCGATCGCTCGGCCAACCTGCCCGCCGAGTTCACCGGCTTCGACGTGCACACGGCCTACGGCAACGCCCTGGCCGCGCGCGCCGGGCGGGCCGTCCCGCTGATCGTCGGCAACGACGGCAACATGGGAGGCATCGCCGAGGCCCGGCACGCCCGCGGCGAGACGGACGGCGCGGTGGTCCTGCTCGCGCCCGGCTCGGGCCTGGGCTGCGCCTACGTCGACCGTTCGGGCCTGGCCCTGGACGGCGACGCCTTCGCCGGCATGGAGGCCGCCCACCTGCCGGCGCCGCTGCACCTGCTCGACGTGCCGGCGTATCGCTGCGGCTGCGGACGCACCTGGGGCTGCGTCGAGATGTACACCAGCCTGGCGGGACTGCCGCACCTGCTCGAGGCGCGCCTGCCGCGGCATGCCGACCACGAGCTGGCGCGGTCGTCGCAGAGCCTCAAGGAGAAGGCGTTCAGCTTGCGCGGTCTGGCCCAGCAGGACGACCCGCTGGCGCTGGAGATCTTCGACCTGCAGGCCCGGGCCCTCGGCCTGCACGTGGCCACGCTGGCCATGGTGCTCGACCCGACCTTCTTCGTCATCGGCGGCGGGTTGATGGACCCCGAGGCCACCACCAAGGCCTTCCGCGAGCGCTACCTGGGCGGGGTGCGCCAGGCCGCGCGCGACTACCTGTGGCCGGGGCAGCGCGACACTGTGAGCATCGTGCCGGCGGCGCTCGGCGACCTCTCGCAGGCCATCGGGGCGGCGTTGGCCGCGTCGTATCAGCAGCGGATCAAGGGCGCCTAGGGGAGCGCATTCCGAGGCAGACCCGACTACTTCACGATCAGGAGCTTCTCCGCACCGTGGGAGGCGCCCGCGCTCAACCGGCACAGGTAGACGCCGCTGGCCAGCGACCGGCCGTCGAGCTGCACCTCATGGGATCCCGCCGGCTGCCGGCTCGACACCAGCGTCGCCACCCTCCGACCGGCCATGTCGTAGACCGTCAGGGTCACGAGGGCCTCGCCGGGGATGTCGTAGCGGATCGTGGTGCTCGCGGTGAACGGATTGGGATCGGCCGCCAGGAAGGCGAGCGAGGCGACCCGCGTCTGCACGGCCGTCGTGGTGCCCAGCGTCTTGCGGCCGAAGTAGACATCCTGCTCGCCGTTGAAGGTGGCCGCCCAGGCCAGGCTGAAGCCCGCGTCGTCCGAGACCATGTGGAAGTAGTCGCCCATCTTGTTCTGGTTAGGCCAGCCGACGTGCGGATCGAACGCGTCCGACAGCCGCTCGTTCGCCGACCACGTCACCCCGCCGTCCTCGGAGTAGGAATAGTAGAGCGAGGACAGGACGGTGCCCGGATTGTCGCGCGTGTCGAGCCAGATGGCGTCGATCCGTCCGGACGGGCTGGTCGCCATGGTGCCGAACCACTGCCAGTTGTTGCCCGTGTCGTCGTTCACGCGGACCGGCTCGCTCCAGGTAGCGCCGCCGTCGGTGCTGCGGGCGAACGTCACGTCCAGCGGGTCGCTGCCCGGCGGATTCACCGAGCAGAGCACGTAGACCTCATGGCCCAGGGGAACAGCACTGGGCGCCGTCGCGATGCTCGCCTGCCCGAGCAGACCGTCGGGATTGGGACCGGTGCGCGAATCGATGTAGCCGCCGAGCTGGACGACGGTCGTCTGGTCCCACGCGGTCGCCTGGCCGGCGTAGCGGGCGTTGACGGAGCGGGCCACGACGAAGTCGTCGTTGTACGCTCCGACGACATAGAGCACGCCGCTCGGATTGAACCCGCTGCCGGGCGCCACGGCGAGGGTGCCCCAGTACGGGTCGTCGGGGATCTCGATGCAGGGTTCGTACGAATCGCCGTCGTCCACCGATCGCGTGAAGAAGCCCGGGGAACAGCTGCTGAAGAAGCTGGTCCAGTAGGCGTAGATGTGGCCGTCGCCGACGCCGCCGGTCTTGTCGATCACCATCCACTGCTTGTCGCCGCCCTGGGCCGATGTGCCGGCATCCCAGAGCTGGCCGGCTGCGGTGGAGCGGAAGACGTCGCAGAGATAGTCGCTGCTGCCCTCGACGGTGAGGCTGTTGTAGTAGATGCCTCCCTGCGAATCCGAATCCAGCACGGGATCGGAGCGGAAGATGCCCGGCTCGATCACTCCGGGGAAGGTCCAGGTCTGTCCGCCGTCGACGGTGTAGGCGTAGCCCGCCTGGCGGAAGTTGCTCGCGACGGTGTCGAACTGCCGCCAGCCGATCACCATCCTGTCCGGGTCGGTGGGGTCCACGGCGATGGACGGCTCGTTGGCGGCGTCGCCGACGATGTTCTGCCCGAGGTCGTCGACGTTCACCTGGACGGCGAAGAACGAATCCCTGGTGAAGTTCTTGGCGGGGGAGCGGGGATGCTCCGTGCGGGGCGAGCGGACGTAGGGGTCGTCCGGGACCTCGTTCTGGTAGGGAGTCCCCGAGCGGGGCCGATCGTCCGCGGCGGCGGGGGAGATGGCGACCAGGAGCAGCATGGACAGCGCGCAAGACAGCGCGATACGGGGCATTCTCGTTGAGTTGTTCATCTGATGATTTGAGCATAGATCGAGCGCGGCGTCAATCGAACCGGCGGACGGTGGGCGCCGCGCTGCCGGCATCCGGACCCAGCAACGCCCATCACGACGGAAGCACCGGGACCACCGCAGGTCCCGGCGCTTCTGTTGAAGATGATGGCTCGATCAGTCCGCCCTGCGCATCAGGTAGAAGACGTAGCCGAACCAGTCCGAGTGCTTGCGGTAGTTTTCGATCTCGCCGTGGCACATCTCCAGTATGGCGCGCGACTCTTCGCAGTCTTCGGCCGGCTGGAACCCCACCAGGCGCTCCTTCAGGTTCACGTAGAAGTTCTCCCACCAGGCGGGTCCGGGAAGGGTGAAGCTACCCACCAGCTCGTACCCGCAGTCGGCCACGGTCTGCTTCACCGCGTCGGCGTGGGGCATGTCCGGGCAGATGCCCGCGAAGAAGTCGCGGCACGCCGCGGGTGCCTCGTCCTGCAGCCAGACCAGGTCGGTGAAGCCCAGGGCGCCACCGGGCACCAGCTGCGTCCGCCAGGCGCGCAAGGCCTGGGGAATACCCATGATGAAGGCCGAGCCCTCGGCCCAGACCAGGTCGTACTCGCCCTCGCCGTCGCCCAGGGTATTCATGTCGGCGCAGACGGGCTGAATCAGGTGACACAGACCCTCGGCCTGGGCGCGCCGTTGCAGTTCGTCCAGGTAGGGCTGGTGGTTGTCCAGCGCCGTCACCCGGCAACCCAGTTCCCGCGCCAGGCACAGGGTCTGGGAGCCGTTGCCGCAGCCCACGTCCAGCACGCGGAAGTTGCTGGACAGGCGCCCCAGGCCACCGTTGAAGAGCAGGTCCAGGGCGCGGCGGGTGACGGCGTCGTCGCCGGGGGCCAGGCGCGGCAGCGCGGGGTCGAAGATCTCGTGAATGGCGTTCATCATCTTGTCGTGGTTCATGGTGGGTTCTCTCCCGTTGAACAATGAGGCCGGCATGGCGACAACGAGAGTCACCATGCTCGCTGCACGTTTCTCGATTCGATTTCATGTCACGGGGATGAGCAACGGCACGCGGAAGGACGCTCCCTGGAGAGCGCAAACCCGATCAAGGTCGGGACGTGCGGTTGCCTAGAATACAGTCGTCATGCGCGGGCAAAGATACGCGGTCAGAAGGCCCAGGGCAAGTGGGGCCAGGTGCAGATAGGGCCATCAACTGATGGGGCCGTCAACGGGGGTGGACACCCAGACTCCTGGCTGCATCCGCCAGTTTGCGGTCATCGGTCCGGAGGGGAGCGCCGGCCAGCACAGTCCAAGTGTCAGAATCGACGCGTCCAATTGCAACGTTCGACCACGTCCAATTGAAAGGTCTCGTCGCCGAGGCCGAAGCTCCTTTAGCCTGCCGCTCCCCCAGAATCCCCTCCAACCCAATCAGTAGAACCGGCAAATCATCCTTCGCCGTCGTCCAAACCATTCCCACATCCACCCCGAAGACGTCGTGCAGGAGTTTGTCGCGCATACCGGCGATATCGCGCCACGGAACACCGGGGTGAGCATCCCGCGTCTCCGCCTGCACACGCTTGGCCGCCTCGCCGATGATCTGGATCTGTCGGATCACCGCGTCCTGGAGCATGGTGTCCGCAAGGAACTCCTCGACTTTGACGCCATCGAGGTCGCGTCCGATGGTGCTGATGGCGTCGACCATATGGTGGAGATAGACGGTATCGTCATGCATCGTAGAGCACCCGCTGTTCGCGCTCGATGCGATCCCGCAGGTAGGGGCTGATGGCGCCCTCGGTGACCAGGTCGACGTCTCGGCCAAGGGCCTCGGAGAGTTGACGCTCCAACCTGACGAGCGCGAGGAGCCCGATCGGTTCACCGAATCGAACCAGAATATCGACGTCGCTATCGGGCCGCGCGTCACCCCGGGCCGTGGAACCAAAAAGCGCCACGCGCATCGCGCCACCGTCGCGGCAAATGCTCACGATCTTCTGGGTGTCGAGGGCGTGTCGTGCCATGGCATTGCTCCAGTTGGCGACAGGTTGGCCTTCACTCTGATCTCGATTTTCACCTTAGGCTGTAACTGCCCGGATGTCAACGCATTGGCGCTCACACCGCTTCTCTCTGTGCCGATGATCACACCATGATCTACCTCATTCTCACCACCCTCCGCGACCTCCTTCGCCCCCGTCGCGATCTGCTCCTGGAGATCCTAGCCCTCCGCCAGCAACTCCTCGTGCTCGGACGCTCCAGCCCTCCGCCACAGTTCAACGCCGCCGACCGGGTGTTCTGGGTGCTACTCCTGCGCCTGTGGGAGCACTGGCGTCGACCGCTGCGATTGGTCCGGCCGCAGACCGTCATCGCCTGGCACCGACGCATCTGGCGGTTCTGGTGGTGGCGGAAGAGTCGGCCCGGGTATGGCGGCCGACCGACACTGGACTGGGAACTGATCGAGCTGATCAAGCGCATCTCGCGGGAGAATCCGACGTGGGGAGCGCCGCGCATCCATGGCGAGTTGCTGAAGCTCGGGTATGACGTGAGCGAGGCCACCGTGTCGCGCTACATGCTGAAGCGACGCGGACGGCCGACGCAGAACTGGAAGACCTTCCTGCGCAATCATACCAGCGAGATCGCGGCCATCGATTTTCTCACCGTGCCGACGATCATGTTTCGCACGCTCTACGTGTTCGTGGTGCTGTCGCTGGATCGGCGGCGGATCGTGCACCTGAACGTCACTTACAATCCGTCGGCCGAGTGGACGGCGCGTCAGCTATACCAGGCGTTCCCGTTCGACACGGCGCCGAAGTACCTGATCCGCGATCGTGATGGGATCTACGGCGACAAGGTGCGGGCGGCGATCGCCTGCATGGGGATCGAGGAGAAGGTGATCAGCGCGCGGTCGCCGTGGCAGAACGGGTATTGTGAACGGGTGGTGGGGACGTTGAAGCGGGAGTGCTTGAATCACGTCATCGTGTTTGGTCAACGGCATGCCAAGCGGGTCTTGAACGACTACCTCATTTATTACCATGGGTCTCGGACTCACCTCGGGCTCGACAAGGATGCGCCGGATGGGCGGGAAGTAGAGCCGCCCGATGTGGGGCCTGTCCGCCGCGTGGCGATGGTGGGTGGGCTGCATAGCCGGTATTTTCGGGAAGCGGCCTGACTCGCTGGGGTTGGGAGGAGGAGCCGGAAGTGCGGGGCCGAGCTGCCTACCGGCGGCGAACGGCGAGACTCATCGTCAAGATCTCGAGCGAACCGTGCCTCGACCGTCGAAGAGGGTCGCTTCATCCCCATGAACCATGAGTTTGAGAGGCACGATCGGTGGAAACGGGGGAGGACGCTTAGTCGGTGGGGTTTTTGGGAGGGTCAGCCAGGACCTCGAGGTCCGGATCACCGAAGACGGCTTGGAGTACCAGGGAAAGACCTTCAAGAGCATCTCGGCGGTCGCCCGCCACATCGTCGGCTACCAGATCTCAGGCCCGGTGTTCTTTGGCCTCACCGCGGCCAAGGAGGCCACGTCGTGAGCGCCAGCATCGCCGCCCAGGTCCTGGCCCTGGAGAGCATGAACGTCGCCCAGCTGCGGGTGCGGTGGAACAAGGTCTTCGGCGAGGAGACCAAGCAGCGGCACCGCCGCTACCTCATCAGGCGGCTCGCCTGGAAGCTGCAGGAAGACCAGCTGCCGAAGTTGACCCCCGAGCAGGAGGCCCGCGTTGCCGAGTACCAGCGGGAGTACGAGGCCATGCCGCCGGAGAAGTGGTTCCCCAACGCTGGCCGGGGTCGAAAGGCGAGGGCAGCCCAGAAGCCCCCCGGATCTCCTCAGAACCGTCGCCTCCCGAAGCCCGGCTCCCTGATCACCCGCGACTGGAAGGGCCGTCAGGTGGCCGTGAAGGTCCTCGACAAGGGGTTCGAGTACCAGGGCCGGGTCTACCGATCGCTTTCCGGCGTGGCCCGCGAGGTCACTGGCACGTCGTGGAACGGCTGGAAGTTCTTCGGCGTGGACGGGGAGGCGCGGCGATGACCCATGTGCCGTTCTACCAGACCCGCACCGGCCGCCAGTTCTACGAGGTCACCGTGCCCGAGTTGGTGCGCCAGCTGACTCGCTTGAACGACCTACTCGCCGCTCGCGTCGAGATCATGGCGCAACCGAGCCAGAAGGATGACCAGGACGATGGCCGCACGTAGCACCACCGCCGCCCAGCAGGTCCGCTGCGCCGTCTACACGCGCAAGTCCACCGACGAGGGCCTGGACCAGGACTTCAACTCCCTGGACGCCCAGCGCGAGGCAGGAGAGGCGTACGTGGCCAGCCAGAAGGGCCAGGGCTGGGTGTGCCTGGACGAGCGGTACGACGACGGGGGGTGGTCCGGCGGCAATCTGGATCGCCCCCAGCTCGCCCGGCTCATGGCCGACATCGAGGCCGGAAGCGTCGACTGCGTCGTGGTGTACAAGGTGGACCGCCTCAGCCGCTCGCTACTGGACTTTGCCCGCCTGGTCGAGGTGTTCGACAAGCACGGCGTCTCCCTGGTGTCCGTCACCCAGCCGATCAACACCGCCGACTCCACCGGCCGGTTGATGCTGAACATCCTTCTCAGCTTCGCCCAGTTCGAGCGGGAGGTGATCGCCGACCGGACCCGGGACAAAGTCCACGCGGCCCGCAGGCACGGGAAGTGGACGGGAGGCATCCCGATGCTCGGCTACCGTGTGGTCGCCGGCGGCGGGAAGATCGAGGTCGACCCCGACGAGGCAGAGATGGCCCGGCAGATCTTCGGGCTCTATCTGAAGAAGCGGTCTATCCGCGATGTCATCGCCGAGTTGGACCGTCGCCAGTGGGTGACGAAGGAGCACGTGACCAAGACCGGGAAGCGGATGGGCGGGCGGCCGTTCACCAAGAGCAGCCTGCACTACATGCTGTCCAACCCGGTATACGTCGGGAAGCCGAAGCTCAAGGGCGGGGTCTACGAGGGCGAGCACGAGGCGATCATCGACGACGTGACCTGGACTCGGGTGCAGGATCTGCTGGATTCGAACCGCAAGAGCCGGGGCGGGCCGAACCACAACCGGCATGGGTATCTGCTGAAGGGGCTTGTCCGGTGCGCTGCGTGCGGGTCTGCCATGTCGCCATCGACTGCCCGAAAGGGCTCCAAATCGTATCGCTACTACGTCTGCGTGAGTGCGATGAAGAAGGGCTACGCGACGTGTCCGTGCCCGTCGATCCCGGCGCAGAAGCTGGAGGACGTCGTCGTCGACCAGATCCGGGTGATCGGCCAGGACCGGGATTTGCAGCGGGAGACGCTGCGGCAGGTGCGGGAGGCCAGGGACGCCAAGCGGCCCGCGCTCGTGGGCGAGAAGAAGCGCCTCAGGAAGCGCCTGGAGAAGTTGCGAGGCGAGATCCGCTCCCTATTGGACGCGCTCGCCACGGGCGAAGCTGGGGCGTCCGTGGGCGAGGAGATCGGAGGGCTCGAGGAACGGGCCGGCGGACTGGAGCGGAGGCTTGCTGAGATTGCCGGGGAGCTCGCCAACCTTGATCGCGACAACGTCGACGAAGCCGATCTGCGGAAGGCTCTCTCCCTATTCGACCCGATCTGGGAAGTGCTGTTCCCGGTCGAGCGAGAGCGGATCATCCATCTGTTGATCAAATCCATCGACCACGACGGGCGCACAGGACGGCTCGGGATCGAGTTCGCGGCCAGTGGTATCCAAGCACTCGCAAGCGAGGTTGACGAAACTACGGAGGAATCGGCGTGAAGATCAAACTGGATGTCGACCTGCGGCCTGCTGGGACGGGGCCGGTGGCCAAGGAGAAGCCGGTGGTTGACCCTGAGGTCAGAGCCGATGAGTTACGCCGCGACAGGGAGGAACGCATGCTGCGGAGGATCGCGCTGGCGCGGGTCATCGAGGCCAGGATCGCTGCCGGGGATTTTGCCGACCTAGCCGACACCGCCCGACGTTGTGGTGTTTCTGGAGCGCGAGTGAGCCAGCTACTCTATTGATTCTTGCCGTATCCCGATCTAGAATGCGGGATTGAAAATCGGAAGCTGCTGAGCCTGGGGGTACGAATGTGATCCGCCACGTCTATGTCGACGGGTTTAAGTCTCTGATAGATTTCTCACTCTCCATACAACCGGGGTTGAACGTGCTAGTTGGGCCGAATGGCTCTGGGAAGACCAACATTGTTTCTTTCTTCGAGTTCTTTGGCCACGCCCTGAACAATGGCGCCAGCCGCGCCGTAAGCCTCAGCGGTGGAGGCGGGGCGGTTTTTTCCAAGAAACCAGATGGCAACTATCGGCGTGATTTTCGCGCGACAATACGCGGTGACATCCCCCTATCTAAGAAAAAGTATATTTTTTATATCTACGATTTCACTATATCGATGTGCCAAGAGGCGCCTGCGATTAGGTTCGACGAACAACGTATTCGCATTAAATACAGAACTGTTCCCTACCGGGACGAAGCTATCGTCGACGACTTTCATGTTGATTTCCTTTATAGCTTCAGCAGCGACTCATCCATAGATGCGTCAGTTGTCTCGATCAAAGCACTTGACCGAAAGAGAATGCGAAAAAACAGCCCCATCGTAAACCGCCTCGATTCTGATTCAGACATAGCCCGCTTTATCGAGCAGATGATAGACATCGACGGATGCATCATTGACTCGTTGTCCCTATTGATACCTCGTCAAGAGTGGCGACTTCTACATCGCGACCTCGCTGGCGCCGCTCCATATAACATTATCCCGACTGTCGCTCGGTCTCCTGAAGACAGCTCTCGAAGTCCCGGCATCGACAGCGACGGGCGCGGGCTGCAAAGCACGATCTACGCGCTCCAAAACATTCCTCGCGGGAGGCACACGCCTAGGCGCTTTTTCAATTTCTATGATGTCGAGCACACAAATATAGGAGTATCGCGCGATCGTTGGCTGCGAACGGTTCGTTTAGCGAACGAATCTATTGTTAATATAAAGGCAGAAAGTGAACCCCTGGACAACACAATCAAGGTATCCGTTGTCATCGCCACGGGACCCGAGAACGAGATCGAGCTACCGCTTTCAGCAATGTCGGACGGCACTATAAAGTGGCTCGCCTTAACGATTGTCGTCCTAGCTACGCATAGATTTCTGTCTATTGAGGAGCCGGAGAACTATCTACATCCGCTAATGCAAACGGAAATAATCAAGCTATTGAGATCTTCGTCGGAGAAAAACATTTTCGCGCTGGTTACAACACATAGCGAGACAATTCTAAACTGCCTCGACCCTAACGAAGTTGTCGTCGTAACTCTGTCTGATGGAAAAACTCGAGCCGCGCGCCCCACTAACGCGGAGTTGTTGCGGGACGAAATATCTGCAACTGGCTTCGGGCTCGGGTATTTCTACCTAGCAGGATCGATAGAAAATGAATAGCGCTGCGTACATTGTAGATGGACAGACGGAGCAGAAGATACTTCAACGCATCTGCCCTGGCCGTCCTATACGGAGGACGAACCTCAACGGGAAAACCGTTGCGATTGATCAGATAGCACGTCGTGTTGTCGCGATTGTTCGAACTTTCAGTAATCGTTACCATCCTATTTTCGTTTGCATAGACAGAGAGGATAGATCTGAGTCTGCTACGACAATTCAAGCCGAGTTGCTATACCATATACGACAGCTAGGCATTGAAGACGATGTTATTGTTGGTGTTGCGGACCGTAACATCGAAAGCTGGATGCTTGCAGACCGAGATGCGGTAGCGGCTTACGCTGGAATCGACGTGTCCCGTATTCCCGACGATGCGGAAGGCCGTAACGGCAAAAACATTATCAAGAAGCTTGTTCAAGGATATCACGAAACAACGGACGGCGTATCCGTTTTCGTATCTTGCTCTTTGAGTAGGCTCACTACTAGCCGATCGTTCTGCGATTTGCTTTCTCAACTTGACGAACGTGAATGCAGGTGGATACCCGATCCCAGGACCCGAGATCAGTGAATGGCGACCGCGTACTTTTAGCTGAATAGAGAATCCCGCAATACCGATAGGGTCCGTGACTGAGCCTGCCAACATCACGGCCAGCGGGCGGGGGGCGGTGATGGGGGAGGCATGCCGAGTCGGCCTACACTGCCAGCCAGGCACTCTCTTCCCTATCGGATTCCCGGCGGTATCGGACCCGAGCCACCACGGTCGTATAGGAACGAAACTCACCCCCCACCCCACTCACCTCCCGCCAGCATTGCCGCCTGCGGGATCGCGCCGATAGGGTTGACCCGCCGCGCGCAATAGTGATAGCCTACCGATAGCATAATCAGCAATTCGCCGTCCCTGAACCAGACGGGGAACAAATCTAGATCCTCAAGCCAGGCGGCGATATCGTGAGCCCCTTCTGCCGGCGCAACAATGACCGGAGTTCTAGAATGGCTGAACTTGTCGTTCTCTCCGCACAGTTCATGTCGGACGAAGAGTTGATGCACTACGTGAATAGGGGAGAAGATGTACCCTCGCCTCAAGTGCGGTTCCGAGGCGGTCCTGGCGGCTGGTGGACTTCCCCTGGTTTCGTAGACACTCCTCAGCCTATTGCTGAGGCGCACTCGAACGCCTCGGGACTGACGTCGCCCAGGTGGCTGTGACGACGCCTTGGATTATAGAACATCTCGATGTAGTCGAACACATCCGACTTCGCGTCCGAGACCTTGTGGTAGACCCTCCGGCGAATCCTTTCCTTCTTCAGTGAGCTAAAGAACGACTCCGCCACGGCGTTGTCCCAGCAGTTGCCGCGGCGACTCATGCTGGGTCTGAGATTGTGTGCCTCGAGGAACTTCCGGCAGTCGAAGCTCCCATATTGCGAGCCCTGGTCCGAGTGGACGAGGACCCTGGTCTTCGGCCTCCGCCGCCAAACCGCCATCAGCAAGGCGTCGATGACGAGTTCACGGCCCAGGCTCGTCTTCATCGACCAGCCGACGATCTTCCGCGAGTACAGGTCCATCACGACGGCGAGGTAGACGAATCCGACCCAGGTCGGATGTAAGTGATGTCGGTGACCCACCTCGTTCGGCGCAGCGACATCGAACTCCCGGTCCAGGACGTTGGGAGCCAAGAGCGACGGCTTTCCGGCCACATATCGCGGCTTCTTGTAGCTGCGGATCGCCTTGACCTTGGCCTGTTTCATGACTCGAGCGACTCTGTGACGGCCCGCACGCCTCGCCGTCGTCGCGGAGGTCTTTGAAGATACGCGACTGCCGTACGCTCCACCGCTCTCCTGGTGGAATCGTTTGATCTTGGCCAGGAGCCGATCATCCTCAACGACGCGGTCCGACTCTTGGCTTCTTGAGCCAGGCGTAGTAGCCGCTACGATGGACCCGAAGAACCTGGCACAGCACGGCGAGCCGATGCTCATGCCGGTGATCGCGGATGAACGCGTACTTTACTCGGGGTCCTTTGCAAAGTACGCGGCGGCTTTTTTAAGATGTCGCGCTCTTCCTGGGTGCTTCAGCTCCGCCTTGAGGCGCTGGATCTCCTTCTTCTGGGCGGCTAGCGCGTCGGCATCGGCCTGCGCCGGCCGGGCTTTCCTGATCCAGATGTAGAGCGTGTTGAGGGCGATGCCGAGACGCTCGGCGACTTCCTTGGCTGGGTAGTTACGTTCGGTGACTTGGCGAACCGCCTCGTCCTTGAACTCCTGCGTGTACTTGGGGCTGCTCATCGACTCCTCCTTCGGCCATAGTATAGCCTAGGAAGTGTCTAGAGAACCGGGGGAAGTCCATGGATTACCCCACGCTGGATGAAAGTTCCACCCTCGATGGCGAAATACCACAACAGGACGGACATCGTCGACATATCTGTCTTAGAAGTTCTCCATGAACGGGGCTTCATGGAAAAAGGTGTGTTTCTCGCCTCTTATCATAGTAAACCCTATTCTCGCAACTCATTCCCTCTAAGCGATATGTATCGCCTGCTGGATGAGTATCGATCTGACACCATCACAGACGAAATTTCTGTACCTCGATTTGACGTCGGTTGGATTAACCCGCTTGACGGCACTCACGACGCTGAACTGTTGGAAGAATTGTACGCACGTGGGATCTTGGAAAAAAAAAGCAATGCTACCCGTAGAGCGAGACTATAAACAATCTCGTGCTGTGCACTACCGCCTCGTAGAGAAATATCGGTAACGAGACTTTCGGCACCAGGTGGGCGGTGATCCACTGCAGACGCCAATTCGACACCCGTCTCACCTCCCTCCAGCACCACGGACAGCGGAAGCAACAATCGTGTGCCGAATCGATCATCTCACCAACGCCATCCTCTCATGTGCCACCTGGCCGCCAGCCTTGAGTAGTCATCTCGAGATGTCGGAAGTCTGCAGGCGAGATCAGCAGAAAAGCCCGATTATCGTTGTCCCCGAACGAGCAACCAATTAGAATGGCAGAATCATCCGCCATAGAAGCTGTAATGGCGCAGTCTACGGCCTGTAGATAGGTTCGGAGGTCGGGATGTTCCTTGAGATCGCCAAGATGCTACTCAATAAAGATACGAGAGAATCGGTGCGATCACTCGTGTCCGCTGTTCTATCCAAGCCGGAGTGGAAGCAAGAGCTCTTTGCCATGAGTGCTGCTTTTAGAGACGGAGAGGAAGCAGAGGCGCGTCTATTTGTAAAGATTACCATAGATCTACTCCAAGAGAGAGGCTGGAACCATCGGCAGGTAGGGGCTGCCGAGTTCGCGATTCAAGAAGTAGTCGACAATGCCTTCCTCCACGGTATTCCGGTTGATCAAACTACCGGTAGGGTAGACGTCGAAACCACGCTCTGCACAGCATGGGTCCGATGTAAGGTTTCTGATCGCGGCAGCGGATTCTGCCTTGAAGATGTGCTGGCAACTCAATCAAGATACGGGCCACGCGGGCTTTACAGAGTCAATCAGATCGCAACGAGCCTCTTCCAGAAAGCTCCCAGCACCGTAGTCGTTCGAATTGATGTTGCACCTGGCAAGATTGTAGTTTCTGAGAACGATGGAATCCTAGAGGTTCGTTTCTCGGGTGAGCTCATCGGCCGAGATTGTGGTTACGAAACAGCACTTGCTGCCTTTAACGATCAAGTAGTGAAATCGAAAGGTGTCCTACTCGACCTTTCCCAGGTTAGGTATCTAAGCTCAACTGCAATGGGTATGATCGTGACATTTGTATATCCTGCCGCGAAGAACAATAAACCATTCGCCGGCGTTCTTTCCGAAGACTCGCGAGTATGGTGGGCTGTGGAGCGCAATCAGATTCCGCAAGTTATTCGATTCCACGAATCGCGCGAGAGCGCGCTGTCGACAATCAGAGGTGTGAATTCAAGTGGGTGCGAGTGAGCATGGCGACTGCGGAGACGTAAACACCCTATTCCGCTCGATCAATAGTGCGTAGACTGCTGGCGTCCGCTGTTGAATGAAGCCGCTATCGCGGCAGCCTCAGGGTCTCTGAATCGTCGCTATATCAGTCACCTGACCAGCGTCATCCTCCCATGCGCCACCTGGCCGCTCGATTCGAGTCGAGACAGGTAGACACCGCTCGGTAGTGCTCGGCCACCACTGTCGAGGCCCGCCCAAACAACCTCGTGACGACCAACAGCTACCTCCTCATCCACCAGGGTCACGACCAGCCTGCCGACCATGTCGAAAATCCGCAGTATCGTAGGTCCAGACCGCTCTACCTCATAGACGATGGTCGTCCGGGGATTGAACGGGTTGGGGCTGCACGGATGCAGCTCAAACCGAGCAGGCGGTGCCTCATCACCCGGGACACCCGTCGTGACCTCATAGTCAGCAGGGAACCGCGGGCCGAGGCGGACTTCCGCCCCAGCCTTCGTGCAGATTCCCGCGATGTTAAGGACGTCCCCGACTGCGATGCCGCTGAAGTCGACGTCGGTGCCGGGATGCGCGTAGACGACGACGCTAGCCTCTGAATCTCCGACACGGACGTAGACCCACGGTGGCGAATCGAGCACCCCTTCATCGACGACGCGGCCATTCACCCGGACGAGTGACCCCACCCACTCGAAGTCGCCAACCAGGTCTGCGACTGGGACGTCCATCGGGACCGGCGAAGGCCCGGGCTCGAGGATATCGACAACGGGTAGCCCGAGGTAGATTTCCCCGTTCGAGTCCCACCACGGATAGCCGGTGATCGCGACTCGATCTCCGAGTTGCAGTTCGGCAGGGTCATCGCTGTAGAAGTTCACTCCAGCGCCGGGCCCCTGGATGTAGCCGCCACCCCACGTGAACGTACCCGGTGGGGCGGAGACGACACCTTCGACCGTGACCAGGAGACTCGCGTAGGGCGACACTGGCTCACCAGTGGCCGGTACGTAGACCTGGACGTCATCGATGGCGACAACGCCAGGGACGGAGCCGACGAAGTCCTGGTCGGGAAAGTCGGCCGTGATCCCAGAGTAGCTGCGGCTAGCGGGGACGAACGACACTAGGGGGAGGGTGGGGGCCACGGTAGCTGTCGTGTTGCCCGCGATGAGGGCAGAATACGTCCCGTCGCTATTGGTCGGCGGCGATCCTGGCAGTCCCGACATCGTCACGTTCGGCATGGGCCAGCCGCGCAGGTCTCGAACCGCCCCGGCGACGAAGTACATGGAGCCGCAGCCGACTCCTAGGGCGCCGATCTGGCCGCAGGCTGGGTTGGCGTCAGGGGCGCAGGGGGAGTTTGCCGCTAGGTGGTAGTCGCCCGTCGTCGGTTCACAGAAGCGAGGGTCAGCTGAGATGTTGCCGTCGATGCCCAGAAATCCGCCCAGCACCCCGATCCAGTCCCCGCCGGCGTTCCCATGCAAGCTTGAACACATGACCGAGGATACCGCGTCGCCCACGTTCAGCGCCTCGCCACCGTTCCATACGACCAAGGCCCGGTCGACAGCAACGGCATCGTGGTCGGTAGCCACCCCGTCGCCGGAGTTGTTGACGATGGTCGTGGCGGTCACGGTGAGGCCCGGATCGCCGGAAGCGATCTCGGTGCAGACCATGCCTGGTCCGCCGTTGTCGGAGATGAGGCAGCCATCGACGAGCATGGTCCGGCAGTTGTCTCGCACGCCGCCCACGCCGTTGCCCGTGATCCGGCAGCCCTGGATGTCCAGCAGGTAGCTGTTACCGTCGGTATCGACGCCCCAGCCGAGGTTGTCGGCGATGGTGCAATCCGTGAAGCTGACCCCGGCTCCGCCGCCCCAACCGCCATTACCGACGATCACGCCATGGCCGCCGTTGCGGCTGATCTCGGTGTCCGCGAAGGTCATGGTCCAGAACCACATGGACGTTATAACGCCGTCACCGTCGTTGTCCGAGATCACTGTCCCAGTGTCGGCGTGGAAGTGGGTGTGGTAGCCGGCGACATCGACGCCCAGTTCGGTATTCCAACTCACGGACGTGTTTGACAGCCTCACGCCGCCGGCCTCCGACGACGACATGGTCATCCCCGTCGCGTTGGAATCGACCCGACAGTCCTCAAACCCGAAGTTGTACCACTCGACGTAGATCCGGCAACCGAGGTCGTTGCCGACGAAGCTGGAACGGAAAGCACCGACCTCCGCCGTGAAGTCGTAGTCGATCACCGACAGGCCGCCGCCGCTGTCCCGGAAGTCGCTGTCGAGAACGAGCGCCGAGCCGCTCTCGACGCTGATGCAATATCCGTCGATGCCCCGGAATCGACTATCTCCCACCTGTACATGCAGAAGAGTTCCGGCTACCCCACTGCCACAGTCGACGACGCGACAGCCTGCGACGATGGACTCGGTCCTGGGTCGGCCGACATCGAAAGGCTTATCGATCGCGAAAGCGGTCGTGCAGTTGCGAACCGTGAGGTCGCGAAATACGGGCCCGGCAACTTGATCAAGGTCAGCCGTGAAGAAACTGAATCCGGCATCGGTACCGTCGCCGTCGATAACACACGCCTGCGGGTTGCCCGACTGTGAACGAAATTCCAAGGCAAGGGCCCCCATCTCGACGGCGCCTGCGTAGACACCATCGGCGATGACGACCTCGTCGCCTGCCGAAGCTGCGTCGACGGCCCTCTGGATGGTCTGAAAAGGACCGTCGATGGCGCCGGTACCGTCGAGGTCGTCGCCAGTCGGGCTAACGTACCAGGTCGAGCGAGACGCGGCGTCTCGGTCTGGCTTCCCAATACTGGCCGTGGCAAATACGCAGACCACGAGCCCTAGAAAGAGGGCCGCGCATACGAGCTTCCTGTGCATGGTAATCCTCCCCGATGCAGATCAGGATCGCAGAGAGCATACCACGGCAGAATATCGAGGATTAAAAGAAGTGGATGGGGAGGGGTGCGAGGGGATGGCGGCTACCAATGGCGCGGCATTGATCTATCGTGCTATGCGACGCCCTCCCGACTGTTGAACGAAGCCGCTAGCGCGGCAGCCGCAGATGCATGACCCCCAGCCTACTTCCCCTATGCGACTCCCACCCTCGGTCGGCGGGACCCTACCACAAGTACCTTTTCGCGAATTCAGCCGCCATGACGTCTGGCAGCACATCGGCTTCAAGCAGCTCCTCCAGTGTATTCACGCGGATGTCTGCACCAGTTTCCAACAACCGGCGGTACCGATCGGTAGCTGCGGCGTAGCTCGGATTCCGACCCGGGTGCACGAGCACGAATCCGGCCCAAGTCCATCGCTTGGATTCGTGCAGAAGCATCGATTCGGCTAGAAGGTGATCGAGCCAAATCTGCTGTAGGTCAGTCCCCAGGATATCGTAGATCCGATCCCGACTAAGCACACCTCTTGATCTAGAGACGTACTCGTATCTCGTCCTCCGGTAATCGCTCGGAGGCTTCTCGCGCCGGCAGTCCTCGTGGTACTTTGTCTCGACTCCTAGGACGCCAAGGCGCCCGCGCCCAAGATCGAGCTCGAACGCGACATCGAAGGCGCTCCGGTTCTCCAGGTACTCGCCGGCTAGCCTCCGCCCGGGCGACCACTCGAATCTCACTGCCGAGACCCGACCGGGTACGTCTGGCCACCATGCGTGCACCGCCTCGTCCGCTAGGTCCAGGTCAGCGGCGAGTTCACCAAACAGGTTGAAGCACATCGGCATGGAGGAGAGCAGGTCGGAGTATAGGCGGTCGACGTCCAGAGTCTGGTGCGGTTCCGGATGAGCTACCCGACGCCTGGCGCATTCGCGTGCGCTGTCAGATAGGAAGTTCGCGCCCGTTTCCAACGCGTAGCCGAGGTCGATCCGGCTACCAAGCGGTCGAGACTTCTGGCCTTCCTTCGGCCGCATCGGCTGTGACCCGATGGGTATGCCACGTTCCTCGCGCCACAGGGCCTGTTGAAGCCGCGCTCGACGTTTAAAGGCGGCTACGGCTGGCTGCCTCGCGACTCGATCGACGGTCTCGAGGCAGTAGTGAGAACTCAGAACCTCGGCGGATAGAGCTTCAGCCGTCGTCACGCGGAAATCCCCTCGACAGGTGGTTGGTACATGTGGGATGGAAAGGACAGGGGAACGGGACCTGCTCCCATCACCTGGCGTTCCTCCCACTTACATTGTCCGCCAGTCTGTTGAACGAAGCCGCTCTCGCGGCAGCCGCAGAAGCCACTCCCCCGAATCTCCCCAAAGACAGGGGCGTTCCCCCTATAATCGGTTGCGTGACTGCCATCACTTCTCGCTATTGGACTTCCGACGGTATCGGCCCCGGGCCATCGGAGTCGAATAGGGACGAACCTCCGCCACCACCCACTCACCTCCCGCCAACATCACGGACGGCGGACTCGAGATCAGCCAACGACGAGGTCACCGAACCAACGTCATCCTCCCATGCGCCACCTGGCCGGCAACCTCGAGGCGGGAGAGGTAGACCCCACTAGGCACCTCACGGCCCGCAACGTCGCGTCCATCCCAGAACACCTCACGCACCCCCGCCGGTTCGATCCTGTCAATGAGCACACGGACGAGGCCGCCCGCCAGATCGTATACCGCCAGCGTCACGGGGCCGCTTCGTTTCACCTCGAAGCGAAGGCTCGTGGCAGGGTTGAACGGGTTCGGACTGGCGGCAACCGTGAGCAGTCCGGCCGGAGTGCCGGAGAGAGGTTCATCGCTGACGGCCGATACATCGCCGCACTGAGTGGGACAGACCCGGAGGTGGACATCCCAATTGGGGCGGGCCTCGTCCGTGATGTAGATCCAGGCCGGCGATTCGGAGTTCTTCGCCACAGCCACACGACCGCCGTATTCGACGGTCGCCGCCGAGCCCAGCAAGTGAGGCGACGCCGGGTCCGCGATGTCAACGACTAGGACGCCGCCGCCGGTGGAAAGATAGAGGTTGTCGCCCACCAGGGCCGAAGAGTCCGTTCCCGGCGTGTGTGTGAAGCTCTCGATACGGGGGTTCCGTGGATTCGAGATGTTCACGATATAGAAACCGTACCAATAGTCCGTGACATAGGCATACTGTCCGTTGACGCGTACGCTGTTAACGTAACCGCCGAGTGGTAGCTCACCGACGATCTCCGGGTTATAAGGATCGCCGACGTACACGACGAGCAGGCCGATGGAGGGTGCGGCGACATACGCATAGTTACCCGAGGCGGCCGACGCCCGAGGCCAGTCCCCCGGTGTGCTTACTTCACCCATGAACTGTGGGTGCGACGGATCCGAAATATCCGCGATGGCGAGCCGGCCCGGATAGCCGGCCACGACATAGGCGTAGGGGTAACTGACCGTCACGCCAAAGCTGTAGAAGATGTCCTCGGTGCCGACGATGAGGGGATTCACCGGATTCGCAACGTCGATGACGGTGAGGCCGTCAGTCGATGCCGCGTAAGCATGCGTTGCCCAGATGTCCACGTCGTAGAGGTCGTCCGGGGTCGGCACCTGGCCGACGACTGCGAGAGCGGACGGATCCGACACGTCGATCACCTGAAGGCCGGTTTCGCCGGCTGTGTAAGCGTGTGATCCCGAGATCACGAGCCCCGGAACATATTCCTCGAGGTCGATGCTGCCGGCGAATTCCGGGTTTCGCCCGTTGGCGATGCGAATGACCTGCAGACCCCACTGGTATTCGACGAAGTAGGCGTAGTCGCCCGAGACGTCCACGCCGTAGCCGGAGAAAGCCTGGCCGACGCCGACTCTGCCCAGGAGCGTGGGGTTCGCGGCATCCGAGACATCGACGACCTGGAGCCCCGAATGGTAGCCCGCCACGAAAGCGAGGCCGCCGGACACCGCCACGTCCTTCGTGACGCTCGATGTCGCCACTTCGCCCAGTTGCCGGGGATTCCGTGGATCCGCGATGTCCATCACGTGGAGGCTTCCGGATCCGTTCGGGTCACCGGATCCGCCCCCGACATACGCCCGATCCCCTTTCAGGACAACCGCCGCCGCCGCGCGCGCGGTCGCGATCTCGCCCACGATGCTCGGATTTTGCGGATCGGCGATGTCGACCACCTGGAGGCCGGAGTAGCCGGCCGCGACGAAGGCATGGTCGCCGGCAACCGCGACGTCGGTCGCGCCTTCCGGCATGTCCGTTCCTCCGACCAGCAGCGGATGCAGGGGATCGGCGATGTCGATCACCTCGCAGCGGTGGGGATTGGCCTCGGCAACGTAGGCGTGTGACCCGGCGATGCACACGCCACGAACGTGTCCAGGCATAGCCACACTCGCCACGAGCGCAGGGGACTGTGGATTGCTGACGTCGACGATCTGCAGCCCGCCATTGTCGTCCGCCACGTAGGCGTAATCTCCCGCTATGGCGACGGAAAACGCCGACCCCGGCGTATCGACGGCGCCGAGAATGGAGGGATTCTCCGGTTGCGAGATGTCGACGATCTCGAGCCCAGCCGTATAGTGCGCCACGAAGGCGCGGTCGCCGGAGATCGTCACGTCGATCGAGCCTCCGGGCGAGCGAACGTCGGCTACCCAGTGGATATAGCTCTCGTACTCCACACAATCGCTTGCCGCCGCAAGGGACGGCAGCGCGACGGCGACCGCAAACACGACTGCAAGGGATTTCATGTTGCCATCTCTCTTTCCAAGACGGGCACAGCTACTGCCAGCCGCGAACGGTCGAACATCCCCCCGGAAGGAGGCGCAGACTGCAGCGTCGACTACCGGTAGCGGTCCTTGATCGAACTCCGTGTCGCCTGCTCCATCCTCACGGCGCTGCTCGGGTTGGGATCACAACCACTTCCACTGCCGATGTAATCGCCTCCCATGTAGATGCCAGGGGCCATCTGGACAGCATAGCCAGCGGAGGCCACGCCCATTTCTCCCTGGATCGCGGAGGCGTCTCCGGGTACATGCCAGGTGGTTCCAATAGCGGCTAAAAGCAGGA
>JAWKQQ010000008.1:0-317260 GCA_041390065.1 Candidatus Krumholzibacteriia bacterium
CGGCCGGCAGCGCCTCTGGCGCCGTGATCGACGATCTGCGGCTCGACGACATCATGTTGATCACGACCCCCGCGCCGGAGCTCCCGCTCACCACCCTGATCCTCGGCTGCGCCCCCAACCCGTTCAACCCGCGGACGGTCCTGCGGTACACGGTGCCGGCGGCAGGTCCGGTCCGCCTCGACGTGTTCGACGTGCGGGGACGCCGGGTGTCGCGCCTGGTGGACAGGATCCAGCCGGCCGGCCAACACGAGGTGACGTGGGCAGGTCAGGCCGACGACGGTCGCGCCGTGGCCAGCGGCGTGTACCTCGCGCGGCTACGCGCAGCGGGATCCGAGGACACGCACCGGCTCGTGTTGATGAAGTGACCCGCGCCCGGGGTCGGCCGACGCCTGAGGTGTCCGCCGGCCCCGTGGCCCGAGCCAGCAAGCCATCAGCGCCACCACCTAGCTGGCGAAGCGCACCACGACGAGGTCGTTGAGGCCCGGTGTGGCCTGCCAGACGACGGTGGTCACGGCACCGGCCACCATGCCGCAGAACACCCCGCGACCGTTCATGCCGCGCCAGTGGAGCGAGAGGAGCAGCGCCGGCCCGAAGCTCGCCCCCAGGCCCGCCCAGGCCAGCGACACCACGTCGTAGATGAGGTCGTCGCTGGTCGCCGCCAGCAGGAACGCCAGCCCGCCGACCGTGAGGGTCACCAGGCGGCCGGCGAGCACCGACCGCCCGGGCGGGAGCTCGCGGCCGAGCGCCTGTGACCAGAAGTCCTCCACCAGCGTGCTCGTGGCGATGAGGAGCTGGCTGTCGGCGGTCGACATCATGGCCGCCACGGCGCCGGCGATGAGGATGCCGGCCATCCAGGCCGGAAACAGCAGGCTCGCCAACACGGGCAGGATGCGCTCCTGGTCGGCCGCCACGGCCTGCAGGTCGACCGCCGGCAGGAGGCCGCCGTGGACGAGCGTGATCCCGACCAGGCCCACGAGGGTGGCGCCGCCGTAGGCCAGGGCGGTCCAGACCAGCGCCACGCGGCGGCCGACCGCGATCCCGTCGGCCGAGCGGATGGCCATGAACTTGGTCACCAGCTGCGGCTGGCCCATGTAGCCAAGCCCCCAGGAGAGCCCGCCCACCACCGCGGCCGCGGCCGGCCACCCGGTGCGGCCGCCGGTGAGCGAGGCCGCCTGGCCGGTGGCTGCGAGCGCGGCCGGGAGGTCGAGCCCCGCGTCGCCGATGACCACCAGGCCGACCACCGGCAGCAGCACCAGCGTGATCACCATCAGGACGGCCTGCACCACGTCGGTGTAGCAGACGGCCGTGAACCCGCCCATGAGCGTGTAGAGCACCACCACCAGGGCGGCCAGCGGCATGCCCAGGCCGGGGTCGAGGCCGAAGGTGACCTTGAGCACCTTGCCTGCCCCGATGAACTGCGCGGCCACGTAGAAGGCGAAGAAGAAGACGATGATCAGCATCGCCACCACGCGCACCCGACGGCCCCAGGGTCCGCTCACCTGCACGAAGAACTCCGGGAGCGTGATGCTGCCCTGCGCGCCCGAGACCTCCCGCAGGCGCCGGGCGATCACCCCCCAGTAGAGCACGATGCCCGAGCAGCAGCCGACCGCCGTCCAGATCTGCACCAGGCCCGACGCGAAGAGGGCTCCGCTGAGGCCGAGGATGAGCCAGCTCGATTCGGCGGCCGTCCGCTCGGAGAAGGCGATCACCCCGGCGCCGAGGCGCCGACCGCCGAGGATGAAGTCCTCCTTGGTGCGGTTGCGGCCCCAGGTGAGTCCGGCCACGGCGGCGATGAGCACGAGGTAGACGACGAGGCCGACGAGGGGCGAGTTCATGGCGCCTCCGCGGTCACCCGATCACCCGGGTCACGAGGAAGACCAGCCCGAAACCCGCCAGGTAGACGAGGCCCCCCCAGGCCAGCCAGGACAGCCGGCGGCCGGGGCGATCGCCCACCGGCACCGGTTCGCGGCGCACCACCGCGAAGTTGAGCCAGCCCACCAGCGGGGCCGTCAGGAAGGCCGTGATGGTGGCCACGTCGAGCAGCGCGCGCAGGCTGCTCAACCACAGCGCGATGATGGCCCAACCACCCACCATCAAGGCCAGCAGCACCCCCAGGTAGGCGGGGCGACCGCCGGCGGCGTCGGTCTCCTCCCAGAGGCGGCCGGCCCGCAGCAGGCGCCACGTGCCCACGAGCGTGCGGGCGTAGCCGTCGCAGACGGTGAGCGTGGTGGAGAACATGGTGATGAAGGCCACCGAGGCGATGATCCAGCGGGTCCACTCGCCCAGCGTGCGCGTGTACATGTCCGTCAACTGCCCGGCGAACACCAGGCCGCTGGGCGCGAGCTGTTCGCCGGTGCCGAACATCACCAGGGCGCCGAGGCCGAGGAAGGCCACGGCCAGCACGCTGGTCACGAGGTAGCCCAGGTGGAAATCGAACCGGCAATCGGCCACGCTCGCCTGGCGGTGGTCGGCCTCGTTCTTGGCCAAGGTCCAGAGCGACGACCAGACGCCGATGTCCAGCGGCGCGGGCATCCAGCCCATGAGCGCGAGCAGGAAGGCCACGCCAGCGGCCGTCCAGATGTCCGGGCGCGGGGCGGACAGATCGCCGGCCGGGCCGTGCGCCACGGCCACCGCGACGCCCGCCAGCGTGAGCACCGCCAGCGCCGAGATCATCGCCTTCATCGCACGGTCGAGAGTCCGGTAACGGCCGCCCACCAGGATGGCCGCGACCAGGCCGAACACCAGGAGCGACAGCTCGGCCAGCGTCCACTGCAGGCGCAGCAGCGAGCCCAGCAGGCTCGCGGCCACGATCGTGACCGCGCCGGCGTTGATGACCGAGCTGACGAGCGCGACGGCGGCGAACGCCCAGAGCGCCCAGCCGCCGAGCCGCCGGTAGCCGTGCAGCAGGCTCTCGCCCGAGGCCGCCGTGTAGCGGTGGGCGAACTCGAAGAACGGGTACTTGAGCACCAGGATGACGACCACGGCCCAGAGCAGCTGGAAACCCCAGCCGGCCCCCGCCCGGGTGGCCTGCACGAGGTGGGAACCGCCGATGGCGGCCCCGGCGAACAGCAGGCCCGGTCCGACGGCCTGCCAGCGGCTGGCCGTCACGCACGCACCTCGCCCGCGTGGTAGAGCAGGAACATCTCGCGGGCGTCGCCCGCCATGGCGCGCGGACGACCGCTCGCGATGTCGATCAGCACGAACGTGATGTCGGCCCGCAGCATGCGCTCCTCGGTGCCCTTGCGGTAGACCTCCTGGCGGCAGACGGCGCTGCGGCCGCCCAGCTTGGTGATCCAGCAGCGGAACTCGAGGGTGTCGTTGGGGTGGGCGGGCAGCCGGTAGGACACGTCGAGGTTCACCACGGCCAGGCCCTGGCCCACCTCGTCCCAGGCGTCGAGGTCGACGTGCTCGTCGAGCCAGCGCCAGCGCGCCTCCTCCAGGAGTTCCACCCAGCGGGCGTTGTTGACGTGGCCGTAGGCATCGCACTGGTTGCCGCGGACCTTGATGTCGGTGGTGAAGATCATGAGCGCCCCTTCGGTGACTGGCCTGGCCGCGATTCTGCCAGCGATGGGCCGGGAGCGCAAGGGGACGCTGGTGCGGCCGCCGGCCGCGATCCCAGCTAGTCCAGCGGCGTCAGCCCTTCGCGGATCGCGTATCGGGTCAGCTCGGCGATCGAGCGGATCTCGAGCTTGTCCATGATCGCCTTGCGGTGCGATTCCACCGTCTTGGCCGACAGGTTCAGGCGGCCGGCGATCTCCTTGGTCGACAGACCTTCGGCGAGCAGCTGCAACACCTCGCGCTCGCGCGACGACAGCACCGCGAAGGCTCCGGTGCCGGGTTCGTCGATGCGGTCGAGGTAGTCGCGCAGCACCTGCTCGCCCACGACGGCGCTGAGGTGCAGGCGGCCGGCCGCGACCGCGATCACGCCGTCGATCAGCTCCTGGAAACCCGTGTCCTTGAGCACGTAGCCGCGCGCGCCGGCCCGCAAGGCCTCCCGCACGAAACGGCGGTCGCCGTGCATGGACAGCATGATCACGCGGACGGTCGGCTGGTCCTGCGCGAGGTGGCGGCACACCTCGATGCCGTTGAGGCCGGGCATGGAGATGTCGAGCACCACGACGTCGGGCACGAGTTCACGGCAGCGCGCGAGGACCTCCAGGCCGTTGTCGGCCTCGCCCACCACGGTGAGGTCCGGATGCGCGTCGAGCAGAGGGCGCAGGCCGTCCCGGAAGATCCGGTGGTCGTCGGCCAGCAGCACGCGGATGGTCATGGCGCCCCTCCGGCGACCCGGGCGTGCAGGGTGACTCGGGCGCCGCGGCCAGGCGCCGCCTCGACCACGAGGCCGCCGCCGTCATCACGCAGCCGTTCCTCGATCGACAGGAGGCCGAAGTGGTCGTCCTGGCCGGGCTGCAAGGCGTCGGGATCGAAGCCGCGGCCGTCATCGGCCACCACGAGGGTGACGCGATCGTCCTGTTGCTCGAGCACGATGGTGACGTTCCGGGCGTCGGCATGCTTGACGACGTTGTGCACCAGCTCGCGCGCGCACTTCCAGAGCATGACCTTGAGGTCGTCGGGCAGAGCCGTGCGGCCGCGGTCCTGGACGCCGACCCGCAGGCCGTGCTTGGCCGCGATGCGCTCGCCGTACCATTCCAGGGCGGGCCCCAGCCCGAGCTCGTAGAGCACGGGCGGCGAGAGCTCGAACGTCAGTCCCCGGGAATATCCGATGGCCTGGTCGCAGAGCTGGACGAGCTCGGCCAGCGCGCGGTCGTGGCCGCCGAGCACGGCGTCGCCGTGGAGCTGCTTGAGCCGCAGCTTGATGACGGCCAGAGCCTGGCCGAGGTGGTCGTGAAGATCCTCGGCGATGCGCCGGCGCTCGCGCTCCTCGGCCAGGCTGATCTCCCGCGACAGCCGGCGCAGCCGGGCGGTGCGCTCGGCCACCTGGCGTTCCAGACGTTCGTTGGCCGCGAGGATGGCCGCGTCGTCCTCGCGATGCTGGAAATGGGCCCGCAGCATGTCGGCCACCGAGCGGATCAACTCCCGTTCCTCCGCCAGGAACGGCCCCTCGTCGAGCTCGGGCCGCTCGGAGGTGTAGATGACCCAGAGGGTGCCCTCGCCGCCATCGCGGGTCTGGAAATCCTCACGCTGCCGCCAGGGCGATTCCAGGAAACCGGGCGTGGACCAGTGACGCCCCCGCCAGGTGAGGCGGGCCTGCGTGTGCTCGGGGTACTGCCACGCCGGCGGCAACAGGGCCACCACGGCCGGCATGAGCTCGTCGAGGTCGCGGCTGGTGTCCTGCAACAGACGCGCGGCGCGGTGCAGGGCCGTCAGTTCCTTGACCCGCTCCTGCAGCCGCTGCTGGATGGAATCACGCATGGCACCCCGCTTTCGGATCCCAGGTTACCGGCCCGGCCCCGCAAAGGGTACCAGGGATTTCCCCATCCGGAATCAGGAAACGCCTCATTGTTAAGCGATCGTCATGTTGACCAGACTTGGACCGGTCCCCCGGACCCGCCGCGGCGACCGCCCCGGAACGCCGACGCGCCGGCCCCCAACCGCGAGGAGATCGCAATGTTCGACACCGGTAATACCGGCTTCATGCTGGTGGCCACGAGCCTGGTCATGCTCATGACTCCGGGCCTGGCCTTCTTCTACGGCGGCCTGGTCGGGCGCCGCAACGTGCTCTCCATCATGATCCAGAGCTTCGTCTCGATGGGCGTGACCACCATCCTGTGGTACGCGGTCGGCTTCTCGCTCTGCTTCTCCGGCGGCGAGGGCGGCATCATCGGCAACCTGGATCACGCGTTCCTGCGCGGCATCGGCCCGGACACGCCGTTCGGCGACGGCCAGATCCCCATGCTGGTGTTCGTGGCCTACCAGATGATGTTCGCCATCATCACCCCGGCCCTGATCACCGGCGCCTTCAGCAACCGCGTCCGCTTCCCGGCCTACCTCATCTTCCTGGTGCTGTGGCTGCTGCTGGTCTACTTCCCCTTCGTGCACATGATCTGGGGCGGCGGCCTGCTGGCCAAGTGGGGCGTGCTCGACTTCGCCGGCGGCATCGCGGTGCACAACATCGCCGGCATGGCGGCCCTGGCGGCGGTCCTCTACGTCGGCAAGCGGCGCTTCGCCGAGGAGGGCCCGCACTCGATCCCGCTGGTGGCCCTCGGCACCGGCCTCTTGTGGTTCGGCTGGTACGGCTTCAACGCCGGCAGCGAGCTGCAGGTGGACTCGATCACCGCGCTGGCGTTCGTCAACACCGACGTGGCGGCCAGCTTCGCCGCCATCACCTGGCTGATCCTCGAGTGGAGCCGGGTGCGCAAGCCCCGCTTCGTGGGCCTCTTGACCGGCGCCGTGGCCGGCCTGGCCACCATCACGCCCGCGGCCGCGTTCGTGCCCACCTGGGGCGCGGCGGTGATCGGCGTCGCGGCCGGCATCGTGTGCTTCTGGGCCGTCGAGATGAAGAACAAGCTGGGCTGGGACGACGCCCTGGACGTCTGGGGCGTGCACGGCGTGGGCGGCGCGCTGGGCATCATCATGCTCGGCCTCATCGGCACCACGACGGTGAACGCGGCCGGCGCCAACGGCCTCTTCTTCGGCGGCGCCGACTTCTTCGTCAAGCAGCTGGTGGCCGTCCTGGTCTCCAGCATCTACGCGTTCGGGTTCACCTGGGTCATGCTATGGTTGATCGACCGGGTCACCCCCGTCAAGACGACCGAGCAGATGGAGAAGACCCTGGACGAGAGCCTGCACGGCGAGCAAGCGTACCTGGCCTGAGCGGCCGACCAAGGAGTTGCGACGTGATGAGATCCATGATCGTGATGACCCTGCTGCTGAGTCTGGCGAGCCTGGCCTGGGGCCAGGACACCCAGCTGAGCGGCTTCGCCGACGCCAGCTATTTCTATGATGCGAACGCCCAGCAGGGCGAGTTCGGCCTCGACCAGGTCGAGGTCGACGTGACCCACCAGGCCAGCGCGAAGACCATGGTGCGGGCCGACCTCGAGTGGGTCAAGGATGGCGACGCCTTCGTCGCCCGCGTCGAGCAGGCGTACATGGAGTACCGACGGGACTGCGGGACCACGCTGCGCTTCGGCCGGTTCAACGCGCCCATCGGCTTCGAGTTGCTGGATCCCCCGGACATGTACCAGTTCAGCCACTCGCTGGTGTTCGACCACGGCCTGCCCACCAACCTGACCGGTCTGGCCCTCAGCCGTCAGCTGAGCGAGCAGTTCGACATCGTGGCCTACGCCTGCAACGGCTGGGACCTGAACACCGAGGACAACAAGCACCTCACGTTCGGCGGCCGTCTCGGCTACGCCGCGCCCTACGGCGCGACCGCCGGGCTGTCGGCCATCAGCGGCGAGGAGGGTGTCGGCGTCGACGCCTTCACCCGCACGGTGTTCGACGTCGACCTGGGCTACACGACCGGCGCCTGGACCTTCGGCGGCGAGTTCAACCGAGGCCAGGTCACCCTGGACGACGCGAGCAAGCTGGAGTGGACCGGCTTCCTGCTGATGGGCCACTACGACGTGAACGACTGGCTGGGCTTCACCGGCCGCTACGACAGCTTCGACGATCAGGACGGCTACGCGTTCGGCCTGGCCCAGACCCGGTCCTCGCTCACCTTCGCGCCCACCTTCGTGCTGGACGACGGGTTCGGCGCGCTGGTTGAGATCCGCCTGGACATGAGCGACGAGGACGTGTTCACCGACAGCGACGGCGCTCCGAGCGGCGACGCTTTGACCATGGCCTTCGAGATGACCTACACCTGGTAGCCTGCAACGCCCTCGAGGGTCGCCGAACCCCGCCACGGCCTGGCCGTGGCGGGGTTTCGCCGTCGCGAACGCATCGCGGACGTCGGTCGGATCGTCCTTCACGCCACCCCGCCCGATCATCGGCCTGGCGCTTCCCGGGTTACGAGCTACCTTGGTTCTCAACGATCGGGCCAATGCCCGATTGCGGCGCACAACAGGACCTCGTGGATCCCCTCCCGGGTCGCGCCGCCAACGAACCCCCTTCTTGCCCCTCCTGTTGTAAAGGGTCGGAGAACGACGAGCGCGCGTCCGGGTCCGTCCTGCACGTCAGCGTTGGAGACCATGGCTTTTACCTTTGACCACCCCACCGAGAAGGCGACTGGTTTCGACCGGTTCGGCCTCGACCAGGCCCTCGTCCGCGGCATCCGCGACGCCGGCTTCATCACCCCCCGGCCCATCCAGGCCGAGACCATCCCCGCCGGCCTGGCCGGACGGGACGTGCTGGGCCTCGCCCAGACCGGCACCGGCAAGACCGCGGCCTTCGCGCTACCCTTGCTCGACCGCCTGCTGCACGACCGGCGCCGGGCCATCCGCGCCCTCGTGCTCGCCCCCACCCGCGAGTTGGCCACCCAGATCGCCGCCGAGATCCGCCTGCTCGCCCGGCACACGCCGATCCGCGTCGCGGTGATCTTCGGCGGCGTGGCGCAGAGCCGGCAGGTCAGCGACCTGCGCAACCGGCCCGAGATCGTCGTCGGCTGCCCCGGACGCGTCCTCGACCTGATCGGACAGAACCTGCTGCACCTCGACGAGGTGGAGACCCTGGTGCTCGACGAGGCCGACCACATGTTCGACATGGGCTTCCTGCCCCCGATCCGGAAGATCATCCGGGAGCTGCCCCGGCAGCGCCAGAACCTGCTCTTCTCGGCCACCATGCCCCGGGAGATCCGCGGGCTCGCCGACGATCTGCTCCGGCAGCCCCACGTTGTGGAGCTGGCCGGTACCGGCCCGGCCGCCACGATCGACCACGGCCTGGTGCTGGTGGCCGAGCAGCGCAAACGCGACCTGCTCGAGCACCTGCTCCGCCGCGACGACTGCGACTCGGCCATCGTGTTCACGCGCACCAAGCACCGCGCCAAGCGCCTGGCCGACCAGCTCAGCCGGGCCGGGCTCCGCGCCGTGGGCCTGCAGGGCAACCTGTCGCAGGCCCAGCGCGACCGCGCGATGAACGGCTTCCGGACCCGGCAGTTCAACATCCTGGTGGCGACCGACATCGTCGCCCGCGGCATCGACGTCAGCGGCGTCTCGCACGTCATCAACTTCGATGTCCCGAACACGCCCGAGGCCTACACCCACCGCATCGGCCGTACCGGCCGCGCCGAGCTCGAAGGCACCGCCTGCACGTTCGTCACCAGCGAGGATCACGAGTGGCTGCGGGCCACCGAGCGCATGATCGGCTCGCCGATCCGTCGGCAGACCTTCGACGGTTTCGCGACCGAGCGGGAACCGGTCGGCGTGTTGCGGGCTCCCGCCCGCGGCCGTCAAGCCGGCGGTCAGGCGCGCAGCCAGGACGGCGGCCAGACGGCCAGCCAGCAGCTGGGCCAGCCGGCGAGCCAGTCCGTGGATCAGCCCCGCGGCCGCCAGCAGCGGTATGGCCGCGGCACGCTCGGCAGCCGGGCACGCGACCGCCGACGGGCCTGATCGTCGGACCAAACTCGGGCCGCCCTCTGCAGCAGGGGGCGGCCTGGGCAGCCACCTAGCCCACCTCGTCGACGATCCCCACCACCACCGAACGGATCGGCAGGTTCGCCTGGCCGAGGATCTGGCGGGCCCCGTTGCCCTCGTCGAGCATGATCACCATCTCGCCGGGCCCTGCGCCCACGGTGTCGACGGCGATGACGTAACCCCCGGTTGGTCGGCCCTCGGGGTCGACCTTGTCGAGCAGGAGGAGGGTGCGGTCGACCATGGACGGATGGTGGATGGTGGAGGTGAGGCGTCCGGCCACGCGTGCGAGGATCATCGGCGGCCTCCCTTGCGCGGGGTGCGCCGCGGCCGCTTGCCCGCGACCTCGGGATCGAGCTGCAGGCCGTCGACGATCCCGACCACGGCGTGGTCCACCGGCACGAAGCTGGGCTCGAGGGTGAGGGCGGCCTCGCGGCTCGCCTCCCAGTACACGGTCTCGCCGTGGCCCGCCATGCGGGTCCCGTCGGCGCACACGAAGGGCCGGCCGGCATCCTGGCCATGCTTGTCCAGGGGTTGCACCCACAGGAACGGCACCCCCGCGAGCCCCGGCGTGACCGTCGCGGGCACCAGACGACCGATGACGCGTCCGAGGAACATGGCTATCCCTCCACCTTCTCGGCCCCAGCCGGCTCCCAGGCGCGGCAGGCGCCGAACCGGGTACCCTCGGCCAGGACGTCGCGCAGGGTGTCGTCGAGGCGCGGCAGCAACGTGCCGCCCAGCCAGCGGCACGCCCCGCCGCACTGGCCTCGCGCCACCTCCAGGGCCACCTGCACGTCGGGCAGACGGCCGCTCACCAGGGCCAGGCCACGGCCGCCGAGATCGTCGGCCAGCCGCAGTTCCACGAGATCGACGGGCACGGTCTTGAGCACCGCGTCCACGGCCCGCACCAGCCCCGGCGAGGTCTCCAGCTCCATCACGACGGCGGCGTCGCCCTCCGGCGGCCTGCGGCGGCCGGCAACGGCGTCGGCGAGCTGCGGATGCGGGTCCGGCAGGCAGACCTCGTCGGCGAGGGCCGACTCCTGCCGGGCCACGGCCAGGGCGGCCGCGTGGGCCTCGGCCGTGGCGGCCACGGTGCCGCCCACCAGCAGCAGGTAACGTCCCGGATGCACCGTGCCGCATCTCAGCAGCGCCACCGGCGCCCGCTTCAGCGCCCGATCCGTGGCCAGGATGCCGGCGGCCGCCCCCGTGAACTCCACCAGTGCGAGCGCCTGTTGCATGGTCATACGATCCGGAAGTGGTCGACCATCACGCAGCGCCGCTGGCGCGAGAAGCTCAGCGGCGTGGTGAGTCCCTCGCCGGTGGGGCTGGCGATGGTGAAGCTGGTATGCCCCTCGCCGCCGGCGCCCAGACCGGCCACGATGGGTCCGTTCTTGACGAAGATGCTGGTGTCGATCGTGCGCGCCATGCGGCTGAGCTGTTCGATGTCGTGCGAGTGCATGCTGGCCGAGTGGCCGAAGCCGTGCTCGGCCTCCCTGGCCAGGTTGATGGCGCGCGTGACGTGCGACACTCGGACCACCGGCAGCACGGGCATCAGCTGCTCGCTCCACACCAGGGGATGATCCTCGAGCACGTCGGCCACCACGAGGGTGATCTCGGGCCCGGCCTGGACGCCGATCTGCTCGAGGATGACCGCGGCGTCCTTGCCCACCCACGCCTTGTTGATCACGCCGTGGGTGCGCGGCCCGCGCACCTCGGCGAAGATCACGGGCTCGAGCCGTCGCAGCTCGGCCGCCCCGAGCACGTAGGCGCCGTGGGCCCGCAGGCTCTCGAACAGCCGCGGTCCCGCGTCGGCGGTGACGAACACCTCCTTCTCGTCCACGCAGATCACGTTGTTGTCGAAGCCGGCGCCGGCGACGATATCGCGGCCCGCCCGATCGAGGTCGGCCGTGTCGTCCACCACCACGGGCGGGTTGCCGGGACCGGCGCAGACCGCCCGTTTGCCGCTCTGCATCGCGGCCTTGACCACGCCGGGACCGCCGGTGACCACCAGCAGGTCGATGCCCGGGTGGTGCATGAGGGCCGTCGCGGTCTCGATGGTCGGCCGCGCGACCGCCGTCACCAGGTTGGCCGGCCCGCCCGCCGCCACCGCCGCCGCGTTGAGGTGCCGCACCGTGCTCAGCGAGCAACGTACCGCGCCGGGGTGCGCGCTGAAGACCACGCTGTTGCCGGCGGCGACCATGCCGACCGTGTTGCAGATGATCGTGCTCGTGGGATTGGTGGTGGGCGTGATGGCGCCGATGACGCCGAACGGCGCCCACTCCGTGAGCGTGAGCCCGCGGTCGCCGGTCACCGCGCGCGGCTGCAGGATCTCGCAGCCGGGCGTCTTCTCGGCCACCAGGCGGTTCTTGATGACCTTGTGCTCGTAGCGCCCGAGGCCCGTCTCGTCGCGCGCCTCGCGGGCCAGGCCCGCCGCCTCGCGCAGCATCGCCGCGCGGAAGGCGGCGATGATCTCGACGCGCCCGGCCAGGCTGAGGTCCTGCAGTTCCAGGAACGCCTGCCGCGCCGCCGCGATGCACTCGTCGAGGGTGGCGAACACGCCCTCGCCGCTCGCGGCGGCCGGCGGCACGGCCGCGTTCGCAGCGGGCGCGGTGTTACCCCCGCCCAGCCGTCCGGCCAGCCGCCGGGCGATCAGCTCCACCTGCTGGTCGCTGAGTCCGCCCATCAGCGGTCGCCCTTGCGGTAGCGTTGCTGGCCGTCGATGTCCCAGCTGTCGACGATGGCCATGACGACCGCGTCCACCGGCTTGCCGTCGGTCACCGCGGTCTGGCGCGCCGAGGAGCCCGCGGCGTAGAGCACGTACTCGCCCTCGCCGGCGCCGACGGCGTCGACGGCCACCACGCTCGCGCCCGTCAGCTCACCCGCGGGGTCGGCCAGGCCGAGCACCAGCAGCTTGAGCCCGTCGAGCTTGCTGTCCTTGCACGTGGCCACCACGCGGCCGAGAACCTTCGCGAGGTTCATGGCGCCTACTCCCCGGTCTGGCGCCCCAGCGGCAGCACCAGGTCGACGTTGGCGTGCGGACGCGGGATCACGTGCACGGCCACGACCTCGCCCACGCGCACGGCCGCGTTCTGGCCCGCATCGCAGGCCGCCTTCACCGCGGCCACGTCACCGCGCACGATGGCCGTGGTGTAGCCGCCGCCGGTGCGCTCGTAGCCCACCAGGTCGACCTTCGCCGCCTTCACCATGGCGTCGGCCGCCTCGACGGTCGCCGCGAAACTCCGGCATTCGATCATCCCCAGCGCATCTGCCATGACCGTTCCTCTCGTTGGTGCCCCGCGGGGCCTGGTCTACTTCTGTGTCCGACCCTTGAGCGACTCGAGGGCCGCGACGGCCGCCGGCCGCGCCGCCTCGATATCCTCTTCCTCGCCACCGAGGTAAACCCGTCCGAAGCTGCCGAACGAGCGCACCTCCAGGATGTTGATGTGGCCCGCCTTCTCGGCTTCGTTCGCGGCGAGCGCGGCGTAGGCCGCAGGTTCGCACTCCAGGACGAAGAGCGTCTGGCCGGCCAGGATGAGGTTGCCGTGGCGCATGCGGTTGATGAGCATGCACTGGTGGTCGTCGAGGTGGCGCACCACCTGGTTGGAGACGATGCGCGGCTTGAGCCGCTGCTCCTCCTTGACGTCGAGCGCCGCGAGGATCGCCGCCCCCGCCTGGCGCACGTCCGCCTGGCTGTCCGAATGCACCTCCAGCATGCCGAAATGCCGCTCAACGATCTGCATGCCCGGCGTCACGTTCGTGCTCTTGAGCGCGATGTCGGTCATGCGGTTGATCTCGATGCCGGGGGCGATCTCGACGAACAGGCTCGCCTGGCCGACGCGCGGCAGGAAGCCCTGGGCCACGGTCGCCTGGAACGAGGCGAATTGGGGCTGCAGGCTGTCGATGATACAGTACGCTCTGAGGTCGACCATCACCGTGCTCCCTGGCTGGAGGTGATCCCGGCTTCCTTGACGATCGCGACCGAGGCGCTGGCGCCCAGACGCGTCGCGCCCGCGGCGATCATGCGGCGGGCGTCGTCGAGGGTGCGGATGCCGCCGGAGGCCTTGACCTCCAGGCCGGCATCGTGCACCACGGAGTGCATCAGGGCCACGTCCTCGGCCGTCGCGCCGGATTTCGCGAACCCCGTGCTCGTCTTGACGAAGTCGGCCCGCGCGCGCCGCGCCAGGAGGCAGGCGCGGGTCTTCTCCGCGTCCGTCAGCAGGGCGGTCTCGATGATGACCTTGCAGACCGCGCTGCCGTCGCGGCAGGCGTCGGTCACGGTGCGGATGTCGCGCAGGACGAAGTCGTCGTCGCCGGCCTTGAGGCGGCCGACGTTGATGACCATGTCGATCTCGCGAGCCCCGTCGCGGATCGCGCGGCGGGTCTCCAGGCCCTTCATCTCGGGCAACGACGCCCCCAGGGGGAAGCCCACCACCGAGCAGGCGAGGACCCCGGAGCCACGCAGGCCGCGGGCCACGTGGGCCACCCAGACCGGGTTGACGCACACCGACCGGAAACCCCATTCGCGGGCCTCGGCGACCACCTTGTCCACCTCCGTCACGGTGGCGTCGGGCTTGAGGATGGTATGGTCGAAATAACGGGGCAGGTCGGCGGGGATGGCGGCCGTGGCCGCCGCCCGTGGCGCCGCGCCCGCCGTCAGGCCGCCCAGGCTCAGCATGCCCTCGAGGCGGTCGACGATGCGGCCGAGGTCGGCCTCGGAAAGGGCGGCGAGGTCGGGCGCGGCCGTGCGCTGCACCTCGTCGATCATGGCCACCCGACGCTTGTGCCGCGGCTCCGTGCAATCGGTCTGCAGGAAGACGTCGACGATCTGGGCGGCGAGGTTGGCCCCGATGAGGCCCGCCCCGAGGGTGAGCAGGTTGGCGTCGTTGTGCTCGCGGCCGTTGCGGGCGCTGGAGACGTCGTAGGCCATGGCCGCGCGCACGCCCGGCACCTTGTTGGCCACCATGGACGAGCCGATGCCGGCGCCGTCGATCATGATGCCCCGCTGGACCTGGCCGGCGGCCACCAGGTCGGCCACCTTGCGGGCGAAGACGGGGTAGTCGACGGCCGCGGTCGAGCTGGTGCCCGCGTCCAGGACCTCGTGGCCCTGGCCGCGGAGATGGGCGGCGAGCTTCTCCTTGAGCTCGAACCCGCCGTGGTCGGCGCCGATGGCGACCTTCATGTCAGCACCTCGGTTCGGTTCGGACCGCCGGCCGGGCTACCACACCCGGGCCGGGTCGCTGCGATGGGGCGTCCGCGCCCCGGTTGTCGCGCCGGGGGCGGCGGCCGGCGCATCGGCCGCCGCGCGTAGGCGGCGGATGTACTGCCGGAAGGCCAGCCGCCCGTGATCGGTGATCTGGAACCGGGTGGCGGGGCGGCCGCCCCGGCGGACCCGTTCACGCGTCAGGTATCCCGCCTCCAGCAACTTGCGGGTCTGGACGTGCAGGTTGCCGTCGGCGATGCCGGTCTCCTCGCCCAGGGCCGTGAAGGTCCACGGCTGTCCCGGCACCAGGGTGGCGACGATGGCCAGGCGGGCCGGCGTGCTGAGGGCGGTGTCCAGATCTTCTACCTTCATCCCATGAAGCTCCCGCCGTTGAACTGGCGGCATCCGTGGCGCCCCCACCCGAGAGCAGCCGCATTGACTTCGCAGCGTGAAGCTACGAGCATGATACGCGGCCGGTCAAGCAAAAACTCCGCCGATTTCTTCATGTTATGAAGTTTTCCTCTGGCCCGAATCTTCCGCCTCGCGGACGCGAACCTGTGATTCTTCCCCGTGCGCTGCGTTATGGGGACGATCCGGCCGTCCCGTGTTCCCGTCGCGGACGGTCTTGTGGTCCGCCGCATCGGCGAGGAGGTTGGCGATGAAGACTCGGTTGGATTCCGGATGGCTCGTCTCGGTGGCCCGGCCGATCCTTGCACTGGCGCTCCTGGCTCCTGGCGCCGGTGCCGACATCATCGGCGGCGGTCCGGTGGCGGGCATCTGGACCGTCGCCGGCTCGCCCTACCTGGTGACCGGCGAGATCGACGTGCCCGTCGGCGAGACCCTCGTGATCGAGCCGGGCGTCGAGGTCCGTTTCGAGGGCTGGTACAAGTTCAACGTCCACGGCTGCCTGCTCGCGGTCGGCGCCGAGGCCGACAGCATCAGGATCCATGCCGCCGACCCGGGCACCGGCTGGCACGGCCTGCGCCTGCTGGCCACCGCGACCAGCGGCCAGCCGGCATCCCGGCTGGCTTACTGCCGCATCGAGGACGGCCGGGCCCTCGGCAGCTGTCCCGACAACTCCGGCGCCGGGCTCTACCTCGACCACGCGAAGGCCGATCTCCGGCACTGCCTCATCACCGGCAACCAGGCGATCACCGGCGCCGGCAGCTGGGGCGGCGGCGGCCTGGCCCTCGACTACTGCGCCGAGGTCACCATCGCCCACTGCCGCATCGAGGGCAACGCCACCGGCGGCGACGGCGGCGGCATCTACCTCTACTGGTCCACCCCGACCATCGAGGGCAACGTGATCAGCGGCAACAACGCCGTCCGCGGCGACGGCATCTCGGCGCTCATGTACTCGGCGGCCGACCTCCGCGGCAACACGATCGCCGGCAACGGCGGCCAGGGCGTCTACCTGTCCGGCAGCGCGGCCTCGCTGGTGAACAACCGCATCGAGGACAACCAGGGCAGCGGGGTCGAGTGCTACCTCTGCGACCCCCACCTCATCGGCAACCTCATCGCGGGCAACGACGCCTACCACGGCGGCGGCGTCCTGCTCACGGGCTCGGACGCGCGGCTGACCAACAACACGATCGCCGGCAACTCCGCCAGCCAGGGCGGCGGCATCTACGCGACCTGGCACTCGGTCGGCATCATCATCCCCAGCGAACCCATCCTGACCAACACCGTCGTGTACGGCAACACCGCCGGCGCCGGCGCCCAGCTCCTGGTCAACACGAACTGTGCGGCCTCCCTCCGGTACTGCGACGTGCAGGACCTCGCGTCCGGCGGCATCCAGGGCTCCGCGATCCTCGTCGAGGGCAACCTCGACCTGCCGCCCGCCTGGACCGGCGACGGGGACCACCCTTACGCGCTCGCCGCGGATTCGCCCTGCCGCGATGCCGGTACGCCCGACTGCAGCGGCCTCCTGCTGCCCGCCACCGACCTCGCCGGACACGAGCGGATCTGCGGCGGCTGCGTGGACATCGGGGCCTACGAATACTCGGCCGGAGTGCCCGTGATCGAGGGACCGCCCGTGCCGGCGTCCACGCTCGCTCCGGCCTATCCGAACCCGTTCAATCCGCGCACGACCTTGACGTTCCGGCTGCCGGCGGCCGGCGCGGCGCGGCTCGACATCGTGGATGTCGCCGGCCGACGGCTGGCCACCGTCTGGGACGGCCCGGCGCCCGCCGGCGTCTCGACGGTCTCCTGGACCGGCACCGACACGCACGGACGGCCGCTGCCCTCGGGCACCTACCTGGCGCGCCTGCGGGCCGCCGGCACGGTGGCCGTCAGGCCGCTGCAGCTCGTGCGGTAGGCATCATCGCGGGGCGGCCGGCGCCGTGGCCTTCGCGCCGGCCGCCGCCACGACGGCAGTCCATGCGGCCTCCGCGACATCCGGGGCGACCTCGACGCCGAACGCCGCACGCATGACCGACCGCAGGTCCGCTCCCGACGTCATGGCCTCGCCCCCGGTTCTCGCGAGCTCCGAGTCGAGGCGGACGAGCTCCGTACCCTGGATCGCGATCAGTCCGCCGGAGACCGGCAACGCGCACATGAACAGCGATCGGAACGGCGAGCCTTCCCAGGTCGAGACGAAGTGATTCGCCATCATCACGTCGGCGGGCACGATGGGGTGGTCGGCGACCACGTACAGCCCGGCCCACTCGCCGGCGATCTTCCGCTGCAGATGCAGGCCGCCACCGGGTTCGGCGACGAGGCGGAAATCGGCACCGTTCTGCCGCGATTCCCGACCGGGCGTGAAGTCCAGGGGCTCGATCAGGCCCGGCCCGCCGAACCCCGCATCGACGAGCCACGTGCCTCCCGCGCACTCCACCAGGTGGACCAGGTGGGTGCAGGGACCAGGCGCGTTGCGGCGATAGGTCACCCGCGCCATGGCCGGCCGGTGGCGGAAGCCCGCGGCCTGCAGCGCATCGCCGAGCAGGCCGTTGAGCTCGAAGCAATAGCCGCCGCGGCCGCGCCTGAGGATCTTCTCGCTGATGGCGTCGGGTTCGAGCCGGATCGGCCGCCTGGCCAGGACGTCGAGATTCTCGAACGCGATCGTGAGCGATTGCGCCCGCACCAGATCCCGCAGGCCGGTGACCGTCGGCGACGGCAGCGACGGCAACCCGGTCCGCCGCAGATATTCGGCAACCGGAACATTCGTTCCGTTCATGATCCATCCTCCTCGTTCATCGCGGATAGCTGTTCTAGAAAGCGGCGCATCAGGCCGTTCATGTGCTCCCGATCCGCCCGGCTCAGCAGGCGCGCGAGCCTGGCGTTGTCCGCCGCCCGCTCCTGCACCGCGGCTTCGATCAGTCGGGTCCCCGCGGGCGTCAGGCGCACCTGGATCCGGCGGCGGTCGTCCGGGTTCAGGTCCCGCTCGACATGACCCGCCTTCAGCAGCTGGTTGATCATGGCCGTGACGCTGCCCGACGTCAGCAGGCTCGCGTCCATGATGTCCTGGGCGCAGAGCGGGCGCGGATGCTTGCGGCGCAGGACCGCCAGGGCCTCGTACTGCGAACGTGTCAACCCGAACCGTCGACAGGTCGCATCGAGCCGCTGGCCGAGCAACTTGCTCGCGCCGGCGATCCGATAGACGAACCCGACCTCCGGCCGCAGTTGCGGCAGTTCGAGATCCTGCTCGTTCCACTCCGCGAGGAACCTGTCGACCCGGTCGCTCATCGCACACCTGCCTTTCCGATGGGACAGGATATCGGCTTTTATCTTGACGTCAAGATATTTTTCGCCAAGGGCGTCGCGCGTCCGGATCGGGAACCCCCGGCTCCGCTCCGTGTTCGTGTGCCCGACGGCGTCACCGGCGGCGTCGTCCGGTCCTCCGGGCAGGAGCCTCCCCATGACCTTGACCATCCGGCTGCTCTCGATCCTCATCCTGATCATGCTCGTGCTGCTGGCCGTCGACAGCGTGTTGCTCGTGCGTCGCGACGAGCAGCTGTTCGACCACGACATGCAACGCGATGCGACCCAGCTCGGCCGCGTGCTCGCCGACGTGGTGAGCGATGCGTGGCGCTCGCGGGGCGACGCCGCGGCCCAGCAGCTGGTCGCCCGCCTGAACGAGGAACACGAGACCGTCGATGTGAGCTGGGTGCGCCTCGACGGCAGGACGGCGGACGCCGCGCCGGCCGCGCTCATCCCGCTGATCGCCCGGGCGCGGATGCGCGACCGGATCGTCTCGACGCGCGAGCGCGATGGCACCGGCCGGGAACAACGGTTCACCATCGTGCCCCTCGACGGGCCCGGCGACTCCGATGCCGTGCTCGTGATCACCGAGCCGCTCGCCGAGCTGGCCGCGCAGAGCCGGCGGACCATCGTCCGCTCGCTCACGCTCGGCGGCCTGACCATCCTGGCCGGCGTGATCCTGCTGTTGACCTTCGGGATGCGCATGGTGGGTCTGCCGCTGCGGGAGCTGGTGGCCAAGACCGAACGCATCGGCGCCGGCGACCTCGGCGGCGACCTCGTCCTCGAGGGCCGGGACGAGCTCACCGACCTCGCCCACGCCATGAACCGCATGTGCGAGAATCTGGCGGCCGCCCGCGAGGACGCCCGGCAGAAGTCGGAGGCCCGGGTGGCCGCCCTGGAGCAGCTCCGGCACAGCGAGCGGCTCGCCATGCTCGGCAGCCTGTCCTCCGGCCTCGCCCACGAGCTCGGCACGCCTCTGAACGTGGTCGCCGGCCGGGCCAAGATGATCTCCGGCGGCCAGCTCGCGCCCGACGCCATCACCGAGAGCGCGCTCATCATCCGCAGCCAGGCCGACCGCATGACCGCACTCGTGCGGCAGTTCCTGGACTACGCGCGGCGCGGGTCGACGACGCCGGCTCCCGTCGACCTCGGCGACCTCGCCGCGCGGTGCCTGGAGATGCTGCGGATGGCGGCCCGGAAGGCCGGCGTCGAGCTGCGCCTCGACGCGCCCGGTCCCCTGCCGCTGGTCATGGTCGACCGCGTCCAGATGGAACAGGTGCTGATGAACCTGGTCATGAACGGGATCCAGGCCATGCCCCGGGGCGGGACGCTCGAGGTCCGCCTCGCGGTCGAGCCGGACGGCCGCCTCGCGATGCACGTGGTCGACGAGGGGGTGGGCATCCCGCCCGAGCACCTCGCCCAGGTCTGCGAGCCGTTCTTCACCACCAAGCAGACCGGCCAGGGCACGGGCCTCGGCCTGTCCATCGTCAAGGGCATCGTCGACGACAACGGCGGCTCCCTCGAGCTCGCGAGCGAGGTGGGCCGCGGAACCGTCGTCACCGTCCGCCTCGCCGCCGCGGAGGTGGCGTCATGACGCAACGGATCCTCATCGTCGAGGACGACGTGAGCATGGGCGAGATGCTGGCCGGCGACCTGCGGCGCCGGGGCTGGACCGCCGACCACCACGAGTCGGCCGCCGCCGCGCTGACCGCCAGCGTCGCCGCGGAGTACGACCTGGTGCTGACCGACCTCAACCTGCCCGGCATGAACGGGCTCGCGCTCTGCGAGCGGCTGGTGGCCGATCGCCCGGACGTGCCGGTGATCGTGATGACGGCGTTCGGAAGCCTCGACACCGCCGTGTCCGCGATCCGCGTCGGCGCCTACGACTTCGTCACCAAGCCGGTGGACCTCGACCTGCTGGCCATCGCGATCGCGCGGGCGCTCCGTCACCGCGACCAGCAGGAGCAGATCCGGCTGCTGAAGGCGGCCGGCGGGCCGGCCCTGGCGGCCGGCGGGCTGATCGGCGACAGCCAGGCCATGCAGGACCTCGTGCGCCAGGTCGCGCAGGTGGCCGACACGGAGACCTCGGTGCTCATCCGCGGCGAGAGCGGCACGGGCAAGGAGCTGGTGGCCCAGCTCCTGCACCGATCGAGCCGCCGCCACCGGCGGCCGCTGCTCGCGCTGAACTGCGCGGCGCTGCCCGCGAACCTGCTCGAGAGCGAGCTGTTCGGTCACCGTCGCGGCGCGTTCACCGATGCGCACCGTGACCATGCCGGCCTCCTGCAGGCGGCCGACGGCGGCACCCTGTTCCTGGACGAGATCGGCGAGATGTCGCTCGACCTGCAGCCCAAGCTGCTGCGGGCCCTGGAGGAGCGACGCTACCGGCCGGTCGGCGGCAGCGACGAGCTGGGCTTCGACGTGCGCGTGATCTCCGCCACCCACCGCGACCTCGAGGAGGCCATCGAGGCGGGCCGGTTCCGCGAGGACCTCTACTACCGTCTGAACGTCATCGAGCTTGCGGTTCCGCCGCTGCGGGCCCGGGGAACCGACGTCCTGCTGCTGGCCGAGCACTTCCGCGCCCTCTTCGCCGGCCGCATGGGCAAGGCCGTGGCCGGGATCGCCGCGCCGGCGGCCGAGAAGCTGCTCGCCTACAACTGGCCCGGCAACGTCCGCGAGCTTCGCAACGCGATCGAGCGGGCGGTGGCCCTCGCCCGCCACGACCAGGTGGTCGTGGCCGACCTGCCGCAGAAGGTGCGGGACCACCGTCCCACGCACCTCGTGCTCGACAGCGGCGACCCCGCCGACCTCGTGACCCTCGCGGAGGTCGAGCGCCGCTACATCGATCACGTGCTCGAGGCCACCGGCCACAACCGGAGCCAGGCGGCCCGCATCCTGGGGCTGGACCGCAAGACGCTCTACCGCAAGCTCCGCAAGGACGGGTCCGCCGAGCCCTGAGTCCGGCGGGGCATCCTGCCCCGGTGGGGTGTTCTGCCCCGGCCCACCCTCACGTTTTCCGTTGAAATACAACAGGTTACATGTGGCACGCTCCATGCGTTGATGGAGTGTGACGCGCCGGCATGGGGCCGGTCGGTCACCCGAATCACGAAAGGACGGACCGCGATGAAAGACCACGCGATGACACCCGATGGCCGGCGGCGCGGCAGGGTCCTCCTGGCGGAGGACGACCTGGAGATGCGGCGCATGGTGGCCTGGTCGCTCGAGCATGCGGGCTACGAGGTCAGGGAATGCGCCAACGGCACCACCTTGTTGCGGGCCCTGGCAGGCGACGAGCGAGGCGGGGGGCGCGGCGCCTACGACCTCGTGATCTCCGACATCCGGATGCCCGGCTACACGGGTCTCGAGGTCCTGGCCAGCGTGCGGGCGTTCGACGACTGTCCCCCCGTGCTGCTGGTCTCCGCCTTCGCCGACCCGGCGACCATCGCCGAAGCCGAGGCGCTCGGCGCGGTCACGCTCGTGCCCAAGCCCTTCGACGTCGGCGACCTCCTCGACCGCGTCCGCGCGCTCATGCCCCAGGCGATCCTGGCGCGCCAGGACGCTCTGGACGACGAGCCCGCGGCCGAGCTGGCGTTCCCCCTCACGGTGGAGTACCGGCACACGGACGCCATGCCGCCGGTCGAGGACTTCATCCGGCAGCTGGCCGCCAAGCTCGACCGGCACGGCGGCGAGGTTCAGCGCTGCCGCGTGACGGTCGCCGCCCTGTCCGAGCCGGGCGCGTCGCATCGGTGGTACGAGGTCAAGGTCCAGGTCCAGACCCATGGCGGCGGCACCTGCGTGGTCGAGCGGACCTCACAGCCCGACCGCGAGGCCGACAACCTCTACCTCGCCCTGCAGATGGCGTTCGCCGCCGCCCACAAGCAGATCACCAGGAAGCGCGGCCGCCGCCGCGAGCGTCCGGCCCACCGGCGCGCCGCGGCCATGGCCGAGATCCGTTGACCGGAGCATCCCGAGAGGAGACACGATCATGAAACAGCAACAGGCAACCGCCGGCGCGTCGACCGTCGTCGACGCCACCGTCGAGACCCTCGAGAGCGCGCCGGCCCCCCTGCGGCCCCGGCCGGCAGCCCGGACCTGCCCCCGCATCCTCCTCGCCGAGGACGATCAGCAGATGCGCAACTTCCTGCGCGATGCGCTGACCGCCGGCGGCTACCGCGTGATCCCCTGCGAGAACGGCTGGGAGCTGCTGTCGCACCTCGGCTCCTACATCCTCGGCAGCGAGGATCACGAGGACATCGCGGCCGTCGTCTCGGACGTCCGCATGCCCGGGGTCAACGGACTCGAGGTGCTCGCCGGCGGCGTCGGCTGCCGGGAATTCCCCCCCATGATCCTGATCACCGCCTTCGGCGACCAGAGGGTGCACGACGAGGCCCGCCACAACGGCGCCTGGACGGTGCTCGACAAGCCGTTCGACGTGGACGATCTGCTGTTCGAGCTCGCGTTGATCGCGCCGCCGTCGTGACCGACGGCGCGGCGGCGGTCGAGCCGACGGGGGGTCGGCGCGACAGGCTCGACGACGCTCCCGGCCTGCGCTACGATCGCGTATCGGCCCGACGCCGCCGGCCCGGGCGACCGACGCACGCCCAAGGAGCCCACCCATGCAGATCCTCGTCCTCGGCGCCGGCCTGGTCGGCGCCCCGATGGCCCGCGACCTCGCCGCCGACCGGACCCACCGGATCACCGTCGTCGACCGCGACCCCACCGCCCTGCAGCGCCTGGCCGCGCAGGCCGACGTCGCCACGAACCAGGCGGATCTCGCCGACCCGGCCGCCGTCACCGAGCTGGCGGCCCGCGCGGACCTCGTGCTCTCCGCCGTGCCCGGACACCTCGGCTTCGCGACCCTGCGCGCGGTGATCGAGGCGGGCACCGACGTCGTGGACATCGCCTTCTTCGCCGAGGATCCGTTCGCGCTCGACCAGCTGGCCCGCGACCGCGGCGTCACCGCGGTCGTCGACTGCGGCGTCTTCCCCGGCATGGGCAGCGCCCTCGTGATGCACGCCGTGCGGCAGCTCGACACCGTCGACACCGTGCTCACCTACGTCGGCGGCCTGCCCCGCATCCGCACGTGGCCCTGGGAATACCGGGCCGTCTTCTCGCCGATCGACGTCATCGAGGAGTACACGCGGCCCGCCCGCTACGTGGAGAACGGCGTCCTGGTCGTGCGTCCGGCCCTGAGCGACCCCGAGCTGCTGGATGTCCCGGGCGTGGGCACCCTGGAGGCCTTCAACACCGACGGCCTGCGCACCCTCGTGCGCACCATCGGCGCGCCCAACATGAAGGAGAAGACGCTGCGCTATCCCGGCCACCTCGAGAAGATGCGGCTCCTGCGCGAGTGTGGCTTCTTCGGCGCCGAGCCGGTCGAGGTGGCGGGCCAGCTGGTGCGGCCGCTCGACCTGACGGCGCGGCTGCTGTTTCCCATGTGGCAGCTGCAGGACGGCGAGGGCGACCTCACCGTCATGCAGATCCGCGTCGCGGGCCGGCGCGACGGCCGCCGGCGTGCCCACGTCTACGACCTGCTCGACGAGTTCGACCACGAGCTGGGGGTCACCTCCATGGCCCGCACCACCGGGTACACCGCGACCCTGACGGTGCGGATGGTGATCGACGGCCTCTACGCCGAGAAGGGGATCTCGCCACCGGAGTATCTGGGACGCGACCCGCGGTGCGTCGACTTCCTGCTGGCCGGGCTGGCGGAACGTGGGGTGCTCTATCGGGAGCGCGTGGAGGAGTAGCTGGACGGCCAGGCAGAGGCCAGGCGGGCGCGCGTGGGAGCGCCCGCCTGCTGCGTTCGCCGACGACCGGCGTGCGTCCGGCGGCTCGCCTCAGCGCACCAGCACCGCCTTGGCCGCGGCCGACCCCGCGGGCGAGGTGAGCTGCACGAGGTACACGCCGGAGGGCAGCTCGCGCTCCGCCGCGTCGCGGCCGTTCCAGGTCACGCGGTGCGGCCCCGCCGGGAGCACGCCGAGCGCGAACCGGCGCACCTGGCGGCCCCGCGCATCGTAGACCGTGAGCTCGGCGCGGCCCGCGCGGGCCATCTCGAGCACCACGGACGTCTGGGGATTGAACGGGTTGGGGAAGACGCCGAGGCCGGCGGCGCGCGACGGCAGGGCGGTCTCCACGGACGTCACGCTGGCCTCGCAGGCCGCGGGGATGGCGTTCCAGCCGTTGAGGGTCCCGGCCGTGAACAGCGCCCCGTCGGTGGTCACGTGCAGCGAGTGCTGCGGCAGGTCGGCCACCGCGACGCCGATCTGATCGAGGGTCGCGAGGTCGAGCAACACGACGAGCGTGCCGGTGCGGGTGAAGGGCACCTTGCCGCCGCTGGCGTAGGCGACGTCGCCGACGACGACGGGCGGGAAGTCCACCCGCCCGGCAGGCACCGAGAACGCCACCGTCGGCGACGCGGGATCGGTGAAGTCGAGGCGGTGGAGCTGGTCGCCGGCCTTGGCGGTGACCAGCGTGTCGGTCCAGGGCTCGGCCCATTCCAGGCCGCCGATCGGCAGGGTCGAAACGACGGCCGGGGCCTCCGGATCGGCCACCGAGACCAGGGCCACGACGTCGTCGCCGCAGATCAGCAGGCGGTCGCCCATCACCCGTCCCCGGAGGTCTCCGCAGGAGCCGACGCCGGCGAGGTCGACCGATCCCATCTCCACCGGCGCAGCCGGATCGCCGAGCTCGAGGACGCTGAGCCAGGCGCCGTGCCGGACCGCGACGAGCCCCTCGGCGAGCTCGAATATCTCGCTGACGGACCCGAACGGAACGCCGTATTCCGTGACTCCGTCGGGGGTGATCCGGAAGAGCCGCTGCCCGGACTCGGTGGGGACGAGGACGAGGTCGGCGAAGAGCCGGCAACCGCTGCCCGACCCGTCGACCGGCAGGGTCTGGCCGACGTCGCCCGGCTCGAAGCCGTAGCGCAGGCCGCCGATGCCGCCCCCCCAGAGCTCGGCCCAGAGGTGCTCGTTGGCGCCGCCCCAGCCACAGGTCGTGACGTCATCGCCGGTACGCACGACGTTCACGGCGTTGGGCGCCTGGAGGTCGGCCGTCTGCAGGCAGGTCAGACCGGTGTCCGACACGAGCAGGACCTCGTCGCCCGGGCCGGCCAGGAGGTCGGCATCGAGGGGATCGAGGAACGGCAGGCGGGAGACGGGCCACAACGAATCGCCGGCGAGGTCGAGCACGTCGCGGCCGTCGAGCAACAGGTCGCCGCGGCGCAGGACGGGAAACACGGGAGCGTGCAGGGAGTCTTCGCTGTACCCCGCCTGCACCCGCGCGATCTCCACCGGTTCGCCCGGCGCCGACGGATCGTAGACCACGCGGTCGTAGTACCGCGACACGCGGTACGTGCCGTGGGGGATGCTGCCGGAGGCGACCCGGAACTCGACGTGGCCCAGGAGGCGGTCGCCGTAGGCCACCAGATTGTGCACGATCGTGGATTCGGAGTACTCGTAATCCGCGAACCCCTCCATCTCGATCCGGCTGGTCTCCACGGGCTGGGCCGCATCCGACACGTCGATCACGGCGAAACCGTTGAAGAGCAAGGCCAGCCGCTGGCCGTCCAGGAAGCTCACCCGGGGCGCGGCCGGCAGGGTGCTGCGCAGGACCGGCGCCACCGGGTTGGCGAGCGAGTAGAGCCGCGTGTCGCCCGTGCGGGCCACGGCCAGCAGGTCGCCCTCGATGGCGATCTGCTTGACCATGTCGGTGTAGATCTGCCCCACCCAGACCGGCGCCGAGGGCACGCTCGCGTCGAGGATGGTGAGGCCGTAGTCGCTGGCGCAGTAGACGAGCGAGCCGTGGGTGGCCAGGGTGTTGCAATACGGATAGGAGATCCCGATCCGGCTGACGCGGACAGGCTGGTCGCGGTCGCTGATGTCGACGAGGTCGAGTGGCCGTCCTGGTAGAGCACCAGGATATCGGGGTCGAGGTGGTGGACACCGAGGCTCGGTGTCGACGAACGGCGTCTCCTGAAGCCACGGCAGCATGTCGGCGAAAGCCCGGCAATCAGGCGTCTGGGCGTGGGTCGGAGATGCGAAGGCACAGGCAGACAGCGAGCAGGACGGGCGATCGCATGGCTCCCCCTTCGGCTGCGATCCAGGATCATGACAACGTCCTGTCAATGATACCATGATCCGCAGGCCAGGGGAACCACGGACAGACACCAAGGCCGCGCCCGCAGCTGGGTCGCTCGGGCGCGGCCATCGGGGCGGTGATCTCGGTCAGTCGGACAACCGGGCCCGCACCTGGTTCTCCACGCCGCCGGCGATCACCAGGTCCTGCACCACGGTGCCCAGCGGCGTGAACGGGTAGTCCTTGCCGCGCCAGGCGACCACCGAGCGCGCGAAGTCGAGCCGGACGCCGTCCTCGTCGACGACCGTCTTCTGACCCGTCCCGAACTCGGCCCGCATGGCGTTGACCAGGGTCGGCGACTCCACGCACGCCATGCCGTTGTTGAATGCGTTGCGCAGGTAGGTCTGCGAGAAGCTGCCGGCCACCACGAGCGCGATGCCGGCCGCCTGCAACGCGGTGACGGCCTGCTCGCGGCTGCTGCCGGTGCCGAAGTTGAAGCCGCCGACCACCACGTCGCCCGCCTGGACCTGGGCCGCGAAACCCGGGTCGTAGTTCTCCATGACGACCCGCGCCATCAACTCGCGGGTGACGTCGTCGCGGTAGGTGTAGTCCTTGCCGTAGATGCCGTCGGTGTTGAGGTTGTCCTGGCAGAGGAACAGGGCGCGGCCCGCGAGCGCGGCGGGGAAGCCGTCGCGGATCTCGGTCTCGCCGCCCGCCGAGGCCTGGGCGAAGGTGCGATGGCGCCTCACCAGAGGCTGCGCCGCGCCCAGCATGCCCTCGGGCCCGGTGATGCGGCCGGCGATGGCCGACGCCGCCACCACCGCGGGGCTGGCGAGGTAGCACTGCGCATCGCGGCTGCCCATGCGGCCCTTGAAGTTGCGGTTGGTGGCCGAGATGCCCACCTCCCCGGGCTCCAGGAGGCCGGTGCCGAGGCCGATGCACGGTCCGCAGCCGGGAGGCAGCGGCCGGGCGCCGGCGTCCAGCAGGGCCTGCCAGCTGCCGTCGGCCTCGGCGTCCTTCTGGACAGTCTGCGAGGCCGCGGCGATGTAGAACTCCACGCCCGGGGCCACCTTGCGGCCGCCGATCACCGCCGCGGCGGCGCGCAGGTCGCTCAGCCGGCTGTTCACGCAGGACACCAGGTAGGCCTTGTGCACGGCCACGTTGCGGGCCGCCAGCTCGTCCAGCGACTGGGCCTTCTGGACCGAGTCGGGACCGCTGACGTAGGGACTGACCGAGGCGAGGTCGAGGACGATCTCGGCGTCGTAGTGGGCGTCCGGATCCGAGCGCAGCGGCGCGGTCGACCAGGCCGCGAGCTCGGCGTCGGTGAGGCGATCGACGACCCCGCGCGCCCGCAGCACGGCCGCCCGCTCGCGCAGGAACGCGAGCGTCGTCTCGTCGCAGGGGAACCAGCCCACGAGGGCGCCCCACTCCGTGGTCATGTTGCTGATCGCCAGCCGCTCATCCAGGGACAGGGACGCGACGCCCGGGCCGGTGAACTCGACGGCCGTGTTGAGCACCTCGCCCTGGTTGTAGAGGCCGCACAGGGTGACGATGACGTCCTTGCCGGTGACGCCGGGGCGCAGCTCGCCCTCCAGCACCACCTTGACCATCGGCGGCACCTGCCACCAGAAGGTGCCCGTCGCCCAGGCCGCCGCCGCGTCGGTGCGCACGATGGGGGTGCCCAGGCAGCCGACGCCGCCGTACATGTTGCTGTGCGAGTCGCTGGCCACCATGAAGCCGCCGGGCCGCGCGAAGCCGTTCTCCACCATGAGCTGGTGCCCGATGCCGGCGCCGGCGGGATGGAAGACGATGCCCTGGGCCTTCGCGAAGGCCTCGATGGAGGCGTACTTGGCGAGGTTCTCCGGGGTCGTGTTCTGGATCTCGTGGTCGAGGGCGTAGACGGGTTGCCTGGGGTCGTGGACACGGCTGGCGCCGAGGCCCTGGAACTTCTTCAGCACGGCCGAGGTGTTGTCGTGGGTCATGACGTGGTCGGGCCGGATGGTGACGTAATCACCGGCGCGCACCTCGCGGCCGGCGGGCCAGTCGACGGCGTGGGCTTGCGTGATCTTCTCGATGACGGTCTGGGCCATGATCAGTCTCCCGGGAGGTGGTCTGCCACGAGCGTCGCCATGAGGTCGCTCACCTGGGTGGCATGCTCCGCGTCGGCGAGGGCGGCCTCCGTGGCGCTCCTCCGCGACCCCGGGCACACCGGTTCAGCCAGGGCAACGAATCTAATAGCCAGCTCGGCCTCGGTCATGGGATTTCGCGGGTCGCCTACGGGAAAATCCAGCCTGGCCGTCTCCTCGGGTCCAGGCGCTCGCCCGTCCCCGAGACCGTGGGCGGGCCCTGGGGTGATCGCGTCGAGCACCGGGAGGGCGCGCACCGGCCGGCCGCCGTTCAGAACGGCAGCCGGCCGAGGTCCATGTTGCCGCCGGAGAACACCACGCCGACCCGCTGGCCGACGATCTGCTCGCGGCGGGTCATCAGCGCCGCCAGCCCCACCACCGCCGATGGCTCCACCACCATCTTCATGCGCTCGAACACCAGGCGCATGGCCTCGATGACCGCCGCATCGCTGACCGTGACGATGGCCGTGACGTGTCGCTGGATGGCCGCGAAGGTGCGCGGGCTCAGGCTGGTGAGCAGGCCGTCGCAGATGGTGTCGGGAGCGACCGACGGCACGAGCACGCCGGCGGCCAGCGACCTGGCGGCGTCGTCGGCGCCCTCGGGCTCGGCGGCGTACACCCGGCAGCCGGGCGCCACGGCGGCGGCCGCGATGGCCGTGCCGCCGAGGAGGCCGCCGCCACCGACGGGTGTGATCACGGCGTCCAGCGGCCCGGCATCCTCCAGCAGTTCGAGCACCGCCGTGCCCTGGCCGGCGATCACCCGCGGGTCGTCGTACGGATGGACGAACTCGGCGCCGGTCTCGGCCACCACCCGGGCCAGGGTCTGCTCGCGGGCCTGCAGCGTGGGTTCGCAGGGGATGATCTCGGCGCCGTAGCCGGCCACCGCCGCCCGCTTGACGGCCGGCGCATTGGTGGGCATGACCACGTAGGCCGCGACCCCCCGGGTGCGCGCGGCCAGGGCCAGGGCCTGCGCGTGGTTGCCGCTGCTGTGGGTGGCCACGCCGCGAGCGGCGGCGGCCGCGTCGAGCGATTGTACGGCGTTGGTGGCGCCGCGGTACTTGAACGCTCCCACCTTCTGGAAGTTCTCGCACTTGAAGACCAGCTCGGCGCCCACCAGGTCGTCGAGCGCCCGGCAGGTGACCGCCGGCGTGCGGTGGATGAACGGCGCGATCCGCCGGTGGGCGGCCTGGATGTCCGCCAGGGCGGGTAGGGCCAGGCTCACGTCAACGCCTCACCGCGTCACCGTGACCGCGCGCAGCTCCTCGCCCGCGCCGGTCCGCAGCCGGGCCAGGTAGGTCCCGGTGGGCACCCGCCGGCCGGCCTGGTCGGTGGTGTCCCAGACGAACTCGTAGGCGCCCCGCCGCAGGTTGCGGTCGACGGCCGTGCGGATGCGCCGACCCTTGATGTCGTAGAGCGCGAGGGTGACCGGGCCGTCCGCCGGCACCTCGTACCGGAGCGCGGTCTGGCCGCCCGCCGGGTTGGGACCGACGCGCAGCCGCACCACCGTCTGCGCCGGGTCGTCCGGAACCGCGGTCAGCGCCTGGAAGCCGCCGTAGGTGTCCTGATCGCCGTTGCGGGTGTCCACCCAGATCGGCGTCGCGTAGCCGTCCCAGCAGGCGATGCCGATGTACTCGCCGATCACGCCGGCGCGGGTGTCGGCCTCGTCCGGGTGCGGCACGCGCGGGCCGTCGGCGGCCGTCGGCACGGCGACGTCGCTGGGGTGCGACGGCGCGGTGGACACCTGCTGGTTGGCGCTCCAGGTCAGGCCGCCGTCGGTGCTCTGGCTGAGGTAGCAGTGCCAGGCGAGGTTGCTCGGATCCTGCCGCCGGTCCAGCCAGACGACGGTCACCGTGCCCAGGTTGTCGACCGTGAGCCAGACGTGGAACTGGTCGCGGCCGTTGTTGAACGCGTCGTCGTTGATGCGCCGCGAGGCCGACCAGGTCTGGCCCTGGTCGTCGGAGTGGCGGATGAAGATGTCGTAGTCGTTGCTGCCCTCGCGGGACATGTAGGCGATGTAGAGGCGGCCGTTGTGCGCGCCGCCCGAGATGTCCACGTCCAGCGCCGGGTGCGCGGGCGACGGGATGTTGCCGTTGAGGGTCGGATCGGGATTCCAGACCTGGGTCACGGTGAGGTCGGTGCCGAAGGCCAGGCCGCCGAACGAGCGGTCGATCTTGATCGACGAGCTGCCGAAGTTGGTCCAGGCCACGTAGAGCGTGCCGTCGGGCCCGACGGCGGGCGGGGGGAACGGGTTGCCCGAGCTGTCGCTCACCAGGACCTCGTCCGACCAGGTGGCGCCCTCGTCCGCGGTCGTGACGCAGTAGATGTCGGCGTCGTAGAAACGGGCCCAGGCCATGTAGATGCGGCCACGGAAGAAGGAGTCCGTGCGGTCGCAGGCGATGAACTCCTTGTCCTCGAACACCCCAGGCACGCCGTCGACGGCGAAGCCGCGGTCTTCCCAGGTCACGCCGCCGTCGGTGCTGCGGTACATGAGCATGCCGTTGGGCTGGTTGGTGTCGCCGGTGTAGGCGAGCAGCATGGCGAAGAAGTCGCCCTGGGCATTGACGGTGAGCGCGGGGTCGCTGTCGCGCGGGTAGTAGGGATCGACGAACAGGCCCGGGTTGGTCCAGGTGGCGCCGTGATCCCGGGTGTAGCCCCAGCCGACCTGCCGGTAGCCCAGGCGGAAATCGCGCCAGGCGGCCACCAGGTTGGACGGATCGGCGGGGTTGACCACGACCTGCTGCTCGTTCTGGAGCTGGGTGGTGGCGTCGTTGTTGAGGCGGACGTTCTGCCAGTCCTGGGCCAGGACGATGGTGGCGCTGGCAAGCACCGCCAGGAGGACGAGAGTGCGGGTCATGAGGCGAAGCTCCTTGGCTGGGTTGCGGCGGCGCCGGGTCAGCAGCGCGCCTTGCGGCGGCGCGAGAACAGCGTCCCCTCCTGCAGCAGCCGGCTCATGGCGAGCACGAACTGCTCGACGTCGTGGCGCGTGTTGTAGCCCTGGACGCTCACGCGCACGTAGGGCCGACCGCGCCACTCGAGCACCGGCACCTCGATGCCGAAGCGCTCGCACAAGGTCCGTTGCACCTGGCCCACGTCGCAGGCCGGCAACGGCAACGCGTGCATCTGGCCGTACCACAGGGCATCGTCGGGGCAGATCGGCTCCAGGCCGGTCAGGCGCGACACCTCGGCCCGCACCTGGCGCAGGAGCAGGCGGCAGTGGCGCTGCACGCGCGGCCAGTCGTGCTCGTCGCGGAACGCGAGCGCCGCCGGCACCGCGAGGGCCGCGGCGGGATCGTGGGTGCCGGTCCACTCCTGCTCGTCGACGAAGCGGCTGGGGCCGGGCGCGTCGCTGCGCCAGCCCCAGCTGACGACCAGCGGCTGCAGGAGCGGCTGCATGTCGGCGCGGGCCCACAGGAAGCCCGCCCCCTTGGGCGCGAGCAGCCACTTGTGGCAGTTGCCGATGTAGAAGTCGGCGCCGAGGGCGGGCAGATCCAGGGGCACGTGGCCCGGTCCGTGGGCGCCATCGATCACGGTGAGGATGCCGGCGCGCCGGGCCCGTTTGACGAGCTCGCCGAGGGGCAGGATCAGGGCGGTCGGCGACGTGATGTGATCGAGGCAGAGGACGCGGGTGCGGTCGGTCACCTCGGACCAGATGTCCTCGACCACCTGGTCCGGCGATTCGACGGGCAGGTCGACGCGGGCCCGCACGAGCCGGGCGCCGCTCTGCTCGCAGATGAACGCCCAGGTACGGTCGATGGCGCCGTAGGCGTGGTCGGTCACCAGGACCTCGTCGTCCCGCTGCAGCCCCACCGAGCGGGCCACGACGTTCAGGCCATACGTGGCGTTGGGCACGAAGACGAGGTCGTCGCGAGCGGCGCCCAGGAAGCGCGCCAGATGCTGGCGGGCCTCCCGCAAGCGCCCGGGCAGCTCGCGGCGGGAGTCCAGGAACGCCACGGGATTGCTCTCCAGCTCGCGCTGCAACGCCTGGTAGCGGTCGTGCACGACGCGCGGACAGGCGCCGAAGCTGCCGTGATTCAAGAAGATGAGATCCTCGCGGAGGAGGAAGAGGTCGCGCAGGTCGGTGTCCATGTGGTGATCATACCACCGGACACGACCCGGGCACAATGGGCGGCCTGACGCCACCTCGGGAGATAACAGGATCTCAAAACGCCGCGCCCGTGGTATGATGAGCGGGCAGCTGTTCCCGCATTCCCGCTGGTTCCTTCGTGGAGGCCCCCCGATGACGTGTTGCCAACGCCTCGCCCTGCTGGCGACCCTGCTCCTGGTCGCCCTCTCGCCCGCCGTCGCCCTGGCCCACTGGGTCGACCTCGGCGGCCCCGAACCGCTCACCGTCACCGTGCTCAGCGACGCCCCCGGCCGCACCGTCTACGCCATCGAGGTGGGCGGCTTCGAGGCCGAGCCCGTCACGATCGGCGATCAGACCTACTACCGGATCTGGCTCGAGGGCGAATCCCGCGCCCAGGAGCCCGGCCTGCCCGAGCTGCCCGACGTCCGCCGCGCCCTGGTGATCCCCGACGACCGTGCCGTGGCGGTGACCCTGCTCGCGTCCGACCACGTCGACCTGCCGGACTTGCCGGTGGTCCCATCCAAGGGCAATCTGTCGCGCGCGGTCGACCCGGCCTCGGTGCCGTACACGTTCGACGCGTTCTACCAGACCGGCGGCGAGTGGCCGGTGGAGGTCGTGACGGCCGATGCGCCCCACGTCCTGCGCGACCTGCGCGGCCTGGTCGTCGATGCCAACGTCTTCCAGTATCGCCCCGCCGAACAGGTGCTGCGGGTGTCCACGCGCCTGGTGATCGAGGTGGCCGACAACGGCCCCGGCCAGGTCAACGTGCTGCGGCGCGGCCGCCAGTTCGATCACGTCGACCCCCAGTTCGACGCCCTCTACCGGCAGCACTTCCTGAACGACTACCGGACCCGCTACCAGACCGTCGTCGAGGACGGCGGCCTGTTGATCATCGCGCACGAGTCGCTCGCCGCCGGCATGCAGCCGCTCGTGGAATGGAAGCAGCAGAAGGGCCTGGACACCCGTCTGGTGACCCTGTCCGAGACCGGCAGCACCTTCAGCCAGATCAAGAGCTACATCGGCGCGGCCTACGCCGACTGGGCGCCCGCGTACGTGCTCCTGGTGGGGGACATCGGCCAGATCCCCATCGGCAGCGACTCGGATCCCGAGTACTCCACCCTCGTGGGCAGCGACAGCTACCCCGAGCTGTTCGTCGGCCGCTTCTCCGCCGAGAACCCCGACCAGGCGGCGACCCAGGTGCAGCGCACGATCACCTACGAGCGCGACCTCGCCGCCGGCCTCGCCTGGATGCAGAACGGCGTCGGCGTGGCCAGCGACCAGGGCCCCGGCGACGACAACGAGTACGACGACCAGCACCAGGATGTGATCCGCGGCAAGCTCCTGAACTACGGCTACCTGCACGTCGATCAGATCTACGACCCCAACGGCACGGCCGCCATGGTGTCGGCCGCGCTGAACGCCGGTCGCGGCATCATCAACTACACCGGCCACGGCAGCCAGACCTCGTGGGGCTCCACCGGCTTCAGCAACACGCACGTCAACGCGCTCGTGAACCGCGACATGCTGCCCTTCATCCAGAGCGTGGCCTGCAACAACGGCACCTTCAGCGGCACCTGCTTCGCCGAGGCGTGGCTGCGGGCGACCGACGGCGGTCAGCCCACCGGCGCCATCGCCACCTACATGTCGTACATCAGCCAGAGCTGGAACCCGCCCATGTGCGGCCAGGACGCCGCCATCGACCTGCTCGTGCGCGACGAGATGCGCACCATCGGCGGCCTCTGGTTCAACGGTTCCTGCCAGATGATGGACGAGTACGGCGCGGCCGGCGCCAACGAGTTCCTCAACTGGACCATCTTCGGCGACCCGTCGCTCATGGTGCGCACCAAGGCGCCCACGACCCTGGCAGCCTCCCACCCCGGCGTCCTGCTCATCGGCATGGACCAGTACACCGTCACCACCGACGCCCCCGGCGCCCGTTGCGCCCTCTACGCCGACGGGGTGCTCTACGGAACGGCCGTCGCCGACGCGGGCGGCCAGGCCGTCGTCGCCATGAGCGCGCCGCCGGCCGAGCCCATGACCCTCACGCTCACCGTCACCGCCTACAACCGGGTGACGGTGCAGGACGCCGTGCAGGTGCTGCCGCCCGACGGCCCCTACCTGGTGTTCGACGCCATCACGGTCGACGATGCGGCGGGCGACCAGGACGGCGTCCTCGACGCCGGCGAGACCGCGACGTTGACCCTGTCGCTGGCCAACGTGGGCATCGAGACGGCCACCGGCCTGCATGTGCAGCTGGCGAGCGCGAGCCCCTTCGTCGCCATCGCCGGCGGGACGGTCACGTTCCCGGATATCCCGGCCGGAGCGGTGGCGGCGGCGAGCGAGCCGTTCACCGTGGAGGTCGCCGCGTTCGCCGGAGATGGCGCCGCGGTGGACTTCGCCCTGCAGGTCACCGGCGACGGCGGCAGCTGGGACGCGGCGTTCAGCCTCGGCCTGCAGGCGCCGCTGCTCGCTCTCGACGCCTGCCTGGTGGACGACACCGCCGGCGGCGACGGCAGCGGCACCGCCGACGCCGGCGAGACCCTGCGTCTCGAGCTCCGCGTCAGGAACGAGGGCCACACCGACGCCGACGGCATCTCCGGCAGCCTCACCTGCGCCGACCCCGACGTCCAGATCGTCACCGGTGCGGCCGCCGGCGGGGCCATCGCCGAGGGTGCCGTGGGGCTGGTCGGCAGCTTCGAGGTGACCATCCTGCCCACCTGCCCCGAGCCGGCGCGGATCACGTTCTCCGTCGTCCTGCGGGCGGATGCGGGGCCGCCCATGGTCACCGGCTTCGAGCTGCCGGTGGGCGGCTGGTGGGACGATCTCGAGATCGATCGCGGCTGGACGGCCGGCGCGGCGGGCGACAATGCCACCTCCGGTCTCTGGACGCGGGCCGACCCCGTCGGCACCGACTACGACGGAACCACCGTCCAGCCGGAGGACGATCACACGCCCGCCCCCGGCGCCATCTGCTGGGTGACCGGCAACGGCGAGCCCGGCGGCACCGCCGGCGCCGCCGACGTCGACGGCGGCAAGACCACGCTCCTGAGTCCGGTGTTCGAGCTGGACGGCGCGCTCAGCGCGACGGTCAGCTACTGGCGCTGGTACACCAACAACCTGGGCAACAACCCCGGCGAGGACTGGTGGGAGGTGTCGGCCACCAGCGACGGCACGACCTGGGTGCAGCTGGAGTACACGCAGGCGTCGGCCGCGAGCTGGCAGCGGTTCACGTTCGAGCTGGGCCAGTTCATCGCCCTCACCGACCACGTGCAGCTGCGCTTCGTGGCCAGCGACCTGGGCAGCGGATCCCTGGTCGAGGCGGCGGTCGACGACTTCCTGCTCGACGCCGGCTACGGCGTGAGCACGGCCGTCGACGATGACCCGCCGCTCCCGCTGGCGCTCGCCCTGGCCGGCAACCACCCCAATCCGTTCAATCCGGCGACGACCATCGAGTTCGCCGTGCCCCGGACCGGCGAGGTGGAACTCGCGGTGTTCGACGTGGCGGGGCGGCGGGTGGCCACCCTCGTCCGCGGCGTGGTCGCCGCGGGCCAGCATCAGGTGGTCTGGCAGGGCCGTGATGATCGCGGCCTGCAGGTGGCCAGCGGCGTCTACTTCTGCCGTCTGGCCGACGGTCAGAGCCTGCAGAGCAGGAAGATGCTGCTCGTCAAGTGACGACGGACACTCGCGGGGCCCCGGCGACGGCCGGGGCCCCTTTTTTTTGGTTCCGCGGGGCGCCAGTCGGCGCCGGCCGGGCCGTGGCCCGGGTGGTCGTCAGCGACGGTCCGCGGTCGCCACCAAGGTGGCAGCATCCCTGCCGCCGGCGCCACGCTTGAACTCGTGGCACCCGAGGCAGAGGTCCTTCGGAGTGGCGAACGAGATCATCCGATGGCGCGTGGCGGCCGCCAGGTGGTGGCAGGTCTGGCACTCCACCTTGCCATCGAAGAGCGGCAGGCGGGGATCGAGGGTCCGGCGGATGCTCACGGCCTCGTCGCCGGCGCCCGGCACGACGTCGATGCCGACCGGGTGGCTGCGGTGGTCGTCGAAGCTCGGGCTCAGCGTGGCCGCCGCCGCCCGCCAGGGCGACGAGGAACCACGCTCGTGACATCGCAGGCACGCCTCGGACGGTGAGATGTCGACAAGGTCGGCACCTGCGGCGTGGTAGAGCCGCGCCGCCGCCCGGTGCCCGTCGCCGAGGTCGGCGAGCGAAACCCCCGGCGCGTGGCAGCTGCGGCAGTGGGCACGTGCGCCGGTCGTGAAGGACGCCATGTCGACGTCGCCGACCGCGGTCGCGATGACCTCCGGGCGATGGAACTGGTGGCAGGCGCCGCACCGCGCGCCGCGGTCGGCAACCTTGATCCCGAATAGCCCGGCCTGATGGGCCACCGTGCCGTGGCAACTCCGGCACTCCCGGTCGCGGTCGCCGTTCGCAGGCGCCGCCTCGCCGGTAGGCAGCCCGCCCAGCGAGGCCCGGACCGTCCCGTGGCAGCGGTTGCACGCGGTGTCGGCATGGGCCCTGATCGCGCCGCGATCGCCGGCGCCGGCGGATGCGGCCAGGAGCAGGAGCAGGAGCAGGAGGTGGGCCCCAAGGGGCCGCGCAAGAGTTGGCTGTCGCATGGACGGTAAGATCGTCCACGAGGCACCTATATTGAGCTAATTTTTGCGCTTTCGGTATATATCATTTAAACCGCTGGTCGAGATCCGGATGCTCGTGGATCGAGAGTCCGTGGCACTTCTGGCAGAGAGGGCCCTGGATCGGCGCCCGGTACGGGCTCGGGATGGCATACGAGCCCGACACCACGCCGTCATCGACCAGGAGCGCGATGTCGAAGTCCCAGCGTCCCGCGGCTGGCGCCGACGAGGCATGGGCCCGGTGGCAGCTCAGACACATGAGCCGGGCCGAGCCATCGGGACCGGAGGTGCGGCTGACCGTGCCGTCGGGCACCTCGAACGGGACCTCGGGCAGGTAGCTCAGCGGAGGCAGGCCGCCCCGCGGATCGGACGTGCCGTTGTAGCGGTTGTAGGTGCCGATCGTCCCGCCGGTGAGCGGGTCGTCGGCCGGATGCGCGAAGCCGGCCGTACCCGCCTCGTCGTGGTAGAGGCCGTGGCAGTTGGCGCACCACTGGGCCATGCCGGCGCGGTAGGCCGTGTGGGAGGTGCGGCTCTCGCTCGCCAGGCCGTCGCAGCACTCAAGGCCCTCGGCCTCGGGCGCCGGATAGATGAACTCGAACAGACCGCCCTGGACCGGGCCCACGCCGTGGAGCATGCGGAAGCTCGCATTGCCGTGGGGGTCGTGGCAACTGGTGCAGCCGAGGGACGACGTCGGGTAGGTGCCGCCCGGAGCGTGGGTCCAGCGCGAGTCGGCCGCGGTGCCGAACTCGTACGAGACGATGCTGTGTCCGGCCGCCTCGCCGGCGATGGGCTCGACGAGACCATCGGCCGCGTCGTTCAGGTTGTCCTCGAGCAGGAACGTGAAATTGCCCGCGCCGCGTTCGGTCGGCGGCTGCAGGGGATTGTGGCCGAACACGCCCTCCTGGCCGCCGTGGCAGGAGAGGCAGACGTCGGTCGCCGTCGCGGCGGTGAGGACAGGCTCGCCCCCGTCCATGACGACCACGCCGTCACGCTCGGCATGCATGATGTGGCACGCCTCGCAACCGGCGACGCCGCCGTCGTGGAAGGCCCGCGCCGGCCCGCACAGGCCGGCGAGCAGCACGGCCGCGCAGCCCAGTCCGAGCAGGTTCGGGAGCGATCGTCCACAGTCGTTCGTCATGGTGGCATCCAGTTCCGCTCGGAATCCAGGTTCCCCGGTCGTCGGGATAGGAGACAATCGTACCATCGATCGGGGTCGCGATCCAGCCTGGAAACGGCGCCGCGAGGCCGGATCATGCGCGATGACAACATGATACGGGCTTCGCCGCCATGAGAAGCCCCGCGGCCGTCTCCGACCGCGGGGCTTCGGTCACATCACCATCGTCGTCGGCCTAGTAGTCGGCGTCGAACTGGTCCTTGATGTGGCACTTGTTGCACAGCGAGCGCTGGTTCTGCACGAACGAGTACTCGTAGTACTTGTTGGCCACGTCCTCGGGGGTGGCGCCGTCCTCGGAGCCGTCGGGCCGCGAGTCGGCGATGAAGGTCTCGGCGAAGTCCCAGCGGCCGGCGTCCGAGAACGCCGACGCATGCGCGCGGTGGCAGGTCAGGCACATGACCTGGTCGGTGCCCTGGGGCCCGAGCGTGTAGTTGGTGGAGTCGACCGACTCGAGGTCGGCGTTGACGGCCTCGAACGGCACCAGGCCCCAGTACGAGGTGGCCTCGGAGCCGCCGACGATCTCATCGGTGCTGATGTACGCGTTGTAGACGTCCGCCACGGTGCTGCCCATGTCGACGCCGACGGGGTGCACATGGTTGGAGGTCTCCTGGGACATGAAGTTGGGGTGGCAGTTGCCGCACCATTCGGTCATGCCGCTCTTGTACACGGTGTGCCGGGCGTTGGTCTCGTTGCCGCCGCCACCGACCATCGTCCGGCGGCTGTTGCCCTTGGCCTCGGGAGCGTCGGCGTCGAAGTCGTAGCGGCCGCCGTCGTACTTGGGGCCGACGGTCGAGCCGTACAGCAGGCGGAAGTTCTGGTTGCCGTGGGGATCGTGGCAGCTGGTGCAGCCGAGGTACTGGCTGAGGAAGTCGCCGCCGGGGGCGCTGGCCAGGGTCGCGTCCTGCGCGATGCCGTGGGCCGGCGAGATCACGTTGTGGCCGTGGGAGTCGCCGGTGCTGCTGGCCTCGTGACCATGGGCGGTCCAGGTGTAGGTGCGCGTGATCCAGTAGAAGTCGCCGCCGGGGCCGTAGCCCTCGCCACCGTAGAACTGGCCGTAGCCGGCATGGCAGCTCAGGCAGGTGTCGGTCGCGTTGCCGGCGATGAGCAGGTAGTTGTAGCCGGTGGCGTTGTCGGTGACGTTGGCGCCGTCCTGGCTGTTGTGCATGGTGTGGCAGCCGGCGCATTCGGCGACGCCGCCATCATGGAACGCCAGCACCGCGCTGCTGCTGCAGGCGAGCGCCACGACGAGCGCGATCTTGATGAAGTTCTTCACAGGTCCGCCTCCGAGGAAGGAACGACTAGCTGGTTTCCAGGCGGTTCCGCCCGGAAGGATCTCAGCGGCTAGGGCCCTCGGGATGTTCCGCGCGAATTCGCGGAGCCGGTCGAGCCCTCGATACCATCGGTGTCCGGCAACTCCTTTCGTTCTGGACCGAGCGGCCACGAGCCTGGTGGTCTGCCGGTCAGCGCGCCGGGCGCTGGGCCAGTTGGAAGACCTGGACCCGTCCTTCGAATCCCTGGGTGATGTAGACCTGCCCGTCGCCGGTCGCGGCGAGGGACAACGGGTGGTAGAACTGGCCCGGCCGGAACCCGATCGAGCCGAACTCGGTCACGAACTCGTGGTCCGCCGTGAAGACCAGGACCTTGGCGCGCAGGCGATCGAGCACGAGGACTTCGCCGGCGGGGCCGAAGGCGACGCCGACCGGCAGGATCACCCGGCCCGGCGCCGAGCCGAAGCGTCCGAACGTCTCCAGCAGCTGGCCCTCCGGCGACAGCACCATGACGAGGCGCAGGTCGCCGCCTGGAACGTAAAGACGGCCGTCGGGCGCCTCTGCCGGGCGGCCGAGTTGCTCGCCCTCGAGCCCTTCGATGCGGCAACTCCGGGCCCAGACGAGGTGACCGTTCTGCGGATCGTGTTTCGTCAGCAGCCCGGCGGTGGGGTCGAGGCTCACATAGGCGCCATCACGCGTGATCAGGAGATGCTGGGGATTCCAGTCCGCGTCGGGCCGCTCGGCCTCGTAGACATCGGGCTCGCCGAGGATCGTCAGGCGTCGGATCTGCGAACCGCCGGCCGGAGCGCGGTCGGTGAAGACGATGCGTCCGGCGGGGTCCACCGCCCCATCCTGGGGATAGCTCAGGCGAGCGAGCCGCTGGCTGCGGAACACCGGGACCTCGGCCTCGTTCAGCAGGTGGAAGGTGACCTGCCGCGTATCGGTGATACAGATCTCCCCGGTCGTGGCGTCCCGGGTCACCGAGACCGGCATCACCCGGCCGGCTTCCCCGGCGTCCAGGCGCACCTGGCGCTGGTACTCGAACGTGTAGGCCGCCGCGGCCGTCGTGGCGGCCAGCAAGCCGGCACAGACCACCGCGAGACCTGTTGCAATGACAACAGATCTCGACTGAATATTGACATCATTTCGGTGTGGAGATGTCAACAAAACCATTTTCGTCTGATTCTCTCGATCTCCGGGCTTCACAAGAAGGTCTCTCATCAACGGCGTAAATCATATCAGACCGCCCTGTTATGTCAATCGAAATGCAATCCTCTCGATATTTATGATGCGAGTTTTTCATATCCTGGCTGCCATCTGTTTAACATACTTTGGAATAATGGTTTCCGATTTTCTGAAATTGAACTCCAACAGGATGGCGTGATGAACACACCCCACCAGGCCGTTCTTTCTGCAACCCGACGCCCGTCCGGGAGTGCTCCGGCTGCGGCATTCAGGCTCGCCACGGTCGTTCCGGAGTGCAGAACGCACGGCCGCCGTCCGTTCCGCCAACGCGAAGGCCCGGAGCCGAACGGCCCCGGGCCTGGGTTCCAGCCGGCCGACCCGCGTGCGCCTACTGCCTCTTCTCACGCAACTTGTCGGTGTGGCAGCCGACGCAGAGCCGCCCGCGGGGGTCATCCTCGAGGAACTTCGGGTAGTTGCTGCCGTGCGGCTGGTGGCAGCTCCCGCAGGTCAGGGGCTCATCGGTGCGCGGGTCGCGGTAGTCCGCACCCACGGGATGGTCGCTGTGCTCGGAGTAGGAGTGGCACTTCAGGCAGATGGCGTCTGCCGATACGGTCGTCGCGCCCCGGCTCGCCGCGGCCAGATGCGGGTCGTGGCACATGCTGCAGGTCCGGTCGTCCAGCACCGGGTGGGTGGAACTGGCCTGGTGGCGAGCGTCCACCTGCTCGGCATGGCATCGTCCACAGACCGCTTCCTGCGGCCGCGGGATGAGCTTCTCCCGGTCCGTCGAATGCGGGGCGTGGCAGACCGTGCAGGCTTCGCCGGTGGCCAGCGGTCCGTGCGGAACGCCCACCTCGAGGTCCTCCGCGAGGCCGGGGTGGCACTCGAAGCAAAGCCCCGGCTGCGGCCGGGCCAGCTGGACCTGGCCCGCCACGTGGCAATCGGTGCAGTCGCCGTCGGCGTAGGGCGCGTGCCGGTGTTCGTGAGGCAGCCCGGCGAGATCCGAGGCGTGGGGCGCGTGGCAGCCGGCGCAGTCGGCCTGCGCCACGGGGAACCCGCGGTGCCCCTTGCGCAGGACGGCGGGGTTGGTGTCGTGACACTCGGCGCAGACCTTGCCCGCGGGCGCCCGCAGGCTCCCGCCCGCCCGCCCGCCGTGCGGATCGTGGCAGCCGAGGCAATCGCCCTCGGCGAACGGCGCGTGCACCACCTTGGCGTCGTTCAGGCGACGCAGATCTCCGGGGCAGTTCCAGCAGAGGTCGCCCGACGCCGTCACCAGCAACGAGGTGTTCGGCGACGCATGCGGCTGGTGGCAAGCGTCGCAGCGGCCATCCTTGACCGGGGTATGGGCCAGGGCCGGATCGGGCGCGAGGTCGGTCGACGTGTGGCACGCCGAACAGGTGGCCTCGGCGCGGTCGGAGACGAGCAGGTGCGCGCCTCGACTGGCATGCGGATCGTGGCAGGCGGAGCATTCCCCATCGGCGAAGGGCGCGTGGACGACCATCTGCGGCCCCAGGTCCCGAGGAGATTGGTCGTGGCACGCTCCGCAGGTCTCGATCTGGTCGGCGACCGGCGCGACGCCGTCATGACACGCGGCGCAGTCCCGGTCGGTGAACGGCGGGTGGCTGCGCGGGTTCATCAGCACCGGCTGGCTCGATTCGTGCGACTCGTGGCAACCCGCGCAGTCGAGGGTCAGCAGGTCGCGGTCGAGGTGCGTCTTGCGCAGCGCAGCGCTGTTCTCGTCGTGGCACTGGAAGCACAACGCCGGGACCTCGTCGCGCAGGAATCCGACGCCCTCGCCGCCGTGCGCGAGGTGACAGTCGAGGCAGTCGCCCTGCGCCGGCGCGTGCACGGACACCGCGTCGTTGCCCGAGGCGACGTCTTCGTGGCAGACGGTGCAGAGCAAGCTGGTCGGCGCCACCAGCAGATGCGGCTGCGACGAGTTGTGGGCGTCGTGGCAGGCGTTGCACTCGCCCGCGGCGGCCGGCGCGTGCTCGTGCCACGTCGGCGAGGTGGCCGTGAACGCATCGTGGCAGGTCAAGCAGAGCGTGGTCGGAGCCTCGGCCAGCAACCCCGGGAACTCGCTGCCGTGGGGTCGATGGCACGTCTGGCACTCGCCGGCCTCGGCGGGCGCGTGGAGGCTGCCGCCGGCCGGCGCCACCTGCATCTCGCCGTGGCAGCGGTTGCAGAGATCGGCGCCGGCGGCCTTCAGGAGCGGAGCTGGGCCGACAGATGCGGTTCGTGGCACTCCAGGCGGTCGCCGCGGGCCACCACGTCGTGGGAGCTAGAGGTCGCCTCTCGCGGCGGACCGTCGTGTGGCAATCGAGGCAGAGCGATCCACCTTCTGCCGCAACAGGGCCGTTTGTCCGGAACTGTGGGGTTCGTGGCAGACGGTGCAGGCCTGCTTGACCAGGGGCGCGTGCGTGGAGCCCGCGCCCGTGGCCGCGAGATCGTCGTGGCACTCGAGGCAAAGCGTCCGCGCACCGGCCACGAGGATGGCCGGCTCCGACGAGCCGTGGGGAGCGTGGCAGGTGGAGCACTCGCCGCTCGCCACCGGCTCGTGGACGTGGGTCCGGGTCAGGTCGGCGTCGTCGTGGCAGGCCAGGCAGACCTGGCGTTCGGAGCCGTTCAGCAGTCCGCGCTCGGAGCTGCCGTGGGGAGCGTGGCAGGCGAGGCAGTCGCCGTCGGCCGCGGGCACATGGGGTACGGCGGGCTGGCCGGTCACGTCGTCGTGGCAGGTGCTGCAGAGATCGGCCACGTCGCTGACCAGGGCGAACGTCGCGCTGCCCGTGTCGTGGCAGGTGGCGCAGTCGCCGTCGGCCACCGGTTCGTGGCGCACCACGTGCAGCAGGGCGGGACCGTCGGCGCTGTGCGGATCATGGCAGCTGACGCAGCCGGTGAGCCGGGTCACCTCGACTTTGTGCTTGTCGGCGAGGTCGGCCGCCCGGGTGTGGCACGACAGGCAGAGCGCGTCGGCCCCCAGCTTCAGGAGCGCCGGCTCGGCCGAACCGTGCGGGTCGTGGCAGGCCGCGCAGCCGTCCTTGCGCAGCGGCTCGTGGACGTGCCGACGCTGGAACGCGGCGGCCTGATGGCAGCGGAAACAATCCTGGTCGCCGGCCGACTGCAGGAGGCCGGCCTGACCCGACCCATGCGGGTCGTGGCACGCGCCGCAGCCGTCGGCCTTGATCGGCGCGTGGACGTGCGGCAGTTCGCTGGCCGCCGCCTGCGCCTCGTGGCACTCGAAGCAGAGGTTGTTGCCGGGCAGCTTGAGCACGAGCTTGCCGATCACGCCGTGGCGCTGGTGGCAGGCCTCGCAGTTCTCCTGGGCGAACGGCTCGTGGGCATGGCGTCGCTTGACCTCGCCCTTGAGATCGTCGTGGCAATCGACGCAGGACTTGGTCTTGAACGGACCCGCGGCCGCCACCACCGGGACCGCGAGGGTGAGGGCGACCAGCCAGGCCAGCAGACGCCGCACCGGACGGCGCGGCGGTGGGGCCGGGTTCGATCGCGGGGCAACAGGCGTGCGCGCCATGATGTGATCCTCCTGCGCTGATCGCGGCGGTGGTGGCTGCGTGACGGTCATCGGCTGGTCATGGCGGCGGCGATGGTCTCGGCCACGACCGCCTCGGCTCCGGGAACGATGGTGACGGGGGTCGCGTCCTCGAGGCGGGCGAGGATCTCCTTGACGTGGGCCTGGGTCATTTCGGCCTTCATCTGGGCCAGGACCCGTTGCCGGCATTGCTCGAGCGGCGTCGCGTCGGCACCCTGGACGTCCTGGACCACGGCCACGACGAATCCGTTCGGAACGGTGAAGATGTCCAGGACCCGCCCCTTCACGCAGTCCGCCGGCGCGATGCCCGCGGTCGCGGGGTCGAAGAAGATGGGCGGGAACGGTGGCGGCGTGTCCATGATGCCGTCGGTGTTCCGGCGCAACCATTCCAGCTTGGCCCCGGACAGCAGGCGGTCGCGAAAACGCCGCGCGGCGGCCTCGTCGGCGAACTTGACACCCTCGACCTTGACGCGAGGGCCCGGCGTGTACTCGGCCAGGTGCGCCTGGTAGTAGGCCTCGACCTCGGCGGACGTCGGCTTGAACTCGATGGGCAGCAACACCTTCATCGCTTCCTCGAGAACGAGCTGCTGCTCGAGGCCGTGGGCCAGCCGCCGGATCTCCGGGTGGTTCTCGACGCCGCGTGTCCGTGCCTCGTAACGCAGGAGCGACTCGATGAGCAGCTCCCTGAAGATGCGGTCGCGCCGCTCGGCCGCGTCGGGCTTGCCCTGCAGGCCGTGGTACTCCTTGAAACGGATCTCGCGGGCCAGGTTCTTGACCTTGATCGGGCCGCTCGGGATCACCGCCAGCACCGCCTCGGAGTCGCTCATGGCCTCGAGCGCGGCCCGATCCTCGGTCGCGAAGTCGCAGGCGCGCAGGAGCGTGGAGTCGATGACGACACCGTAGGTCGTCATCAGGCCGTCGACGAACGCCTTGACGGCCGCATGCCGCACCTCGCGCTGCTCCGGCGTCGGCGGCGCCGCCGCGTCGGCCACCGAATCCAGCAACGCCTTGGTGCTCTGGTCGCGGACGGCCTCGATCACCTGGCTGCTCACCACCGCCGACGCGTCGAGGCCGAGCCGATACCCCTCCTGGATCAGGAGCTGGTTCTGGATCAGGCGGCGCAGCACAGCGTCGGCCGGGGGCAGGGAAGCCTCGGCGTCGCCGGCCAGCCGCTGACGCATGATCGAGAGCTGCACGTCGAGGTCGCGGGTGGTCAACGTGTCGTCGGCCACGATGGCCAGCGGCACCGGGACCGGGGACGGATCCGCCGCGGCGACGGTCGGCCGCACGGTCGCGGGGCCGACCACGGCGATCAGGACCAGGAGCGGCGCCAGGTGACGGACCGGCATGTCAGATGTCCTCCAGGGATGTGCGGTAGTCGTGCCAGAGGGTACGCGTCGCGTCCTGCAGACGGGTCAGCAGCGAGGTGCGGTCGACCTGGCCGAACCAGCCGGTGCGCCCCTGGTGCTGGACGTAGAGGTCGGCCCCGTTGACGAGGGTGCCGTCCCGGAGGTCCACGTCCTGCAGGGCCAGCCAGAAGCTGCTGACGAGCGAGCGGGGGCCGATCCGTTCATCCGGATCGTTGCCGATGGCCCGCGGGGTCGCGAGCGGACCGCTGCCGTAGGCCATCAGGATCGGCCGGGCCACGACCTGAGCGTCGAACGTCCGCGAGAGCAGCGCGCGGGCCTCGCCATCGAGGCGCCGCGGATCGAGTCCTGCGTCGAGCAGCACGGCCGCCGCGTACGCCGGATCGACGTAGGCGGCGCGGCCGTCGCCGGCCGCCCTGGCCAGCAGCACGTGGGTGGCCAGCAGCCCTTCCTGCAGGCTGCAGCCGATGGGCGTGGCGGGCAGCAACAGGGCCCGCGGTCGCTCCGGATCCGGCGCGGCCACCCTCCCCCCCTCGCTCACAGACCGCAGCGCCCGCGTGAGCGCATCCAGCAGGGCGGCCCGCCCGGCATCGAGATCGTCGCCCAGCAGGAGCGTGCCGACGGGTTCCTCGGCCTGCCAGAGCTGCCACACGAGCCCCTGGGCGGTGTCGAGGCTACGCGCGAGCATGAGCAGCCGCTGCGGTTCGACGATCAGCTGCACGATCACCAGCTCGTCGATGCCGAGCAGATCGCGCAGGTCGGCCAGGAAGCGGGGGCTCAACGCAGCGGCGCTGCGGACCCGCCGGACGCCGGCCAGGCGCATCAGGCCGTCGGTCATGACCACCGTTCGGCCCGACAGCTGCAGCGCCACCTCGAGCTGGCGCTCGGCATCCAGCCGCAACTCCGCCACCGGCAGGGGCAGGACGGTCTCCGTCCAGCTGTCGAGGAAGACCAGCGCGCCCGCGCGCCCTTCGCCCGGCGACGGCGCCACCAGCCGGCCGGCCGCGGCGGGCGCGACGAGGCTCACCAGGAGCGCCAGCGCGAGCCCCGTCGACAGGTCACGCATGCCCGGGCGCCGCGTCATCAGAAGAGCGTCTCCAGGGCATCGGCGATGGCCGACCGGGACACGTCGTGCAGGCTCGCGGTGCCGCCACCGAAGAGCTTGCGCCAGAGCGAGGTGCCGTCGTCGTGGACGGTGCTCTGCCAGACGACCGACCCGGTCTCGGTCTCGGCGAGGCTGAAGGTGAAGGTGACGGAGTAGACGCGGTCGCCGCTCGCACGCTCGAGGCCGTAGTCGTCGACATCGCCGAAGAAGATGCCATCGACGCCGAGCTGCTTGCCGAGGGCGACGATCTGCTCGGGCGCGAGCACGGCCGCCGGATCCAGGCGGAGCGCCTGCAGTCCGCCGAGGGTCTCGCCGAGGTCGATGGTGCGCAGGGCGTCGTGCTGGAGCAGCTCGGCCTGGAAGATCGAGTAGACCCGCGGCGCCGCCTGCGGGTCCTGGCTGCGGTTGACGAACGGATACACGGCCACCCGCCGGATGTAGCTGAAGTCGACGTCGTCGCGAACGTAGGACGTGGTGTTGGCGGCGCAGCCCGCGAGGCAGCATCCCAGCAGCACCAGCAGGCCCAGGCTGATCGTCGTTCGACTCATCGTGCATCCTCCCGGCCGCGGTCGCGGCGGTCCCGAATAATGAGTGAGATGGGACTCAGAATGTCCAGGTTCCTCTCAGGCTCCAGAGCGTCGGCGTATTGGCTTGATCGTCCTGTTCGATGCGGGTCACCTCGTAACCGCCCTCCAGGCGCAGCCGCGGGCGCGGCCGCCAGATCGCGCTCGTGCCGCCGCCGCGCTGCCGGTAATCGGTACGGGTATCGCGGTAGTCCAGCGCATAGAGACGCAGCGAGACGCTGCCACCGCGCAGCGGCGTCCAGCTGAGCGTGTGGCGCAGGAGGAGATCGTCGTCCTCGCGCACCTGGTAGAGCACCTGGCTGGTCAGGCTCACCAGCGGCAGGATGGCCCAGTTGGCGCTCAGCTCGGAATCGTTGTAGGCCGAGAAGCCGGGGCCCGCGTCACGGCTCACCCAGCGGTCGAGCCGGCTGAGAGTGACCTCGAGGTTGGGCCGCGGCGCGCCTCGCAACTGGGTGGACGTGACCCAGGAGCGGGCCTGGCCGAGACCGTCCCGCGTATCGCGCACGCTGTAGGTCACCTTCTGGTACAGGGACAGGCGCGGCGCGATGGTCCAGCCGAGGTCGCCGGTCACCGCGTGGGTGAGGTTCTGGAACTCGAAGCTGCGGTCATCGACCCGGCTCCAAGCCATGAGCAGGTGGACGCGCCGCGCCCGGTCCGAGCTGAGCGACACGCGCTGGGATCGCACGTCAGTGTCGGCCCGCGAGGCGCGGCGCTCCTGGCTGATCTGGTGGCTCGCCGCGAGCCACCAGCGGCCCAGCTGCAGGTTGAGGCCGAAGCGATGGTCCTGTCCGTCGGTGTTGCGGTCGCCGTCGTCGAAGGAGCGGCCGGCGAGGTTCGAGGCCGTAGCTGAGCTCGAGGCCATCGGTGACGTCGAAGGCCAGATCGCCGCGCAGGCGGTAGCGCGTGAGCCGCTCGACGACCTGCCGCGCGTCCGTGGATTCCACGGGCTGCAGCACCTCCATCTCGGTCACGAAGATGTCGACCTCGGTCGCGCCGAGCTTGGAGTCGACGAGCTTGACCCGTCGGTGCCGGACCGGTTCGGCCAGGGTGAAGGTCCAGCCCTGACGCCCGTCTTCCAGCTCGAAGTACTCGGTGGTGACCAGCGCCGGCGAGAGCTCCTCGCTCCAGTCGCGCCCCTCGGGATCGTCGCTCACCCGCACCTGCCAGAGGAAAAGCTGCGGGAAGCGGATGACGCGGTCGACGTAGAGGACGATCCGGGAGAACTCCTCGACCTCGCTGAAGTCGAAGGCGAGGTTGCGGTAGTCGCCTCCATACTGCCGGACCACCGACGCCGAATCGCCGATGTTGACGGATGTCGGCGCGTCCAGGTCACGGTCGAACAGCCCAGGCTCGGAGACGGGAGCTGGCTCCAGGGGATCGAGGAACTCGGGGGTGTCGTCGAGGCTCACCGCGGCGAGAAGCGGGGCCACCAGGACCAGCGGCACGGCGCCCGTCCGGGTGGTGGTCTGCCGGGTGCGGGCGCCGCGGGCATAGAGATCGAACCGGCCGCGGCCGGCGGCGAAGCGGCGGTGGCTGCGCAGGGTCAGCTCGTTGGTGATCTGCTCGTAGTCGCGTTCGAAGGTGGCCGAGGTCTGGTCCTGTCGGTCGAAACGGTACTGGAGTTCGTCGGCCGCGGTGGGCTTGACCTCGAGCCGGACGGTCTGGTCGTGCTCGCGGCTCTCGCGGTAGGCGCCGCCGGAATGGCGCCAGGACGCGTCCTCCTGGGCCCGGAACTCCAACGCGCTCCAGCCGGCGTCGGCGCGTAGCCAGCCGCTCACGTTCACCCGTTCGTCACGCGTGGAATCGCCGGCGAAATCCCAGCTGTCTCGGCGGGTGGCCAGGCCGTTGAGGCCGGCGCGCAGGATATGGGTACGATAGGACAGGCCCACGCTCGGCTGCAGCGTCTCGGTGAACGAGTCGCTGGTGATGCCCAGCGTCGTGCTCTCGAGGTCCCGGCGCTGGACGTTGAGGTCACCGAAGATCTGCAGGCCTCGCGCCGGCGCATACTGCTGGCCTAGCCGGTAGTCCTCCAGCAGGGTTCGGCTCGAGTACTCGCCCGCACCGGCTCCCCCGCTCTGCCAGTTTCCCCAGACCGACGCGCGCCCGTCGAAGGCGGAAGCGGCTGGCGCGAGCATGACCACGAGGGCGAGCGGAGCGAGCGGTGAAAGAGGTCGTGAAAGCCGTAACACTAGCATTTTCATGGGTGTTCACTCGTGCATCGCCTTGGCTGCGCCCCCGAAAACGCAATATGGATATGAGAACGTTCTCAGAACTGGTTGCAATGATAACAGTTGCGAATACGGTGGTGCAATCGATAAATCAGAATCGAAATGATACGCATGTTCAGGGATCGTCGGAATCCAGGTCCCCCCGGATGCGAACGCGCCGACCGGGGCGTTCCGGTGGGTCGGGACCGCGGTCGCGGCCCTCCCCCGACCCCAAGACCCGCCGGACGCCCGCCGCGACGGCTCCGACGGCGTCGGCGCAGGCTCGCGACCGCCCGGATCCGGGGCCCGGCGGCCGCGAGCCTGCCTCTGTGTCAGGCCGGGCGGCGGGCCGTCGACTTCGCCCACCGCACCAGCAGCACGCACAGCGCCAGCAACAGCGCGATGGCGATGCCCTCGCCCAGCGGCCCCTCGAAGTGGTGGTCGTCGAGCACGTAGATGGCCTTCATGCGTTCGGCGGTGAACGCCACGTTGAGGCCGGCGTTCAGCACCCCCATGAGGGCGCCGCCGGCGATGAGCCCCGACGCGATGAGGATCCCCTGCTGGTGGCGCGCCTTCGGCGCGTCCTCGTCCTCGCCGCGCCCCTGCCGCTGCACGATCCAGCTCAGCAGTCCGCCCAGCAGCACCGGCGTGTTGATCTCCATGGGCAGGTACATGCCCAGCGCGAACGCGAGGGCGGGGATGTTGGCCACGCGCAGGACGATGGCGAACACCACGCCGAGGCCGAACAGGTACCACTGCAGCGGTTGCTCGGTGGCGCCGAAGATGCCGACCAGGATCTCCTTCATGGCCGAGGCCTGCGGCGCCGGGATGGCATCGCTGCCGAACCCGCCGGGCTGCTGCGCGAGCAGCCACATGGCGAACCCGCAGAAGACGGCCGCCACGGCCGTGCCGACGAACTTCAGCGCCAGCTGCTTGGCGGGGGTCGCCCCGAGCCAGTGGCCGATCTTCAGGTCGCTGGCCAGGGCGCCCGAGGCGGCCAGCGCCGTGCAGACCACGCCGCCCACCATCATGGTGACGAACATGCCGTCGCCGCCCATGAGGCCCAGCTTGCGCATGACCACGCCGGTGATGATCAGGGTGAGCATCGTCATGCCCGACACAGGGTTGGTACCCACGATGGCGATGGCCCGCGCCGAGACGGGCGCGAACAGGAAGGCGATCACGATCACCAGCGCGGTGCCGGCGAGCGCGAAGCCGAGGGCGCCGCCGAGCCCCAGGCCGAAGCTGAAGAAGGTGATGGCCGCCAGGGCGAAGACGACCAGGCCGACGTAGGTGACGGACGTGGGCAGCGAGCGGTCGGTGCGCGGCAATTTCGCACGGACCCGCGTGTCCTGGCTGCGCATGCCGCGCAGGTTGGCCCCGATCGAGCGGACCATCGCCGGCAAGCCCTGCAGGATGCCCAGCAGGCCGGCGCCCGCGATGCCGCCGACGCCGATGATGCGGACGTAGAACTTGAAGACCTCGTTGATGGACATGTCGGCGATCGGCACGGTCCCCGGCGCGAGCACCTCGGGCACGTGCCGGCCGATGGCGTACACCATGGGCACGAGCAGCCACGAGGCCATGAACGAGCCCGCGCTGATGATGGCCGCGTACCGCAGGCCGATGATGTAGCCGACGCCCACGATGGCCGCGTTGTTGAGCACCGCGAGCTTGAGGAAGTGGCTCTCCATGAAGCGGCCCAGCCAGACCACGCGGAAGTTGATCTGCTCGGCCATCACCCGCGGGATCAGCACCAGGCCGTCATAGAGCGCCCCCAGGCCCGCCGACAGGGCCAGGATCCGCGCCTGGCCGCCGGCCCGCTGGCCCGACAGCAGGATCTCGGTGGTGGCCGTCCCCTCGGGCCAGGGGAACTTGCCGTGCATCTCCACCATGAAGTTATGGCGCAGCGGGATGAGGAACAGGATGCCCAGGCAGCCGCCGAGGAACGACACCACCATCACCTGCCAGACCGCCGGCTGGGCCACGCCGCTGGCGGGATCGGCGGCCAGCATGTAGAGAGCCGGAATGGTGAAGACCGCGCCGGAGACCACGTGGCTCGAATTGGCGCCGATGCTCTGGACGAACACGTTCTCCAGGAGCGTGCTCTTGCGGGTCATGATCTGCGACCAGCCGATGCCCAGGATGGCGATGGGGATGGCGGCCTCGATGCCCTGGCCGAGCTTGAGGGCGACGAACGCCGCGGCCATCGAGAACACGGCGCAGAGCACCAGGCCCAGGGTCACCGAGCGCTGGGTCACCTCCAGCACGGTCTCGCCCGCAACCACGGGCACGTAGCGTTCGCCGGGTTCCAGGGGACGACGGGCGTTGGCGGGCAGGCCGGCGATCACGTCCTTGGTCGGGTGCGACATCGAGCATCCTTCCGCGAGGGGTCCAGCCCTGGCGCGCCCGGCACGGCCGCGCCCTCGGGTGGGCCGATGGTACGCCGAGCCCGGGCCGAGTTTCAAGGCTCGACCCGGCGCCCGCGCCGTCAGTTCGCCCTTGCCAGGACCCGGGCCGTGCCTATCATTGCGCGGTTCCTGGCCGGTCGCGGGCTCGGCGACCGGCGGCGCTCCGGGTGCCCCGCCCTCGAAAGCTGGTCCCACCACGTCCTCCTCCCGCCTGACCCCCAAGCTCGTCACCGTCCTGCGCGAGGGCTACACCCGGGCGCTGTTCTTCCAGGACCTCTCCGCCGGGGTGATCGTGGGCGTGGTGGCCCTGCCGCTGGCGATCGCGTTCGCCATCGCCTCCGGCGTCGGCCCCGAGCAGGGCCTGGCGACGGCCATCGTGGCGGGCTTCCTGATCTCCGCCCTGGGCGGCAGCCGGGTCCAGATCGGCGGGCCGACCGGCGCGTTCGTCGTCCTCGTCGCCGAGATCGTGCACAAGTTCGGCTACCCCGGCCTGCAGGTGGCCACGCTGATGGCGGGCGCCCTGCTGGTGGTGATGGGCCTGGCGCGCCTGGGCGGGGTCATCCGCTACATCCCCTACCCGCTGACCATCGGCTTCACCGGCGGCATCGCCCTCATCATCGCCGCCACCCAGATCCCCGACCTGCTCGGGCTCACCCTGTCCGGCCTGCCGGGCAGCTTCCTGGGCAAGCTGCGGGCCTACGCCGTCGCGCTGCCCAGCTGGAATCCCTGGGCGCTGGGCCTGGGCCTGGTGACGGTGCTCGTGGTCTGGGCCTGGCCGCGGGTCACCCGCCGGGTGCCGGGCTCGCTGGTCGCGATCGTGGCGACCACGGTCGTGGTGCACCTCGCGGGGCTGCCCGTCGAGACCATCGGCAGCCGTTTCGGCGCCGTGCCCACATCGCTGCCGGCGCCGCGGCTGCCGGAGCTCTCGTGGACCTTGATCAGTCAGCTCTTCTCGCCGGCGCTCGCGATCGCGCTGCTGGCCGGCATCGAATCGCTGCTGTCGGCCGTGGTCGCCGACGGCATGACGAGCCGACGCCATCGTTCCGACATGGAGATCGTGGCCCAGGGCATCGCCAACCTGGCCTCGCCGCTGTTCGGGGGCATCCCGGCCACCGGCGCCATCGCCCGCACCGCCACCAACATCAAGAACGGCGGCCGCACGCCCGTCGCCGGCATGATCCACGCCCTGACCCTGCTGGTGCTGATGATGGTGTGCGGACGCTGGGCGGCGCTGATCCCGATGGCGACCCTGGCCGGGATCCTGCTCGTCGTGGCCGGCAACATGAGCGAGTGGCGGTACTTCCTGAAGCTCCTGCGCAGCCCGCGCAGCGATATCCTGGTGATGTCGAGCGCCTTCCTGCTCACGGTGCTCGTGGATCTGACGGTCGCCATCCAGGTGGGGGTGGTGCTCAGCGCCCTGCTGTTCATGCGCCGCATGGCCGACGTCACCCAGGCCGGCTACGTGCCGAGCCTGGCCGAGATCGACGACACCAACGACGCCGGCGCCCTCGGCCCGCGGGACCTGCCCGCAGGCGTGGCCGTGTTCGAGGTCTACGGTCCGTTCTTCTTCGGCGCGGCCGACAAGTTCAAGACCGCCATCAACCGCATCGACCGCGCCCCCAGGGTGCTCATCCTGCGGCTGCGCCACGTGCCGGCCATCGACGCGACGGCGCTGCGGGCGCTCGAGGACGTATGCGCCCGATCGACCCGCTCGGGGACCACGCTGGTGCTGTCGGGCGTGCAGCCGGGACCGTTGCTGACGTTGCAGAAGGCGGGGCTCGCGGCGTTGATCGGCCCGGAGAACATCACCGGGGACATCGAGACGGCGCTCGCCCGCGCGCGGACCTGCCTGGCCGACGAGCCGGGCGCGACCGACGCCCGCGAGTGATCGCCCGTTCAGGACGTCGCGCGCGCGAGCGCGTCCCTCGCCGACCGGACCCGCTCGTGGTCGGCCGGCAGCATGGTCTGCAGGACGGCGAGCGAGTTGCCGGCGAGCTCGGCGGCCTCGGCCTTCTGCCCACGCTCCAGCAGGAGCTCGGCCAGCTGGACCTCGTTCCAGGCGGTGGTGGGGCTGCGCTCGCCGAGGATCTGCCGACGTAGCTCCAGGGCCCGACGCATCCGGCGCTCCGCGCTGTCCCAGCGCCCCTGCGCCTGGTCGACCTGGGCGCAGACCAGCATCGCCGCCGCAAGCCGCGGGTTCTGCTCCCGGACCTGCCGGCGCATGGTGGCCAGCCCGGCGTCGGCCCGCTCCCGCGCCCCGTCCAGGTTGCCCTGCGCCAGGAGGATGCGGGCCAGGGTCAGCTCGTTGGTGGCGGTGAACTCGTTCTCCGGGCCGAACTGGAGCTGAGCGATGGCCAGGGCGCGCTCCTGCACCTCGCGGGCCTCGGCCAGCCGATCGCTGGCCAGCAGGCAGAGCGCCATGTGCATCAGGGTGATGCCGGTATGCTTGTGGTCGGGGCCCAGCACCTCCTCCTTGATGCTCAGGGCCTCGCGGTGCAGCGCCAGGGCCTCGTCGTAACGTCCGAGCTCCCGCAACAGCCAGCCGAGGTCATCCAGGCGGCCGGCCGTGATGCCGTGACGCCCGAGGTGCTCGCGCGCGACGTCCACGGCCTCGCGCAGGATCGGCTCGGCCGTGGCGTACTCGCCGCGGTACATGTGGTTGAGCCCGACGGCGCTCAGCCCCTTGATGATCTCCGGATGACCCGGCGCCAGCGACGCGCGCCGGATGGCCAGCGCCTCGTCCAGGTGCCGGCCGGCTTCCTCATATCGGCCGATCTGCTGCAGCGAGATGGCGAGGTTCGTCAGGCTGTAGGCGATGTTGAGGTGGTTGGCGTCGTAGTGCTTGCGGTCCAGCTCCAGCACCTGCCGCAGCACCGGTTCGGCCGCGGCGTGGTCTCCGCGCTCCTGCAGCAGCAGGGACAGGTTGTACAGGGTGTTGGCGCGCTCGGGGTGGTCGGCGCCCAGCCAGCGCTCCTGCAGGTCGAGCGCCTCGCGGAACATCGGCTCGGCCTCGTCGCGTCGGCCCATCTCCAGCAGCAGGAGCGCCAGGTCGTTCAGGCAGACGGTGTAGCCCGGATCGGTGATCGGTGGATGGCCGGCGTAGATCGCCAGCGCCGCGCGGTACAGCTGCTCCGCGTCCTCGTTGCGCCCCTGGCGCAGGGCCACCAGCCCGAGGCTCTTGAGGACCGGAGCCACCGCCGGGTCGCCCAGGCCGAGCTCGTGCTCGCGGATGTTCCGCGCGACGGTCAGCAGCGAGTCCGCCAGACCGAAATGGCCCACCTCCAGTTCCAGGTTTCCCAGGTCGAGGGCCGTGGTGGCGACCTCCGGATGTCCGTCCCCGAAATTCGCCAGCTTCAGCGCGAGGCTTCGCCGGAGCAGCGTCCGCCCCTCGTCGAACATGCCGAGGTTGGTGTGGACCCGGCCCAGGACGTCGAGCATGGCGGCCTGCACCTCGGGCTGATCGTCCAGCTGGGTCCGCACCCGGTCCGCGCCCCGGGTGAGGATCTCGCGCGCGGTGAGGTCGGCGCCCCGGCTGTTCTCGGGGTCGGCCTGGGTGAAGAGGTCGGACAGGAAGGCGGCCACCTGGGCGGCCTTGGCCTCGCCGCGCTGGGCGCGGTCGCGCTCGCGGGCCAGCCGGAGATTGTCGTAGGCGCCGAGGCCCAGCACGAGCGAGACGAGCACGGCGGCCGTGGTGAACGCCCGGCGATGGCGGCGCAGCAGCTTGCCCGTGCGGTACCCCAGCGTGGCCGGGCGGGCCAGGACCGGCTGGCCGTCGAGGTACCGGGTCAGGTCCTCGGCCAGGTGCCCGGGCGAGGCGTAGCGGTGCTCCGGTTCGCGGCGCAGGGCCTTCAGGCAGATGTTGTCGAGGTCGGTGTCGGGGGCGAGGCCCAACGCCGCCGCCGCGGCCACCCTGCTGGGCCGGCGCGGGTCGTGCTCGCAGGTGGCGGTGGCGAGTTCGGCGGCCGTGCTGGTGGCGTCGCCGAAGGCCTGGCCGCCGGTGAGCAGCCGGTAGAGCACCAGGCCGAGGCCGAAGACGTCGGTGGCCGTGGTGACCGGTTCGCCGCGGATCTGCTCGGGCGCCGCCCAGCCCGGGGTCATGACCTGCAGGCCGGGCATGGTGTCGGGCGCATCGCCCACGGCCTCGTCCTGGTCGCCGCTGAGCCACTTGGCGATGCCGAAGTCCATCAGCTTGATCTCGCCGGCGGCGGTCACGAGGATGTTGCCGGGCTTGAGGTCGCGGTGCACCACCAGGTTGCGATGCGCGTGCTGAACCACCTCGCAGACGGTCCGGAAGAGCTGCATGCGGTCGGCCAGCCTCAGCCGTTCCTCGTCGCAGTAGCGGTCGAGCGGGCGGCCGTCGACGTACTCCATCACCAGGTAGGGCCGGCCGTCGGGCGTGATGCCGCCGTCGAGCAGGTTGGCGATGCCGGGATGCCGCAGGCGGGCCAGGATCTGGCGCTCGGCGCGGAAGCGCTTGATGAGCTGTTCGGTGTCCAGACCGCGGCGGATCACCTTGACGGCGACGCGCTCGTGGTAGACGCCGTCGCTGCGGTGCGCGAGGTAGACCGCCCCCATGCCGCCGGCCGCCAGGCGCTCGACGACGGTGTAGCGGTCCAGGGTCTGGCCGAGCAGCGGGTCGGCCGGCTCCTCGTCGACCACGACATCGGCGAGGCCGGCGGCCATGCCGTCGAGGAAATCCGGGTGCGCGGCGTCGGCCTCCAGCAGGCTGAGCACCTCGAGGGCGAGGTCGGCGTCCTGGTCGCAGTGGGCGGTCACGTAGGCGCGGCGCGCGTCCGGGGGCAGATCGCTCGCCGCATCGAAGAGCGCCTGGACGCGTTCCCAGCGTGCACGCTCGGCGGCGCTCACGGCCGCAGCTCCCGTTGCAGCCAGGCCTGGGCCAGCCGCCAGTCGCGGCGGACCGTCGGCACCGATACCCCCAGCACCGCGGCCACCTCCTCGTGGGTCATGCCGCCGAAGAAGCGCAGCTCGACCACCTGGCGCTGGCGCGGGCTCAGCTCCTCGAGACGGTCGAGGGCGCCGTCGAGCTCGAGCAACGCCTCGGGGCTCGCGACCGCGCCGCCCACCTCCTCGCTGAACGTGACGCGCACCTGGCGGCCGCCGCGCTTGCCGGCCAGCTTGCGGCGCGCGTGATCGATCAGGACCCGGCGCATGATGCGCGCGGCGACGGCGTAGAAGTGGGCGCGGTCGCGCCAGTCGAGCTGGTTCTGGTCGACGAGCTTGAGGTAGGCCTCGTGCACCAGGGCGGTGGGCGACAGCGTGTGGTCGCCCCGCTCGGCGCCCATCTGGCGGCCGGCCATGCGGCGCAGGGTGGCGTAGACGTGGTCGACGAGGGCATCGACGGCGGCGCGGTCCTGGCGCGCGGCCTCCCGGCAGAGGCGGGTCACGTGTTCGCGGGTGACATCCATGGTCCTGGCCTCGCAGATATTGGACATATGAACTCCAATTTATACGGATTTCCGTCGGCGACCACGCTGCCGGTGGCCGCCGACGGTCCGCTCCGCTCGGGCTAGTCGGTCTCGGGCTGCTCCACCCGGAAGAGATCCATGGCGCACCAGTCGCCGCCGGCGTCGCGGTACTCGGCCCGGATGAAGAGGTCGACCACGTCGCCGAGCACGGACTCGATCTGGGCCTGGGTGGCCGCCGCGCCGTTGTAGCGCCAGTTCTGGCTCGCGTCCAGGTTCACCCGGAAGGGGAAGAACCCGTTGTCGTAAGGCTGGTGGGCCCAGCGGGCGGCCAAGCGGTTGCCGCTGCCGTCGTAGAACACCACGTCGTCCGTCGCGAACGCCGACCCGGGGCCCCCGATCCACAGGTAGCAGCTCAGCTCGCCGCCCACGAACTGGGACCAGTCGCCCTGGTAGGCCAGCGGGGCGCGGAAGTAGCAGGTGCCGCCCTCGCCGCGGTCGTGCAGGCGGATGTAGTCGCCGTCGATGCCGCCGCTCGAGTAGACGCCGAAGTTGCGGTGGTCGGCGTAGGGCGTCCAGCCCTCCGTCGAGCCCTCGAAGTCGTTGCGGTAGGTGCCGATGGTCTGGACCACGCAGTTCCGCACGTCGAAGTCGGTGGCCACCTTGATGTTGACCACCGAGTTGTCCTTGACGTTGCGCACGACGTAGCTCAGGGGCACGCCGGTGTCGATGTCGCCGCCCTCGGTGAGGAACTCGGCCACGGCGTCGACGTCGCCGTTGAAGGCGGCGAGGGCCAGGGAGGCGTCGCCGCCCAGCGCGAACACCTTCACGTTGACGTTGCTGAGGCTCGAGACGTCGCGGCCGCTGAGGTGGCCGGATCCCCCGGCCAGGGCGGCCTCGTAGGAGGCGCTGATGGACGCGCTCATCTCGGACACCGACTCCGTGGACTCGATGAGCAGGTAGAACCGGCGGCCGTAGGTGACCGACGAGATGTAGGTGGCCGGATTGTCGGCGCTCACGAAACGGGCCAGGTCGGCCGGGACGACCGACGCCTGGAACAGGGCGGCGGGCGACGACGGCATGTCGAAGCTCATGGTGTAGTAGCGCTGGTTGAGTTCCACCAGGAAGCTGTTGTACGACGTGTCCTGGCTCAGGCTCAGGCGGGCGCGCACGTCCGAGGTGAGCGAGTGCACGTTGACGCCCATCGAGAGCGCCATCTGCTCGCGGGACTGCACCTCGGCCGACTTGTAGGTGAACGCGGCGGGCAGGGTGCCGGAGTTGTCGGCGATGATGTCGTTCATGGCCTGGATCACCGAGCTGTAGAGCACCTCGTCGACCTGCTGGCTGACCACCTCCGAGCCGTTCACCAGGTTGATGGTGATCACGCCGCCGGCGCGGTCCAGGACGATAGGCGTGGGCGAGTTGCCGCCCAGGCTGCCGCCCTGCAGCAGGTTGCCGGGGAAGATGACCTCGGCGTTGGGGTCGAAGGTGACGTAGTCGTCGGGGGCGTCGATGATGCTGTAGTGCTCGGTGGTGCACAGCATGACCGTGCCGTCCTCGAGGACGTCCTCGTCGGACGCGATGGGCTCGATGGATTCGGACGGCTCGACCTTCTCGTAGGTGCCGCCGGCGTCGATGACCTCGGTGAACGACGAATAGGAGGGGGTGGCGGGGCCGTCGTCGCTGCTGCAGGCCGCGAGCAGGCCAAGCAGGAGGACAGCGGCGATCAGGCTGATCTTACGGGCGTTCATGGGCGGGAACCTCCGGGTTCGAGATGGACACGTTCGGGTGCTCATCTCGAGACGCGCAGATTCGCGAGCAAAGTGATCAACTTTTATTCGGGCCGGGCCGACGACCGGGCTCGCCGCGACACGGTCCCCGCTACCGCCGTGGCAACAGCCGCGGCCAGCCGAACACCACGTCGAAGTGGGTCGGCGGATCGGTCTCGGCGTTGCCGACCACGACGAACCGTTCGCCGTCGCCGGTCATATCGATCAGGGGGCTGTCGAACTGCATGGCGCCATGGCTGAAGAGCGGCTCGGGAGCCCCGATCTTCACCCCGTCGGCGTCGCCGTCGATGGTCGCGGAGAACACGTTGCCGGCGCCGTCCTGGAAGACGATGGACTTGCCGTCGTCGGGCCAGAACTGCCAGGTGCCCGTGGTGGTCGACACCCGACGGGTCCAGGCCATCTCGGGCCAGGGGGCCAGGTAGATCTGGCCGGTGCCGGTCTCGGTGGACCAGTAGGAGATCCACTGGCCGTCCGGCGAGAAGCGCGCCGCCGCGTCGGTGCCTGGCGTCTGCACCAGGAGTCGCGGCTCGCGCTCTCCGCTGAGGTCGGCGACCCAGAGGTCCAGGTCGGTCCCTTCGTGCGGGATCGAGTACAGCAGGAACCGCCCGTCCGGACCGATGTCCCAGATCCGCACGTCGACCCCGAAATCGAGGACCAACTCGCTCTTGCGGGTCCGGCCGAAGTCCTTCCGGTAGACCTTGTCGTGGCCGTCGGGGTTGGCGACGTAGTAGAGGAACTGCCCGTCGGGCGTCCACAGCGGATCGCCCTCGTCGGTGTCCTGGAAGGTGAATCGTTCCCGGAATCCCCGCTCGATCTCGTAGATCCAGATGTCGTGATCGGTGATGGTCTGATCCTGGACCAGCAGGGCGATGAACCGGTCATCCGGGGACAGGACCACGCCGTCGAACGCGTCCCGCTCGGAGATCTCGGCGACGTCCTGGCCCTGGCGATCGACCCAGGTGAGGCTGGTGGCCTCGTTGAGGTTCTTGCCCCGCATCAGCACCAGCCGGCCGTTCTCGGAGACCGAGAAGATCGAGCGCGACGCGCCGCCGATGACGACCACGTCCGAGCCGATGGGGTAGGGGTCGGCGGTGAAGGCCGCGGCGTCGGGATCGAAGGCGTGGGCGACCAGGATGTCGTTGCGCGCGTAGAGCAGGTAGCCGTCGACGAAGACGGCCTGGGTCTGGTTCCGCATCACGACGCGCGTGGAATCGGCGTCGAGGCTCGCGAGCCGCACCTCGCTCGCGGTGGTCGAGATGCCCCGGGCGACGTAGAGGAAACGGCGGCCGTCGGGCAGGAACCAGGGATGACGGTGGGAGTCGAACCCCGTATCGGATGCGAGGTCGGTGATCGCGACCGGCTCTCCGCCCACCGCCGGCACCGACATGAGCGGCTGATCATGGCTCGGCGAGAAGATGATGACGCCGTCCTTGCTCCAGGAGCCGCCCTTGGCGTTGGCCGCCGGGCAGATGGTCTGCACCGGCCCCCCGTCCACCGGGACCTTCTTCAGCCCCTCGTTGCGGTCGAAGAAGGCGATGAAGCGGCTGTCCGGCGACCAGAAGGGGTACTGCGCGTTCTCCGTTCCGTCGAGGGCCACGGCCTGGCGGGACGCGAACGCCCGCAGGAAGAGGCACGCCTTGGCGTCTTCGTCGACGCCGCCGAAGACCACGTGGCGGCCGTCCGGGGAGATGGTCGGCAGGGCGGGGAACGACGTGTCGAGCTGGAACTGGACGCCGTCGGGAGCGGGGACGGCCAGCTGGATGGGGCCGTCGGAATCGTCCGTGGTCGGCCGCAGGAAACCCAGGTAGCCCGTCGCCAGCGCCAGGAGGCCGGCCAACGCCCAGGGCAAGAGCCGCCGGCGAGCCGACCGGGTCGGCGCAAGCGGCGGGATCGGACCCGGGAGCACGCCCGATTCGGCGTCGGGCTGCTCCAGGCGCACCCTGGCCTCGCCGATGTCCCGCAGCCGCTGCCGCGGATCACGCGTCAGGCAACGGCGAAGCACCCGCTCGACCTGGTGCGGCAGCGCGTCGGGGAGGCTGTCCCAGTCGGGGTCGGTCCTGAGGATCCCCGCCAGGGTATCGGTGACCGTCTCGCCCGCGAACAGGCGCCGGCCCGTGAGCATCTCGAAGAGGATGACGCCGAAGGCCCAGATGTCCGTGCGCCGGTCGACGGCCAGGCCACGGGCCTGTTCGGGGCTCATGTAGGCGGCGGTGCCGAGGATCATGCCGGCCTGGGTCATGGCGGTCAACGTGGCCATGTCGCTGAGGCTGCCCGCCTCGGCCGTCGACTGTCCGGCCAGAGCCATGGCCAGGCCGAAGTCGAGGATCTTCACCTTGCCGTCGGGCGTGCGCTTGAGGTTGGCGGGCTTGAGGTCGCGGTGGACGACCCCGCTCTCATGCGCCTCCTCGAGGCCGTCGGCGATCTGCTTGGCGATGTCGATGGCGTCGTCCACGGGCAGGGCGCCGCGGCTCATGATCACCGCGAGGTCGTCGCCCTCCACGAGTTCCATGACCAGGAACACGGCCTCGGGCGTCTCCTCCAGGCCGTAGATCGACGCGATGTTCGGGTGGTTCAGCTGGGCGAGCAGCTTCGCCTCGCGGCGGAACCGGGCGAGGCGATCCGGGTCGCCGGCGAACTCGGGCGGCAGGACCTTCACCGCGACATCGCGCCCCAGCTTGGTGTCGCGGGCGCGCCAGACCTCGCCCATCCCGCCCTTGCCCACCAGCTCGGTGATCTCGAAGTGAGCGAGCGTCTTGCCGATCAACGTGGACCTCGATGGCGGCGGGGAAAAAGAAAATTCAGACTCGTCCCATCCTAATTATGTTGCCGTGGGGTGGCAAGGAGGGCTTCGCTCGACGTCGGCGACTGGTGGAACCACCGGAGGTCATGGTTCCGAGCGGACCCCGAGGGTCGCCTCGGCTCGGTCCGGACCGTCGGTGAGATCGGTGTAGTGTCTCGCGATGACCGCCAGCAGCGTCTGGCCATCGTCGCCGACCACGGCGGGAACCAGCGCCCTCACCCCACCCCCGACGCAGCCCCCTAGAACCGCCTCCGCGGCGGCTTCTTCCCCTTGTCCCGCGCCACGTTCACCCGCACGCGGCAGCCGCGCAGCTCCTGCCCGTCGAGGGCGTCGACGGCCGCCTGCACCCCGTCGTCCGCCAGCTTCACGAACCCGAAGCCTCGGCTCGCGCCCGTCTCTTCATCGCGGATCAAGGTGACCTCGTGCACCTCGCCGAAGGGCAGGAAAAGCCCCCGGACCTCGTCCTCGTCGGCGTCCAGGGGCAGGCTTCCGATGTAGATGTTGCGGTCGTCGGCGCTCACTCGACCGCGACGTGGACCAGCACCGGGATGTCCGACGGCTGCAGGCAGATGCTGTTGTCGCAGGCCTGGGCGCTGAGGACGAACGGCACCGTGACCTCGCCCTGCGCGTCCGCGGGCAGGGTGACGGTCACGTCGATCGCGGCCTGGTGGTGCAGCATGTACACCTTCTCGCCGATGAACTCTCCCTCCTTGCCGGCCGGGAAGGACGCCCGGAAGCCGGCCAGGTCGGCCTCCTCGCCGGGCATGAGGTCCACCCCGATGAAGAAGCTCTCGGCATCCTCGGCGTAGCGGTGATCGTAGAGGTGCCACGTGTCGGCGATGGCGAGGTCGATCTGGAAGCTGACCTCGGCGCCGGCCTTGGCCGCGAGCTTCGCCGGCAGCACCTTGACGGTGACCACGTCGGCGGTCGACCGGGGCTGGGCGACCGCCTTGCCGGTGGTCGGATCGGCGGCCACGGACAGGCTGCTCACCGCGAGCAGGGCGAGGAGGATCATGAGGGCGCGGACGTTCCGCATCGGTCTTCCTTTCGGGGTCAGGACGGGCTGCCCTGGTCGGCCAGGATCTGGTCGGCGGTGCGGCGGATGACCCGCACCAGACGTTCGATGTGCTCGCGGCCCATGCGTCGGTTCTCGACGTTGGCGCGCAGGGCCACGCGGCCCCGCAACACCGTATAACTGAACCACGCGTCGCCGCCACGCTCAACCTGTTCCTGCAGCAGCCGGTTGAGCTGGTCGGTCTGCTGCGCGTTGAACCGGAACGAGCCGTTCGGGTTCCGCGGCTCCCAGCGGAAGTTGCACACGCCCAGGGTGTTGGGGCCCAGGAGCGTGAAATCCGCCTCCCGCCGGAGCAGGGCGGCCAGGGCTCGGGCGAGGTAGATGTCGTTCTCCACCCACCGGGCGAACTGGGCCCGGCCCACCAGCTTCAGCGACATCCAGATCTTCAGGGCGTTGAAGCGGCGGCTGCCCGCCACGCCGTACTGGAAGAAGTTCACCTTGTCGCCCAGGTGGAAGCCGCGCGGGTCGGGCACGATGCGCTGGCCGAATTCGTCGTACTCGACGGCCTCGCCATCGTCGCCCGCCTGCACCTTCTGCATGTAGTACTCGGGATGCACGAGGAAGCTCTGGCGCAGGAAGTCGCCCTCGCGCACCAGGATGCCCCCGGCCGAGAACGGCATGTAGAACCACTTGTGCGGGTCGACGGTGATGCTGTCGGCCCGCTCGATGCCCGCGAGCATGGGCCGGTAGCGCTCCGAGAGGACGACCGCGCCGCCGTAGGCCGCGTCGACGTGGTACCAGCAGCCGTGGCGCTCGGCGAGGTCGGCCAGCTCGGCCAGCTTGTCGATGCTGCCGGTGTTGGTGGTGCCGGCGATGCCGACGATGCAGCACGGGTGCAGGCCCGCCGCGCGGTCGGCGACGATGGCCGCGTCGAGCGCCGCGAGGTCCACGCGGAACAGCTGGTCGGTGGGCAGCTTGCGCAGCTGGCCGCGGCCGAGGCCCAGCAGGTCGACCGCCTTGGTGAAGCTGTAGTGGCCCTGATCGGAGACGTAGAAGGTCAGCTTGGCCATCTCCGGACCGGGCGGCTCGTCGTTGTCGAGCTGGGAGAGGTGGCGGCCCAGGGCCCGGTTGATGGCGAGCTTCAGGCCGGTGATGTTGGCCAGCGAGCCGCCGTCGATGAGGGTGCCGAAGCTGGTCTCGGGCAGGCCGAAGAGGTCGCACAGCCAGCGGATCACCCGCTTCTCGATGGCCGTGCCCGCCGGGGCGTGGCGCCAGCTGGCGGCGTTCTGGTTCATGGCCGAGGCCAGGGTGTCGGCCAGGATGGCGATCGGCAGCGGCGACGGGTTCATCATGCCGAAGTACCGGCGGCTGCCGATGGCCATGGTGTTGGGGAAGACCTTGGAACGCACCTCCTGCACCAGCTCGCCGAACCCGGTGCCCTCCTCCGGGAGATCCTCGGCGAAGAGGTCGTCCAGGCCCATCGGCGACACCGGACCGTACACGCGGCGGCCCTCGAGGCCCTTGAAGTAGTCGAGCACCAGGTCGACGAAGGCATAGCCCGTGCGCCGCAGGCGCTCGATGCCGTCGTCGAGGTCGGGCCGCGGCGGTGTGCCCGCCGGCTCGGGCCGGGCCAGTTCACCGTCCGCGGGCCAGCCGTCGGGGCGTGGCTTGCTGGTCATGCGCTCTCCTCGTCGGGGACGGCGGGCAGCGCGAACCGCCCGGCTGCGATGTCCTCCAGCACGGCGGCCGCGCCGCCCTCGGCCGCCGATCCGGTCAAGCGGTCGGCCGCGGCCTGCACCTCGGCCGGCCCGCCGGCCATGGCCACCGAGACGGCGGCCTCGGCGAACATGTCGAGGTCGTTGGTGTTGTCGCCGATGGCCACGATCCGCGATGGCGCGATCCGCAACGCGCTCGCCAGCAGCCGCACGCCGGTGCCCTTGCTGCAGGCGTGGTGGTAGGCCTCGGCCCAGTGGTAGCGGCCCCCGCCGAGCAACGAGCGCGTGTTGATCACCCGGACCTCGTCGCGCAGCGCCGCCCGGACCGCCGCGGTCAGCGGCTGGATGACCTCGTGCAGGTCGATGGTGCCCACCCGAGCGCCGTCTCGGGCAGCTCGGCCAGAAGGTCCTGGTGGACGCTGAGCCCCCACCTGGTCGCGACGGTGGGCGAGGTAGCGCTCCATCACGGGGTTGGGGGCGCCCGCCTGCAGGCGCAGCCCGCCCCCGTCGTGATCGGCGCCGAAGACCATGGGCAGAGCGCCGTGCTCGCGGTACAGGCCGACCAGCCGGGCGATCACCGGGCGGTGGATGACGTTGTGGGCGAGGACGCCGTGCCCCGCGCCGCCGTCCACCATCGCGCCGTTGAGCAGCACCTTGGGCAGGTCGGCCGGATGCCAGCCGCTGCGGTCGAGCAGGCTGTCGAGGGACTGGCGGTTGCGGCCGGTGCAGATGGCCACCACGTGGCCGGCCGCGCGCACAGCGGCCAGGCTCGCCAGCTCGCGCGGGCGCAGGCGATCCTCGGCCTCGGTGTCGATCAGGGTGCCGTCCATGTCGACGGCCACCAGCAGGCGTCGCGCCATCTGCTCGGTCCTCGGTCCCGGCCGGGTCAGCCGGTGACCCGGAAGGCGGTGAAATCCCCCGTCGGATCCTGCCAGACGTGCCGGCAGGTCTCCACGCGGGCGTGGTCGGGTCCGCGAGCGGCCCAGGCCAGCAGCCGTTCGAGCCGGTCCTCGGGCCCCTCGGCCACCACGCGGACCGATCCGTCGGGCAGGTTGCGGACCCAGCCCACCAGGCCCAGGGCCGCGGCCTCGCGGCAGGTGTGGTGGCGGAAGGCCACCCCCTGCACGCGGCCGGTCACGAGGATATCGATCCGCTTCATGGTGCCGTCAAACATAGACGGGGGGCGGGAGCTTGGCCAGCCAGGCCGGCCCGGCGGCTGCCGATTTTCGGTCAAGCGGCACCGTCCGCGGCCGATCCCCAATCCATTGAACGGCCACGACCGGCAAGGCCGGCGGCCCGCATCCTCGCCCTTCCCGGAAAGGACCCAGCACGCCATGCGCACGTTTCCGAGCAACCGACGGGGCTTCACGCTCATCGAGATCGTGATCGCCGTGGCCATCGTGGCCATCTTCGCGGCCGCCATCAGCCCGATGGTGTTCCGCCACCTCGAGGACGCCAAGATCGGCAAGGCCCAGAACGAGGCCGAGACCATCGCGACGGCGGTCCTCAACTACTACAAGGACACCGGGTCCTGGCCCTACACCAACGCCAACGGCCCGGCCGGCAACGCGGTCAGCCGCGTGATCTCCAGCACGACCGTGGCCGTGGGCGCGGGCCCGAGCGCCGGCGCCGGCGCCGGCAACTGGGGCACCTACGGGACCGCCAAGCAGCTTGGCGACTACCTGTACTTCAACAACCCCGACGACGACTCGAGCGCCACCGGGGCGGGCGCCAACCAGAACAACCAGGACTGGCCGACCACCGGCAAGTTCGCCTGGAAGGGTCCGTACGTCGACAGCTACGAGATCCTCGATCCCTGGGGCAACGCCTACGTGATCAACTCGCGCTACCTGCCCGGCGGCGTGTACGCGGGCGCGGTGCGCCACAAGGTGTTCGTGCTGAGCGCGGGGCCCGATGGGCGCTGGGAGACCGGCTACGCCGACGGCTCCACGGAGGACATCCTCGGTGACGACGTCGGGACGGTGATCTCGATCCGCTGACCCGGTTGCGGTTGCTCGACTGCATGGCGCGAGCCCGGCTCCAGCGACGGAGCCGGGCTCGGGTCGTGTCGCGCGACGCCGCCGCGGCGTGGTCACTCGGCCAGACGGTCCTCCATGCGCAGCCGCTCGGCCCGCGCCAGCTCCGCCCCCGCATCCCCCTCCATGATCACCGGCGTCAGCAGGATCACCAGCTCGATGTTGGCCTGCTGCGCGACCGTCTTGCCGAACAGCAGGCCGAGCACCGGGAGGTCCTTCAGCACGGGCAGTCCGGTGCGGACGTGGTTGCGCCGCTGGCTGATGAGGCCGGCGATGATCAGGGTCTGGCCGTCGCGCACCTTGCCGACGGTGTCCAGTTCGCGGATCGACAGCACCGGGGCGGTATCCTGGTTGGGGCTCTCGGCCACCGCCACCACGTCGCTGATGGTCGGGTGCACGTTGAGGGTGATCACCCGGTCGCGGCCCACCTGGGGCGTGACGTCGAGCACCACCCCCACCGGCACCACCCGCGGCACGTAGTTGACCACGGCCTCGGTGCCCACCCCGTTGCTGACGATGGCGGGTTCCACGGTGGCCTCGTAGTAGACGTCCTCGGTCACCACACGCACCACCGCCTGCTGGTTGTTCAGCGTCGTGACCCGCGGCGTCGAGACCGTGCGGAGGTCGCCGCTCTGCTCGACGGCCTCGAGCACGCCGGTGACGTCGGCCGAGTTGACCACGAACTGGAAGAACGACTCGCCCACGTGGTTCGCGGCGTCCAGGGTGTGCAGCGAGGCGGCGAAATCGCCGCTGGTGATGCCGTCCCAGTTGATGCCGGTCTGCTTCTCCTGGTCGAGGTACACCTCCATGATGCGCACCTCGATGGCCACCTGGCGCTGCAGCGACTCCTGCAGGCGGTCGAGCAGCTCGGCCGCGCGCCGCACGCGGTCCCACTCCGCGGTGACCTGGACCAGCGACGCCATGGGATTGACCACGAGGCTGCGGCCCAGGCCGTCGGACAGGTTGATGGCGAGGCTCTGCTCGTCGCCCGACGTGTCCTCGCGCAGCTCGGCGCCGTCGAAGACCACGACCTTGAGCGAGGCCATGACCTCGGGCCAGATCGACATCGTGGCCGTGCTCGTGACCTGGCTGCGGTTCTGGTTGCTCTCGCCGCCGCCCGAGCTCCCGGAGCTGCCGCCCGAGCCGCCGCTGGAGCCCTCCCGCCCGGCCGTCACCTGCAACTCGCCGCGGCCCTTGCGCAGGGTCACGGGGTAGTCGAAGGTGAACCAGCGGGTGACCATGCCCTGGCGGTAGACCACCACCACGTCGTCCACCACCTCGTAGCCGAGGTTGACCGGTTCGAGCAGCGCATCGAGGGCCCGGCTGAGCCGCACCTGCTCCAGGTGCACGTTCACCTGGCCCTGGACGTCCGGCGCCATCTGCAGGCCCAGCCCGGAGTTGGCGGCCACCGTGGGCAGGATGTCCCGCACGTCGATCCAGCCGTTGGTCACGATGCTGACGGGCGGGCGGCCGGCATCCCAGGCCGGCACCTCGGGGTCGCCGGGCAGGGGAGCCGTCGCGGCCGCCGCGACGCCGATCAGCAGCACCGCCAGGGTCAGGCCGGCCCCGCGGCCTCGGTTGCGCATGCGCAGGGTCATCGCTCGTTCCTTTCACCAGGGTCGGCCGCCAGGCGGGTGTCGCCCGTGCCGGCCTCGATCCGCGATCCGGTCACCACGTGGAAGCCGGTGGAGTCGGCGCGCGCCGGCCCCACCGTGAGGTCCAGTTCGCCGCCGTCCGGCCGGCGCAGGCGCACGCCGTCGGTGCCGATGGACAGCACCTCGTGGCCGCGCACGCGTTCGCCGGGCCGGTAGGCCTGGCCGCCGATGAGCGCCAGGGGCTGCTGGCCTCCGAGCATCACGGCCGTGCACACCAGGGGGTCGGGCCCGGGCTTGCGACGCGGACGCGGCGTCGCGGTCTGCGTCGGGGTCGGGGTCACGACCTGGTCGGGCTGCAGGGTGCCGCCGGAGAACGGGTCGCGCAGCAGCCCGGGCTCGTCCGCGGCCCGGCCGCCGGCCGCCCGCGTACGCCCCCCCTCGCCGTACACGGCGTCGCGCACCACGTCGGCGAGGTCCGGCGGCGGGATCAGGTAGCCGGCCTCGCTGCTCGCGCCGCGCCGCAGGAGACGGCCGTCGGGCAGGAACGTGCGCACGTTCAGGACGGTGACCGCCAGCAGGCCCAGCACCACGCCGCCCACGACCACGGGATGCCTAAGGGGTGACCGGTTCACTGACGGGTACCTCCAGCTCGAGTTCGACGTTGACGCCCACGCGGGCCGGTCGGATGACCAGCCGGCGGACGTCGAGGCTGCGATCGATCCGCGCCAGGCCGCCGAGGAACGCGGCCGTCCGCGCGTAGTCGGCCTCGAAGGAGCCGCGGACGGTGTAGGGATGGAAGGCGATGGACGGCTCGGCCGGGCCGCCGGTCATCAGGTCGCCGGTGGGCGGCAGCTCGCCGGCGGGCACGTCGGACGGACCCATGGCGGCCGTCGCCGTCGACCAGGTGCCCATGTCGAAGGCGCCGGTCTGGTCGATCTCCTCGAGCTGGAACGCCTTCAGGTCGCAGCGGTCGGCCACCCTGGCCACGTCCAGGAAGAGCGCCTCGCGCGCCCGCTCGGGCGGAAACACGCGGTACCACTCGGCGTTGACCTCGGGTTCGCGCGCGGCCACCAGCGGCTCGAGCCAGAGGCCGGCCACGGTCCAGCGGTCGAGGTCGGCGAGCTGGGTGTTGAGGGCCTCGATCTCGGCCTGCTGGGTGCGGACCGTGCGCCAGGACGGCATCGCGACGCCGAGCAGCAGCACGCCCCACACCACGGCCAGGGCCGTCAGGCCGAGCAGGCGGCCGGGCCGCAACGCGCGCAGGCGTGTCCGGAGCGCTGTCATCATCCCTCCTCGCCGGCGGCCGTCAGGTTCAGCCGGCATTCCATGGTGAAGACCACGGTCTGTTCGATGTTGCCCTGGTCGTCGACCTCGCCGATCTGCAGCTGGCGCGGCTCGCCCAGCGGCTGCACCGTCGGCAGCTGGGCGACGGCCGCCTGGAAGCGCATGAACGCCGTCTGGGCGACGCTGACCTCGCGCGCCCGGCTCGTTCCCGTCAGGTGCAGCACCATGCCGTCGTTCCGGGCGACGAGCTGCAGCTCGCGGAACCGCACGGCCGCCGGCGCGGCCCCGGCCAGGTCCCGGAGCACCCTTGCGAGGTCGTAGCGGTTCTGCGCATGCTGCACCAGGAAGTCCTCGCGGGCCCGCAGCAGGCGCTGGCGGTCGTAGATGGCGGCGGCCACCTCGGCCCGTTCGCTGGCCACGGCCAGGTTGAGGCGGGCCTGGTCCAGGTAGCGGTCCTGGACGTGGTCGGTGATCAGGCCGCCGACGATGAGCAGCGGCACGATGGCGGCCGCCGCGGCCCCGGCGCCGATCAGCAGGCGTCGCCGCGCCGGCTCGCTCAGCGCCCCGGCCCGTGACCGCGGCGCCAGGTTGTACTGGCTGGAGGCGGCCGCCAGCGTGGCCACCATGACCAGCAGCTGCGTGTCGGGATCGAGCTCGCGGCCGCCGCAGTCGACGGTCCGGTCGAGCCGCCAGTGCTCGCAGGGCACGCCGCTGGTCTCGCGGAGCCGCGCCTGGAGCGCCTCGGCGATCGCCGCGTCGCCGCAGACGAACACGCCGTCGACCTGGGGACTGCCGGCGGTCTGCCGGGCGAAGAACACCGAACGGTCGACCTCGGTGGCGAGCCGGTCGACGTACTCGTCGTGCTCGTCGGCGGCCAGGATGCCGGGCAACGGGCGCGTCAGCAGGAGGCCGTCCTTGTTGGCCACGCAGAGGACGTTGCCGCGCCCGCCGACGAAGACCAGGTTCCAGACGTTCAGCGTGACGCTCTCGGGCGCGGCGAGGCGGAAGAACTGATCGAGGATCAAGGACGGGGGCAGCATGAGCCCCGGCTCGACGCCGAGCTCGGCCGCGGCCGCCGCCTCGCTCGCCAGCGTCTGCGCGCGGGCGTAGGCCATGGCGACCTGCTGGCTGTCGGCGTTGCCGGTGGTGGACGCGAACGTCCGCCAGGACACCAGCCAGTCGGCCGGAGCGCCGCCCTCCTGCCGGGCGACCCAGCCGTGGATCGCCCGCCGCAGCTCGCGCGGCTTCAGGCGCGGCAGCGGCGTCTGGGTGCAGGTCACCTCGTCCTCGGGCAGCAGCCAGCCCGCGCGGCGGCCCGCCCGGCCGAGGTCCTTGGCGACGTCGTCGGGCCAGGGCGTCCGCGCGTCGGCCGTATGGCAGCCCGCCAGGCGCCACGCGTGGTCGCCGGTGGCGACCACCTCCACCGCGCGGGCGAGGTCGCCCTGTCCGCTCAGGCCGTATCCGGCGACTCGGCTCATGGGCCCACCCCCGCGGGAACGTTGTCGAGGACCGCGCCGGCCACGCCGTCGGGGCCGGCCGAATAGACCATGTTGGCGCCGGCGAGCACGAGGAACGGCTGGCCCCAGCCGTCCACGTCGAAGGTGGCGGGCAGGCCGAGCGCGGCCCGGTTGGCGGGCCAGGCGCCCACCAGGACGTGGCCGCTGTTGTTGATCGCCGCCTGCGCCGTGTCCTGCTTCCAGGTGCTGATCTCGCGGCCGAGCGAGATGTTGCTGACCACGACGGCGACGTCGTCGCCGGCGCCGCCCTCGTCGGTGCGGTTGGGACCGGTGCTGCGGATGGTGAGGTTGATCACCGCGCCGCCGGCCGGCGCGGCCGACACGAGGTAGCCCTGGTTCCAGGGGTCGATGAGCGCGCCGCCGGCCACGCCCTGGTCCATGTAATCGGGGATGAGCACGGCCACCGAGCCGGGGAAGGCGGTGTGGTCGGCGTAGTAGGCGCGGATCGCCGTCGCCAGCGCCATCACCTCGGCCTGCGCCTCGGCCAGCTTCGTGCGGTCGACCGGACCGGTGGTGATCGCCTGCACCAGGTCGTCGCCCACGCCGGCGAGCTGCCAGGTGCCCCCCGGGGCGCCGGAGGCGACGATGCCGTCGGCGCCGGCGGAGACCACCACGGCGTCGGCCGCGCCGGCCGGCACGGTGGCGGGCCCGAGGTCGTAGATGTAGGCGTTGTTGAAGCCGTCGGTGCTGGCCTCGGTGACGGGGTTGCCGCGGTCGGACTTCACGTAGGGCCCCTGCCAGCCGGCCGCGCCGGGGTCGTTGACGAGCGCGCCGAGGCCCTCGGCCTCGGTCGGCAGCCGGCCGGTGTCGGTGTAGAAGTCGACGAGCCCGGTGGAGATGGCCGCCAGCTCGCGCTCGGTGGCCTCCTCGCGGGCCTGCATCAGCTCGCGGAAGACCATCGGCGTGATGGCGCCGGCGAGCACGGCGACGATGGCGACGGCCACGATGACCTCGATCAGGGTGAACCCGGCGCGGCCGCCGGGCCGGGGCGTTCGACGGGAAGCACGGGGCACGACGGTCCCTCCGCTCAATGGAGCGACGCCTTGATCTGCATGATGGGCATGAGCAGCGACAGCGCGGCCACGCACACCATGACGCCGAGGACGGCGATGATCAGGGCCTCGAAGATGGTGAACGCCTTCTTGAGATCCCGCGGGATCTCGCGGTCGAGGTACGTGGACGCCTGCCGCAGCGAGGTGTCCAGCGAGCCGGTCTTCTCGCCCACGCTCACCAGCCGCTGCACCAGCGGCGGGAACACGTCGGCGTCCTTGAAGGCCTGCTGCAGGGTCTCGCCCGTGGCGACGCGCTGGCGGATGGCGCCGAGCTGGCGTGCGACGACGCTGTTGCCGACGACGCCCTGCATGAGGTCGAGCGCGCGCAGGAGGTCGAGGCCCGAGCCCAGGATGATGGCCATGGTCTTGGCGAAGCGCGACAGCGCGAGCTTGCGCGCGAAGCTGCCGAGCACCGGCAAGGCGAGCACCGTGCGGTCGCGCCAGTAGCGCCCGCGTTCGGTGGCGAACCCGAGCTTGCCGCCCAGCCAGAGGCCGGCGCCGATGATCGCCAGCAGCCACCACCAGTGGCCGAGGAAGGCGCCCAGGGCCATCATGCGCCGCGTGATGGTGGGCAGCTCGAAGTCGACCGCCGCGAACATGGCGCTGAACCGCGGGATCACGAAGAGCATCAGCAGCAGGAACAGCCCGATGATGCCGACGACCAGGATGGCCGGGTAGATGAGCGCCTGCGTGGTCTGGGCCCGCAGGTTCTCCTGCCACTCCAGGTAGGCCACGAGCTCCTCGAAGCTGCCGTCCAGGTTGCCCGATTTCTGGCCCGCCGATACCATGGCCAGGTAGACGGGACCGAAGACGAAGGGGTGCCGCGCGAACGCGTCGTCGAGGGCGGTGCCGCTGCTGACGTCGTTGCGGATGTCGGCGATGATGTCGGCGAACGCGCCCTCGGCCCGCTCCTGATAGTCGCCGAGGGCGGCCACGGCCGGGATGCCGGCCGCCAGGCAGGTGGCCATATGCTGGGTGAAATCCCGCTGCTCGCGGCGGCCCGCCCGGCCGGCCTTGGAGAACATCTGCCCCAGCGACCCCATGGTCGGGCGGCAACGCAGCATGATGAGGCCCTGCTCGAGCAGATCCATGGACAGGGTGCCGGCGTCGTCCGCGGTGCGGATGCCGTTGACCCGGTGCCCCTGCGAGCTGAGCGCGCTGTAGCGGAACTCCTTCATGACACCACCCGCAGCAGTTCGGGCAACGTGGTCTGGCCGGCCAGCATCTTCAGCATGGCGTCGTCCCGCAGGCTGCGCTGGCCCGCGGCGTGGGCCGCGGCCTCGATCACGGTGGCGTCGCGGCCCTCGCTGATCAGCCGCCGCAGCTCGTTGCTGATGTGCATGTACTCGAAGACGGCCAGCCGGCCGCGGTAGCCGGTGTCGTGGCACATCCGACAGCCCTTGCCCGCGCGGAGGGTGGCGCCCTCCAGGTCCTGGGTCGTCAACCCGAGCAGCTCGCGGTCGGTCTCGCCGAGCGTCGTGGGCTCGCCGCACTCCGGGCACACCGTGCGCACCAGACGCTGGGCCAGCACGGACACCAGGGTGGCCGAGAGCAGGAACGGCTCGACGCCCATGTCGAGCAGCCGCGGGATGGCGCCGGCCGCGCTGTTGGTGTGCAGGGTGCTGAACACGAGGTGGCCGGTGAGCGCCGCGCGGATGGCGAGCTGGGCGGTCTCGGTGTCGCGGATCTCGCCCACGAGGATGATGTCCGGGTCCTGGCGCAGGATCGCCCGCAGCCCCTTGGCGAACGTGAAGCCCTTGGCGGTGTTGATCTGCGCCTGGTTGATCATCGGCAGCTCGTACTCGACCGGATCCTCGAGCGTGATGATTTTGGTGTCCGGCTTGTTGAGGTAGGTGAGCGCCGAGTAGAGCGTGGTGGTCTTGCCCGAGCCGGTGGGCCCGGTGACCAGGACGATGCCGTGCGGCCGGGTGATGTCGCGGCTGAAGGTGAGCAGGATGTCGTCCGGCATGCCCAGCTTGCCGAGGCCGACGATGAGGTTCTCCTTGTCGAGCAGGCGGCAGACGATGCCCTCGCCCTGGACGGTGGGGAACGTCGAGACGCGCAGGTCGACGGCCCGCGGCCCCGCGTGGAAGAGGATGCGGCCGTCCTGCGGCACCCGGGTCTCCGAGATGTTCATCTCCGCCAGGATCTTCAGGCGGGTGATCACGATGCTCTGCAGGTCGGCCGGCAGCACGGTGCCCTGGGTGAGGCGGCCGTCGACCCGGTAGCGGCAGCGCATCACCTTCTCTTCGGGCTCGATGTGGATGTCCGTGGCGCCGAGGGTCAGGCCCATGGCGAGGATGCGGTCGACCAGGCGGACGAAGGGCGAGTCGTCCTCGTTCAGCTTGACGCCGCTGCGCAGGGCCTTCTGCGCCGCGTCGATCAGGAGGGCGATCTCCGCGCTGCCGGCGTCGCCGGCGCCGTACGAGCGCAGGAGGGCGTCGCTGATCTCGCTGACCGGCGCGTGCACCACCTCGATGTACTTGCCGGTCTGGCGGGTGAGCTCGTCGATGGTGCCCAGATCCAGGGGGTTGCCCATCGCCACCTGCAGCGTGCTGCCGCGGACCTTCAGGGGCAGCACCTGGCGCTGCTCGGCGAAGTCGCGCTCGACCAGCGGCAGGACGTCGGCGTCGACCTCCAGCCCCACCAGGCTGACGATCGGCACCCCGGCCTGCCTGGCGAGCACCTTGCCGATCTCCTGCTCCGAGCAGATGCCCAGGCGCTGCAGCACCATGCCGAGCTTCTCGCCGGTATGGCGCTGCTCACGCAGGGCGAGGTCCAGCTTCTCGGCGGTGACGAGGCCGGCGTCGATCAGGATCTCGCCGAGCCGCTTGGTCTTCACGACCGCCATGGGCCCTCCCAGGTGGGATCGGGAACGGCGGGACAGCGGCGCGCACGCAGCGAGGCTCACCGGGTCCCGGGGGGTCTTGTCGGCGGGCGAGACGCAAGAGCCGTTCCGGGCCTGCGCGGGGCGGAATCGGCGCGATCCGGCGGTTCTGTCCGGTCGGGGAGGGTTTTTCCGCACACGGCAAGATCCGCCGCCGACGCGGAGATCGGGAGGAAACTCCACCACCTGCTGTCAGAAACTGATCACCCGTCGTAACGGCTCCAGAGATCCCGCACCAGGGTGCCGGGCATCCCGGTCCAGGCCCGGGCGTCGGCCGCCAGGCCCCTGGCCAGCGGCCGGCCGTTGGGCGCGACCTCGCCGGTTCGGAAGTCCAGCTCGCCCAGGATGCGGCGACCCCGGCGGTCGGCGCTGTTGCTGATCCCGACCAGTTCGCCGTCCACCCAGGCCACCGCGAATCCCTGCATCAGGGCGTCGTCGGCGGCGTCGCCGAGGAGGGCGTCCAGCCAGGCGTCCACATCCAGGAGGATCCAGCCGCCGCTCATCTGGAAGACGGTCAGGCCGGTGGCCAGGAACCGGCGGGTAGCCCCCTCGACGGAGACCTGGACGCTCCGCGCTCCCAGCGGCCACTCGTGCAAGACCAGCGGACCGGCGAAGCTCAGCTTGCCCGGGTGGTAGCCGAGGATGCTGTAAGGCATGGGAATCTCCAGGCGCTCGGGCCGCAGGTGGATGACCCAGCGGCGCCGGCAGGCGGCCCCCGACTCCCGGAGGACCCCGCCGGCGGGCAGCGGCTCGCGGGTCAGGCTCACCAGATGCTCGGCCAGCGGGAAGACGGACTCCTCGCCCCAGGTCGCGGCGAAGTCCGCGAGGTCGCCCGCGGTCCAGGATCCGAGACTGTCGTGTTCGACCATCGTGAAGACGAAGCCGAAGAGCGGGTCGCGGACCTCGCGGCGCAGGGCCTCGGGGTCGGGCGCGAGGCCCGGGCCGAACGCGGCGTCACGAACGGCCAGGAACCGGGCGGAATCGGGCCGCGCGGGCGTCTGAGCGTGTGCCGCGAGGGTCAGGCAGAGGGGCAGGACGAGGCTGGCGAGACGGCGGTGCATGCCCACAAGGTCCGGCCGCCTGACGCTCCGGTCAAGGGGACGTTCGTGACACCGAGGCCGGCGCGGCGGTGGCGGCGTACCGGCCGATGGCCGTGTCGGCGCCCCGGATATGCTCGAGCAGCCAGTAGCGCAAGAGCTCGAGCATGGGCCGGGTGATGCGGCGCCCGTTGACCTCGTACTGGACCCGCAGGTCCTCGAGCTTGGCGACGAGCTGCCGGTGCAGTCGCGTATGGCGGTCGAGGTCGGGGTAGCCGAGGTTGCGCATGGTGGTCTCCTCGTCCGCGAAGTGCTCGACGGCGTAGTCGGTGAGGCTGGTCAGCAGGCCGCCGATCTCGCGGGTGCCGCGCCCCTGGGTGGCCGCGTCGTCGAACGCGTTGACCAGCTCGACGAGCCGCTGGTGCTGGGCGTCGACCTCGGGCACGCCGATACCGAGCTCGTCGGTCCAGGTGATGAGCGTCATCGGGAACACCTTCCGGTGCGGGGGCCGGGGCACGGACCGTCACCTGTCCATCATCGGCCGCCCCGCCCGGCGGTTGAGCCGGCGGTTGGCCGCCCCCGCCGAAAGAGCGGATGCAGCCGGCGACGCGGCGTGCTATCCTGCCGCGAACCAACGAAAGGACACCTCCATGCCCGCCAAGACCCTCCGCCTCGCCGTCGTCGGCGCCGGCCATCTCGGCCGTTGGCACGCCCAGCAGCTGGCCACCATCGACGGCGTGGAACTGGTCGCGGTCTGCGACCCGGATCCGGCACGCCAGTCGGTCGCCACGCTGCACAAGGCGGCGTTCGTGACCCGCCACGAAGACCTCGACAGCTTCGCGCTCGACGGCGTCTCGATCGCCGCGCCCACCACGCTGCATTACGACCTGGCGCGGTATTTCCTGGAGCGCGGCATCCCGTGTCTGGTGGAGAAGCCCATGGCCGCGACCAGCGACGAGGCGCGGCGCCTGTGCGAGCTCGCCGAGGCCAAGGGGGCGCTGCTGCAGGTCGGGCACATCGAGCGCTTCAACCCCGCCATGCGGGTGGTGGCGCAGCGGCTGGAGAAACCGCGGTTCCTCGAGGCCGTGCGCGTGGCGCCCTATCCGTTCCGCGCGACCGACGTGGGCGTGGTGCTCGACCTGATGATCCATGACCTGGAGATCATCATGTCGCTGGTCAAGTCGAACCTCAAGGAGGTGCGGGCCTGGGCCATGCCCGTCTTCTCGGCCACCGAGGACATCGCCGCTGCCTGGCTCGAATTCGACGACGGCGCCTGCGCCCAGCTGAAGGCCGTCCGCACCGCGCTGCGCTCCGAGCGGCGGCTGCGGGTCTACCAGGCCAACGACTACGTGGAGGTGGACTTCCTCGAACGCACGGCCACCATCGTGCACCGCGACAAGCATCTGGTGCAGGGCGGCCTCGACCCGGCGAAGCTCGGCCCGGAGGACCTCGGCGGCCTGTCGCCGCTGGATTTCGTGCAGGACAAGCTGGTGTCGGTGGAGAAGCCCCCGGTCGACCCCAACGCCAACCCCCTGCGGGACGAGCTGGCGTCGTTCGCCGACAGCATCCGCACCGGACGGCCGCCGCGGGTGGCCGGTCGCGACGGCCTGCGCGCCATGGAAGCGGCCGAGGCGGTGCGTCGGGCGGCGGGTCTGGTCTAGCGGTCGAGCGCGCGGACCCGATCCGCCGTGTCGGCGGGTGGCGCGACGGCGGCGGACGTGTTGGCCACTCCGTACAGGAAGGTCATCAGCGCGCCCCCGACCACCGTGGACCCCAGCTGGTTGGGGTGCGAATCGTTGGGGACGGCCAGCTCGTACTCGTCGCGCAGCCAGTTGTCCTCGCCGGCGAGCAGGTCGAACAGCGGGAACACGTGGAGGTTGCCGCGGCCCCGCGACCACTCCTCGGCGAGCCAGTCGCAGAAGGCGCGCGCGCTGTCGGCGTCGGCCTGCTCGGCGCCGCCCAGGCCCTCGCGCAGGGGCGGGAAGCCCATGACCACGATCCGCCGCCGCGGGTCACGGAAGAACTCGCTGTCCTTCATGGCGTTGTAGTCATCGCGCCACTGGCCGATCCGCGTGGTGGCCTGCGCGACGGTGTTGTCGTAGCCGCTCTTGAACGCGATGACCCGGAAGTCGGCGATGCTGTCGCGGGCGGCCACGTACTCCGGCGCGGGGTCGCAGAAGACCTGGCGCCAGTGATCCGGCGCCGCGCCGTTGCTCCGCTCGAGCGCGACGCCGAAATTGGGCACCACCTGCTGGTCGTTCTGGTCGTAGTAGCGGTTCCAGTAGGGGCCCGCGCCGCAGAACAGGTGCCAGAGCTGGTTGCTGGTGCCGTGCTCGAGGTTGAGCGCGGCCAGCGTGTCGTACATGTCGGGCTCGCCGTTGCGCACGAGGTTGCCGCCCACCGAACGGTGCATGAACAGGATGCGATGATGGTCGAGCGCCACGGGCAGGGCCTTGTCGGCGGCGGGCTCGGGCGAGCTGGCCAGTTCACATGCCGCGACCGTCATGAGCAAGAACACGCAGAATCCCAGCCGGGTCCACATGGGTCACCTCCTGTGGCGCATACCATAGCACCGAAGACGGAGGCGACCAGTACCGTCCGATCGCCTGATCAAGCGAGCAGCGCGTGGAAGCGGGGGTCATCGCCCAGTTCGGGATGGAAGGTGAGGCCGACCACCCGGCCCTGGCGCACGCCCACCACCTCGCCGTCGGGGCGCGTGGCGATCACCTCGGCCGCCGGGCCCACCGCGGCGATGCGCGGGGCGCGGATGTATACGGCGACGGCGGGGCCGGCGGCGGCGAGCTCGGCGCCGAGGGTGAGCGGTTCGGTGAAGCTGTAGACCTGACGGCCGAAGCCGTTGCGGCGGACGGTGACGTCGAGCAGGCCGAGCGGGACCACGCCGTGCCAGTGCGGATCCGCCTCGTCGGCCAGGCCGCGGCAGAGCATGATCAGGCCCGCGCAGGTGCCCAGGATGGGGTGGCCGGCGGCGGCGAAGCTCAGCAGCGGCTCGCGCAGCCCCCCGCGGTCGATGAGGCGCGAGAGGGTGGTGCTCTCGCCGCCGGGAATCACGAGGGAGCCGACGCGGGCCAGTTCCTCGGGCCGGCGGACCGGCAGGCTCTCCCAGCCGCCGCGCGCGAGGGCTTGCCGGTGGCGGTCGTAGTCTCCCTGCAAAGCCAGCAGGCCGACGGGCAAGGGCATCGTCTCTCCTCGCATCGAACCATCCTCTGGGCGCGCGATGGGCCGACACCTGCCGGCCCGTCGCATCCTCGTCATGGCCGTCGCGGCCGCCTACCAGCCGCGGCTGGCGAGCTTCTCGGACTCCGGCAGGCTCGCCACGTCGATACCCTCCATGGCCTCGCCCAGCTCCATGGAGATCTCCAGGAGCCTGGCGGGATCGTCGTGGTAGGTGACGGCCTGCACGATGGCCTCGGCCCGCGGCTTGGGGTCGCTGCTCTTGAAGATCCCCGAGCCCACGAACACGGTCTCGGCGCCCAGCTGCATCATCAGGGCGGCGTCGGCCGGGGTGGCCACGCCGCCGGCGGCGAAGTTGGGCACCGGCAGCTTGCCGGTCTGCTTGACCGCGAACAGCAGGCTCACGGGGCAGCCGAGGTTCTTGGCCTCGGCCATGAGCTCGTCGTCGCGCAGGGTGGTGATGCGCTTCAGACCCTCCTGGACCATGCGCATGTGACGGACGGCCTCGACGATGTTGCCCGAACCGGCCTCGCCCTTGGTGCGGATCATGGCCGCGCCCTCGCCGATGCGGCGCAGGGCCTCGCCCAGGTTGCGGCAACCGCAGACGAACGGCACCTTGAAGTCCCACTTCCAGACGTGGTTGTGCTCGTCGGCCGGGGTGAGCACCTCGGACTCGTCGATGAAGTCGACGCCGAGGGCCTGGAGCACCTGGGCCTCGGCGAAGTGGCCGATGCGGCACTTGGCCATCACCGGGATCGAGACCCGGTCCTGGATCTCCTTGATCATCCGGGGCTGGCTCATGCGGGCGATGCCGCCGTCGGCCCGGATGTCGGCGGGGATGCGCTCGAGCGCCATCACGGCCACCGCGCCGGCCTCCTCGGCCACCTTGGCCTGGTCGGCGTTGGTGACGTCCATGATGGCGCCGCCCTTGAGCATCTCCGCCAGACCGATCTTCTGGCGCATGAGCTCCTGCGCCGCCTCGTTCACCCACGGGAACATCATGGCCTTTGCCTCCTGAACGAGCCGGCCTTGCCGGATCGTCTGCTTGTTGCGACCGGGACGCTACCGTCCTCCCGGAGCCGCGCACGGCCGGGAAGCATAGCCACCCACCCACGGCGGCGAACGCCGCCAACGACATTCTCTCTCGCCGACCGCCCCATCTAGACGATGGCCGCGGCCGGCGTCGGTCCCTGCGCCAGCATGTCGGCGAGGGTCTGCAGACCGCTCGCGAGCCGGGCCCGCTCGGCCGGCGCGCTGAGGCTCACCCGCACGGCGGCCGGCGGTTCGGCGCGGCCGGTGGTGAACGCCTCGGCCGACGCCACGAGCACCCCGCGCTCGCGCGCCGCCCGCACGAACTGGTCGACCCGCCAGGGCGCCGGCAGCTCGAGCCACAGGAAGTACGACTGCCCGGCGGTCTGGCAGCGGCCCGCCGGCAGGATCCGCCGCGCGAGGTCCTGGCGCGCCGCCGCCTCCTCGCGCTTGCGGTCGGTGATCACCGCGGCCGTGCCGTCGGCGATCCAGCGCGCGGCCACCTCGAGGCTGAGCGCCGGCAGCGCCCACATGGACGCCGCCACGGCGAACGCCAGCCGCTCGATGAGGTCGCGCGGCGCGGCCACGAACGCCACGCGCAGGCCGCCGGCCAGCACCTTGCTCGTGCTGGCGATGTAGAGGGTGCGCTCGGGGATGAGGGCCATCAGCGGCGCCGGCGAGTCGGGCGCGAGCAGGCCGTGGACGTCGTCCTCGATCACGTGCAGGTCGTGGCGGCGGGCCACCTCGGCGACGGCCGCCCGCCGCGCGGCGCCCATCGTGGCGGTCGTCGGGTTCTGCAGGGTCGGCATGCAGTAGAGCACGCGCGCGCCGGTCTCCTGGACGGCGCGATCGAGGGCCTCGGGCAGCAGGCCCTCGTGGTCCATGGCCACCGGCGCGGCCTCGAGCCCCAGGAGCGAGGCGGCCGTCTTCAGGCCCGGGTAGGTGAGCACCTCCGAGAGCACGACCTGGCCGGGCCGGCAGAGGGCGCTCAGGGCGACCACGATGGCGTGCTGCGCGCCGGCGGTGATGACCACCTGCTCGGGCGCCACCTCGAGGCCATGGCGGGCGATCCAGTCCACCCCCATGCGGCGGTAGCGGTCGCTGCCGGTGAACGGCTGGTAGGTCAGGAGGAGGTCCAGGTCGGTGCGCTCGCACATCTCGCGCAGCACCTCGGCCAGGTCGGGGCCCTCGCTGTCCAGCGGCAGGTTCAGGCCGAGGTCGATCATGTCCGCGGCGCCCTCGCGCGAGGGCTCCAGGAGCGGGTCGAAGCGTTCGTCGTCGGCCCAGACGAAGGTGCCGCGGCCGACCTCTCCGCGCACCAGACCCCGTCGCTCGGCCTCCGCGTAGGCCCGCGTCACGGTCCCGACGGTGAGGTCGAGCTGCTCGGCCAGCTCGCGGTGGGTGGGCAGGCGGTCGCCGGTCGACAGGCGCGCGCAGGCGATGTCGTCGGCCAGGGCGTCGGCGATGGCCTTGTAGCGAGGGCCGGGGCGGCCGCTGATGTCGGGCGTCCACATTGTCATGGTGACAATAAATACATTGCCACCCGAAATGTCGTCAAGTTTTTTGACACAATCTCGCGCCGTCACGGCGCCACGAACACCACCTCGACCATCCGCGTCGTCGATCCGGGCGACGCGTGGTACGCCGCCCACTCGCCCCGCTCGTCGCGCACCACGGCCAGCACGCGGTAGCGCGCCCCCACCCCCGGGGGGTCGATCCGGGCGTCGTCGTCGAGCTCCCACATCTCGGCCTCCGAGCCGTCCTGGGCCACGAAGAACTGGTGGTCCGAACCGGGCGCGTCGAGGCGGTAGTAGTACCAGCGCTCGTCGATCTGCTCGGCCAGCGCGAGGTCGTCCGCGAACGGCGAGGTGAAGAACTCGGGCGCGACGCGGACCCGCATGAAGTAGGTGTGGCCGGGGTCGTAGGGCACGGTGGCCAGAGGGTGGCCGCTGTCCGCCACGCCGTCGTACTCGTGCCACACCACCAGGTCGGCCACCTCGTCGAGCTTGCCCAGGTCGAAGTCGTGGCGCGGGATCTCTCCGACGGCGAAGCGGGAGATCACGGCGTTGGTGTTGGTGTTCGGGCTCAGCAGGCGGCCGCTGTGGCGGACGGTGAGGCGGCGGACGACGTCGACGGTCATGCCGTCCTCCAGGGTCACGCGGAAGCGGACCGCGCAGGCGAAGAGGTCGGCCAGCCGCCGCACGACGGCCGCCGCGTCGGGCGGGAGCGACTCCAGATCGGCGGGCGACAGCCCGGCGAGCCACGCCGCCACGTCGGCCTTGCGGTAGGGCCGGTCGAGCAGGCCGTCCGGCAGCAGGTCCAGCAGGGCCAGCATCAGGTCGTCGTCGAGGACGTCCGGGATGGCCGTCGTCGTGGCGTAGATGTCGTCGGGCACGGTGAACCGCGCCGCCGGGGTGACGAACCCGGCGGCGTCGACGGTGGCCGGATCCACGTCCGTCACCGTCACGAACGCGCGCTCGGTCTCGTCGGCTTCGTAGAGGCCGGAGTCGAAGTCCAGGGCCACGCGCCAGGTGGCCGCGGCGGCCGCGGCCCGCGGCATGTGATAGCGCAGGACGGCGGTCACGATGGCGCCGGGCGCGGCCTCGGGCGGGTCGAGGGTGATCTCGTAGGGACGGATCTTGTCGTCGAGGCCGAAGTGCGCCTCCTCGTCGGGATAGGTCTCGCCGCAGCCGGCGAGCACGACGGCCGTGGCGGCCACCAGCAACAGCATCGCGAAGCGGGTCATGAGCGCGGCCTCCTAGTATTCCACCCGCACGCCCACGGCCGGCATGAAGATCCAGCCGTACTCGTCGCGCTTGGAGTAGTCGTAGTTGTAGGTGTAGCCCTCGGGGCTGTTGTAGACGAAGTAGTTCGCGTTCTGCAGGTCGAGGTAGACCGACCAGATGCTCGTCTTCCTCACCCAGGTCTTGTCGACGCGCAGGTCGCAGCGGAAGTACGGCGCCATGCGCTCGGAGAAGTACTCGCCGCCGATGGGCACGTACTCGCCGGTGTCGGCGTCGAACTCCCACTGCCGCCCGCCGAAGCTCAGCAGCGGCGTCATGGGCACGCCGGAGACGTACTGCATGCGCGAGCCGAAGCTCCAGCCGCGGCCGATCCGCCAGCTGCCCACGGCTTCCACGTGGTGGGTCTGGTCGAGGCCGTAGAGGTACCAGCGCGACGGATCGAAATCCGCGAGCGCGGGGTCGGGGCTGCGGGCGTAGCGGCGCTGGGCGCGCCCGACCGAGTAGCTCAGCCAGCCGAAGAAGCCGTCGTGGGGCTCGTGGCGCAGCATGAACTCCAGGCCGTACATGCGGGCGTCGGTGTCGGGCACGAAGTTGAGGCCGAGGCTGTCGGTCACCGCCGGGATGTCGTCCTGGGTGTTGTAGTAGGCCTCGATCTTGAGCGACGTGCGGTCGGTCCAGCGCCATTCGTGGCCGAGGGTGGCGTGCGTCGCCGTGGTGAGGGGCAGGTCGGGATTGCCGTACACCGGGTCGGTCGACTGGCCGACGGGCTGCGGGTGCTGGTTGTACTGCCCCCAGGACGCGGTGAAGACGCGGCCGTCGCGGTACTCGTAGCGGGCGCTCGTGCGCAGGCTCAGCTTGCCGTCGTCGAGGTGGTCGTAGTAGTCGTAGCGCACGCCCGGGGTGAACTTGAGGCCCGGCAACGGGTCGAGGTCGACGTTGGCCCAGCCCGACCGCAGGCCGAAGGTCTTCTTCTCCAGGGATTCCTCCCAGCCCAGCGCCTGCACCCGGTACTCGTAGGGCGTCCGCAGCAGCTCGCCGCCCAGGTGCGGGGCGGCCCAGTCGGCCGCGTCCCAGGTGAGCTCGTCGCGCAGCTGCCATAGAGGGCCCTTGCCCTCCCAGTCGAAGTAGCCGAACACGTGGCCGGTCTCGCTGGAATGGCCGTAGGCCGCACGCAGGGAGTTGCGCAGGCGTCGGCTGAAATCGGCGTCGTAGCCGAGGATGAACCGGCTGTACCTGACATCCATCGCGATCTCGTCGGTGGCGGCGTTCACCTCGGGGCTGCCCTCGCGCGCGTCGCCGACGATGAGCGACATGCGGTCCTTGACGCCGAAGGCGGTGAAGAAGAAGCGGTGATCGGTGTCGTGCCGGTAATCGAGTCGCAGCACGCCGTCGGCGTAGTACGGCGCCATGGCCAGGGTCAGGTCGTCCTGGCTCGAGAGCGCCGCGTCGAGGACCTCGCCGATGAAGCTGCGGCGGGCGCTCACGGTGAGGGTCAGGTCGTCGGCCAGGGGGCCCTCCGCGTGGAGGGTGGCGTCGAGCAGGCTGCCGTCGGCGATCACGTGCCAGCGGTCGCCGCGACCGGGCCGGCCCTTGAGCTCGACGATGCCGCCGACCGCGTTGCCGTACGCCGTGCCGAACCCGCCGGGGTACATGTCGACGCTCTGCAGGGCCAGCGAGTTGTAGGTGCTCTTGACGCCGCCGTAGTGGAACAGCAGCGGGATGTCGATGCCGTCGAGGAAATAGCGGGTGTCGTAGTTGCCGCTGCCGCGGATCACGACGGCGCCGGGGTCCTCCATGGTCGGCCGCGCCACGCCGGGCAGCGCCTGCAGGCTCTTGATGACGTCGCCGCCGAATCCGGGCAGCCGTTCGACCTCGGTGACCGACAGGTTCTGCCGCGTGACCTCGCGCTCCTCGGCGCGGCCGTAGACCACCATCTCGTACTCGCTGTACTCGGTGCGGCGCTGCCACGACTCCACCGTCAGCAACTCGCCCTCGGCGAGGACCAGCGCCTCGGTGAGCGGTTCGAACCCGGCGTTGGGAAAGCGCAGCTCCAGCCCGCCCGGGGGCAGGGACCGGAACTCGTACCAGCCGTCGGCGTCGGTGAAGGTGACGAGGTTGCCCTCCTCGAGGAACTGGCCGTCGAACTGACCGAGCCGCGCCAGGTAGGCGTCGAAAGGCACGGCGAGCCCGGCGGTGTCAGGAGCGGTGAACACGGCCACCACCATCGCGCCGCCCAGCGGTTCGCGGGTGCCCATCTCGCGCAGGCGGCCGCGCAGGTTCACCACGTCGGCGATGCGACGGGTCTGCTCGCGCACCGAGAAGGCATAGGCGAACTGCACGTACACCGGAACCGGTTCGCCCTGGACCAGCGCCGGCGTGAAGACGAAGCGGCGGGCGGCGGCGACGGCGGCCTGGTCGAGGTCGGGCGCGAGGCCCTGGACCACGGCCACCGAATCGACCACGCCGGCCTCGCTGACCAGCAGCTCGAGCATGACCGTGCCCTCGCGCCCCTCGCGCAACGCCCGGGGCGGGTAGTCGGCGTCCACGAAGCTGACCAGCTCCGGCGCCACGTCGGGCTCCGGCGGCGACGCCGGCGCGGAGGCCGCGTCCTGGGCGCACACCGGCAACGCCAGCGCCAGCAGCAGGACGAGGCCCGGACGGATCGAATGACGCAGTTTCACGATGCCTACTCCTGGAACTCGAAGCGGATGCGATGGATGATCCACACCGCGACCGGCTCGCCGTGTCGCAGTGCGGGGCGGAAACGGAATCCGGACAGGGCCGCCGCGGCCACGGCGGCCGAGTCGTACCCGATGTCCTCGGTGACCTCGACCGCCGCCACGCGGCCGTCGCGGTCGACCAGCACCCGCGCGGTGACCGTGCCACTGGCGCGCGCGGCGAGCAAGGCCTCGCTGTACCGGGGTCGGACCTGGTGCTCGGGCACCGGCGCCCGCTCGACCGTGCTGAGCGCGGCCAGCTCGCCGCGCAGATCGTCGGGCGTGGCGCCGAGGGTGTCGGCCATGCCGTCGAGCGCGTTGCCGCGGCGCGCCACCAGACCGCCGGCCGCGCCGTCCCGGCCGAGCCCGTGCGCGAGCACGGTCCGGACGCCGTACACCCGGCGAGGCGGCGGCGCGGCCTCGGCCTCGGCGACGGGCGTGGGCGCGGTCGCCGGCACGTCGGGACGCACGGCGGCCTCGGGCGCCGGCCGGTCCACCGTCTGCGCCAGCACGGTGGGCGTCGTGAGGTCGACGGGCGCGGGTGCGGGCGCGGGCGGAGGCGGCGGCGACACCGGCATCTCGAACGTGATGCGCGCGGCCCGGGCGGCGATCCGCGGGACCGCGGGCGCGACCTCCAGCGACAGCAGCAGCAGGCCGAGCCCCGTGCTGACGAGCAGGCTCAGGCCGATGAGCCGGGGCAGCGTCCGCTCGCCCTCGGGCAGCGGCGCCGGCTGGGTGAACAGGCTCTGGGCCGTGCGACCGGTCATCACCGGGCCTCCCGGAGGACGAGCAGGGAGAGCTCGTCGTACCCGGCCTCGCTGCAGGTGAAGAGCACCCGCTTGAGCACCGCGAATCCGATGCGATGGTCGCACTGCACGTTGACCCGGCGTGCCGGGGCGGCGTCCGCCGGCGCGGGCAGGGCCGCGAGCGCCGCGCGGAGGCCGGCGATCCCCGGATCCCCGAGCTCGGCGTCCGGCGTCGGCAACGCCGCCACGCGCGCGCCGTCCAGGGCGATGCCCGACGTCGACACCTCCACCGTGAGCGCCGGCTCGACCGCCTGGTCGACGGTGGACTCCGGCAGGCGCAGGTCCCGAGCCGGCGTGACGAGCTGGCCGTCCATCGAGAAGCTCTTGAGCAGGAACACCAGCAGGATCACCATCATGTCGACCAGCGAGGTGAGCGGCGGCCGCGCGGCCTCGCCGAGGGACAGGCGGGGTCCGGCCGGAACGAGGTTGCGCCGCGGGTTCATCGCCGGACCTCCGCGCGGTCGCCGGCGAGGCCGCCGCCCGCCGCCAGGCCGACGTCGTCGTACCCGGCGGCGCGACAGCGGTCGAGGCAACCGACCACCAGCGCGCAGGACACGCCGTCGTCCACGGCCACCACCACGCGGGCCATGTCGGGCCGCCGCGCGCGCTCCCGGGCCAGGAGCGCGTCCAGTCCGTCGAGGACGCCGGGGCCGGGCGCGACGTCTCCGGCGAGGTCCAGCGCGGCGACCTCGCGGCCGCCCCAGGCCAGCGCCACCCGGTCGGCTCCCAGCGCGACGGTGAGCGGCACCTCGGCGGCCGTGCGGGACACGGGTCCGGCGTCGTCCGCGGGCAGGCCGACCCGATGGGCCGACACCTGGGCGAACACGGCCAGGCTGACCAGGAACGGGATCAGGATGATGAACATGTTCATGACCGGCGTGACGTCGAGCTCGGGCAGTTCGGCCAGCCGCGAGGGGCGGCGCGTCGTCAACGAGAAGCTGGACGTGAGCATGGCGGACTCCCTCTAGACGGCGGCGCGTTCGGCGACGGCCAGGCTGAGCTCCCGGGGCGAACGCGCGCGGACCTCGAGGTACCCGAGCACCTTGACGGCCGCCGCGTCGCACTCCTCGGTCCGGCGGGCGGCGAGGCTCGCGAGGCGGGCATAGGCGATCAGGCAAGGGATGGCCACGATGAGTCCGAACGCCGTCGTGTTCATGGCCTGGCTGATGCCGGCGGCGAGCAGCGACGCCTTGTCCGCGGCGTCGGCCACGGCCAGCGAGCTGAACGACTGCTGCAGGCCGAAGATCGTGCCGAGCAGGCCGGTGAGGGTGGCGATGTTGGCCAGCATGGACAGGTAGGCGATGCGCCGACCGTAGCGCGGCGCCTCGCGGATGGCCGCCTCCTCGGCCGCCAGGCGGGCGTCCGCCGCGGCTGCTCCCGCCTCCTGGCTCTCGACCACCGGCCGCAGGATCCGGGCGATCGGGCTGGTTCCGGAAGCGAGTGCGCTCAGGGCGGCGCGCGCGTCGTCGCGGTCGAGGTGCCGCACCGTCTGCGTGGCGAGCGCGTCGGCGGGTTCGCGGCACACGACCAGGAAGAAGTGCAGGCGCTCGGCGATGACGGCCAGCGCCACGGCGAGGACCGACAGGATCGCCCACATCAGGGGGCCGCCGGTGCGGAAGAAGACTGCGAGGGACTCGACCATGGTGGAACCTCCGGGCAACGGTCGTCGGGGTTGTTGATCGCCCGGGACTCGCACGGGGCATGCCAGGGGTCGTGGCGGACGTCGTCGAGCACAACGTGTTGTCACGATTCACGTTGAGAAGGCATGCGACCACCCTACGAACCGGCCCGCGCCCGGGCCCAGCCCGCCCAGTGTGCCGATCCGCCACACATACCGGAGGGTCCGCTGCGGCGAGCGGGACGCCAGCCCTGTCCGTCGGTTATCAGGAATTGTTGAAATTTTACAAGGCGACAACGGCCAGGCGGCAAGCTATGATGGACGCGCTCGCACGGGCACCATTCCGGCGTTTCGAACCCCGTCGCCACTCCGCAGGCGCGGCCTGCCGCGACGGTCCAGCCCAGGAGGCCAGACGTGTTTCGACCGACCCAGACCGCGCCCACGACCCTGACCGGCTTGACCGTCGTGCTGGGGTTCTCGCTGACGATCCTGCTGGTCGTGGTGGCCCTGGTGAGCACGGTCGACCTCGGCGTCGAGTCGGCCATCCGCACCCGTGCGTCGCAGAACAGCGGCCTGCTCTTCCTGACGGCGGTGCTGATCTTCTCGGCGGCGATCCGGCCGTTGCTCGGCGGTCTGCTGCTGCTCGCGATGGGGATCGCGATCTATCCCTGGCTGCCGATCACGTCGGTCATCGCCGTCGTGTTCAGCGCTCTCTCGCTCACCCGGGCGTATCTGTCCCGGCGCTACCTGGCCCGCCAGAAATAGGAACTTCCGTCCCGCCACGATATCCCGCTCGTGTCCCGCCCCGAGTGAGAGTATATTCCCCAGGTTGTCCGGATGGCCGGCCCCCCGTGGGCCGGCCGCCCGGTTGCAGGCGTGACGCCGCGCGAAGCAGGAGATCCGATGAGCGCACTCGAGCCGTGGACCATCGCCAAGAGCGCCCAGACCTATGGCCTCGGCCACTGGGGAGCCGGCTACTTCCAGATCAACAAGAAGGGCCACGTGGCGGTCACGCCCGATCCGGCCCAGCCCGGCCAGATCGATCTCTTCGAGCTCATCGAGGCGATGCACGAACGCGACATCAAGCTGCCGGTGCTCTTCCGCTTCAACGGCATCCTCCGGCACCGCGTGCAGGCCATCTACCGGGCTTTCGCCGCGGCGATCGACGAGTACGCCTACAAGGGCGTCTATCAGCCCGTGTATCCGATCAAGGTCAACCAGCAGCACCAGGTCGTGGCCGAGATCAACGAGGCCGGCCGGGCGTTCAACATGGGCCTCGAGGTGGGGAGCAAGCCCGAGCTCGTGGCGGTCCTCGCGATCCAGGACAACCCCGACGCGCCGCTGATCTGCAACGGCTACAAGGACCGTGAGTACATCCGGCTCGCCCTGACCGCGCGCCGCGTCGGCCGACGTCCCCTCATCGTGATCGAGAAGCCGTCCGAGGTGAGCATGGTGCTCGACGTCGCCCGCGACCTGGGCATCGAGCCGGAGCTCGGCTTCCGCCTGCGTCTGACCGGCAAGGGCGCCGGCCGCTGGGAGGCCAGCGGCGGCGAGCGCGCCAAGTTCGGCCTCAACGTGCCCGAGCTGGTCGAGGCCCTGACCGAGCTCGAGGCCGCCGACGCCCTGCAATACGTCAAGCTCCTGCACTTCCACGTCGGCAGCCAGCTGAACCGGATCTCGTCGCTGAAGGTGGCGCTCCGCGAGGCCTCGCAGGTCTACGTGCAGCTCCGCAAGCGTTGCCCCGAGATGAGCTTTCTCGACGTGGGCGGCGGCCTGGCCGTCGACTACGACGGCTCGCAGACCGCCTGGGAATCGTCGATGAACTACACGCTCGAGGAATACGCCCGCGACGTGATCTGGAGCGTGCAGCAGGCCTGCGACCAGGCCGAGTGCCCGCACCCCACCATCATCACCGAGTGCGGCCGGGCCACCGTCGCCTATCATTCGGTGCTCGTCTTCGAGGTGCTGGACATCACCCAGTCGCTCGCCGGCCCCTGCGACCCGCAGCACGTCCTCGGCACCATGGAAGCGCCGGCGGTGCGCAACCTGGCCCAGCTCATGCTCGACCTCTCGCCCAAGAACTGCCAGGAGATCCTGCACGACGCGGTGGAGGCCCGCCAGGACATGCTGCAGCAGTTCGCGCTCGGCCTGCTCACCCTCGAGGAACGCGCCATGGGCGACCGCTGCTACTGGGCGCTGCTCGAGGCGATCACGCGGGCCGCCGAGCACCTGCACTACGTGCCCGAGGATCTGCAGGCCATCCCCGCCCTGCTCACCGAGACCTACTTCTGCAACCTGTCCATCTTCCAGTCGCTGCCCGACAGCTGGGCGCTCGATCAGATCTTCCCCATCATGCCGGTCAGCCGCCTGCGCGAGGAACCCACGCGCCGCGTGATCCTGGGCGACATCACCTGCGATTCGGACGGCAAGATCGACCGCTTCGCCGACCTGCGCGACGTCAACCGCTACCTGCCGGCGCATCCCCTGCGGGCAGGCGAGCGCTACTACCTCGCCGCCTTCCTGGTGGGAGCCTACCAGGAGATCCTGGGCGACCTCCACAACCTCTTCGGGGACACCAACGCCGTCCACGTCGACCTGAACGGCGACGGACGCGTCGAACTCACCAACGTCGTCAAGGGCGACTCGGTGCGGCAGGTGCTGAACTACGTCCAGTACGAGAAGCGCGACCTGCTCGAGCGCTGGCGCCACGCCGTGGAGCGCGCGGTGAGCGAGGGCCGCCTCAAGCCGCGCGAATCGGCGGCCGTGCTGCGGCAGTTCGAGAAGGCCTTCGACGAGTACACCTACCTCCGCTGAGCGCGCCCGGCGCGGTCAGCGGAGGAAGTCGGCCGCGGTCAGGCCGCCCACGCCCTTCCAGCCCGGCTCCTCCTCGGCCAGCAGCTCGTGGCAGGTGTCGCAATCCTGCGCGATCGTCCGGCCGTCGTCGCTCGCGAACTCGTCGTTGTGGCAGCGGAAGCAGCCCACCTCGGCGATCTCGCCCATCCCATCGAAATGCGACAGGTTGCTGGCGTAGGTGCCCCACTCGATGTTCATCTGCGGCCAGACGTTGCGCTCGAGGATGGCCGCCAGCGCCGCCGCGGTCGGAGCCAGCTTCGCCTCGAGGGCGGCGAGGTCGTCCGGATGCTCCTGGCGATAGATGTCCGTCAGGGCGCGGGCGAGGTCGCCTGCGGTGTCGTCGCTGGGCTTGCCCGCCCGCAGGACGCGCTCGCCCTCGCGCCGGATCCAGGGCACGTGCGCGTCGACGTCGCCGGCGAGCATGGCCTCGTCGAGCCGCCCGGTTCGGCAGCTCGTAGATGTGGGTGGGCCGGTTGTGGCAATCCAGGCAGTCCATGGTCCGCCACTCGCCGGCGCCGGTATCCTGGTCGGCCGCGCCCATGGTGTACCGCGACTCGCCGTCGGGCGTGGTGAGCACCACCTCGGCGATCTGCTGCCGCTGGCGGTCGAGGTGCCGGTAGCGCACCTGGTTGCCGGCGGCCACGTGCCAGTGGATCCCCGTCGGCGCGCCGCCCTTGTGCGGGGCCACCGGGCCCCCGACGTGCAGCACGAGCGCCGTCGTCCGGGCGGTGTTGTCGCGGTCCGACGCGAACCGCGGGTGGGCCACCAGGGTCGAACCGTGGAAGCGGGTCGGCCAGTGGCACACCTCGCAGGTCTCGCGGGCCGGACGCAGGTTCTCGACCGGGGTCGGGATGGGCCGGTGGAAGTCGTCGGTGAGGACGGCGTAGACCTGCCGCATGCCCGACAGCTTGGCGCGGACGAACCAGGACGCACCCGGGCCGATGTGGCAATCGACGCAGTTGACGTTCGCGTGCGGCGACCGGGCGTGGGCGGCAGCCTCGGGCGCCATCACCTCGTGGCAGACGGTGCTGCAGAACTGGTTGGAGTCGGTGTAGTGGTAGGCCTCGTAGCTGAACAGGCCGACGCCGATGAGCACCACGAACACGCCGACCGACAGGACCAGAGCCCGGCGGACGAGCGTGTCGCCCGAGATGTCGAAGGGGAAATGCCGCCGCCCCTCCCGCTTCTCGCGGGCCCGCCGGAGCGCATTGCCGGCGATGATGAGGATGACGCCCAGGACCAGGAACGCCGGCAGCACCATGAAGCCCACGAGGTCGACGTAGGGGTTGGACTCGTGGCCGGCCACCGCGTTGTAGACGTAGAGCAGGAACATCAACGCCAGCAGGAACACGGAGACCAGGGAGAGCATGCTGCCGGACGCCGACAGCCAGTTGTCCCAGAACACGTGCAGCCGGTTCGTGAACCAGTTGCGCCACCGGGCCGTGAGACCGCCGCGCCGCTCGCCGTCCTGTTGCATCTGCATCGCCTCCGTCAAGAGGAACCCGGACCCCATCGTCGGCAACGTATCACGGGCGATGGGCACCGGTACAGACCGGAAATGCGTCCGAGCCGCGCGCCGAACCGCCCGAGCTCAGCGGGTCAGTTGCAGGAGCCCGAGATCCGCCATCACCAGCGCCGCCATGGCCTCGACGATCGGCACCGCGCGCGGCACCACGCAGGGATCGTGGCGGCCGCGGGCCTCGAGGGTCACCGGCCGCCCGGCGAAATCGACGGTGGCCTGCGCCTTGCCGATGGTGGCGGGCGGCTTGAACCCCACGCGGAACACCACCGGCTCGCCGTTGGTGATCCCGCCCTGGACGCCGCCGCTACGGTTGGATGCGGTGCCCAGGGTGCCGTCGGCGCGGGCGACGAACGCGTCGTTGTGCTGGCTGCCGCGCTGGCTCACACCGGCGAACCCGCTGCCGATCTCGAAGCCCTTGCTGGCGGGGATCGAGAGCATGGCCCGGGCCAGCAGCGCCTCGCACTTGTCGAACACGGGCTCGCCCCAGCCCGCCGGCACGCCGTGCACCGCGCAGGCCACGACGCCGCCGACGGAGTCGAGGTCCTGACGCGCGGCCGTGATCGCGTCGGCGAACCGTGCGGCGGCCGCCGCGTCGGGGCACCGCACGGCGTGCGCTTCGACGGCCGCCCGGGTGACGGTGAGCGGGTCGACCACCGCCGGCGGGCAGCCTCCGACGGCGTCCACCCAGGCCACCAGGCTCACGCCCCAGCGCTCGCGCAGCAGCTGTTCGGCGATGGCGCCGGCGGCCACGCGGGCGGCGGTCTCGCGTGCGCTGGCGCGGCCGCCGCCGCTCGCGGCGCGGATGCCGTACTTCATCTGGTAGGTGTAGTCGGCGTGGCTCGGCCGCGGTGTGGCGGCCAGCTCGCCGTAGTCGCCGGGGCGCTGGTCGGCGTTGCGGATCAGGAGGCCGATCGGCGTGCCCAGGGTGAGGTTGTCCTGCACGCCGGAGAGGATCTCCACGCGGTCGGCCTCCTGGCGCGGAGTCGCCAGCTCGCTCTGGCCGGGGCGGCGCCGGTCGAGCGCGGCCTGGATCAGGCGCACGTCCAGCGGCAGACGCGGCGGGCACCCGTCGACCACGGCACCGAGGCCCGGGCCATGGCTCTCGCCGAAGGTGCTCACCCGGAAGACGGTGCCGAAGGTGCTGGACATGTCAGGTCTCCTCGTGGCGGCGGATGTGCGCGACCAGTTCGGTCAGCGCTTCGAGGTAGCCGGCCGCGCCCTTGCCCTTGGTGCAGCCGATGCAGATGTCGCGGATGAGCGAGACGCGGCGGAACTCCTCGCGGGCGTCGGGATCGCTCAGGTGGACCTCCCAGGTGGGCTTGGCGACGGCCACGATGGCGTCGCGCAGGGCCACGCTGGTATGGGTGTAGCCGCCGGGGTTGATGATCAGCCCCGCCTCGCCCGGTTCGCTGAGGATCATGGCCTGCACGCGGTCGATGAGGTCGCCCTCGTGGTTGCTCTGGAACGAGACCAGGGCCACGCCGAGCCGCGAGCCGAGCCCCATCAGGCTGCGGTTGATGTCCGTCAAGGTGCCGGTCCCGTAGATCTCGGGCTCGCGGTGGCCCAGCAGGTTCAGGTTGGGGCCGTGGATCACGACGATGCGCATGCTCGCTCCTCGTTCAGGGCCCGCAGGGCCTCGTCCTCGGTCACGTCGTCCACCACGATGGCCCGGCCGAGCCCGGTGGGCAAGACGAACCGCAGGTCAGGCCCCTGGCGCTTCTTGTCCAGGCGCAGGCGGGCCCGCAGGAGGTCGTCGGCCACCGGCGGCGGCGTGACCGGCAGGCCGCAGGCCGCGAGCAGGCGCCGCGTGCGGTCCCGCAGGTCGCCGCCGGCGAGGCCACGGTCGACGGCCAGACGGCACGCCGCCACCAGGCCGAGGGACACCGCCTCGCCGTGCGAGAGCTCCAGCTCGCGCTGCGCCTCGAGGGCGTGGCCGAGGGTGTGGCCGAGGTTGAGCACCCGCCGCTCGCCGAGCTCCCAGGGATCCCGCGTCACCACGCCGCCCTTGACCGCCACGCAGCCGGCCACGCAGCGGTCGAGAAGGACCGGATCGCGCCGCGCATGCGGACCGGCCGGGTCCAGCAGCGCCGCCTCCAGGATCTCGAACAGCTCCGCGTCGCCGATCAGGGCGGTCTTGACCACCTCGGCCAGCCCGCAGGCCAGCTCCCGCCCGGGCAACGTGTTCAGCAGCACCGGATCGGCCACCACCGCGAGCGGCGGGTGGAAGGCGCCCGCGAGGTTCTTGGCCCGGGGCGTGTTGACGCCCGTCTTGCCGCCGAGGTGGGCGTCCACCATGGCCAGCAGGGTCGTCGGCACGTTCACCAGCGCGATGCCGCGCATGTAGAGCGAGGCCACGAAGCCCATGAGGTCGCCGGTGACGCCCCCGCCGGCGGCCACGATGCAGGCGCTGCGGTCGCAGCCCAGCTCGGCCAGCCGGTCGACGAGCTGCACGGCGTGGTCGAAGCTCTTCTGGCGATCGCCATCCGGCACCTCGAGCGTGGTGAGCGACAGGTCCGCCGCGGCGATGGCCGCCGCCAGCGCCTCGCCGTGGTGACGGGCCACCACCGGCGGCATGGCGAGCACGACGTGGCCGTCGACGCCGCGGTCTCGCAGCACGTCGCCCAGCGTGAGCGCGGCCCCGCGCCCGGTCACCACCCGCGTGGCGGTCAGGTTCCGGGCCGCGAGCGGCGCGTGGCCGGCCGCCCCGGCGACCTCGATCTCGCTCACGGTGGTGGCGATGCCCACCGCCCGTGCGACGGCGACGGCCGCCTCGATCGGTAGGAGCCCGCTGGTGTCGATCGCGACGTCGAGGCCGGCGTAGATGGGTGTCCGGGCGGTCAGCAGCTCGGCGATGCGGGCGGCGGGGTCGGACGCGCCCGCGAGCAGGGGCCGCGCCCGGTCGCCCGCCAGCCGGGCGGCCAGGACCGCGGGCGAGGCCGTCAGCAGCACCAGGCGGCCGCCGGCGGCCAGGGCCTGGCGGTTGGCGGGATCCAGGAGGACGCCGCCGCCGGTGGCGAGCACGCGGCCGGCCGCCGGCGCCAGGGCCAGGACGGCCTCGCGCTCGAGGCTCCGGAACCCGGCCTCGCCCGCCGCCGCGAAGATCTCGGCCACGCTGCGGCCCGCATGCTCCTCGATCACGGCGTCGAGGTCGTAGAACTCGCGTCCGAGCAACCTGGCGAGCAGGCGCCCGACGACCGTCTTGCCCGTTCCCATGAAGCCGCAGAGCACCACGTTGGTCACGCCGGGTCCCCCTCCTGGCCGATGGTCCGCCGCATGGCCGCGAGGTCGGGCGCCCGTCCCAGCCAGAGCCGGAGCGCCAGGTGAGCCTGGGCGGTCAAGAGATCGCGCCCGTCCAGGCAGCGCCGTCCGGCCGCCCGCCACGCCCGCACGAAGGCGGTGGGCCCGGCGCCGTAGTTCAGCTCGAAACCGCTGGCGGCCGGCGCCTGGTCCGGCATGACGAGCGGCCGCGCGTGAGGATCATCCAGGCCCACCGGCGTCGCCTGCACGACCAGGGTCGCGGCAGCGAGCGCGCGGCGCCCCTCCGGACCGTCGAGCGCGGCGGCCGTCGCCCGACCACCGGCGCCGTGGGTCACGAGGTCGTCGAGGCCGGCCGCCGCCCGCGCGGGGTCGCGCGCGAGCAGCACCACCTCGGGCGCACCGGCCTGCAGGAGTCCGTGGGCGGCGGCGCGGGCCGCGCCCCCGGCGCCGATCACGACCACGCGCGCGGCGGCCGGCTCCTGCGCGGCCCAGGTCTGCAGCGCGAGCACGAGGCCCGGCGCATCGGTGTTCTCGCCGCGAAAGCCGCCGCCCTGCGCGCGGACCAGCACGTTGACCGCACCGACCCGCCGGGCCGCCTCCGAGACCTCCACCAGGTGCGGCATCACGGCGGCCTTCAGCGGATAGGTGACGTTCGCACCCGCGAGGCCGAGGGCGTCCAGGCCGGCCACGAGGTCGGCAGGCCGCGCGGCGTCCGACGGCAGCGCCACGTAGACCGCGTCCTCGCCCAGGCTCGCGAACGCCGCGTTGCACAGGCGGGGCGACAGGCTGTGAGCCACCGGCGCACCGAGGAGGCCATAGACACGCGTGCCGCCGGTGATGGTCACGAAGGCGCCTCCACCTCGACGAGGCCGTCGCCGCCGAGGCGCACCAGGTCGTCCCAGAACCCGGGGTGCGAGACCGCGGCCACCTCGGAACCGGCGATGGCGGTGACGCCGTCGGCGACGAGGCCGGCCACGGCCAGGGCCATCGCCAGGCGGTGGTCGCCGTCGGCCGCGACGGCCGCGCCATGCAGCGGCGTGGGACCGTGCACCTCGAGGCCGTCGTCGCGCTCGCGGATGTCGGCGCCGAGCTTCCGCAGCTCGCGCACCGTCGCGGTGATGCGGTCGGACTCCTTGAACCGCAGCTCGGTGGCGTCGCGCACCACGGTGACGCCGCGGGCCTGGGTCGCGAGCACCGCGAGCACGGGAACCTCGTCGATGAGGCGCGGGATGAGGTCGCCCGCCATGACGGAGCCGCGCAGCTGGGCCGTCCGGATCGCGAGGTCCGCCACCGGTTCGCCGGCCATGTCGCGCAGGTTCGTCTCCTCGATGCGGGCGCCCATGGCCCGCATCACGTCGAGCACGCCGGTGCGGGTCGGATTGACGCCCACGCCCTCGAGCGTGACCACCGAGTCGGGCACCACCGCCGCCGCCACCAGGTAGAAGGCGGCGGTGGAGATGTCGCCGGGCAGGTCGAGATCCCGGGCCCGCAGGCGCGCCTTCTGGGGCAGGAGCGTGACGGTCAGGCCGTCGCGCATGATCTCGGCGCCGAGGCCCGCGAGCATGCGCTCGGTATGGTCGCGGCTGGCCGACGGTTCGGTCACCACGACCGGACCGGCCGCGTGCAGTCCGGCGAGCAGGAGCGCGCTCTTGACCTGGGCGCTGGCCACCGCCAGCACCACGCGGCCGCCGCGCAAGGGCTGGCCGGGATCGCCGATGCGCAGCGGCAGGCGTCCGTCCGGGTCGGTGGACACCCTGGCGCCGATCTCCTCGAGCGGACCCGACACCCGCCGCATGGGGCGCCGCCTGAGCGACGCGTCGCCGTCCAGGACGGCGGGCACGCCGAGGCCGGCCAGCATGCCGGTGAGCAAGCGGGTGGTGGTGCCCGAGTTGCCGCAGTCGAGGTGGCGGCCACGGACCCAGACCGTCGGCGGCTGCACCCGCACGTCACCCGGGCCGAGGTCGATGAACTCGACGCCGAGGTCGGCCAGGCAGCGTCGCGTGCTCGCGACGTCCTCGCCGGGCGGCAGCCCCCGCACGGTCACCGGCCGGTCGGCCAGCGCCGCGAAGATGAGCGCCCGGTGGGCCAGCGACTTGTCGCCGGGCGGACGCACGGCGCCCACGAGGCGCCGCGCCCGGTGCACGCGCCGGATCACGCGCCGGCCTCGCCCGGTTGCCGCGCCGCCGCCACCGGGCGGTCCAGCGCCGTGCCGAGGCGGCGCAGCTCGTCCATCATGGCGGCGAAGGCGTCGGTCAGGCTCCGCGACCGTCACTCATGGCACGCTCCGGCTCGGGGTGCATCTCGATCATGATGCCGTCGGCCTCGACGGCCAGCCGCTCGGGCCAGGGCCGGCACGAACTCGCGCAGGCCGGCGGCGTGGCTGGGGTCGAGGATGACCGGCAGGTGGCTCTTGCTCTTGATCACGGGCACCGCCGTCACGTCGAGGGTGTTGCGGGTGCTGGTCTCGAAGGTGCGGATGCCACGCTCACACAGTACCACCTGACGGTTGCCTCCGGCCAGGATGTACTCGGCCGCCAGCAGCAGTTCCTCGACCGTCGTCATCAGGCCGCGCTTGAGCAGCACCGGCTTGCGGGCCCGGCCCACCGCCTCCAGCAGCGCGTAGTTCTGCACGTTGCGGGCGCCGATCTGCAGCATGTCGGCCCGCGCGGCCACCGTCTCCACCAGGTCCGGGTGCATGACCTCGGTCACCGTCGGCAGGCCGTGGCGGCGGCCGGCGTCCGCGAGCAGCCGCAGGCCTTCCTGGCCGAGGCCCTGGAAGCTGTACGGCGAGGTGCGGGGCTTGTAGGCGCCGCCGCGCAGGATGCGCCCCCCGCGCGCGGCCACCTCGCGGGCGCAGATGTCGATCTGCGCGGCGTCCTCCACCGCGCAGGGGCCGGCCATGACGACGAACTCGGGGCCGCCGATCGCGACGCCCGCCACGTCGACCACCGTCGGCTCGGCCCGGAACTCGCGGCCCACCAGCTTGAAGGCGGCCGACACCGGACTCACCTGCTCGACGCCGTTCAGGGCGGCCACGTCGGCGAGCGGGGTGGAGCGGTCGGCGGTCACCAGGCCGATGACGGTGCGCTGCTCGCCGTGGCTGGGCACCGCGCGCAGCCCGCGTTCCTGGCAGGCGCGCAGCACGGCGCCGATCTCGGCCACGCTCGCACCCGGACGCATGGTGACGATCATCATGGCGACGACCTCCGCGCGGCCGCAGGCAGCTCGGCCAGCAGGCCGTCCACGAGGGCGAGGGCCGCCCCGAGACCGTCCCGCGCGTCGGGCTGGTCGAGGAAGCGGCGGACGATGGCGCTGCCCACGATCACGCCGTCGGCCACCGCGGCCGCCTCGCGCGCACGCGCGGGACCGTCGATGCCGAAGCCGACGTACAGGGGCAGGTCGGTGTGGATGCGCACCCGGTCGGTGAACGCCGCCAGGTCGGTGGCGAGGGCGCTGCGGGTGCCGGTCACCCCGGCCACCGCCACGAGGTAGAGGAATCCGGCGGCGGCCGGAGCGATGCGCCCCAGCCGCTCCGGGCCAGAGGTCGGGGCCACCAGGTCGACCAGGCCGAGGCCCTCGGCGGCCAGGGCCGCCCGCAGCTCCGGCGACTCCTCCACGCTCAGGTCCGGCACGATCACGCCGGTGCAGCCTGCTCGTGCGGCGGCGGCCGCGAATCCGGCCAGGCCCAGGCGCAGGATCGGATTGAGGTAGGTCATCACCACGGGCGCGCCGCCGGCGTCGGCCACCTCGCGCACCAGGTGCAGGGCGCGGGTCAAGGTCATCCCGCGCTCGAGGGCGTGCTGGCTCGACCGCTGGATCACCGGGCCGTCGGCCACCGGATCGCTGAACGGCACGCCCACCTCCACCACGGGGCAGCCCCGCGCCACGCATGCGGCGAGCAGCTCGAGGCTCGTGGCCTCGTCGGGGAAACCGGCCGTCACGTACGGAATCAGGGCCTTCTCGCCGGCCGCGCGGCGGGCCCGGCAGAGCTGTTCGAGGGTGGTCATGCCGTCACCTCCGCGGGCAGGTGGTCGAGGTCCTTGTCGCCGCGACCCGAGCAGTTCACCACCACCAGTTCGACGCCCGGCTCGCGCACCAGCCGGCGCAGGTGTGCCAGCGCGTGGGCGGTCTCCAGCGCCGGCAGGATGCCCTCCAGGCGGCAGAGGTCGCCGAAGGCCTGCAGGGCCTCGGCGTCCGTGGCGCTGGCCACGACCAGGCGGCCGGCGTCCTTGAGCTGGGCGAGCTGCGGTCCGACGCCCGGGTAGTCCAGGCCCGCGGACACCGAGTGCACCGGCGCCACCTGGCCGTGCGCGTCCTGCAGCAGCAGGCTCAGCGCGCCGTGCAGCACGCCGGGCTCGCCGGCGCCGAGGGTGCGCGCATGCCCCGCCTCGCTGCCGCCCGCCTCCACGCCCACCAGGGTCACGTCGGGGTCGTCGAGGAACGCCCGGAACAGCCCGATGGCGTTGCTGCCGCCGCCGACGCAGGCGACGGCATGGCTGGGCAGGCGGCCGGCCTGCCCGAGGAGCTGGGCCCGCGCCTCCTGGCCGATCACGGCCTGGAAGCCGCCCACCAGCTCGGGATACGGGTGCGGCCCGACGGCGGAGCCGATGATGTAGTAGGTGGTCTCGCAGTTGGCCACCCAGTCGCGGATCGCCTCGCTGGTGGCGTCCTGCAGGGTGCGCCGGCCGGTCCGCGCGGGACGCACCTCGGCGCCGAAGAGCCGCATGCGCTGGACGTTGGGCCGCTGCCGGGCCATGTCCACCTCGCCCATGTAGACCACGCACGCGAGCCCGAACCGGGCGCACACCGCGGCCGTCGCGACGCCGTGCTGGCCGGCGCCGGTCTCGGCGATGATGCGGGCCTTGCCCATCCGTCGGGCCAGCAGCACCTGCCCGAGCGTGTTGTTCAGCTTGTGGGCGCCGGTGTGCAGCAGGTCTTCGCGCTTGAGGTAGATGGGCGCGGGGCTCGCGAGGGCCGCCTCGAGGCGCTGCGCCCGATCCAGCGGGGTGGGCCGCCCGGCATAGTGGCGCAGGAGGTTGTCGAGGTCCTCCTGGAACGCGCGGTCGGCGCGAGCGGCCAGGAGCGCCTGCTCCAGCTCGGCCAGGGCCGGCATCAGGGTCTCGGGCACGAACTGGCCGCCGAACCGGCCGAAACGGCCCGGTCGTGCGGTCGCGGTCACGGGATCAGACACGCCCCACCTCCGGAGAACGGGCGGCGGCCAGGAAGCCGCGCACCAGGTCGGGATCCTTCACGCCGGGGGACCGCTCGGTGCCCCGGCAGACGTCGAGATGACAGCCGCCCACCTCGCGGCGCACCGCGGGCAGGTCGGCCACCGTGAGCGAGCCGGCCAGGTAGACCGGCAGACCGGCGGCGAGCGCCCGGCGGGCCATGCGCCAGAGATCGGCGCGCTCGGCCGGGCCGGCCGGACGTCCGGTCTTGGGCAGGTCGAGCAGCAGGCCCTCGAGCGGCAGCTCGCCGCCGGCCGGCAGCAGATCCAGGACCGCCGCGACCTGGTCCGCCATGAGCGCCGGGCAGCACCGGACGCCGGCAGGCCTCGGCCACCGCCGCCCAGCGCCGCGGGTCGACGCACCCGGTGCAGTTGCACGTGACGTCGACCCCGGCCACCGAGCACTGCAGGCGAGTGGGCGGTCGCGCCGTCGCGCACCACGCCCACTCAGGCGGCCGTCGGCACCGCCCTCGGTGGATGGCCGCCGCCCGCAGCGGGTCGATGCGCCGCGGCTCTCCGTGAGGATCACGCCCAGCAGGTCGGCGCCCGCCGCATGGCAGAGGCAGGCGTCGGCCGCGTCGCGGATGCCGCAGATCTTCACGCGGTCATGGCCTGCGCCTCCTGGCTGCGGCTGACGACGCGCCGCGACAGCAGCAGCCGTCCTCGGATCGTCACTCGGAGCAGCGACAGCCGCCGACCAGGAACGCGGTGGCGCCCAGGGCCTGCAGCTCGGCCACCGGCCCGGCCCGCGATGTCGCTCTCCACCACGACCGCCGTCCCGGTCGGCATGCCCCGCAGCAGCCGGCGGCTCGTGTCCAGCGACACGGCGAAGGTGTCGAGGTCGCGGTTGTTGATGCCGACGAGGGCGGCGCCGGCGGCCAGGGCCCGCGTCACGTCGTCCTCGTCGTGGCACTCGACGAGGGCGGCGAGGCCCAGCTCGGCGGCTTCCGCGTGCAGGTCGGCCAGCTGGGCGCCATCGAGCAGGCGGGCGATGAGCAGCACGCAGTCGGCGCCGGCCGCGCGCAGGGCCAGCAGCTGCCAGGGGTCGATCACGAAGTCCTTGGCCACCAGCGGCAGCGGCACCGCGTCGCGCATGGGCCGGATGTCGCCCGGTCCGGTGCCGAAGTTGGGGCGGTCGGTGACCAGCGACAGCGCCGCCGCGCCCGCCTCGTGGTAGACCGCCGCCAGCGCGGCCGGCGGCTCCTGGCGCCGGAAGCGCACGATGCTGGGCGACCGTCGCTTCACCTCCGGCGATGCGGTCGGGCCTGGCGGCGTGCGGCGCCGTAGCGGAAATCGCGGCACCGCCCTGTGCCGGCGCACTGCTCGCGCGCCGGGCGAGGGCGGACGCGGCGCCCGGCGCCACCTCCGTCCGCTTCTGCTCCACCACCCGGGTCAGGAAGTTGTTCATGTACACTGGCTCCTCGCGCCGGTCCGGGCCGGCCAGGTCGTGCGACGCCTCCACCAGCCGTGCCAGCAGGCGCCGGCCGCGTCCGTCGGCGAGCGCCTCGCGGGCCTGCTCCACGCCCTCGGCGAGGCTCGCGGCGCGACCGGCCACGTACAGGGCGCCGCCCGCGTTGAAGACGGTCGCGGCCGTGCGCGGTCCGGGCTCGCCGGCCAGCACCCGCTGCAGGAGCGCGGCGTTCGCGGCCGCGTCGCCGCCGGCCAGATCGCCGGCCGAGCAGCGCTCCAGGCCCACGTCCTCCGGGCGCACCACGTGGTGGTGCAGGCGGCCCTGATCGAGCTCGGTGACCACGGTGTCGCTGGTGAGGGACAGCTCGTCCTGGCCGTCGCGGCCATGCACCACGAGGGCGCGCTCGGCGCCGAGGTCGCGCAGCGCGGCGCCGAGCAGACCGCAGAGCTCGGGCGCGAAGACGCCGAGCAGCTGCCGCCGCACCCCCGCCGGATTGGTCAGCGGACCGAGCAGGTTGAAGACCGTTCGCACGCCGAGGGCCCGCCGCACCGGCATCGCGTGGCGCATCGCCGGGTGGTGGTTGGGGGCGAAGAGGAAGGCGATGCCGACGTCGTCGAGCAGCCGCCCGAGCGCGACGGGGTCGAGGTCGAGGTTGACGCCGAGGGCCTCGAGCACGTCGGCCGAGCCGCACCGCGAGCTGGCCGCGCGGTTGCCGTGCTTGGCCACCGGAGCCCCCGCGGCCGCCGCCGCCAGCGCGGCCGCCGTCGAGATGTTGAACGTGCCCTGGCCGTCGCCGCCGGTGCCGCAGGTGTCGACGGCCCGCGCGGCGGACGCGGCGGCGACGGTGACCGCGCGTTCGCGCATGGCGCGGGCGAAACCGCCCAGCTCGGCCGCCGTCACCCCGCGCAGGCGCAGGGTGGCGAGCACCGCGCCCAGCGGTGCCGGCTCCAGGCCGCCGTCCATGATCTCGCCCATCAGGGTCCGCGCCTCGGCCGCCGTCAGCGGCTGGCCGTCCAGGATCTGCCGGACCAGTTGCGCGGCCATCAGGCGCACCTCCGGGCCGGTTCGCAGCGCCGCAGGAAGTTGGCCAGCAGCTGGCCCCCCTCGGTCGTCATGATGCTCTCGGGATGGAACTGCACGCCCTCGACGGCGTGCTCGCGGTGCCGGACGCCCATGACCTCGCCGGCCGTGGTGTAGGCGCTGATCTCCAGGCAGGCCGGCACGTCGGCCTCGCGCACCAGCAGGGAGTGGTAGCGGGTGGCCTGGAAGGGACTGCCCAGGCCGGCGTAGATGGTGCGGCCGTCGTGGAAGATCTCGCTGGTCTTGCCGTGCATGACGCGATCGGCCCGCACGATGCGGCCGCCGAACACCTCGACGATGGTCTGGTGCCCGAGGCAGATGCCCAGCACCGGCGCCTTGCCGGCGAACGCCTCGATCAGCGCCGCCGAGATGCCGGCGTCCTGCGGCGTGCCCGGGCCGGGCGAGATCACCAGGCCGTCGGGATTCAGCGCCCGCGCCTCGTCCACGGTGACCGCGTCGTTGCGGCGGACCAGCGTCTCGGCGCCGAGCTCGCCGAGGGCCTGCACCACGTTGAAGGTGAAGCTGTCGTAGTTGTCGATCATCAGGATCATGACGCGAATCCTCCCTCGGCCACGGTGATGGCGCGCGTGACGGCCTGGAGCTTGTGCAGGGTCTCGTGGTACTCGGCGATGGGATCGCTGTCGGCGACGATGCCGGCGCCGGCCTGGGCGTACCAGCGGTCGCCGCGGAACACGAGGGTGCGGATGGCGATGCAGAGATCGAGGTCGCCGCCCGGCGCGAAATAGCCCACGGCGCCGCCGTACGGCCCGCGGCGCCGGCCCTCCAGCTCGCCGATGATCTCCATGGCGCGGATCTTCGGCGCGCCCGAGAGGGTGCCGGCCGGGAACACCGAGCGCACCAGGTCCCAGCGGTCGCGATCCTCGCGCAGCCGGCCCTCGACCCGCGACACCAGGTGCATGACGTGGCTGTAGCGTTCCACCTGCTGGAAGCTCACCGGCCGCACCGTGCCCGGACGGCAGACGCGGCCGAGGTCGTTGCGGCCGAGGTCCACCAGCATCAGGTGCTCGGCCCGTTCCTTGTCGCTCGCGAGCAGCTCGGCCTCCAGCGCCCGGTCCTCCGTGGGCGACGCGCCGCGCGGCCGCGTGCCGGCGATCGGGACGACCTGCGCGCGGTCGCCGTGCAGGGTGACCAGCGACTCGGGCGACGAACCCACGAGCTGCATGTCGCCGAAGTCGAGGAAGAAGAGGTAGGGCGAGGGATTGAGGATGCGCAGCGCGCGGTAGACCGTGAAGGGATCGGCGGCCGTGCGGCCGCTCAGGCGCTGGCTGAGCACGATCTGGAAGGCGTCGCCGGCCAGGATGTGCTCGCGGGCCCGCTCCACCGCGCCGACGAACTCGGCCTCGCTGGTGTCGCTCGCCGAGGCCTCGAGGCACGCGACGGACGCCGGCGTCGAGCCCGCGGGCAGGGGGCTGCGCAGCGCGTCCAGGATCGCGTCCAGCCGGGCGAGGGCCGCCTGGTAGCCGGCCGCGTCGGGCGCGTCGTCGCGGGGCAGCACGGCCGCCTCGATCTCGCTCTTGACGTGGTCGAAGACCACCAGGGCCGACGGGAACAGGAGCCGCGCGTCGGGCAGGCCGAGGTCCCCCGCGGCGGGCATGGCGACCCGCTCGAAGTGCTTGACCATCTCCCAGCCGAGGTAGCCGACGGCCGCGCCGAGGGGCCCGGGCAGGTCGCCGGTCGCGTGGCGACGGGCGTCGGCGAGCGCCGCCTGCAGGCGGGCGAACGGGGCGTCGGGATCGAGCGGCGCCTCGCTGGTCCGGTCGCCCAGGGTGGTGGTGGTGACGCCGTCCTTGAGCGACAGTTCGAGCCGCGGGTCCAGCCCGATGAACGAGTAGCGCCCCACCTGGATGCCCTGCTCCACGCTCTCGAGCAGGAACACGGCGCCGTGGGCGGCCAGCTTCAGATAGGCCGAGACCGGGGTGTCCAGGTCGGCGGGAATCCGGCGCCGCAGCGGCGCGAGGCGGCCCTGGCGGGCCAGGCTCAGGTATTCGTCGAGGGCGGGGGTGACCATGGTTCGCTCCTGGTGAAACTCGCTCCAAGTAAAAAAAAGCCCGCCATCCTGTCGCGGATGGCGGGCCTCTCGACGTCCGGGGCTGCGCGGGGCAGCGTCTCTAGTCCGGTCGGCGACCTCCATCCACGGGCACGCTGCGCCACCACCACCAACCGGTGGTGCCGAGGGCGGCGGTGCAGATGCCGAGGCGGGTCATGCCGGGCTCCGATTCGAGAACGTGAACTGATACCGTTGCGGTATTGTACAGACCTCAGGACCAAACGTCAAGACGGGACCGCCGTTATCGGTCGGCGGTGTCCACGAACGGATAATACCGATACCCCGGCGCGCGGGTCGCCCCCCGGAAGCCGGCCGACTCGAGCGCGCCCTCCCAGAACGTCGCCCGCCGGGGATCGGCGCCGTGCTCGGACACCTCGGCGCCGACGATCCCGGCCGCACGCAGGCTGTCCAGCAGCGCCGGCACCGCCAGTCGGCCGGCCTCGCAATCCTGCAGCCGCGCCCGCAGCCGCCGGGCCGTCGGCGGAACCCAGCCCGAGAGCCCGTCGGTCACCGGCTGGCCGGTGGCCAGGGCCCGGTGCAGCCAGAATGCACCGTCGGCCGTCTCGTCGGCTTCCGTGGCCGGCGCCGGCACCACGAGCACGGCGCCGGGCGCGGCGGACTCGACGGCGGCGGTGTCCGTCCGCCCGTCCACCGGCAGCGGGATCGCGCGCATGCCCATCGGCACCGACTCGATCCAGATCAGCCCGGCGGCGACACCCCAGACCACGAGACGCCGCCAGCGGACCGGGGAGGCGCCGAGCGCCAGGACGCCCGACGTCGCCAGCCAGGCGAGCGCGACGGTGGCGAGGTAGATGAACCGCGACGGGCAGCGGAACGCCGTGAACGGCAGGCAGACCTCGCGCAGGATCCCGAACGGCAGCAGCAACCGTCGATCGCTGCCCGGAGGCAAACCGCCCGAATCGCCGAACGACATCACGAACCCCACCACGCCGACGGCGGCGATCAACCAGAGGAATCGGCGGCGCGACGGCGGCCAGCTGCGGCGGGCGCAGACCGCGAGGACCGCGAACAGCAAGGTGAGCCAGCCGGGATGCATCACGGCATCGGTGTTGCGCATGGCGCGGTCGCTCGCCGGCTCGCCCGGCCCGGTCAGGTCCGACCAGGTCAGCCGGTGGGGCCCGGCGTTGCCGAGCACGTGCAGGTGGGCACCGTAGTACTGCACGGCGCCCAGTTCGCGCGTGTATTCCGGCGTCTCGGCGCGGAGCCGCAGGTACGGCCAGGCGAGGGCCAGCACGAGCACGGCCGCCACCGCCAGCGGCCCGGCGAGCTGAGCCAGCAGCGCCCGTAAGCGCCGCCGCCGCCAGGCCAGCCAGCCCCCCAGCGCGGCCGCCGTGCCCGCGACAAACACCGCGTCGGCGAAGCCGTACCAGCCCCACGTGGCCTGGGCCACGAGCGCCCCCGCGCTCAGCCACCACCAGGGTCCCGGCGGGCGGGCGTCGGCGAACCGCAGCCAGCCTCGCCAGAGGCCGGCGAGGAGGAATACCACCCACGGCGGCGAGATCTGGTTGAGCACGCCCAGCTGCCAGGCCGTGAACGGCGAGCCGAGCAGGAGCAGGGCGCAGAGGCCGGCCCCGGCCGCCCGGCGGGAGGGGGATTCGTCGGGGCTGGTCGCCAGCCAGAGGGCCGCGCCCGAGGCCGCCGTCAGCAGCAACGAGACGATGACGGCCAGGTTGTAGAGCAGGGCCGGCGTCGGATCGGCCACGACCGTGAGCGGCGCCACGCACAGGGCCTGCCCGAGCAGGCTGTCCATGCAGACCAGGGCGCTGGTCGACGGGTAGAAGATCGGCAGCTGCACGCAGACGCCCGGCTGCCAGAAATGGCGCACCGTCCAGGCCAGGATGCCGCTCTGCAGGATGGCGTCGGCGCCGTCGAGCGTGCCGAGCACCGTCCGGTCGAGGCTGTCGAGGACGACACGCACCTTGGCCACCACCAGCAACACGGCGGGCAGCAGCCAGAGCAGATCGCAAGGGCGCCACCGTGAAGACCTGGGGCGCGGGCTTTGGAACGAAGCGGGCACGATGATGCGGCGAGCTCCCCCAGACCACCCGCGAGACGGCGGGCGACAATCGTCGGCGAGCTGCGATCATACCACGAATGGCTCAGCGAACTCAACCCCGGGTCTGATCGCGCGGGTTGTCCAACCCACGCGCCGACGCTATCGTGGCTTCGGCGACGAACGCCTGGAGCCGACAAGGGTTACGGCCCCCACGGGACCCCCAGCCAGGAAAGTCCGACATGACCGACCGCCTCTGCATCGACGTCCGCAGCGAGGTGGGCCGCCTCCGGGCCGTCGTGCTGCACCGCCCGGGTCCCGAGGTCCAGCAGATGACCCCCTCGACGGCCCAGCGCGCGCTCTACAGCGACATCCTCAACCTCCCCGTGGCCGAGCAGGAGTACGACCAGCTGCAGGGGGTCCTCGAGCGGTGGACCCGCACGTTCCAGCTCAAGGACCTCCTGGCCGAGATCCTCGCCGACCAGCCGGTCAAGACGGCCCTCCTGCAGCGCATCTGCGAGCGCGAGGACGTGCTCGACCTCGTGCCGCGCCTCGCCGCGCAGGATCCGCGGACGCTGGCCGCCACGCTGATCGAGGGCATGCCCCTGGTGCGCGACAACCTGACCCGTTTCCTGAGCCAGGACCGCTTCTCGCTGCCGCCGCTGCACAACTTCTTCTTCATGCGCGACGCCGCGGCCGCCATCGGCGGCCAGGTGCTCATCGGCCGCATGGCCAACCCGGTGCGCGAGCGCGAGGCGCTCATCATGGAGGCCATCTTCGATGCCCACCCGGGCTTCGCCGCCGAGACCGTCAATCCGCTGCGTCGCGGCCACGACCACCCCGCCGTGACCATCGAGGGCGGCGACGTCCTGGTGGCGCGCGACGACGTGCTGCTGGTCGGCATCGGCCAGCGCACGAGCTCGCAGGCCGTCGACTTCCTGCTCGAGCAGCTGAAGCTGCGGCCGGGCGTGCGCCACGTCCTGGTCCAGGAACTCCCCCGCGAGCCGGAGTCGTTCATCCACCTGGACATGGTCTTCACCCTGCTCGACCGCGACGCCTGCATGGTCTACGCGCCGCTGGTGACCGAGCACAACCACCACGAGACCGTGCACATCGAGATCACCGACGGCGAGATCGCCAGGATCCGCGAGGTGGACAACCTGCTCGCGGGCCTGCGTGACCTCGGCCTCGACCTCGAGCCGGTCGTCTGCGGCGGCGACGACCGCTGGGCGCAGGAACGCGAGCAGTGGCACTCGGGCACCAACTTCTTCGCCCTCGCCCCCGGCAAGGTGATCGGCTACGCGCGCAACCAGCACACGCTCGCCGAGCTGTCGCGGCACGGCTTCGCCATCGTGACGGCCGACCAGGTGATCGCCGGCGAGGTCGACCTCGAGCGCATCGGCCGTTGCGTGGTGACGGTGGCTGGCTCCGAGCTCGCCCGCGGCGGCGGCGGCTGCCGCTGCATGACGTTCCCGGTCGCGCGGGAACCGCTGGACTGAGCTGCGCGTCCGTGGCATGATCGGGTCCGAGCCCCGGCGTCCCGAGCGAGGGAGAGCGTCATGCCGCTTCCCACGTCGAGCCCCTACCGCGCCCTGTTCGAGCATTCCTCCGACGCCCACCTGATCATTGACGGCGACCACTTCGTCGACTGCAATCAGGCCGCCGTCGAGATGCTGCGCTGCCAGGACAAGCAGGCGGTCCTGCAGACCCACCCCTCGCAGCTTTCGCCGCCGACGCAGCCCGACGGCCGGCCGTCGTTCGAGAAGGCGAACGAGATGATGGCCACGGCCCTGTCCACGGGCAATCACCGCTTCGAGTGGATCCATCAGCGGGCCGATGGCGAGGCGTTCCCGGTCGAGGTCCTCCTGACCGCCATCCCCGGCCCCGAGGGCCCGCGGCTCTACACCGTGTGGCGCGACATCAGCGAGCGCAAGCAGCTCGAGGCCGACCTCCGCCATGCCCAGAAGATGGACGCCGTGGGACGCCTGGCGGGGGGCGTGGCGCACGATTTCAACAACCTGCTGGTCTCCATCCTGGGTCACAGCGAGCTGATCGAATCGGCGCTGGCCGCGGATTCCGAGCTCTGCCTCTACGCGCAGGAGATCCGCCGGGCGGGCGAACGGGCGGCCGACCTCGTCAGCCAGCTGCTCGCCTTCAGCCGCAAGCAGGTGCTCCGGCCCGCCGTGGTCGACGTCGGGCCCCTGCTGGCCAACCTCGTCCGCATGCTCGGACGGCTGCTCGACGAGAACATCAACCTCGTCACCGAGCTGCCCGCCGACGAGTTGCTCGTGCGCGCCGACCCGGCCCAGCTCGAGCAGGTGGTCATCAACCTGGTGACCAACGCCCGCGACGCCATGCCCCGGGGCGGCCGCCTCACGCTCCTGGCCGACCACTGCCGGCTGGACGCCGGCGATCCGGCGGCCCACGCGCTGGAGCCCGGCGAGTACGCGTTGATCAGCGTGGTCGACGACGGCGTCGGGATCCCGCCCGACCGCCTGCACCGGATCTTCGATCCCTTCTTCACCACCAAGGGTCACGGCAAGGGCACGGGTCTGGGCCTGGCCATGGTCTACGGGGTGGTCAAGCAGAGCGGCGGCGACGTGATCGTCCACAGCGAACTGCAGGGGGGCTCGCGCTTCGACATCTACCTGCCGCGCTGCCGGCACCGAGATGCGCCTCCGTCGAGCGAGCCGCCGCGGCCGCGCGTGGAGGACGGGTGTGGGACCATCCTGCTCGTCGAGGACGATGCGGACGCCGGCGCCCTGATGGCCCGGGTGCTGCGCCACGGCGGTTACACGGTCCTCGAGGCCCGGGACGGCATGGCCGCGCTCGAGCTGCTGCACGTCACTCCGCTGGACGTGATCGATCTGCTCGTCAGCGACGTCGTCATGCCGAACATCGGCGGCCTCGAGCTCGCGCAGACGCTGCGGCAACGGCGGCCGGACCTCCCGGTGCTCCTGGCCACCGGCTATGCCGAGGACGCCGCGATCCGCGAGCATCGCGGCCGCGACTACGACGACCTCCTGCAGAAGCCGTTCTCGCCCACGGATCTGCGGGCCCGGGTGCGCGCCCTGCTGGACGCCAGACGCGACGCATTCTCTCCTTGATCTCCGTCGGGCGGCGCATAGATTTCTTCTTGCAATGCCGTTGTGTTTTCTCCCGAGGAGCGCCGCCGTGGACCTCGTCCTGCTCTCCCGCATCCAGTTCGCGCTGACCATCGGCTTCCACTACTTCTACCCGCCCCTGAGCATCGGCCTGGGCCTGGTCCTGGTGCTGATGGAGGGCATGTACCTGAAGACCCGCGACCCCCTCTACCACCAGCTCACCCGCTTCTGGGTCCGCATCTTCGGGCTCATCTTCGCGTTCGGCGTGGGGTCGGGCATCGTGATGGAGTTCGAGTTCGGCACCAACTGGGCCGCCTACTCCCGCTTCGTGGGCGACATCTTCGGCAGCCCCCTGGCCGCCGAGGGCATCTTCGCCTTCTTCCTCGAGTCGGGCTTCCTGGCGCTGCTGCTCTTCGGCTGGGACCGGATCTCCGAACGCATGCATTTCTTCGCCACCTGCATGGTGGCCCTCGGCGCGCACTTCTCGGCCATCTGGATCATCGTCGCCAACAGCTGGATGCAGACGCCGACCGCGTACCACATCGTCGACACCGCCGTCGGCCCCCGCGCCGAGATCACCAGCTTCTGGGGCGCGGTGCTGAACCCGAGCACCCTCGACCGGCTCGCGCACACGCTGATGGGCGCCTGGCAGGCGGGTGCGTTCTTCGTCATCTCGGTGGCCGCGTACTACCTGCTGAAGCGCCAGCACGTCGCCTTCGCCCGCGCCAGCATGAAGGTGGCGTTCGTCGTGGCGGCCGTGGCCTCGCTGGGGCAACTCGTGAGCGGCCACAGCAGCGCCGTCACGGTGTACGAGCACCAGCCGACCAAGCTGGCGGCCATGGAGGGCATCTACGCGACCGGCAAGAGCGCCGACCTCACCGTGATCGGCTGGGTCGACGAGGCCAACAAGCAGGTGATCGGCATCAAGATCCCCGGCCTCTTGAGCGTGCTCACCGGCGGCAGCACCGACACGGTGATCCGCGGCCTCGACGAATGGCCCGCGGCAGACCGCCCCCCCGTGCAGCTCACGTTCCAGACCTACCATGTCATGGTGGCCATCGGCATGGCCCTGATCCTGCTCGCCTGCGGCGGCGGCCTGCTCGCCTGGCGCGGCGTCCTCTTCAAGCACCGCTGGCTGCTGTGGATCATGGTGGTGGCGGTGCTCCTGCCCCAGGCCGCCAACCAGCTCGGCTGGGCCACGGCCGAGGTGGGCCGCCAGCCCTGGATCGTCTACGGGCTCATGCGGACGGCCGACGGCGTCAGCGACACCGTCTCGGCCGGCAACGTGCTCTTCTCCCTGATCCTGTTCACCCTCATCTACGTGGGTCTGTTCGTGGTGTTCATCGCCCTGCTCGACCAGAAGGTGCGCAAGGGCCCCCTCGACTCGGATCTGCCCCGCAAGCAGGAGGCGCGGCGATGACCGGCGAGCTCTACAACATCATCTGGTACCTGCTCGTCGGCGTGCTGTTGACCGGCTACGCGATCCTCGACGGCTTCGACCTCGGGGTCGGCGGCCTGCATCTGCTGGCCCGCGGCGACCGCGACCGCCGCATCTTCCTCAACTCGATCGGCCCCTTCTGGGACGGCAACCAGGTGTGGCTGGTCACGGGCGGCGGCGCCCTCTTCGCGGCCTTCCCCCACGTGTACGCGACCGCCTTCAGCGGCTTCTACATCGCGTTCATCCTGCTGCTGTTCATGCTGGTCTTCCGCGGCGTCTCGATCCACGTGCGGAGCCTGCGCGAGGGCAGGGCGTGGCGCGGCTTCTGGGACTGGGCCTTCTCGGTGTCGAGCGTGGTCGCGTCGCTGCTGATCGGCGTCGCCCTGGGCAACGTGGCCTGGGGCGTGCCGCTGGAGGCCGACTTCCGCTACCAGGGCAACCTGCTCGCGCAGCTGCATCCGTACACCGTGATGACCGGCCTGATGGTGGTGGCCATGTTCCTGATGCACGGCGCCATCTACCTGGTGATGAAGACCGAGGGCGACCTCAACGCGCGCGTGCGCACCTGGGTGCGCCCGACCATCATCGCGTTCATCATCATGTACGTGATCGTCACCATGGCCACGCTGCTCTACCTGCCGCAGATGGCCGAGCCCTTCCGCGCCCACCCGCTGCTGTTCGTGGTGCCGGCGCTGAGCGTGCTGGCGATCGCCAACATCCCGCGCGAGATCCACCTCGGGCGAGAGCTGCGCGCCTTCCTGAGCTCGTCGCTCGCGATGGCGCTGCTGCTGGTGCTGTTCGGCATCGGCATGTTCCCGGAGCTGATCCACGCCAGCAACGACCCGGCGCTCAGCATGACCGCGTTCAACGCCGCGAGCAGCCAGAAGACCCTGCAGACGATGCTCATCATGGCCGCGATCGGCATGCCCCTGGTGGTGGGGTACACGTTCCACATCTACCGGGTGTTCCAGGGGAAGGTGAAGCTGGACTCGATGTCGTACTGAGCCGGCTCAACCGCCCGCGGCGCTCGTCCCGGCCAGGTGGCCCGACGCGAACGCCCACTGCAGGTTGAACCCTCCGCAGGGTCCGTCGAGGTCGAGCATTTCGCCGGCCAGGTAAAGCCCGCGGATCCGCCGGCTCTGCAGGCTCTCGGGGCGCACGTCGCGCAGGCTCACGCCGCCCCGCATCACCATGGCCTGGTCCCAGCCGCCATGGCCCACGAGCGTGACCTCGACGCGGGCCAGGACGGCCGCGAGCCGGGACATCGCCGGCTGACCGACCCGTTCCAGCGGCCCGTCCGGATCCGTGCCCGCCAGCTCGCTCAGCACGCCGGCCAGTGCGCGCCCGAGCTCGCCCTCGTCCGTGAGCCAGTCGGCCAGACGCCGTGCGGGCGCGGCCGCGCGCGCCGCCTGCAGCCGGCCGCGCCAGGTGTCCTGATCGTCGGGCGTGAGCTCGAGCGCGAGCGTCAGCGCACCCTCGGCATCGAGCAGCGGCGTGACCTCGCGCGCGAGGTCCAGCACCACCGGCCCCGCCAGGCCATCCCGCGTGAAGATGAGGTCGCCGACGGCGGCCAGGCCGCGACGGCCGGAGCGGCGCAAGCTCAGCCGGGCCCGCGGTACGGTATCGGCGGTGCAGCGGGCGGGCCAGGATTCCCGCGTGCGCAGCGGCACCATGCCGGGATGGGGCGCGACGAGGCGGTGGCTGCAGGCGGCGGCGAGCTCGCAGCCGGCAAGGCTACCGCCGAGCGCCGGGTACCCGCACCCGCCGCAGGCCAGGACCACGGCCGCCGCCGGCCACGGACCGTCTGGCCGCAACACGCCGCGGATCCGGTCGGCCTGGACGTCCAGGCCGACGACCGGGGTGGCCAGGTGCAGCTCGACCTGCAGCCGCGCCAGCTCGGCCCGCAGGCCGTCGAGCACCGTCCGGGCCCGATGGTCGGTCGGGAAGACGCGGCGGCCATCGGGCGCGTGGGTGGCGACCCCGAGTTCCGCCAGGAAGGCGCGCAGCTGCCCGGGGCCGAGCCGGGCCAGCGCCGGCTGCATGAACCGTCCGTGGCCGGCGAAACGGGCCATGAACGCATCGACGGGCAGGGTGTTGGTGAGGTTGCAGCGGCCGCCGCCGGAGGCGAGCAGCTTGCGGCCGGGGGCGGGGCCGGCCTCGAACACGGCGACCCGGGCGCCCCGCCGCGCGGCCGCGATGGCCGCGGTGAGGCCGGCGGGTCCGGCGCCGACGACGGCCACGGTCGGCGTCGAGGACGGCACGCTAGAACAGACCCTTCACCGCGCTCCAGGAGCGGCCGGCGACCGGGGTCGCGCAATCGAGGTAGCAGGAGACCGTGAGATCCACGGTCTCCTGCGCCACCCAGTCGAGCACCGAAGCCTTGTAGAACGCCTGGCCGCCGGCGTACGCGTCGGACTGGTAGCCGCGCCAGCGCGCGCAGGTGAACACGTCGTAGCCCGGCGTCTCGGTCACCAGCACGGCCGCCAGCACGTCCCCCGGATAGACGATCACGCCGGCCGCGCCGAGGTCCAGGGCGAGCGTCTGCACGCCCGGCCCGGCCACGATCGGCAGGTCGACCGTGGCGAGCAACGCGGCCTCGCCCGAATCCGGGTGGCCGTCGACCGTCGAGCGCAGCTGCAGGCTCACCGTGCCGGGCGGGGTGCCGCCGGCGTCGTACTCCACCTCCAGGCGCGACAGCTCGCCGCCCGCCTCGCAGGTGAACGTCTGGGCCCACTGCCAGCCGCTGATCAGGGGCGCCGGGGTGTCCGTGCCGCCGGCGACCTGCTGATCGAGGCAATCGTCGGCGAGGGCCGGCGCGGAGACGGCGAGGGCGAGGACGGCGGCCACGGCCAGGCGCACCGGATCGGCAAGGCGGGGGCGTTGCATGGCGGACTTCCTCGGCGGGCGGTTCAGGGTGCGATATCGTCATCTCATGCGCCCATCGTATCACCCCGGACCGCTCCCGGTCAAACCACCGCTGGCCGACCGGACCGGGGTCAGCCACCGCGACCAGGACGGCGCCGCCGCCCACTCCCGCGGCGGAGGCGCCAGGCGGCTGCCGCAATGCGCCAGGTCGGCCTTTACAAGGCCGCCTCGACGGGGCTACCATCGGTCAATTACGCAGAGAGGAGCACCCGTGATCGAGGGAGTCGTCCTCGCGGCCGGGCGCTCGCGACGAGCCGGGGTGTTCAAGCCCGCCTATCGGCACGAGGGACGCCCCCTTCTCGCGCACGCGGTCGCGACGCTCGCGGCCTGCTGCGAGCGGGTGGTGGTGGTCGCCGGGCACCGGCAGGCCGAGGTGGCCGACCTCCTGGCCGCCGGACCCCGCACCACCCTGGTGGTGAACGCGCACCACGACCGTGGCATGTTCTCGTCGGTCCAGGCCGGCGTGGCGGCCCTCACGCCCGGCCTGCGGGGATTCTTCGTGCTCCCGGCCGATTGCCCGTTCGTGGAGACCGAGGTGACCGCCACCATGCTGCGGACGTTCGAAGAGCAGGACGCCGCCCGGGTCGTCGTGCCCGAGCACGGCGGTCGGGGCGGGCATCCGGTGCTCCTGCCCGGCCGCGCCAGGAGCGTCATCGGCACCGCGGCGGCCGGGGCCACGCTGCGGGACGTGATCAGGAGCCTGGGAGCGGTGCGGGTGCCGGTGGCGCAGCCGTCGGTGCTCATGGACATCGACACGCGCGCGGAACTCCGCGCGCTGACCGAGGAGCGACAGGTATGAGCGGACACGCGACCAGCCGATCGGCGCTGAGGGCCGGCCTCTTCTGGGGCGCCGTCTGGGGGCTCTACGAGGCCACCGTCGGCTACCTCATCCACAGCTTCGTGCGGATGCCCGGCACCGCCAGCGTGCTCATGGTGCCGTTCGCGGTGTTCTGCCTGCTGAGCGCCACGCAGAGCGGAGGCGCGCGGCGCAGCGCCGCCGTGGCCGCCCTCACCGCCGCCGCCATCAAGCTCGTGGACCTGGCCCTGCCGCTGCCCAACCTGCTGGCGGTGCTCAACCCGGCGGCGGCCATCCTCATGGAGGGCCTGGCCTTCACCCTGGTCGCGCGCCAACTGGGCCTGCCCGGCCGGCGACCGACGTTGCCGCAGGCAGCCGTGGGCGCCCTGCTGTTCAGCACCGGCTGGCGCGTGCTCTTCCTCGGCTGGTCGGCCGTGCTGGCCGCCGGCTGGTCCGTCGGCATGATGAAGCACGGCCTGCACGCGCCGCTGGGCTTCCTGGTGCGCGACTCGTTGCTGAGCGCCGCGGTGATCGTGGGCCTGGTCAGCCTCACCCACGGGCGCGGGCGCACGCCCTTGTTGACGCGGTCGGCGCCCGGCGCGGCCGCGGTGGCCGCCGTGCTGCTGCTCGCGGTGGCGGCCGAGGTGGCCGTGGGCCTGTTCGGCTGACGAGCCCGTTCTCGAGACGATTGGCGCTGGCATGCTTGACATCTACACCGAGATCGAGACGCTGAACCGCCAGGGCCGCCCCGCCGTGGTGGTGACGGTGGTCGCCCGGCACGGCCACGTGCCCACCGAGGTGCAGGCCAAGATGCTGGTGGACGCCGCGGGCCGCGTGGCCGGCACCGTGGGCGGCGGCGCCATCGAGAAGCACGCCCTGGCCGACGCGCGCGCTGTGCTGGAACGGCGGCAGCCCCTGCTCAAGGAATACCTCCTGGACGACCACACGCCGGGCCCCGACGACCCGGCCGAGCCCACCGGCATGATCTGCGGCGGCCGGGTGACCCTCTTCTTCGAGGTCCTGGGCGCCGGCGAACGCGCCTACCTCTTCGGCGGCGGCCACGTCAACCGCGCCCTGCACCTCTACCTGGCGCCGCTGGGCTTCGAGGTGGTGTTCGTCGACTACCGCGCCGACCAGCTCGCCGACCTGCCCGCCCGTCACCTGGTCGCCGGTCCGGACTACGCGACCATCCCCACCCCCGATGACCTGGTCGCCAGCTTCGTGGTGATCGCGACCCATTCGCATGTCTGCGACGAGCGGGTGCTCGCACAGATCCTCGCCACCGGCGCCCGGCCGCGCTACCTCGGCGTGGTCGCCTCGCGGCGCAAGCGGGTGCAGATGTACGCCGGCCTGCGCGAACGGCTCGGCCGCGACCTCGACCTGGAATGGATCCACATGCCGGTGGGCCTGCACCTCGGCGGCAACACCCCGGCGGCCGTCGCCCTGTCCATCGCGGCCGAGATGCAGGCCTGCCGCCACGGTGTCGGCGGCCACCTGCACCTGCGCGACCGACCGGCGCCGGCGGCGGGAGTCGAGCCATGAGCGACCGCGGCGTCTGCCTGGTCAACGATCAGCTCGTCGAGCTCGGCAACGGTGACCGCGGCGTGGCCCTGGCCTGGCTGCGCGAGCGCCGCGGCCTCGTCGGCACCAAGGAAGGCTGCGGCGAGGGCGAGTGCGGCGCCTGCACCGTGCTGCTGGGCGAGCCCACGGCCTCGGGCCGGCTCGCCTACCGTGCGGTGGCCTCGTGCCTCCTGCCTGTGGGCGAACTGCCCGGCCGCCACCTGGTCACCGTCGAGGGGCTCAACCCACCCACGGGCCTGACGCCGGTGCAGCAGGCGCTCGTGGACGCCGGCGCGCCGCAGTGCGGGTTCTGCTTCCCGGGCATCGTCATGGCCCTCACCGGGTTCCTGCTGACAAGCGATGACCTCTCGTCCCATGCGGCGACCGTGGCCCTGGACGGCAATGTCTGCCGCTGCACCGGCTACACGGCCATCCGGCGCGCGGTCGACGCGCTCTGCGAACACGGCGCGCGGCGGCTCGCTGCGCCCGGCGACCGCGCCACCCAGCTGATCCAGTGGGGCGTGCTGCCCGACTGGTTCGCGACGGCGCCGGCGCGGTTGCGCGGGCGGGACCTCGCGCCGCGGACCGTCGGCGGCGACCGGGTCGTCATGGCCGGCGGCACCGACCTCATCATCCAGCAGCCGGAGCTCCTCGACGACGACGGCGTCGCGTTCCTCTCGCGTCGCCCGGCGCTGGCCACGATCGAACGCGAGCTCGATCATCTGAGCCTCGGCGGCGGCGTCACCATCGAGACCCTGAAGCACGACCCCGACGTCCGCGACCTGGTGCCCGACGCCCCGGCCATCATCGACCGCTTTGCCTCGACCCTCATCCGCAACCGCGCCACGGTGGCCGGCAACCTGGTCAACGCCTCACCCATCGGCGACCTCACCGTGCTCCTGCTGGCCCTGGACGCCTCGCTGGTGCTGGTCGAGGGCGGCGCCCGCCGCGTGCTGCCGCTGGGCGAGTTCTACCTCGGGTACAAGCAGCTCCAGCGCCGGCCCGGCGAGGTGATCGAGTCCGTGCGCATCCCCACCGGGGTGAAGGGCGACGCGGTGAGCTTCGAGAAGATCTCCCAGCGCCGGTTCCTGGACATCGCCAGCGTGAACTCGGCGTTGCGCGCGCGCCTCGACGGCCCGGTGATCACGAGCGCGACGCTGGCCATCGGCGGCGTCGCCCCCATTCCCCTGGTGGCGCGCAACGCCGCGCAGGCCCTCGTCGGCCGCGTGCTCGACGCCGACGTCGTCCGCGAGGCGGCCGTGGCTCTGGACCGGGAGATCGCCCCCATCGACGACGTCCGCGGCACCGCCCTCTACAAGCGCGAGCTCGCCCGCCGGGTGCTCATCGCCCACCTGCTGCGCCTGGTGCCGGACCGTCTGCGCCACGAGGAGCTGGTATGAACCACGGCGATCCGCACCTGCACGTCCGCGGCGAGTCGGTGTTCGTCGACGACATCCCCGCGCCCGCCGGCACGCTCCATGCCGCGGTGCTGGGCTCGCCGGCGGCCCACGGCACGATCACCGGTCTGGACGTGTCGCGCGCCCTCGCCCAGCCCGGCGTGGTGCGGGTGCTCACGGCCGCGGACATCCCGGGCGAGAACCAGATCGGCGCCATCCTGCCCGACGAGCCGCTGCTGGCCGACGGTACGGTCCACCATGCGGGCCAGCCGGTGGCGGTGGTGCTGGCCGACAGCGCGGCGGCGGCGCGGCGGGCCCGTCGCGAGATCGAGCTCGCGATCGCGCCGTTGCCGGTGATCGTCGATGCACGCGAGGCGGCCGCGCGCGGCCAGTTGCTCCTGCCCGCGCGCACCTTCGCCATCGGCGACGTCGATACGGCCTGGTCCCGCTGCGACGTCGTGGTGGCCGGCCGCGTGGATTCCGGCGCCCAGGAGCACTTCTACCTCGAGACCCAGGGCGCCATGGCCGTGCCCACGGAGGACGGCACCGTGCTGGTGCACTCGTCCACCCAGTCGCCCACCGGCGTGCAGAAGCAGATCGCGCGGGTCCTCGGCGTGCCCATGCACGGCGTGCAGGTGGACGTGCGGCGCCTCGGCGGCGCCTTCGGCGGCAAGGAGGACCAGGCCACGCCCTGGGCCGCCATCTGCGCTGTCGGCGCACGCGTCACGGGCCGGCCGGTGCGCCTGATCCTCGACCGCCGCGACGACCTGGTGATGACCGGCAAGCGCCATCCCTACTCGTCGGACTACAAGCTGGGCCTGACGCGCGACGGTCGGTTCCTGGCCTACGAGGTCACCCTCTACCAGAACGCGGGCTCGGCGGCCGACCTCTCGCCGGCGGTGCTCGAACGCTCCCTGTTCCACGCCACGGCCAGCTACGCGATCGAGAACGTGCGCGCCACGGGCGTCAGCTGCCGCACGAACCTGCCGCCGTTCACCGCCTTCCGGGGCTTCGGCGGGCCCCAGGCCATGGTGGTGATGGAGGCCGCCGTGCAGGCGGCGGCGCAGCGGCTGGGACGCCCGGCCTGGGAGCTGCAGCGCCTGAACCTGCTGCAGGACGGCTCGGCGTTCCCCTACGGCATGCGCGCGGAGAACTGCCACGCCGCGCGCTGCTGGGACGAGGCCGTCGCGCTGCACGATCTGGACGCCATGGCCGCGGACGTCGACGCGCACAACCGCACCCACCAGGCCACCAAGCAGGGCCTGGCCGTGATGCCCGTCTGCTTCGGCATCTCGTTCACCAACACGTCCATGAACCAGGCCGGCGCCCTGGTGCACGTCTACACCGACGGCTCCGTCGGCGTCTCGACGGGCGCGGTGGAGATGGGCCAGGGCGTCAACGAGAAGATCCGCCGGATCACCGCCCTGAGCCTGGGCGTGGGCCTGGAGCGCGTGCGCCTGGAGACCACCAACACCAGCCGCGTGGCCAACACCTCGCCCACGGCCGCGAGCACGGGCGCGGACATGAACGGCATGGCCGCCCGCCTGGCCGCCCTGCAGATCCAGAGCCGGCTGCGGCACGTGGCCGCCGCGCGCCTCGGCAGCCCCGATTCCGACGCGATCACGATCGCGGACGGCGTCGTGCATCTGGCCGGCGGTCCGACCCGGCTCACCTGGGAAGCCCTGGTCGAGGCCGCGTACCTGGCGCGCGTCGACCTCGCGGCCCACGCCTTCTACGCCACCCCGCGCCTGCACTTCGACAAGGCCAAGGAGAAGGGTCGGCCGTTCGCCTACCACGTCTACGGCACGGCCATCGTCCGGGTCACCCTGGACTGCCTGCGGGGCACGTCGAGCATCGATACCGTGCGCATCGTCCACGACGCCGGCCGCAGCCTCGACGAGGTGATCGACCGCGGCCAGGTGGACGGCGCGCTGGCCCAGGGCCTGGGCTGGATGCTCCTCGAGGACGTCCGCTGGGACGTCGACGGTCTGCTCCTGCACGATACCGCCGGCAAGTACAAGGTGCCGGACCTGGGCTTCACACCGGCCGACGTGCACGTCCGGTTCCTCGCGAACGCCGACAATCCCGAGGCCGTCCTCGGATCCAAGGCCGTGGGCGAGCCTCCCCTGATGTACGGCATCGGGGCGCTGTTCGCCCTGCGCCGGGCGATCCTGGCCGCCAATCCGGACCTGGACCCCGCCCTCGTGACCACCCCCCTCACCCCCGAACGCACCCTGGCGCTGCTCATGGACGCGCCGCGCGCCGCCACCGTCAATCCCGAGGAGACCCCGGCATGAGCCTGGCCCGCGAGGTCCTGCAACTGGCCGAACAGCACCGCGACCTGACCGCCCAGAACCTCTCCCGCCTCGTGCGGATCCCGTCCTTGAGCGGCCAGGAGCGCGAGGTCAACGCCGAGCTCGCCGCGCAGCTCGAGGCCGCCGGGTTCGACGAGGTGACCATCGATCCGCTGGGCAACTGCATCGGCCGCATCGGTCGGGGGCCGCGCCTGCTCGCGATCGACGCCCACATGGACACCGTCGACGTGGGCGAGCGCGCCAACTGGAGCTTCGACCCCTACGGCGGCGAGGTCCGCGACGGCTTCGTGCACGGCCGCGGCTCGGTCGACCAGGAGGGCGGCGCGGCCGCCTTCGTCACCGCCGGCCGCATCGTCAAGGAGCTCGGCCTGCGCGACGAACTCACCCTCGTGGTCACCGGCACGGTGATGGAAGAGGACTGCGACGGCCTCTGCTGGAAGTACCTCATCGAGGAAGGCGGCCTGCGGCCCGATCTGGTGATCAGCACCGAGCCCACCAACCTCGGCGTCTACCGCGGCCAGCGCGGACGCATGGAGCTGGGCGTGAGCTTCCGCGGACGCAGCTGCCACGGCTCGGCGCCCGAGCGCGGCGACAACGCGGTGTACAAGGCCGCCCGCGCCTGCCTGGCCATCGAGGACCTGCACCCGCGCCTCAGGCCCGATGATTTCCTCGGCAAGGGCAGCATCACCGTCACCGAGATGACCAGCAGCGGCCCCAGCCTGTGCGCCGTGCCCGACCGGGCCCGCCTGCACCTGGACCGCCGCCTCACCGCGGGCGAGACCGCCGCGAGCGCCGTGGCCGAGGTCGAGGCCGCCGTGGCCGGCCTCGACGCCGCCGTCGAGGTGCTGCACTACGACGGCCTGGCCTACACCGGCCTGCGCTACGGCATGCCCAAGTACTACCCCACGTGGGTGATGCCCGCCGACCACCCCGCCGTGCGCGAGGGCGCCGCGGTGGCCGAGGCGCTGTTCGGCGAGCGGCCGGTGGTCGACCGCTGGACCTTCTCCACCAACGGCATCGCCATCAACGGCCTGCACGGCATCCCCTGCATCGGCTACGGACCCGGCGACGAGGTCCTCGCCCACGCTCCCGACGAGAAGGTGCCCACGGACCACCTGGTCCGCGCCAGCGCCTTCTACGCCCTGTTCGCCCTGCGCATGGCGCAGCACGCCTGACCACCGGAGGATCCGCCGCGATGAACGACCGCCTGTACCAGCTCCTCGGCGCCCTGGGCAAACGCACCAGCGGGCTGCACGGCCGCGACGTCCTGCTCACCTGGGACAAGAGCCTCGACGACCTGCGCACCATCCTCGACGTGGCCGAGGCCCTGCGCCTGCTCCGCGCCGACAACGTGTCCACGCGCTGCTTCGACTCGGGACTGGCCGTCTCGCTGTTCCGCGACAACTCCACCCGCACCCGCTTCTCCTACGCGTCGGCCGCCAACCTGCTGGGCCTCGCGGTGCAGGATCTGGACGAGGGCAAGTCGCAGATCTCCCACGGCGAGACCGTCCGCGAGACCGCCGTCATGATCTCCTTCCTCAGCGACGCCATCGGCATCCGCGACGACATGTACCTGGGCGCGGGCCACACGTACATGCTCGAGGTGGCCGCCGCCCTCGACGCCGCCCACCGCGACGGCGTGCTGCCGGTGCGACCGCCGGTGGTCAACCTGCAGTGCGACGTCGACCACCCCACCCAGAGCCTGGCCGACCTGGCGCACCTCGTGGCCGAGTTCGGATCGCTCGAGAACCTGCGCGGCAAGAAGCTGGTGATGAGCTGGGCCTACTCGCCGAGCTACGGCAAGCCGCTCTCGGTGCCGCAGGGCATCATCGGTCTGATGACGCGGCTGGGCATGGACGTGGTGCTGGCCCATCCCGAGGGCTACGACCTCATCCCCGAGGTGCTGCAGCGCGCAGCCCGGCAGGCCACCGAGTCCGGCGGCAGCTTCGCCACGTCCAGCGACATGGCCGACGCCTTCACGGACGCCGACATCGTCTACCCCAAGAGCTGGGCGCCCTACGCCGTGATGGAGCGGCGCACCGAGCTCCTGCGCGCGCACGACCGTCCCGGCCTCGCCGACCTCGAACGCGAGTGCCTGGCCGGCAACGCCCGCCACGTCGACTGGACCTGCGACCGCGCCCTCATGGACCGCACCCGCGGCGGCAAGGCCCTCTATCTGCATTGCCTGCCCGCCGACATCACGGGCGTCTCCTGCACGGCGGGCGAGGTCTCCGCCGACGTGTTCGACCAGTACCGCGACCCCCTCTACCGCGAGGCGGGCTACAAGCCCTACATCATCGCCGCGATGATCCTCTGCAGCCGCTTCGCCGCGCCGGCCGCCGTGCTGCGCGGCCTGCTGGACCGCGGCCTGCCCCGCGTGACCGGGTGAGCCGATGACCGCCGACCTCGCCCCGCTGAGCTTCGAGCGCCTGCTGGACTGGATCCGGCGGGAGCGCGCCGCCCTGGGCACGGTGTTCGGCCTGCACGAGGACCTGCTGCTCGACGACCTCGGCGGCCAGCCCTTCGCCCTGCCGCGCCGCGGCCACGTCCTCGACACGCCCGTCGGCGTGGCCGCCGGTCCGCACACCCAGCTGTCCCACAACCTGGTGGCGGCCTGGCTCTGCGGCGCGCGTTTCCTCGAGCTCAAGACCGTCCAGGTCCTCGACGAGCTCGCCATCGCCCGACCGTGCATCGACATGGCCGACGAGGGCTACAACTGCGAGTGGTCCCAGGAACTGCCCATCGCGGTGAGCGGCAGCCAGTACCTCGACGCCTGGGTCGCGATCCGTCTGCTGCAGCAGGCGGCCGGAACCCTCGCGGCCGACGAGCCCGGCTTCGTCATGGACCTGAGCGTGGGCTACGACCTCGCCGGCGTCCGGTCGGCCAAGGTGCAGGGTTTCCTCGACCGCTTCGCCGACTCGCGCGACGAGGTCACCGCGCGGCTGGCCGCGGCCCGTCCCTGGTTCCCGCACGCCCTCGAGATCCCCGTGCCCGAGGGTGTCGCCGACAGCGTCACCCTGTCCACCATGCACGGCTGCCCGCCCGACGAGATCGAGCGCATCGCCTGCTTCCTCATGCAGGAGCGCGGCCTCGACACCACCGTCAAGCTCAACCCCACGCTGCTGGGCGCGGACGAGGTGCGCGGCCTGCTCAACGACACCCTGGGCTTCCCTGCCGAGGTGCCCGACGAGGCCTTCCAGCACGACCTCGCCTGGGACGCGGCCCTGGACCTGGTGCGCTCGTTGACGGGCGTGGCCGCGCGCTGCGGTCGGCGCTTCGCGGTCAAGCTCACCAACACGCTGGAGTGCCGGAACACACGTGGCGTCCTGCCCGCCAGCGAGCCCATGAGCTACCTCAGCGGCCGCGCCCTGCACCCGATCTCGGTGCGCACGGCGGCGCGGCTGCAGGAGTCGCTGGACGGCCGACTGGACATCTCGTTCGCCGGCGGGGCCGACGCGGGCAACGTGTCCTGGCTGGTGGCCAGCGGCCTGAGCCCGGTGACGGTCTGCTCGGACCTGCTGCGACCCGGCGGCTACCAGCGTCTGCACCAGTACCTCGACAACCTCGCCGGGGCCATGAGCGCCGTGGGCGCGGGGTCCATCGACCAGCTCATCCGACGCAGCGCCGCCACGCCCGGCCTCGACACCGCGGCCGCCGCGCTCGCCAACCTGCAGGCCTACGCCGGACAGGTGGCGCGGAACCACGCCTACCAGCGCCGGACCTTCCCCGACCGCACCATCAAGACCGACCGCGCCCTCGGCGCCTTCGACTGCATCGCCGCCCCCTGCGCCCACACGTGCCCCGCCGGCCAAGACGTGCCCGAGTACCTGCACCTGACCGCCCGGGGCGATTTCGACGCGGCCCTCGCGGTGGTCCTGCGCGACAATCCCTTGCCCACCGTCACCGGCATGGTCTGCGACCACCCCTGCCTCGAGCGTTGCACCCGCGTGAACTACGAGGCGCCGGTGCGTATCCGCGACGTCAAGCGCACCCTCGCCCACCGGGCCCCGGACCCCGGCCTGCCCGTGCCCCTGCCCGATACCGGCCGCCGCGTGGCCATCGTCGGCGCCGGACCGGCCGGCCTGGCCTGCGCCTACCATCTGGCCCTCGCCGGCGTGCGCACGACGGTGTTCGAGGCCAAGGCATTCGCCGGCGGCATGATCACCGACGCGATCCCCGCGTTCCGCCTGAGCCAGGCCGACTTCGACCGCGACCTCGCCCGCCTCGCGGCCCTGGGCGTGGAGCTGCGCACCGGCGCGGCCGTCGACCGCGCACGCCTCGACCAGCTGCGCCGCGATCACGACGCCGTCATGCTCGGGATCGGCGCCCAGGCCGACCGGCCCCTGGGCATCCCGGGCGAGGCGCTGCCCGGCGTGTGGCCGGCGCTCAGGTTCCTCTCGGCCGCACGGCGCGGGCCGGCCCCCGACGTGGGCCGCGACGTGGTGGTGATCGGCGGCGGCAACACCGCCATGGACGCCGCCCGCACCGCCAGCCGGCTGGCCACGTCCGGCGGAACCGTCACCCTGGTCTACCGTCGCACGGTGGCCCAGATGCCCGCCGCGCGCGAGGAGCTGCGGGCGATCCAGGACGAGGGCGTGGTCATCCGCGAACTGCTGTCGCCGGTGCGGATCGAGGCCGCCGCGGGCGGTCTGGCGCTGGTCTGCCAGCCCATGGAACTCGGTCCCGACGACCCGTCGGGGCGCCCGCGACCGGTGCCCGCCGACGGCGCGCCGGTCGCCATCGGCTGCGATACCGTCGTCACCGCCGTGGGGCAGCTCACCCCCGGCGACCTGCTGGCGGCGACGGACGTCCACGTGGGCGGCGACGCCCTGCGCGGGCCGGCCACCCTGGTCGCGGCCATGGGCGACGGCCGCCGCGCCGCCCGGGCCATGCTCGCCGCCTTCGGCCTGCCCGACGTGGCCCCTGCGCCGCGCACCCCGCGCGACCTCGACGACGCCGGCTGGCAAGATCGTGCCGCGCGACTGCAGGCCCCGGTCACGCCGCCGCTGCGCAGGTCGGCGGGCCACGGCGACTTCGACCTGATCATCGGCGAGCTGTCGCTCACCGAGGCCCAGATCGAGGCCGGACGCTGCCTCGATTGCGCCGACCGCTGCGACGTGTGCGTGTCGGTGTGCCCGGACCGCGCCAACCTCGCCTACACCACGGCGCGACGACGCTGGCCCCTCTCGCGCGTGGTGCCCACCGACGACGGATACCGCCTCGAAGCCGACGGCGAGTTCGTCGTGGCCCAGGCCCGGCAGACGGCCAACCTCGTCGACCTCTGCAACGAGTGCGGCAACTGCGCCACCTTCTGCCCCACGGCGGGCGCGCCCTACCGCGACAAGCCGCGCGTGGCGCTCAGCCGCGCGAGCTTCGCGGCCACCCCGGGTGCGCACCTGATCACGCGGACCGGCACCACGCTCACCATCGATCACGGCAACCGATCCCTCGCCCGCCGCGGCGACCAGCTCATCTACGAGACGCCGGCCGGGCGCGTCATGCTGGCCGCCGACACCTTCGCCGTCGCGAGCGCCGAGGTCCGCGCGCCGGTGGACCTGCGCCCGGCCGCCGCCCTGGCCGTGCTGCTGGACGGCCTGGCCGACCACCCGGCCGTGCTCAGGGAGGACGACTGACGTGGCCCGCTTCGCCATCAACCCCGGACGCCAGGCCGAGCCGCGATGGGACCGGCCCGAGCTGGCCTGGGTCGAGGCCGTGCGCGCGCAGGCCCAGCTGCCGCTGCACCGCTCCCTGCCCGGCTACGCACCCACCCCGGTGCGCGATCTGTCCGACCTGGCCCGCGAATTGGGCCTCGGCCGCCTGCTGATCAAGGATGAGTCGGGTCGCTTCGGCCTCGGCGCGTTCAAGGGACTGGGCGCGAGCTACGCCATGGACTCGGTGCTCCGCAAGCGCTGGCGAGCGATCACCGGCGAGGACCTCGCCCCCGCCGCATGCGCCGACCCGGAGGTGCGCGCCCGCCTCGGCGGCATCACCTTCTGCGCCGCGACCGACGGCAACCACGGCCGGGCCGTGGCCTGGACCGCCCGCCGCCTGGGCCAGCGGGCGGTGATCTTCCTGCCCGCCGACACCGCCCCGGCCCGCGTCGCGAGCCTCGAGCGCGAGGGCGCCGAGGTCCGCCGCATCGACGGCACCTTCGACCATTGCGTCACCGCCTGCGCCGAGGCCGCCGCCCGCGAGGGCTGGCAGGTGATCGCCGACACCGCCTACCCCGGCTACCTGGAGATCCCCGGCGACATCATGACCGGTTACAGCACCATCTTCGCCGAGCTCGCCGACCAGCTGCCCGCTCCGCCCGATGTGGTGCTGCTGCCCGCCGGGGTGGGCGGCCTGGCCGCCGCCGGCACCGCGAGCCTCGTCCTGCGGTACGGCGCCGCCCGCCCCCGCCTGGTGTGCGTGGAGCCCGAGTCGTCGGCCTGCTTCCTGGAGTCCATCGAGCACGGCACCGGCGAACCCGTTGCCGCCCGCGGCGACCAGCGGTCGATCATGGTGGGCCTGTGCTGCGGCATGCCCTCGCTCGTGGCGTGGCCCATCATCCGGGACGCCGTGGACGTCTTCCTGGCCATCGACGACCAGCCCGCACGCAGTGCCATGCGCGCCTGCCACCGGCACGGCGTGGTGGCCGGCGAGTCGGGCGCCGCGGCCCTGGCCGGCCTGCTGGCGCTGCTGCGCGATCCCGACCTGATCGACGCCCGCACGCACCTCGGCCTCGGCCCCGCGGCCACCGCCCTGGTCATCAACACCGAGGGCGCCACCGACCCCGTCCACTACGCCGAAGTGGTGGGCGAGACGGGGGACGGCTCATGAGCGGCATCCGGTTCACCCTCGACGGCCGCGCCACCGCCTACGTGGGCGACCCCGACCGCAGCCTCCTGTCCGTCCTGCGCGACGACCTGGGCATCACCTCGCCCAAGGACGGCTGCAGCGGCCAGGGCTTCTGCCGGGCCTGCACCGTGGAGATCGACGGCCGCGCCAAGCTGGCCTGCATCACCGCCATGAAGACCCTGGCGGGCAAGTCGGTGACCACCCTGGAGGGTCTGCCCGACGACGTGCGCACGGTGCTGGCCGAGGCGTTCGTGAGGCACGGCGCCGTGCAGTGCGGCTTCTGCACGCCGGGCTATCTGGCCCGCACGCGGATCCTGCTGCAGGAGAATCCCGCACCCACCCGCGAGGAGGTGGTGGCGGCCCTGCGCCTGCACGTGTGCCGTTGCACGGGGTACCACGCCGTGGTCGAGGCGGTGCTCACGGCGGCCGCCATGCTCCGGGGCGAAGCGCCCGCCGCGCCCTCCGGCGGCGGCGTCGGCACCAGCCAGGCCAAGTTCCGCGCCCACGCCCGGGCCCTGGGCCAGGATCCCTTCGTCGACGACCTGCGCCTCGAGGGAATGCTCCACGGGGCCATCCGGTTCAGCGATCACCCGCGGGCGGTGGTGCGCCGCCTCGACACCGCCGCCGCCGCGGCCATGCCCGGCGTGGTGCGCGTGATCACCGCGGCCGACGTGCCGGGCCAGCGCCACCAGGGTCTCATCGTGAAGGACTGGCCGCTGCTGGTAGCCGCGGGCGAGACCACCCGCTACGTGGGCGACGCGCTGGCGCTGGTGGTGGCCGACACCGTGGAGCGTGCCCGCACCGCGGCCGCGGCCGTCGAGGTCCGGTACGACGTGCTCGACCCCATCACCGATCCCGTCGCCGCCCTGACCAGCGGCGTCCACCTGCATCCGGGCGGCAACCTCCTCGAGCAGAGCGTGGTCAAGCGAGGCGGCGACGTCGAGGCCGCCCTGGCCGGTTCGGCCTACACCGCCGGCGGCACCTTCACCACCCAGCGCATCGAGCACGCCTTCCTCGAGCCCGAGGCCACCGTGGCCCGCCCCTGGCAGGACGGCGGCGTGGAGGTATTCTCCCCCGGCCAGGGCGTCTACATCGACCGCGTGCAGATCGCCTCGCTGCTCGGCCTGCCGTGCGAGAAGGTGAAGGTCGACCAGGTGGCCAGCGGCGGCGCCTTCGGCGGCAAGGAGGACCTGTCGGTGCAGGGCCACGCCGCCCTGGCGGCCCACCTGCTGCAGCGCGCGGTGAAGGTCAAGCTGACCCGCCCCGAGTCGATCCGCATGCACCCCAAGCGGCATCCGCTCACCATGGAGTTCACCGTGGGCTGCGACGCGCAGGGAATGCTGACCGCTCTGCGGGCCCGCATCCTCGGCGACACCGGCGCCTACGCGTCGGTGGGCGGCAAGGTGCTCGAGCGCGCGGCCGGCCACGCCACGGGCGCCTACCACGTGCCCTGCGTCGACCTCGAGGCCCGGGCGGTCTACACCAACAACCTGCCCTGCGGCGCCATGCGCGGGTTCGGCGTCAACCAGGTCACCTTCGCCCTGGAGAGCTGCCTCGACGAGCTCTGCCGCCAGGGCGGCTTCGACCGCTGGCAGTTCCGCTGGGACAACGCGCTGGTGGCCGGCCGCCTGACGGCCACCGGCCAGATCATGGACGCGGGCGTGGGCGTGCGCGAGACGCTGCTCGCCGTCAAGGACGCCTACGACGTCGCCGAGCACTGCGGACTCGCCTGCGGCATCAAGAACTGCGGCATCGGCAACGGCATGGCCGACTGGTGCGAGGTGGAGATCGAGGTCGCCGCCGCGGGCCGCGTGATCGTGCGCCACGGCTGGACCGAGATGGGCCAGGGCGTGCACACCGTCGCCCAGCAGGTCCTCTGCGAGGCGACGGGCATCGACCCCGCGGTGGTGGAGGTCACCGTGTCGACGGCCGACGGCGCCGAGGCCGGCATGACCACCTCGAGCCGCGGCTCCTCCCTGGTGGGCAACGCGCTCATCGAGGCCGCACGCGACCTGCGCCGGGACCTCGCCGGCCACGCGCTCGCCGACCTCGTGGGCCGACGCTACCGCGGCCGCTGGAGCTTCGACCGCTCGACGGCCCCCGGCGCGCCCGGCCCCGCGATCACCCACTACTCCTACAGCTACGCCACCCAGCTGGTGATCCTCGACGAGCAGGGCAGGGTCGCCCGCGTCATCGCCGCCCACGACGCCGGCCGCATCCTCAACCCCACGCTCTTCCGCGGTCAGATCCAGGGTTCGGTGCACATGGGACTGGGCTACGCCCTGAGCGAGGACCTGCCCCAGACCGGCGCGGAGTTGCCGTCGCTGCGCTACAAGGACCTGGGCCTGATCCCCATGGACCGGACCCCGCCCGTCGAGGTGATCGGCGTCGAGGTGCGCGACCCCCTCGGCCCCTACGGCGCCAAGGGCGTGGGTGAGGTCGGCCTGGTGCCCACGGCCGCGGCCGTGGCCTGCGCGTTCACCGCGTTCGACGGCCGCCGCCGTTACGCGTTGCCACTCGAGCCCGCGGCGAGGATCTCATGAGCCTGTACCTGCGCGACGTCGTCTTCTGGGACCGCCCGACCGGCGAACTGCGCCCCGGCAACCTGCGCATCGAGCCCGGTGCGGACGGCGCCATGCAGCTGACCGACGCGCCGCCCGCGGCGGGCGCCACCGTGATCGACGGCCGCGGCCACCTCGCCCTCGAGGGCCTCACCTGCGGCCACCACCACATCTACTCCGCGCTGGCCCGCGGCATGCCGGCGCCCCCGCGTACTCCGAAGAACTTCGCCGAGATCCTCGAACTGGTCTGGTGGCGCCTCGACCGCTGCCTCGACCTCGACATGGTGCGCGCCTCGGCCCTGGCCGCCGCCATGGACTGCCTGCGCTGCGGCGTCACGCGCGTCATCGACCACCACGCCTCGCCGGGCGCGGTCGCCGGCAGCCTCGGCGCCATCGCCGACGCCTTCGACGCGGTGGGCCTCGGCCACGTCCTCTGCTACGAGCTGAGCGACCGCGACGGTGGCGAGGTGGCCGCCGCCAGCCTCGCCGAGACCGACGCGCACCTCGCGTCGGGCCGCCCCGGCCTGGTCGGGCTGCACGCCTCGTTCACCGTGGGCGACGCGCTCCTGCGCGCGGCCGTCGACCTCGCGCGACGCCACGGCACGGGCCTGCACCTGCACGTGGCCGAGGACCGGGTCGACCAGGACCGTTGCCTGGCCGACCACGGCTGCCGCGTCGTCGAGCGCCTGCACGCGGCCGGCGTCCTCGACCAGCCCGGCACCATCCTGGCCCACTGCCTGCACCTGAACGACCACGAGCGCCGGCTGGTGGCCGACTCCCCGGCCTGGGTCGTGCAGAACACCGAGAGTAACCAGAACAACGCCGTCGGCGAATTCAGCGCCCGGGACTTCGTCGCCGACCGCATCCTCGTGGGCACCGACGGACTGCACAGCGACATGCTGCGCAGCGCGCGGGCCGCCTACCTGACCGGCCAGGCCGAGGGCCTCTCGCCGGCGGGCGCCTGGCAACGGCTCTGGAACAACCCGCGCTACGTCGAGGCGCACCACCGGGCGGCCGCCCGCCGCAACGACGTGGTGCTGCTCGACTACGCACCGCCCACGCCCCTGAGCACCGAGAACCTGGCCGCCCACGCCATGTTCGGCCTCGACGCCCGCCAGGTGCGCCTGGTGATCGCCGGCGGCCGCGTGGTGCTCCAGGACGGCGTCATCTCCTCCATCGATCAAGCCGCGACCCTGGACGCCTGCCGCGAGCAGGCCCGCCGCCTCTGGCGGGCGCTGGCGACGGCGTCGCCGAAAGGACAACCATGATCCCCATCATCGACGCCGTCACCGACCCCGCGGCCCGGGCCAACGCCGTCCGGCGTTACCGCGAGCGCGGCATCGTCCTGCCCACCTTCGCCCAGATGCGGGACCCGTCGCTGGTGCCGGAGGCGATCAGGTCCAGGCTGCGCGGCATCGGACTCTGGGACCTCGACCCCATGAACCTCTTCCGCATCACGTGGAAGAACGAGCCGGTCGCCTCGGGCGGGCTGTACGGCGGCGTGAACCTCGTGGAGCTGCCGACGTCGCTCACGGGCGTCCGGGCGCGCATCGTCGCCCTGGTGGGCAAGTGGTTCCCCACCGGCGCGCACAAGGTGGGCGCGGCCTACGGCTGCCTGGCGCCGGCCCTGGTCTCCGGCGGCTTCGACCCCACCTACCACAAGGCGGTCTGGCCCAGCACCGGCAACTACTGCCGGGGCGGCGCCTTCGACAGCTACCTCATGGGCTGCACGGCCGTCGCCATCCTGCCCGAGGAGATGAGCCGCGAACGCTTCGAGTGGCTCGAGGAGATCGGGGCCGAGGTCATCGCCACGCCCGGCTGCGAGAGCAACGTCAAGGAGATCTACGACAAGTGCTGGGAGCTGCGCCGCACCCGTCCGGACGCGGTGATCTTCAACCAGTTCTCCGAGTTCGGCAACGCCGCCTGGCACTACCACTGCACCGGATCGGCCCTGGAGGAAGCGTGGCGGACCGTCGGCGGCAACCCGGCCGCCTACGTGTCGGCCACCGGCTCGGCCGGCACCATCGCGGCGGGCGACTACCTGCGCACCATCGCGCCGCAGCTGACGGTCGTGGCCTCCGAAGCCCTGCAGTGCCCCACCCTGCTGAGGAACGGCTTCGGCGGCCACCGCATCGAGGGCATCGGCGACAAGCACGTGCCCTGGATTCACAACGTGCGCAACACCGACGCCGTGGCGGCCATCGACGACGACCACTGCATGCGCCTCCTGCGGCTGTTCAACACCCCCCCGGGCCACGAGGTGCTGGCGGCCGAGGGCGTCCCGGCCGAGACCATCGACCAGCTCAAGCTCCTGGGCATCTCGAGCCTCGGCAACCTGCTGGCGGCCATCAAGACCGCCCGCTGGTTCGAGCTCACCGGCGACGACGTGATCCTCACCGTGGCCACCGACTCGGTCGACATGTACTGCTCGCGGCTGAGCGAGCTCGACGAGCAGCTCGGCCCCTACACCACCGCCCGGGCGGCCCGCGATCTCGAGCGCGCCCTCCTCGGTCAGACCACCGACCACTTCAAGGAGCTCACCCATCCCGACCGCCGCGCCCTGCACAACTTGAAGTACTACACCTGGGTGGAGCAACAGCAGATGGAGGTGGCCGACCTCGAGCGGCTCTGGCACGACCGCGACCTCTGGCCCCGCCTCTTCGCCCAGCCCGCGCGCTGGGACGAGATGATCGACGAGTTCAACCACGAGGCCGGCGTGCTGGCCGCACTCTGAGCCGGAGGGACGCCATGGGCGGCTACCTCATCACCGGGGCGACCCTCATCGACGGCCGACGCCAGTGGTCGGGCTGCCTGCGCACCGCAGACGAGGGCATCGCCGAGGTGACGGCGGGCCCGTTGACGGTGCCGGACGCGGCGGACCTGGCGGCTCGCCACGGCTGTGAGCTCGTCGACGGCCGCGACCGCTGGTTGATCCCCGGCGGCGTCGATCCGCACGTCCATCTCGGCCTGCCGGTGGGCGACGGCGTGGTGTCCCAGGACGTGGAAGCGGGCACCCGCGACGCCCTGGCGGGCGGGACCACCACCGTCATCGACTTCGTCACGCCGGGCCGCGGGGAGTCCCTCGCGTCCGCCACCGAGGCTCGGCTGGCGGAGCTGGCTGACGCGTGCTGCGATTACGCACTCCACGCCAGCCTGACCGCCTGGCGGGACGACGCGGCGGTCGACCTCCGCGCCGCCGTCGAGCGCTTCGGCCTGCGGTCGCTCAAGCTCTACATGGCGTATCTGGAGACCATCGGACTGGAGCCCGCGGCCCTCGAATCGGCCATGGCGGCTGCGGTCGCTCTGGACCTCACCGTCCTGCTGCACTGCGAGGACGGCGTCGAGGTGTCGCATCGGCAGGCCGCGCTGCTGGCCGCCGGCGAGACCGGGCCGAGCGCCCACCCACGGTCGCGGCCGCCCGAGTGCGAGGTCTCGGCGGTTTCCGGCGCCCTCGAACTGGCCGCCCGCACCGGATGCCGCACCTACGTGGTGCACGTCTCCACTCCCGAGGCCGTGGCCCTCATCACGGCCGCGAGGGCGCGGGGACAGACGGTCTTCGCCGAGACCTGTCCCCAGTACCTGCTGCTGGACGAATCGCGTTACGCCGCCGACTTCCCGGCGGCCGCGCGGGCCGTCATGAGCCCGCCGCTCCGGTCGTCGCGCCGGATGGCCGGCCGTCGCGAGGCCCTCGGCCGGGGCGAGTTCGACACGGTGGGCACCGACCACTGCGCGTTCACCGATGCCCAGAAGGCCCGCGGACGCGACGACTTCACGCGAATCCCCGGCGGCGCGGCGGGCATCCGACACCGCCTCGCGTTGCTGCACACCGTCGGCGTCGACGGCGGGCGGTTGTCGCCGTGCCAGTGGGTCGACCTCGTGTCGCGTCGCCCGGCCGAGATCTTCGGCCTCGCGCCCCGCAAGGGGACCCTCAACGTGGGCGCGGACGCCGACCTCGTGCTCTGGGATCCGCGGCTGACCTGGACGATCGACGCCGCCGAACCGAGTGTGTTCGCGAGTGTGCCGGTGGTGGGAGGAGCGGTCCGGGTATGGGCGCGCGGTCGGCAGACGGCGGTCGCCGGCGCCACCACGGTCGAGGCGGGTGCCGGCAGGCGCGCCTGACCGGCTGCGGACGAGCGCGACGCCAGCCGCCGCACGGACCTACCGGCGGAACGACTCCTTGATCGAGCCCCAGGTCGCGGTGGCCGTCGGCACCGGACCACAAGGATCGCAGGCGATCGGCAGCGCGCCCAGGTGACCGCACTCGGGGTTGTTCGCCTCGGCGCACGGCGAGTCGCCGCACAGGGTGAAGTCTCCGAGGTGTCCGCTGCAGAAGCGAGGATCGACGCGGACGTTGCCGCGGTACCCGGTCATGTCGAACGGCCCGCAGCCGGGATCGTCGACCGCGTAGTCCTGCTGGTTGGCCCACACGTCGTTGCACGAGATGCGCGACAGGCGTTCCTCGAACAGGTTGCAGTAGGTCAGATAGATGCCGACCTCGCAGCCGGCGACGATGTTCCGGCGGACCGAGGGCAGCGCCATGTGCGACCGGTACTGGATGGCCACCCCGGCGCCGTGGATCGTGTTGTTCTCGATGACGGCGTCGGCACCACCGTCGGCGAAGGCCTGTTCGAAGAGATGGATCCCCTTCTCCGCCGACAGGATGACGTTGCGCCTGATGATCGGCGTGATGGGGCCCTGCTGATACGAGACGTGGCAGTCGACGCCGACGCCGCAGTCGATGACGTCGTCCTCGACGATGGGCGACGTGTCCAGGCAGCGGACGCCCGTGGCGCCGCCGGTGATCCAGAAGCCGGCCAGACGAGCGCCATCGGCGCCCTCGACCACGACCTCGGAATCGGCGCCATCGATCATGGTCGTGCCGGCGCCGGCGCCGATCACGGCGACCCCGTCGGCGAGCGCGATGCTCTCGGCATAGCGTCCAGGCGCCACGAGGACCGTATCGGCCGTCGCCGCGGCGGCGATCCCGGCCTGGATCGTCGGCTGGTCGCCCGGAACGTGGATGACGGCGGCACACAGAGGCGCGGCGAGCAGCAGCAGGCCGAGGCAAATGGATTCGCGCGATATCACGGCAGCCCCCCCGGAAACGAACGGCGGCGTCGGCGCCGGACCCGTCCGTGAGCATAGCGACATCGAGACGCCGTCGTCAAGACGAGGCGCAGCCGGGGACCGGCCCCGACTGCGCCTCGTCGTTCGTTGCCTGCACGATGGACCTAGTACCCCTGCGCGAACACCACCCGCCCGATGCTCGGCTGCCCGCAGTGCACGCACCGGCCGGGCGTCTCGTCGCGCTCGAAGGGGATGTTGCGGATGGTCACCTTCGTCTTGTCCTGGATGGTCTCTTCGCAGGCGCCGTCGCCGCAGTGATGGGCCATGGCGAAGCCGCCGCCCCGGTTCTCGTACAGGTCGGTGAACTGCTCCCAGCTGTCGATCACGTGGGTGTTGTCCAGGAGGCGCTGCTTCGCCCGGTCGTAAAGGTCCTGCTGGATGCGGTCCAGCTCGGCCTGCACGCCCTGGACGATGTCGCCGAACGGCACGCTGGTCTTGGCCCGATCGTGACGCGCCTTGAGCATCGCGGTCTCCTGGGCGAGGTCGCGCGGCCCGAGTTCCAGACGTACGGGCACGCCCTTGCGCTCCCATTCGCTGTACTTCCAGCCGGGGCGCAGGTTGTCGCGATCGTCCACGGGCACCGGGCCGAGGGTCGGGCGAAGCAGCGCGGCCAGCTCGCGGGCCTTGTCGCACACCGCGGCCTTCTCCGCGTCGGTCTTCCAGATGGGTACGATCACGGCCTTGTGGCGCGCGATGCGGGGTGGCAGCACCAGGCCGTCGTCGTCGCTGTGGGTCATGATCAAGGAGCCGATGATGCGCGTCGACATGCCCCAGCTCGTGGCCCAGACGTAGTCGACCGGCCCCTCGGCCGGCTGGAACTTCACGTCGAAGGCCCTGGCGAAGTTCTGGCCCAGGTCGTGGCTGGTGGCCGCCTGCAGGGCCTTGTTGTCCTGCATCATGGCCTCGATGGAGAACGTCTCCACCGCGCCCGCGAACCGCTCGTTGGCGGTCTTGGTGCCCGCGATCACCGGCATGGCCAGGATGTCCTCGGCGAACCAGCGGTAGACCTCGAGCATCTGCAGGGTCTCCGCGCGGCCCTCCGCGGCCGTCGCGTGCGCGGTGTGGCCCTCCTGCCAGAGGAACTCCGTCGTGCGCAGGAACATGCGCGTGCGCATCTCCCACCGCATGACGTTGGCCCACTGGTTGATCAGGATGGGCAGATCCCGGTAGCTCTGGATCCACTTGCGGTACATGTCCCAGATCACCGTCTCGCTGGTGGGACGGATGATGTACTCCTCCTCCAGCTTCGACTCGGGATCGGGGACGACATCCACCTTGCCGTCGCGCGTCACCTGCTTGAGGCGGTGGTGCGTGACGATGGCGCACTCCTTGGCGAAGCCCTCGACGTGCTCCGCTTCCTTGGCCAGGAAGCTCTTGGGGATCAGCAGCGGGAAGTAGGCGTTGACGTGGCCGAGCTCCTTGAATCGGTCGTCCAGGGTGCGCTGGATGTTCTCCCAGATGGCGTAGCCGTTGGGACGGATGACCATGCAGCCGCGCACGGGCGAGTTGTCGGCCAGCTCGGCCTCGCGGATGACGTCCAGGTACCAGCGGCTGTAGTCCTCGGAGCGCTTGGTGATCTCGGCCATGATCTCGGGGGTCCTTTCCGGTTCATCGACGGCAAAAAAAGCGGCCCCGCACGCCGGCGCGGGACCGCTGAATGATAACACAGGGCCGGAGGGCGCGAAAGCTAGTCGGCGCTGCGGGCGCAGCGGAAGCCCACGGCGAAGTCGCCCCAGGTGCGAGGGTAGCCGTTGCGCACGGTCACCGCCTGGCAGCTCGAACCGGAGTACCAGCCGCCGCCGCGCACCACGCCGGTGCGCCCCTTCTCGGGGCCGGTGGGGTCGACGAGCGGCACGACGCCGGTGAGGTCGCCGTCCTCGGGCACCAGGCTCGACGCCGGGATCTCGGCGCCGAGGTAGTCGGTGGTCCACTCGCGCACGTTGCCGATCAGGTCGTACACGCCATAGGCGTTGGGCGCATAGCTCTTGACGTCGGTGGGCGCGTCGAAGGGGCTCCGCTTGTAGTTGGCCAGCTCGATCGTGAGCTCGTCCAGGTCGCCGCCGAACCTGCCCTCGCCGCCGGCACGCGCGGCGTACTCCCACTCCGCCTCGGTGGGAATGCGCTTGCCCACCCACTCGGCGTAGTCCCTGGCGTCGACCAGGCTCACGCCGATCACCGGATGCTCGGGCCAGGCCTCGCCGCACTGGAAGCGCTCGACGTTCCAGTACACGGGCAGCGTGCGCCCGGTGGCCTCGCAAAAGGCCTGGTACTGGGCGTTCGTGACCTCGTGCTCGTCGAGCCAGAAGGCGGAGAGCACGACGCGGTGCGCAGGCATCTCGGTGCTGCTCTGGCGGCCCATCGTGAACTCACCGGCGGGGATGAGCTGCATCGGCGTGGATGGGGGAAGCGGGTCGGCGGCGGTGGCCAGGGCGGCGGCCAGCAGGCAGCAGGCGAGCGTGGCGAGGCGCATGGGTCGGGTCCTTTCGAAGGGAGGTCAGGATGATACCTCCACGAGGCATCTGAGTTCCAGGGCTCCGTGTTGCGCCGACGTAAGCGCCTTGTTGCGGCCGTACCACAACAGAATCCTCCTTGCGACTACCCGCGATTTTCGCTATATGTTCGTATCCGTCCTCCCGGAACGAAGCAGGACCGACCATGCCCAGGTCTGGCCTCCGGCTGGGTCGACACCGCTCGCCGTCGGAGCCGCCGCCAGCTCGATCAGACCATCGGGTCGGCGCGCCGGCGGACGCGCGGCGGCCCGCTGGCGGCCGTCGCGCCGTCCGCTTTTCATGAGACCATGCCCGCCGGCGGCCCCTGAGCGGGCGGCCGCCGTCACCTGAACCCTGGAGCGACCCGGACCATGGCCAAGCCCTACTTCACCCGCGGCCTGTTCGACTTCCTCAAGGACCTCGAGGGCCACAATGACCGCGACTGGTTCCAGGCCAACAAGGAGCGCTACGAGGAGCACCTCAAGGAGCCCGCCCTGCGCTTCATCGGCGACTTCGGTCCGCAGGTGCGCGCCGTGAGTCCCCACCTCGTCTGCGACCCCCGGCCGAACGGCGGTTCCCTGTTCCGCATCTATCGCGACATCCGGTTCAGCAAGGACAAGCGGCCCTACAAGACCCACTGCGCCATCCAGTTCCGCCACGAGGCGGGCAAGGACGCCCACGCGCCGGGGCTGTACCTGCATCTGGAGAACGGTGGCTCGTTCCTCGCCGCCGGCACCTGGCGGCCGCCGACCACGGAGTGCCGCACCATCCGCGAGGCGATCGCGGCCGCGCCGGCCCGCTGGCGCGCCGCCGTCGGTGAGCTCGACCAGTTCGGCGAGCAGCTCACGCGGGTTCCGGCCGGCTACGCCAAGGACCATCCGGCGGCCGACGCGCTCCGTTACAAGGATTTCGGCGTGTGGCGGACGCTGAGCCGGCAGGACGTGTTGGCGGCCGACGCGCCGCAGCGGATCGGCCAGGCGTTCCTCGCGATGAAGCCGGTGATGGCGTTCCTGTGCAAGGCGCTCGGACACCCGTTCTAGAGCGTCACCGCGCGAGCACGACCTTGCCGCTGGTGGCGACTCCGTCGGCGACCAGCCGATAGAGGTAGACGCCGCTCGCGAGGTCCCGCGGCTGCCAGGTCACCGTATGGGCGCCGGCGGCGAGCGGGCCGTCGAGCAGCTGCGCCACCAGGCGGCCCCGCACGTCGTAGACGCGCAGGTCGGCCGCCGCGGCCTCCGTGGTCAGCGTGAACCGGAGCGAGGTCAGCGGATTGAACGGGTTGGGCACCGCCCGCAGGTCGGACACCGCGAGCGGCGGCAGCGACGGCGCCGCGGTCGGGTCCGGACTCTCGAACACGTACGTGGCGTCGTCCCAGTTGCTCACCGCCAGGTCGAGCCACGGCGAGGCGCGGTACTCGACCCGGACCTCGCTGCCCGCAAGGCCCGCCTCGCCGAGGGACACCCAGCCGTCGCGCAGGCTGTAGCAGTAGGCGTCGGTCGCGAGCGCGACCCCGTCCACCAGCACGGCGTCCACGGACTGCAGGTGCCGGTGGTCCAGTTCGACGTAGCGCCGGCCTCCGGGCGCGGTGACGGTCACGTCCGCCACCTGCCGGGCGTCGAGATCGGCGAGCGCCAGGTTCTCCACCACCGAGGCCCAGCCCGGGTCGGACTGCCAGTCGGGCTCGGCGGCGAAGGCGCCGCCGCCGCGATTGAGGTACACCCGCACCGGCTCCCACCAGCCGCCCGCCACCAGGTCGGGCTGCGAGTCGCGGTCGAGGTCGGCGCAGACCACGGCCGACGCGTAGCCCGAGAACGCGCTCGTCCACGTCGGGACGGTCGGCAGTACGCCGCCGGCCGTGAGGTACACGGCGAAGCGGCCGCTGCCGCCGAGCTGGTCGTTGTTGCCCACCAGCAGGTCCGGGCGGCCGTCGAGATCGAGGTCGTCGAAGTCGAAGGTGTTGCCGTTGTCGGGCGACGCGGTGGTCCAGCCCGGGGTCGTCGCCAGCACGCCGTCCTCGTTGAAGTAGACCGACACCACCCCCGCGTACCCGCCGCCGAGGAACGCCAGGTCCTGGTCGCCGTCGCCGTCGATGTCCACGAACTCGACGTCGTAGCAGGTGTCCAGGACATCGCTCACCCAACCGGGCGTGGACTGCAGCACGCCGTCGACGTTGAAGAAGATCAGATTCGCCTCGGCGTACCCGTGATAGGCCTCGCCCGTGGCCACGGCGAGGTCGAGGTCGCCGTCCTGGTCGGGGTCGCCGAAGCTGGCGCGGAAGCTGTGGAACGAGGCCGGCGACTCCCAGGTGGGCGTGGGGCTCAGCGTGCCGTCCACGTTCGCGTAGACCTGCACCTGGCCGAACCCCCAGCCGGCGCTGATGTAGTTGGCCACCATCAGCTCCGGACGGCCGTCGCCATCGAGGTCGGCGAGCTGGCAATGGCCGCTGTAGCGGTGGTCGCTGCTCACCCACGAGGCGGCGGGCGGCAACGTGCCCTCGGCGTTGAGGTAGACCAGGTTGGGCGCGGCCACGATGTCGTTGCCGTTGCTGACGGCGAGGTCGAGCCACTGGTCCCCGTCGACATCGCCGAGGTCCAGGCCGGTGCCGTAGAGCGAGGTCTCCTGGGAGGTCCAGGTGGGCGCCAGCGGCAGCCTCACCTGGGCGCCGGCCGGCGCGGCCAGGATGAGGACGATCACGAGATAGACAAGGCATCGCATGTCATGATGATGCGGGATTCCGCACCGGATTACAAGGACCGCCGCAGCACCCAGTAGCGCTCGTCGGGGTGGATCCCGTGGCGCTGGCGCAGGTCGGCCGCCAGGTCGCCGGCGTGCACGCGGGTCACCGTCCAGCCGGGACGCGCCAGCAGGCGGTCGATGTCGCGGCCGAAGCGCCAGGCGTGCGCGTCGATGGCGTGAGGATCGACCGCGATGGGATGGCTCTCGGCGAGGTCGTCGTTCCAGGCCATCTGAAGCCAGGCCACGCCGCCGGGCGCGAGGATCCGGCGCAGTTCGTCCACGGCCGGGGCGAGCTCCGCGATATGCTCGAGCACGTGGCTGCACACCACCCAGTCGAACGCATCGTCGCGGTAGCCGGCCCGCGTGAGGTCCGCCACGACGTCGATCTCGATCCGGGGGTCCGTGCGGTCGAGGTCGGAGCGGAAGCAGCGGCCGAGGCCCTCGTGCGCCAGCAGGTAGGCCATGGCCGGCGAGAGCGACAGCCCGAGGATCCGCCCGGGCACCTTGACCTCGCGAGCCAGCCACTCGCGCATGCCCAGCACCAGATGGCGGTGACGATCGAACGAGCCGCAACGTGGGCAGATGCAGGCCGGGATCACGACCTCCGGCGCGATGTACGCCCGGAAGCGCAGTCCCTGCCAGCGGCACACCGGACATTCGCGCGGGCCCCGACGAGCCACGCGCTCGCCCACGCCCAGGACGGCGTTTCCCGCCGCGCCGACCACCATGCGCGACGCCTGCACCGGATGCGTCCAGAAACACGCACGCGAGCGCGGATTCAGGAGCGTGCGACGGGCGTACGACCAGGCCGACATGTCAGGCGAGAGCCTCGCTTTGCTGGCGGGCGTGGTAGCTCGAACGCACCAGGGGACCGGCCTCGACCCAGGCGAGGCCGAGCTCGCGGCCGTCGCGAGCCAGCGCCGCGAACTCGGCGGGTTCCAGGTAACGCACGACGGGATGGTGGCGGACGCTGGGCTGCAGGTACTGGCCGATGGTGAAGATCTCGACCCCGTGCGCGGCGGCCTCGCGCATGAGCGCCCGCACCTCGGCGACCGTCTCGCCCACGCCCACCATGATGCCGGTCTTGACCTTCATGACGCGGCCGTGGGCGTCGCTCCAGCGGCGCGCCTGCTGCAGGACATCGAGCGAACACGCATACCGGGCCTGCGGGCGCAGCTCCGGATACAGGCGGGGCACGGTCTCGAGGTTGTGGTTGAGCACCTCGGGTCCGGCAGCGAACACGGCGGCGAGGGCGTCGGCCCGGCCGCCGAGATCGGGGATCAGCACCTCCACGCCGCAGCCGGGGCTGAGGCGCTTGATCTCCCCGATGGTCTCGGCGAGGTGGGCGGCGCCTCCGTCGGACAGATCGTCGCGGGTCACGCTGGTGACCACGGCGAAGGACAGGCCGAGGTGACGGACGGCCTCGGCCACGCGCCGCGGCTCGTCCGGATCCAGCGGCACGGCCCGGCCGCCGGGGATGTTGCAGAACGTGCAGTGGCGCGTGCAGGTGGGCCCCATCAGAAGGAAGGTGGCCGTGCCGCTGCCGAAGCACTCGCCCCGGTTCGGACAGTTGGCCGACTCGCACACCGTGTGCAGCTCGGCCGTGCGGAGCAGCTTCTGCAGCCGGTTGTAGTCCGGGCCGCCCTGGCGCGCCATGCGCAACCAGGCGGGCTTGCGCCGCAGGTCGCGGGGGCTCATAGGGCCGACACCTCCACGGGCATGAAGCGGCCGTCGGCGAACTCCACGCGGCAGGTCTCGTGGACCGAGTCGTGCTGGAAGACGAGCCGATAGCGGTCGGCCGCGGCCCGGCTCAGGAACTGCCGCTTCTCGCTCAGCGTGATCAGCGGATTCAGGTCGTAGCCGGCCACCCACGGCAGGTGCACGTGCGCCAGGGTGGGGATCAGATCGGCGAGGAAGACGAGCACGCCGTCGGCCGTGTGGAACTCGGTGATCTGCTGGCCCGGCGTGTGGCCGCTCACGGGCGTCAGCCGCAACCCCGGCAAGATCTCCACGACGCCGTCCACGAGCTCGAGCCGGCCGGCCGACGCGAGCACCTCGTAGTCCTCGGGCCGGAAGCTGGCGCTGTCGCGCTCGCTGGGACGGTGGGCCCAGTCCCACTGCTGGCGCTGCAGCCAGTAGGTGGCCGCGGGGAAGGCCGGCACCAGGCCATCGCTGTCCAGGACCGCGCCGCCGGCGTGGTCGAAATGCAGGTGGGTGAGCACCACGTCGGTGATGCTGTCGCGCGCCACGCCCGCCTCCTCGAGCTGCGTGAGCAACTCGCCGGCCCGGCGGGTCATGCCGAGGCGGTCGCGCTGGCGGGCGTCCCAGCGGTCGCCGATCCCGGTGTCGACGAGCACCCGGCGGCCATGGCCCTCGGCGAACAGGCATCTGAGGGCGAGCGGGATGCGGTTGAGTCCATCGGCGGGGATCTGCTTCTCCCACAACGACTTGGGCACCACGCCGAACATGGCTCCGCCGTCGAGGCGGATGAGGCCGTCGCTGAAGAGGCGGAAGGTCCAGGGGCCGATTCGCATGCTGCCAAGTTATACCAGGTCGCCCCACCAGACAACCGGCAGGACGCGGGCGCCGCGGGTAGACCTGAACGGCACCATGCGGGCATTCAATCGCGGGCTCAAGATATCCGAGCCGCGGCCGATAAAGGCAGGCAACCTGGATCCACGCCGTCCGAAAGGAACGTTCGCCATGCCCACGCGCTTCAGCCTCCGCGCCCGCCTGATCACGGCCAGCTTCGTGATGGTCCTCATCCCGCTGGTCGTGGTGACCGGGGTCACGGTCGTCAAGCAGAACCAGATGAAGATCGCCACCGCCCAGTCGTGCCGCGAGCTGGCCTTCACCGACCTCGACCACGTCGTCGACGGCATCGTCTCGATGTGCACCGCCCAGCAGGCGATCCTCGAGGACAACGTGCGCGACGGCCTCGCCGTCACCCGGCACGTCATGGACGGGCTCGGCCGGGTGTCGTTCGACGAGGCTCAGACCGTGACCTGGAACGCCGTGAACCAGTTCACCAACGAGAAGTCGACGATCACGTTGCCGCGCATGCTGGTGGGCGACCGCTGGCTCGGCCAGAACGCGAGCGCGAGCACCGAGAGCCCGATCGTCGACACGGTCCGCGACCTCGTGGGCGGCACGGCCACCGTCTTCCAGCGCATGAACGATCGCGGCGACATGCTGCGCGTCTGCACGAGCGTCATGCAGACCGACGGCTCGCGCGCCATCGGCACCTACATCCCCGCCATCGGCGCGAACGGCCAGCCGAACCCCGTCGTGCAGACCGTGATGTCGGGCAAGACGTTCACCGGCAAGGCCTACGTGGTCGACCGCTGGTACGTCACGGCCTACGAGCCGATCCGCGACGTGACCGGCGAGGTGGTCGGCATCAGCTACTTCGGCGTGCCGATGGAGTCGGTCACGGCGCTGCGCCAGTCGATCATGGCGACGAAGGTGGGCCAGACCGGGTACGTCTACGTGCTGGACAGCAAGGGCAACTACGTCATCTCCAAGGACGGCGCGCGGGACGGCGAGAACATCTGGAACGCCAAGGACAGCGACGGCGTGCTGTTCATCCAGGAGGTCATCGCCAAGGCCCGCAACCTCAAGCCCGGCGAGATCGCCGAGCAATGGTACCCCTGGAAGAACAAGGACGAGGCCAAGCCGCGCATGAAGGTGGCCCGGATCGGCTACTTCGCGCCCTGGGACTGGGTGATCGGCGTCGGGTGTTACGAGTCCGAGTTCCTCGCCGCGTCGCTCGCGATCGACGAGCTCAGCCGCCAGAACACCATGGCGATGATCATCACCTCGCTGGTGACCCTGCTGCTGGTCGGGCTGGCCGCGGCCCTGCTCACCAGCCGCCTGGTGGGCGGCCTGACCGACCTGGCCGACGAACTGGACGTCACCTCCGCCAAGGTCAACGCCGCCTCGAGCGAGATCCACGACACCAGCCAGCAGATGGCCGAGGGCGCCAGCGACCAGGCGGCCTCCCTCGAGGAGATCGCGGCCTCGCTGCAGCAGATGTCGGCCGTGACCAAGCAGACCGCCGCCAGCGCCGACTCCACCAACCACGAGTCGGGAACCGCGGCCACGGCCGCCCGGCGGGGCGTCGCGGCCATGGAGCAGATGACGACGGTGATCGAGCAGATCAAGACCAGCAGCAACGAGACGGCCCGCATCCTCAAGACCATCGACGAGATCGCCTTCCAGACCAACCTGTTGGCCCTGAATGCCGCGGTCGAGGCGGCCCGGGCCGGCGAGGCCGGCAAGGGCTTCGCCGTGGTGGCCGAGGAGGTGCGCAACCTGGCCCAGCGCTCGGCCGAGGCCGCCCGCAACACCGCCACCCTGATCTCCGCCAGCCAGGAGAGCGCCGACCGCGGCGTGCAGGCGGCCGACCAGGTGGGCGGCATCCTGCAGGACATCACCGCGAGCGTCGACAGGGTCAGCAACCTCGTCGGCGAGGTGGCCCGCGCCAGCGCCGAGCAGGCCGAAGGCATCGGCGAGATCAACACCGCCGTCATGCGTCTGGACCAGGTGACCCAGACCAACGCCGCCAGCGCCGAGGAGGCCGCGGCCTCGAGCCAGGACCTGGAGCAGCAGGCGCGCGAGCTCCGGCAGGCCGTCCAGGACCTGCGGGCGATGACCGTCGGCGAGGCCACCCACCGGGCGGCGGCCCCCGCGCCGGCCAAGGCCCCGGCCAAGGCCAAGGTCCAGTCCCTCTCGGCCAAGGCACCCGCCGGGACTTCGGTCTGGGCGACGGCCCCGGCTCCGCCCCCAGGCCGCCACGGCCTCGGCGCAAGGCGCCGTAACCGGCGCCGGTGCCGGCCCTGGCGCCGGCGGACGTGCTGCCGCTGGACGACGACGACCTGCTCGATCTCTAGCCCACGAACCCGCCCGCGGGGCGAGCCGGCGGAGAGCTTCGGTGGTGCGTGGTGTGGCCCGGCTGTTGCCGGTGCCCGCGCCGCGCACCACCTCCGGTCGTCCGGCCCGCGGGCCCGGGAGGCCGTCCCGGCGATCCGAGCTTGCCCCCGCCGCCGCGCCGGCTATCTTCCGCGGCGAGAATCCCGTGGAGGTCGGTCATGCTCTCGTTCGTCGCCCTCTCCGTCTCGTCGCTGTTCGCGGTCATCGACCCGCTGGGGTGCATCCCCTTCTACAGCGGCCTGACGTCCCAGATGAGCCGCCGCCAGAAGCGGCGCACCCTGGTGCGCGCCCTGGTGATGGCGTTCTCCGTGCTCACCGCGTTCACCTGGTTCGGCTCGGAGCTGCTCGATCTCTTCGGCATCACCATCGACGCCTTCCGCATCGCCGGCGGCGTCATCTTCTTCGGCATCGGCCTGGACATGCTGCAGAGCCAGCCCCGGCGCTGGCAGACGGGCATCAACCGCGCCTACGCCCGCGACCGCGAGGACGAGGATGCGGACGAGATCGACGACCCCTCCATCACGCCGATCGGCATCCCGTTGCTCGCCGGGCCGGGTTCCATCACCACGGTGATGGTGCTGCGGCCGCAGCTCGAGGGCACCGCGGGCCCGCTCCTGGTGACGGCCTCCGTGCTGGCGATCATGATCGCGACCGGCGCGATCCTCGCCGGCGCCGACCGCGTGCTGCGGCGGCTCGGACGCACCGGCCTGCGGGTGGTCGAGAAGCTGATGGGCCTTCTGGTGACGGTGATCGCCGTGCAGCTGATGATCGACGGCCTGGGCCCGGTGGTGCGCGGCTTCACCGGCGGCCTCTAGGCCCCGGCCCGGCCTTCCCGCAGACCGTCCAGCCGTGCGGGCAACGGCGCGCCCGTCGCCGCCAGGGCATAGACCGCCTCGGTGGCGGCCACCTGGCCGGCGAGCGAGAATGCGCTCGCCACGCGCCGCCGGCCCGCCTGCACGCAGGTGGCCCGCAGGCTCTGGTCGGCGAGCATCAGATGCAACGCCTGGGCGAACGCCTCGGGATCGCCCGGCGGCACGAGCAGACCCTCGACGCCATCGCGGACGATCTCGAGGCTGCCGCCCGCGGCGGTCGCCACCACCGGCACCCCGCGCGCCAGCGCCTCCAGGGTCACCAGCCCGAACGGCTCGGCAAGCGACGGCACGGCCAGGAGGTCGAAGGCCGCCAGCAACCGCGCCGCCCCCGGGCGGTAGCCGCAGAAGCTGGCGCGGACGCCGAGTTGCCGGGCCAGCGTGGTGAGCTGCTGCCGGTAGGCGCCCTGGCGCGGATCGTCGCCCACCAGCACCAGCAAGAGTTCCGGCCAGCGGTTGCGCAGCAGGGACACGGCCCACAGCAGCGTGTCCACGCCCTTGCTCGGGCAGAGGCGCCCCACGAAGCCGACCACCGGTCCCTCGCCCGCGACCAGCCCCAGCTCGCGGCGCAACGCCCCGGGCGGCTCCGCGGTGTCGGGCGGACGCACCCCGTTGGGCACCACCACCACCTGGCTCGCCGGCAGACCCGAGGCGAGCAGACCCTCGCGCACGGCCTCGCTCACGGCGATCATCGCCCCGAAGCGGTCGAGGAACGGCCGCTTCAGCCGCGAGGCGGCGATCGGCCGCAGCTGGTGGCGGGTGGCCACGTTGCAGACCGGCAGGCCCACCGTCGCCGCCGACCCGTGGTAGTAGTCGCGGGGCGAATGGGTGTGCAGGATGTCGGGCGCCAGCTGGCGCACCTCGTTGCGCAGGGTGGATATGGCCGACGGCTCGTACCAGTGTCCGAGCGGCAACGCCCGGACGTCCAGACGGTCGGCGGCCAGACGGTCGGCCAGGGCGCTGTCCGGACGCACCAGGCAGGTCACGTCGTGGCCGCGCGCGGCCAGGCCGACGGCGAGGTCGTGCAGATGCACCTCCCCGCCATAGTAGGCACGCTGGGAACTGAGCAGCGCCACCCGCAAGGGCCGTTCCTCCCGACCGAGGCTGAAATTGACAGCCCCGGCATCATATTCTAGCTTCGTGCCCGGCACCAGGATCCATCCGTCACCACCAGGGAGGCAACATGGCTCTGCTCAGCTCCTCGCAGGCCCGTGGGTTGCTGCTCGTCATCATCGCGGCCTGCCTGTTCTGGGCGACCCCGATCCTGGCGCAGCACCACGACGGTCAGGCCGATCACACAGCGGCCGGCCCCGAGGCCGCGGCCGTGCAGGTCGACACCCACCAGGAGGGCCACGAGGCCCACATCGATCCGGTGGGCCTCTTGCCGCTCTGGACGGTGATCCCGTTCATCGGCATGCTCCTGAGCATCGCCCTCGGCCCCTTGCTGATGCCCCACTTCTGGCACCACCACTTCCCCAAGGTGAGCTTCGGCTGGGCCGTCGTCTTCGGCGCTCCGTTCCTGCTCCTGATGAAGGGGGCGGCGCTGCAGAGCATCCTGCACATCATGCTGGCCGACTACGTGCCGTTCATCATCCTGCTGTGGGCGCTGTTCACGATCTCCGGCGGCATCGTGCTCGAGGGCGACCTGCGCGGCACCCCCCGCGCCAACCTGCTCGTGCTGCTGGTCGGCACCATCCTGGCCTCCTGGATCGGGACCACGGGCGCCGCCATGCTCATGATCCGGCCGCTCCTGAAGGCCAACGCCTGGCGCCAATCGAAGGTGCACATCGTCTGCTTCTTCATCTTCCTGGTCGCCAATATCGGCGGCTCGCTGACGCCCCTCGGCGATCCCCCGCTGTTCCTCGGCTTCCTGCACGGTGTGCCCTTCTTCTGGGTCACCAAGGGTCTCCTGAAGGAGATGCTCTTCGTGGCGACCATCCTGCTGGTCATCTTCTACATCGTGGACCTGCGGGCCTACCGCAAGGAGCCGAACAAGCCGACGGTGAACGGCAAGGCCAGCATCGGCCTGAAGGGCACCCACAACTTCCTGTTCCTGCTCGGCGTCATGGCCGGCGTGGTGTTCAGCGGCACGGCGGTGGCCCGCGGTATGGGCGGCCTGCACATCTACGGCCACGTCACCCTGCACTACGGCAACATGATCAAGGACGTCTTCCTGGTGCTCATGGGCATCCTGAGCCTGGTGACCACGTCCAAGGTGCTGCGCGAGAAGAACGGCTTCAACTGGTTCCCGATCCAGGAAGTGGCCTACCTCTTCTTCGGCATCTTCATCACCATCATCCCCGCCCTGGCCATCCTGCAGGCCGGGGAGCACGGCGCCCTGGCCTCGCTGGTGCGCTCGGTGAAGGAACCGGCCCAGTTCTTCTGGGTGGCGGGCGGCCTGTCGTCGTTCCTCGACAACGCGCCCACCTACCTCACGTTCTTCAACGCCGCCCTCGGCCAGCTCGGTCTGCCCGAGACCCACGTGGCCGGCATGCTGGGCTACGCCAACGCCCTGGGCATCGCCCACGACCCGGCCTTCGTCAAGACGCTGACCGCGATCTCGGCCGGCGCCGTGTTCATGGGCGCCAACACCTACATCGGCAACGCGCCCAACTTCATGGTCAAGAGCATCGCCGAGGAGGCGGGCGTGCCGATGCCGAGCTTCTTCGGCTACATCCTGAAGTACTCGCTGATCATCCTGGTCCCGGTGTTCCTGCTGGTGACCCTGGTCTTCTTCGCCTAGCCCGAGGAGCCGCCGCATGGCCACGACCGTTTCGTTCCACGAGGTTGTCTGCAAGGGCTCGCCCAAGGCCGTCCGCGGCCTGCTCACCGGCCTCGCCCTCGGCGCCGACCTGCCCTGCCGTTTCTGGTTCCATCACGACCACGACATCGTCGACCCCGCCGTGCCGAACACCGCCCGCCGCACGGCCGAGCGCCTGCACCTGCTGCCCGTCGGCGAGGTGCGCGTGGTGGTGGACGGCGAGCTGGCCGGCGTCCTGCGCGTCCGCAAGAAGGCCATCGCCACCAGCGGCGTCTGCGAGGTGGTGGGGATCAGCCGCATCAAGCAGGCCCAGGTGCTGCTCAAGTACCACACCTTCGGCAAGCGCTACGACGACGAGATCCAGGCCCTCCTGCGCGACCTGCCCAGCGGGGTCAAGCTCGCCAACGCGACGCATGACGTGGAGATCGACCCCGACGCCGTCGGCGACGAGGCCTACACCCCGGTCCATGACTACGAGTCCCGCGGCGGCGGCCTCCTGGTGGGCCGCTTCGATCTCGTCCAGGACCTCCGCGGCCGGTTCGACGTGCATCCCCTCATCGAATGCGGGGAGATCGAGCTGGTCACTCAGTAGGGGGGCACGGGCCGACACACAGGAAGCGTCCGGGATGTTTGCGAAGCACATCCCGGACGCTTCCTGTGTGTCGGCCCATGCCGCGCGACCGGGGATCAGCGCGATCTCGTGCGGGGACGTGGGGAGAAGGCCGAGGCGCCGTCGCCCCCTCCGTGGAATTCGCTCATCGGCGAAGGTGCTCGATCAAGCGTCCTGGGGATCGCACGAAGGCGTCCGGGATGTCTGCGAAGCCCATCCCGGACGCCTCCGTGTGATCCCCAGGCTCTCAGTCGAACAACGCCTTCACCGAAGACAAGCTCCGCGCCTCGGTGGCGACCACGGAGTTGAAGGTGAAGACGGGCGCGTCCTGGGACTGGTCCTGGTTGTTGGGCACCATGACGAACAGTTCATCGGGCCGCACGAAATCGCAGTAGGCCATCTCGCCGGCGATCGACTCGAGGGACGACGGGCCGAGGTAGATGCCGGCGTTGTCCGGGGCGGTGTCGAACATCACATCGGCCGAGAAGAGCAGGTAGCCCGCGGCCGGGTCGTGGGGGTTCCACATGGTGTAGCCCACGAGCAGGTCGAAGGCGGAGCCGAAGTTGTAGCACTCGCCGTACTGCGGAGCCCACTGGATATCCAGGACCATGGGCGCGGCGCCGGCGGGTTCGACCCGCCAGCCGAACTCGTAGGCGCCGAGGGCGCGGGTGTAGGTATTGTCGTGGTAGAGCACGAAGTAGAGGCGGTAGACCTCGCCGGGCACCACGTTCTCGAGGTGCGTGTCCGAACCGGGGCCGGCCGCGGGCTGGGTGTAGATGCCGAGCACGCCGACGCCGTTGTCGACGGGCGGATCGACGGCCAGGACGGGGACGGCGAATATCACGAGGACACAGACAACGAGCAGCAAGAGTCGCATGATCTCCCCCTGTTGGTTGAAGCGGAGTCGCCATGTCTGCCTAATGATACGGACCTCGCAACGTCGGCGACACCCCTAAAATGTTCACATTTTCGCAATATTTCAGCGGCCCCGTCTGATACTCGGTACAGCCAGACACACGGACGCCCCGGAATGTTTGCGAAGCACATTCCGGGGCGTCCGTGTGTCTGGCTGCGCCCGTCCTTACTTGACGAGCACCATCTTCCTCACCTGCTGCCCACCCTCGGTGACCAGCCGGTAGACGTAGGTGCCGCTGGCCACCTGGCGGCCCGCGTCGTCGCGGCCCTGCCACGTGACCTCGTGGTGACCGGCGGCCAGCGCGCCGTGCACCAGGGTGCGGACCTTGTGGCCGCGCACGTCGAACACGGCCAGCTCCACGTCCTGCGCGGCGGGCAGGGCGAAGCGGATCATCGTCGACGGGTTGAAGGGGTTGGGGAAGTTGCCGCTCAGGGTGACCGTGCGCGGCAGCTCGTCGGTCTCCACGGGGGTCGGATCGATCGCCTCGCTGGCGAGCAGCCAGTTCACCGCGTTCTGCAGCAGGCCCGTGCGGCCGGTGCCGAGGGCGCTGTAGTTGAACATGAAGAACACGAACGGGCCGGCCACCTCGTTGTCGTTGTCGTCATGGCAGACGACGCTGGCCAGCGTGGTGTAGCTGCTCCAGGCGCCGGCCATGACGGCGTCCGGGGCGGCCGGCGCACGGTCGGCGTCTCCGTAACCGGTGTAGGTGTTGGTGATCGGGCCGGTGATCGCGTTGGGCACGCTCATCACCGGGTGCGTGGGCGCGGCCACGATGACGTTGCCGCTGCTGTCGCCGTTCCAGCCGGACACGTGCAGGGTGTTCAGCAGGAAGGAGGGATCGGAGTAATTGAGGTCGTAGGCCACCTCGCCGCCCTCCACCATGAGGCGACCGCCGGCGGCCGCATAGGCGGCCAGGTTGGAGCGCAACGTGGCGCTGCCGAACGGGCTGGTGTTGGCGCCGCTGGAGACCAGCAGCATGTCGTAGAGGCTCCAGCTGCCGGGGTCGGACAGGCTGGCGCTCTCCATGACCGTGCTGTAGCCGAGGGCCTCGAGATCGGACACGAGGTCGGCCGCGGCCCGGTCGGCCGGCGCGGCGTAGGCGGGCGCCACGAGGTTGCCGAGGTCGTCGTACTTGGCCGCCACCTGCCGCGGTTCGCTGCTGTTGTCGTTGAGGACGAGGATGTTGCCAGCCGTCACGTCGAGCGCGAAGTTCGCCGGCACCATCTCCGCGTCCACCGTCAGGACGGCCGACTGCGGGATCCGGCCCGCCGCGCGCACGTCCACCCGGTAGTCGAAGAAGGGCAGGGCGCCGGTGGTGTACTCGCCGGTCAGGTCGGTGGTGACCTCGTCGTAGAGCTCGTCGTTGTCGCCTCGGAACACGCGGATCGTGGCCGCGAGGGCCGAACCGTCGTCCGACGCCGTCACGAAGCCCGTGAGCACGCCGCTGGGCGCCTGGGCCACCGCCACCGCGTGGTCGTTGGCGCCGAACAGCAGGAAGTAGGACTCCTGATAGGGAAGGTAGCCGAACTTGGTGACGTAGAGGTCGTAGTAGCCGACCGCGAGTTCGTCGGGCACGGTGAAGCGGCCCGCCGCGTCCGTCATGAGGTCGAACAGCGGCGTGCCGGCCGGATCGTCGCCCTGGTTGAAGCCGACGACGCGGGCGCCGGCGAGCACCGCGCCGCCGTTGTCCGCATCGGTCACGGTGCCGGCCAGGGTGCCGAACGCCTCCACCACGGTGATGGTCTGCTGGAAGATGTTGAAGCCGGGCTTGGTCATGGTGGCCAGGATCGGGCTCAGCTCCGTGGGCATGACGTTGACCGCGAGGTTGCTGCCCGTGGTCTCGTCCACCTGGGCGAGGCCGGCGCCGTTCAGATGCAGGGAGAAGCCCGCGTCGCGGGCGCTGGCCGTGACCACGCCCTCGAGATGCGGCGTCAGGGTGCCGGTCATGCCGATCGACGGGACGGCGGCCGTGACGGCCGCCTGGGAGAACATGCTGCCGCCGGACACCAGCAGGCCGTGGTTGAACAGGTAGTACGTGGCGCCGATCTCCTGCCCACGCACGGCCAGGGTCTCGCCGAACTCGGGCGTGATCTCGAACACCGCGCGGCCGTCAGGGTCGGTCTGCATCGCGGCGGTGTTGCAGCCGAAGCCCGCGATGTCCACCATCACGTTGTCCATGCCCAGGCCCGTGTCGGGATCGGTGATGGTGACGATGACGGTGCTGGTCTGACCCACCGGCACGTAGGACGGCTCGATCACCACGTTGGCCGGCACGACCACCTGCAGGGTCTCCTGGTAGGTCTCCAGGTTGTAGCCGAACACCGTGAGGGTGGCCTCGCCGATGGTGTCGATGTCGTTGATCATCACCAGGTCCACCACGCCGGACGCGTCGGTGGTGCCGGTGCCGTAGATGACGCCGTCGCCGCTGAGGGTGACGGTGGCGCCCGCGACGCCCGCGTCGACGGTGAACGTCGGGGTCATCAGGGGCACGACGGGCTGGTGCGCCACGGTCATGGCGGCGGGGCTGTCGGTGCGGACCATCATCGAGCAGTCGCCGAACAGGTTGTACTGCTCGACCATCTGCAGGCCCACGCCGGAGGTGCCGTATTCGTCGAGCACCTTCATGATGCCCGCATGCATGAGCACGCCCAGGATGTTGCTGGTCTCCGCGCACATGAGCTCGATGGACTCGGCCTGCATCAGGGTCGGGGGCACCCAGGAGCAGCTGGTGGACGAGCCGTAGACGCCGACCGCACCGTAGGGCTGGGCCGGCGAGCCGGCGCGCATCCAGGCCTCGTCGAAGCTCTCGCCGATGGCGGCGATGCCGCCGTTGAGGCAGGCCACGTCGATGATCCACGGCCAGGCCGTGTTCGTCAGGGCGTGCACGTTGCTGTTGCTGAAGTAGACGCTGCCCCAGGAGGTGCCCGAGCCGTGGCCCAGGTAGTTCACCAGGGACCGGCCGGCGTTCACGGCGGCGGTGATGCCGGCGGTGGAGCCGCCCTGGCCCTGATAGATCCGGTCGACGTCGGTGAAGTTGTACGCCAGGAGGTCGTCGCGGAGCCAGTCCATGCGGGTCGCATCGGTGGGCGAGCCCTCGTTGCTGGCGATGCCCGTGGCCATGTGGGTCCAGTCGGCGGGTCCGCTGATGTCGCGCTCGTAGGTCACGAGCTTGACCACCTGGGTCTGGACGTCGGTCGCGTTCTGGGCGGAGATGCGGCTGATCAGCGCGTCGGGATAGACGTCGGTGCCGTCGAGGCGCACGTAGCGGGTGTCGTCGTTGGCGCCCTCGTAGGCTCCGCTGAACGACGGCAGCTGCTGACCGTCGCCCACCAGGATCACGTAGGTCAGGCCGTCGGGGCTGTCGTACCGCTGCTGGATGGCGGCCTTGATGCCCGTCGTGGTGCCGCCCACGCTGCTGGTGGCGATCATCTCGACGTCGAGGCCGCGCTGGCGCTTCCAGTCGACGAACGGCTGCATGGTGCTCATGAAGGCGTCGTAGCACACGACGAGCATGCGGCCCTCGGAGCTGGGGAGGTCGTACTTGAGGGCGTTCTCGTAGTTCGCGAACTGCCGGGCGTACAACGGCGCGAAGGCGGCATCCTGGCCGCGCGCGCCCGCCCGCTTGACGTTCACGCCGCCCGCGCCCTTGGTGACCACCTCGAGGGTGACCGACTCGAGCACCCGCAGCACGCCGCGGTCGACGTCCCACTGCACCGGGTACAGCCGCACGTTCACGCCGCGCAGGTCGCGGACGATGAACGGCTCGCCGGCGGTCGCGACCTCGGCGGGGAAGACGCCGCCCTGGTAGGCCGGGCCGAACGCGTAGGGCACCGTGGCGGGATCGATGGAACGGACGATCGGGCCCTTCGACGGCACCACGGGCAGGGTCGGGTACTCGCGGTACGTGCTCCGGAGCACCCGCACCGTGGGCGTGCCTTCGCCGGGGATCACGAGGCTGGTGGTGATGTAGGGCAGCTGCGGCGCCCCGCGCTCGAGCAGCTGGACGTGGCCGGGCAGGACGATCTTCGCGTGGTCGACGCCGTCGACCGACACCACGTCGGTCTCGACGCCGGGCACGGTGATCTCGACCACCGTGCGGCCACCGCCGGCATCCTGGGCCACCACCGCCGGGGCCGCCTTGGAGCCGTCGCCGAGCCACGCCGCCTGGGCCGCCGCCACCGTGGCGAGCAGGGCCAGGATCATCATCACGCTACGCAGGGACCTCGTACGCATCACGTCCTCCCGGGAGGGATAGCAGGGGGTTTCCGTCGGGCTGCAACCGATAGATTCTACCACCGCACCGGATCAGACCTCAATCGCGCCGGCACCCCCGGTTCCGAGAGAAGCCTCTCAAGACCGTGATCTTCCCGCTCAAGTTCATTGCGGACAGGGTATTCCACGGTTCCGAACATCGATGATCGACGTTCTTCAGGCGCCGCGGCGGCCATGATCAGCCGGGCGGATCGGCGGCTCCTCCCGCTCCCGGAAAGGTCACGAGATTGCCAGAATTCAGGGGCGGGCGGCCAGCTTCAGCGCGATCAGATCCTGGTGGGAAAGGCCCAGCAGCTTGCCGACGCGGTGCATGAGCTGGTCCTCGCGGTCCTCGAGGCGGCCGTCGCTGAACACCACGCTCCACATCAGGCGCACCACCTCGGCGCGCTGGTCACGGTCGGCGTTGTCCATCAGCCAGCGGGTCACCGGATAGAGATCGAGGTGCTCCTCGGCCGCCACATCGGTCACCAGCCTGGCCGTCGCTTCGGGCGACAGCGCGAACCGGGCGGCCACCATGCCGGCGAGCGTGCGCGCCTCGCCGGCCGAGAACTCGCCGTCGGCGCGCGCGGCGGCCACCAGCAGGGCGCACACCGCGCCCGGCAGATCCAGCCCGCGCTCGGCGTCCTTCTTCAGGAAGCGTTCCAGCATCTCGGTCAGGCCTCCTCGCGCCGCCAGGACTCCCGCGGCAGCGTCAACACCTCGTAGGCGATGGTCCCGAGCCAGTCGGCCAGCTGCTCGGCCGTGATCCGGTCGTCGCCCTGGGCGCCGAGCAGCACGGCCTCCGCGCCCGCCTCCACCTCCGGGACGTGGGTCACGTCCACCATGCAGAGATTCATGCAGATCCGCCCGCGCACCGGCGCCCGCCGGCCGCCCAGGAGCACGTGCGCGCGGCCCGACAGCGCGCGCGGGTACCCGTCGGCATAGCCCACCGGCAACACCGCGATCCGGCTGTCCACGGGCGCGAGCCAGGTGCGGCCGTAACCGACGGTCTCGCCGGCCGGCACGCGCCGCACCTGCGAGACCCGCACCGCCCAGGTCACCGCCGGCCGCAGTCCCAGCTGGTCGCGGCCGGCCGCCCGAGCCGACACCAGCGTCTGCGGGCTCGGCCACACACCATAGGCCGCGATGCCGACGCGCACCAGGTCGTGGTGGGCGTCGGGCCAGAGGACGGCCGCCGCGCTGCAGCTCATGTGCCGCAGCAGCGGCGCCGACGACGACGCGCTCAGCCGCGCGCACCAGGCCTCGAAGCGCTCCCGCTGGCGGCGGGCGAAGCGGTGGTCGGTGGTGTCCTCGATGTCGGCGAAGTGGCTCGACACGCCCACGAGCCGCAGGTCGGGATGGGCCGCCAGCAGGTCCAGGGCCGCGGGCAGCTCGTCCTCCACGAGGCCCTGCCGGTTGACGCCGGTCTCCACCTTGAGGTGGATGCGCAACGGCCCGGCCGTGGCCGCGTCGCGCAGGGCGGCCAACGAGCCCACGGTCACGTCGCAGCCGAGCGCCGACGCCCGCACGGCCTCGCCGGGCAGCACCGGCCCCATCACCAGCACCGGGAGCTCGACGCCCGCGCGGCGCAGGCGTTCGGCCTCGGCCACCGCGTGCACTCCGAGCCAATCGGCGCCGCCGGCCACGAAGGCCCGGGCCGCCAGCTCGAGGCCGTGGCCGTAGCCCTCGGACTTCACCACGGGCATCAGCAGGGCTGGCCGCCGCACCAGCGCGCGCAGGCCCGCCACGTTGTCTCGCAGGGCGGCGGTGTCGACCCGGATCCGGAGCCAGGCCGCAGCATCAGTGGATGTCATGTCGGGTATCGTCGTGGCGGCAGGCGCGCATGTCAAGCCGCGGAGCCGCCGTCGGGCGGCTCCGCGGCCGAACCGGTCGCGCAGGGCCTAGCCTTGGTTCTCGAGCTTCTTGTTGCAGCCGCAGTCGGCCGGGTTCTCGCAGGAACCGTACAGCTCGAGGCGGTGCCGGAAGATCTTGAACCCGTTCTCGCGGGCCAGCTGTTCCTGCAGCTCGATGAGCTTCGGGTTGGAGAACTCGCGGATCTTGCCGCATTCCAGGCAGATCATGTGGTCGTGGTGCTCGACCTCGTTGCGGCCCTCGTAGCGAGCCAGGCCGTCACCGAAGCGGCGCTCCTCCACTAGGTTGCTCTCCACCAGCAGGTGCAGCGTCCGGTAGACGGTCGCGTAGCCGATCTTGGGGTTGACCTTCTTGACCTCGCGCAGCAGCTCCTCCACGGAGATGTGGCCGCGCAGGCGGAAGAAGACCTGCACGATCGTGCTGCGCTGGCGCGTCGTCTTCAGGCCCTTGGTCTGGATGAACTCCAGGAAGTCGGCTTCCTTCTGCTTGATGAACTGCTCGTCCATGGTGGTCTTGCTCTCGACGACTGCCATGTCGACCTCTCTTGTCTATGAGGAGCGTGCCGCCCCGCTGAATTCATGATAACGACAATCCGCTATTGACTATCTAGTCACGTCCGCCGGCGGCCGCAAGGTGTTGCCTGCCATGCTGCTGGGAGGCGCAGAATGGGGTCTGGAGCGCTGATCCTGAAAATCGGCCTCAGAAGTCCCGGGAAAGGCGTCTGAGGAATCCCTGGCCCTCGACGAGGACCCACAGGGACTGGCCGTCGTGGGCCAGCAGGGCGTCCGTCCCGCGGAGGAACCAACGCTCGGCGAGCACGTCGTCCCGGCGCTGCAGGCGGTTGCCCTGCAGCCGGGTGAGGCGGCCGGTGCCGGCGTCGGTGAGCCAGATGGCCGTGCCGTCCCAGGTGAGCCCGCCGGGCGAGAAGCCCGGCGCTCCCACCGAGCGGGTGAGCTCCCCGGTCTCGGGATCGATGCGGTCGATGCGTCCGGTGTCGCGGTCGGTGAGCCAGAGCCAGCGTCCGTCGAACGCGAGGTCCATCGGACGATGCCCCTGCGTGGGGTAGACCTCGGCCACCGCCACCGAGTCGGTGGCGATCTTGTAGAGCAACGAACCGCCCTCGGTGTCGTTGCCGGTGCTCCAGAGGAAGCGGCCGTCCCAGGCCAGGCCGCGCGCCAGGATGCCCGTCATGTCCTCCTGCCAGTAGACGTTGCCCTGCAGGTCGCCGACGGTGAGCATCATCGGTCCGGACGCGTCGAGGGCCAGCGAATCGACCTCGGCGATCAGGAGCGCCAGCGTGTCGACGCCGGCCCAGGTCACGCCCTTGATCGCGCCCGGCGGCAAGGCGAGGCTGTCGGCCGGCGTGAGGGCCAGCTCGCCGGCGGTCGCAACGCCGGCGGCCAGCAGCAGGCTGAGGACAACGAGGGCTCGCACGGATTCAGGCCTCCGGGGAAGCGCCGCGACGCTGGCCGTGCGCCGCGTGGCGCGGCGCACGAGGGCGCGCAGGTCGGGTTGGTCGAGGGGTTTGACCCCCGTGAAGTCGATCAGTTCGGCCGGGACATCCCGCAGCTCGGCCTCGCGGCCCCAGCCGGTGAGCAGGACCAGGGCCACGGCCGGGTCGGCGCGCCGCAGCGCGGCCGCGAGCTCGCGGCCCGACCGTCCGGGCAGGCCGAGGTCGACGAGCACCGCATCGTAGGCGCCGGCCGTGAATTCCGCCAGGGCCGAGTCATGGTCGGCGGCCACGTCGACCCGATGCCCGTCGAGCGCCAGCAGATCCTGCAGCATCGTCCGGACCGAGGCGTCGTCGTCGACCACGAGCAGGCGCCGCGGCGGGATCGTCGACGGCGCGGGCACCGTCTCATCGCCCGACCGCGCGGCGGCCAGCGGCAGCGTGAGCGCGAAGACCGCACCGCCCGGCCCCGGCCGCAGCACCAGGTCGCCACCGTGCCGGCGCAGCAAGGCCCGCGCCCCGGCCAACCCCAGCCCCTGGCCAGCCGGCTTGCCCGCCGTCGCGCCGACCTCGAAGAGGCGCTCCTGCAGGGTCGCCGGCACGCCGGGACCGTCGTCCGCCACCAGCCAGGCGAGCCGGTCCGGGCCGACCTCGGCCGTGCAACGGACCCCGCCGCCGGCGGGCATGGCCTCCAGGGCGTTGGCGAACAGGTTGCCCAGCACGCGGCGCAGAACGTGGGCCGGGATCGCCACCGGCCGGGCCACCGCCGGGCACGCGAACGGCCGGTCGGTGAGCGGATCGCCGAGGGCGACGGCGCGGTCGCATGCCTGGCGCCAGGCCGCCCGGGCCACCGCCGTCGGGTCGCAAGGCGCCTGGTCGCGGTCGGCGAGCATGGCGGCGGCGGCAGCCGCGTCGGCAGCCACCTGGGCCAGGTCGTCGGCCAGGTCGCCGCCCGCGCGAGCGGCGAGCACGCGCGCGCGTCCCTGGATGGCCCAGAGCAGCTGACTGAGGTCGTGGGCCAGGGAGGCGAACTCCGGGTCGTGCTGGGTCAAGCGGGGCTTCCCTTCGCCGAACGGCCGTCGATCGGCCGCTCAGCGGCGAGGGTAGCACCGAGCCGCAGGCGGGTCCAGTTCAAGCCGGTTGCAGCTCGGCCTCGCAGGCGGGCACGGCCGACGGCATCCAGGCGTCGGAGAGCGGCAGCAGGATGCGCAGACGCAGGAACTCGGTCGTGCGCACGACGTCGTAGCGCAGCTGCAGACGGCGCGCGAGGTCGGGATGGACCGTGAAGCCGAGCAGACGACGCAGCTGCTCCTCCTCGCCCTCGGCGAGGTCGCCGCGCGACCGGCCCGCCGGCAGCTGGAACACCATCAGCAGACCCGACGCCTCGCCCACCACGCTGACGTCCAGGTGCACCGGCGCGTCGACCTGGCGGTAGGCCACCGCCCGCATGATCTGGCGCAGCAGGCGCCGCCAGCGGTGCCGACCGATGGTCGCCCGCGCCTGCCAGTCGCCCACGCCCGTCGCCCACGACAGGCTCAGGCCGGGCTCGAGGTCGTCGAGGTCCTCGAGCAGCTCGGTCAGGCGGATGGGGTCGCCCGCGTCGGCGTCCGGCTCGTCGGCCACGTAGTCGGTCGCCCATTCGACCGTCTGCTCGAGGCGGCGGATGTTGCGCAACGCCGTGTCCACCAGGTCGAGGGACGGGCCGCCGGCTTGCTCCAGATGCAGGGCCAGCGTCTGCAGAGCCATGCCGGCGGCCGTCAGGGGCGTCCGCAGCTCGTGGTTGAGGAAATCGCGGAAGCTGGGGCCGTCGCACCCCAGGGTGACCGTCGCGTCGAGGCAGGGTCGCAGCACGAGCGCGAGGTTCTCGCCCTGCGGACCGGGGTCGGCCACGCGGTCCCAGGCCAGGCTGTCGAGGTGGCCGGCGGGCGCGGTGCCGACCAGGATCAGCGGCGCCGCCTGGGCCGACACGGTCCGCAGCGTGCCGCTCGTCGCCGACGTGCCGCAGGCGAAGAGGACGGCCCGGGCCCGCTCGCGGGCGACGGCCGCCGGATGCTCCTCGCGCCCCAGCGGCTCGGCCCTCAGGCCCCAGCCGTCCAGCCACTGCTGGATGCGCTCGACGCCGCTGGCGTCGCCTCCGATCAGGATCCTGGGCATTCCGTTGCGACCCTCTCGTTGCCGATCGCGAGACCTTGTTCCCGTTCCTGCCTCGTTCTACAAGGCGCATGCCAGCGACGAACCGGGATTCGTCGCGCACCGCCATGAGGTCCGGACCGGGCCCCTGCCCCGTGATCGGGAACGATGAGGAACGACGGGAACGTGGGCCGCTCAGCGGTCGCGGCGACCGTCGGCTGGCATTTTGCCCTCGGCCGCGTCGGGCTCCGGCGGGCGGCGCAGCTCCAGGGCGAGGCCCACCTGCCAGTCGGTGAGGCGGTGGGTACGCGCGCCCAGCTCTCGCAGCACGTCCAGACGCAGACGGTGCGGGCCGGCCAGGCCGCACCACGCCGAGGCGACCAGCCGCCGCAGATGGCGATGGTCGGAGAGTTCGCGCGCATCCCAGCCCACGCTCGCACCCAGCCGGCGGGCAGCGGCAACCTGCAGTCCGAGGCCCAGGCGCAGCCCGTCCGGATACGCCTCGGGCACGAACGTCTCCCCGCTCGCGTCCAGGGACGACTCCCAGCCGATCCGCGGGCAGAGCTCCAGGGAGCCGAGGGCGAGGCCACGGCGCCGCCAGTCCAGCCGCACGGCCAACGCCCGCGTGTCGAGCGGATAGAGCTCCTCCTTGCCGAACGGCAGGAGCACCGCGAAAGCCACGTCGCCGCGGCCGACCAGCGGCAGTGCGACGGGCACGATCAGGCCCACCTCGGGTTGGCCGAGGTCCTCCTTGAGCGCCTCGTCGGGCCAGTCGGGCGCCGCATCCGGGGCCAGCAGGCCGGGCCAACGCGTCCGCGCGTCGCCGCCCACGGTCTCCAACCGAACCACATGCTCCCTGAGGAAGACCACGCCCCCGGCGCCCAGCGGGAACCGGAGTTCGAGGCCAAGGCGCTGGGCGCGCCAGCCGGAGTCGCCGCCGAACGCGAGATCCCATGACACGACCAGGCCGGACCGGCTCGTGGAATCGGCCAGGGCGCTCCAGGGCATGGGATCGAGGTGATGGACCTGGGCGGCGCCCGGCGCGGCGCGGCTCAGGAGGACGACCGCGACGAGGCCGCCGACCCGCAGCGCCGCCCGCATCAGCGGCTGCCTGGATCTTGCTCGATGAGGCGCACGACGCCCACCTTCTCGAAGAAGACCTTCACGGCCTTGCGGCCCCCGGGGAGGTCCTCCTTGGCCACCACCACGCCGAGGTCGTCGTACGCCAGATGATGGATCACGTCTCCGACCGCGTAGGTCTGTCCGGGACGATAGGGGCGCGCCGTCGTGGGATCGGACTCGGCCAGGCGGGCCGCGTACTCGGCCAGCGGTTCGCGCTCGGACGCTGGCGTCGACGTCGGCGTTTCGGGCGCGTCGTCCTCGGAGGCCTCGTCGTCCAGGTCCTCGGCGTCCTCGTCGTCCAGGTCGGCCTCGGCGCCCACCGGGCGAGCGTCCGTGCCCCTGGCGGCCGGTTCCGCGGTCGACGGCGCGGGCTCCGGGTCGGCCGCGGGCGCGGGCTTGAGGCCCTCGCCGGTGAACTTCGGCAGGAAGCCCTGGCACTCCGGGCAGCGCAGCCAGATCACGCCATCATCCCCGCCGTCGTCGGTGGGGATGACATCCATGTCGAGGTGCTTCTTGCAGACGGAGCAATACTGATTGAGTTTCACGGCTCACCCGCGCCGGTGGTCGCAGGACCTAGAAGTCGCCGTTGCAGCAGACCTCGGCCTGATCCTTCTCGTGGTAGCGCATGCCGCAAACCAGGCAACTGAAGGCGCCGTCGATCCGGCCCTCGGCTTCGGCCTGGAGCAACAGCCTCTCGTATTTGACGTAACTGGGATCGCGAACCAGGACGTCATCTTCCCTGACTGCCATGGCACTCCTCCTTGAGCGCTCGGGTTCGGCGGGCAACTCATGTTCCGCCAGGATCTTAGGCGATGAGATCACAAACGTCAAGCCGCTGTCACGCGTTCGTCAGGATCCGGTGCTGCGTCGGGCGGCCGGCGTCCGACCGGGATCGAGCTCCATGAGGTCGCCGAGGGTGACGCGACCCATGGCCACGGCCTCGGTCATCGCGCGCATCAGCACGCCGCTCGCCGCCTCGGCATCGTCGCCGGCCCGATGCGGCTGTCCATGAGCAACACCCAGGCTGCTCGCGAGTTCCCCCAGGCTATGGCTGGGCAGGTCGGGCCATAGCGCGCGCGAGAGCTGTAGAGTGCAGAGGCCCGTCTGGCAGGGGAATTCGAGATCGCGCTTGACCAGCTCCCAGCGCAGGAACGGCTGATCGAAGCGGATGTCGTGGGCCACGAAGACCGCGTCGTCGAGCAGTTCGAGCAACGCGGGCGTGACCTCCTCGAACTCCGGGGCCTGCACCAGGTCGGCTTCGCTGATCCCCGTCAGGCGGCTCACCCAGGGCGGGATGCCGCGGGTGGCGCGGACGCGGGTCGTGTACCGGGTCACCACGCGGCCCCGTTCGACACGCACCAGGCCGACCTCCATGATCTCGTCGACCCCGATGAGGCTGCCGGTGGTCTCCAGGTCGACGACGGCGAAGGCGGCCTCCGCCAGCGGCAGCTGCAGATGCGGCGCCCAGCGCGCCGACCAGCGCCGGCAGTGCGTACGCAGGAAGCGTGGGTCGGCGTCCAGCAACGACCGCACCACCACCTGGGCCTCCGGCATCTCGTGACGCTGCGGGCCGAAGAGGTGGCGGGCGATGTGCTGCGACTCCACCGGTCGATCGGCTTCCAGCAGATACCGGTGGGCCTGATCCCGGAGTTGGGTCAACTCGTTCGTCTGCATCCGCGGATTATACCATGGGTTGCGGCCGGGTTCAATCGGCCGTGAAGGGGCCCAGCCAGGGCCGGGCGTCGCGTCCGAAGCCCAGGCACTCGAGCATCTCGACGCGCAGCTGCAACGGCGGCGGCGGAAAGCGGTCGCTGGCCGGCTCGAGGTGCGATTCGGCCCGCAGCCGCTCGGTCACGTAGGCCAGGCCCAGCAGCGGGATGTCCGGGTGGACCGCGGCCGCCACCTCCTGGCTCGAGATCTGGACCATCGTCCCGGCGGGCAGGCGTGCCCGCTGGGTGTCGGCGGCGGCGAACTCGAGCTGCCGGCAGGTCAGCTCCCGCGTCCCGATCACGCGGACGGTGGGCGCCCGCTCGGTGACGGTCTGGGGGACGAAATCACCGCTGAACGAGGCCGTCACCAGCGGATCCTGGCGCCACTCCTGCTCGTCGAGCCGGGACATCTGCCCGTCTCGCCACAGCACCACCTCCGCGACGGCCTCCGACAGGTTGCCCCGACGCTCCTCGAACCGCCGCGAGAGGTGCAGGCGGAGCCCCTCGCCCGGCACGACGGCCAGGGAGTCGGGCGCCACCTCCACCAGGGGCAGCACCTCCAGGACCCAGCGTCCGGCGGCGTCGCGGCCGAGGCACTGCACGCGCAGCAGATCATCGGTGCGCCGGCCCTCGGTGAGGGCCTGCCGCCGATAGTCGGCCCGCAGGCCGGCCGCGAGGTTCAGGGGAAGCTCCGGGCGCTGCCAGAGCGTGAAGAGGTCGAGCGCACCGGCGCTCGTGGCCACCACGAGGGTGGCGGCCACGAGCCCGATCCGCTCAGTGAGCGATCTTCTGCCAGAACGTGTCATAGTCGAAGGGAGCATCCCGGCTCTCGTCGTAGCACGGCCGCGCGGCGTTGTCGTGGCACATGGTGCAGGACTCGCGGGCCGCGTCGAGCATCTTGCCGTCACGCGCATGCTCGGTCCCGTAACCGTGGCACGCCTCGCACTGGACCTGGGACAGGTTGCTCCGCTGCTCCTCGTCGAAACCGTTGTAATGGCGATACCCGGTGGTGTGGCAGGCCAGGCACTCGGGCTCGGACTGCATGCTGCTCGCCCGGAGCGCCGTGTAGGCCCGCGAATGGTCGGTCTGCCGCCACTCGTTGTAGATCCCGGTATGGCAGGCCTTGCAGTTGTTGTTGCCGAGGAAGCTCTCCTGCTCGCTGCCGAGGTTGCGGGGGAAGGCCGCCCGCTGCGCCACGCGTTCCTCCTCGACCGACTTCAGGAAGCCCTCGACCGCCGCCAGCATGGTGGGATCGTCGGGCACGGTATCCTCCAGCGACGTGATGTTCACCTGCACGGACATCAGCTCGCCGTTGGCCGGATTGACGTTCACGTCGGCCCGGCCGATCACCCGGCCGTCGTACACCGCGGACAGCATGATCGTGTTGTCGACGATCTTCTCGCGGTTGAACGTGCGGAAGCTATGGCCGACGACGGCCACGTCGATGCCCTGCACCTCGCGCACAAGCGTCTCGGTGCCGCGGTCGCCGAGGTGGCTGAGCAGCACCACCGTGTCGCACTGCTCGCGCAGGCGCGGCAGCAGGGCGCGCAGGGTGGCCACCGGGTCGTCCACCGAGTACTCCCGCTCGTTGGCCGCCATGCTGATGATCTTCTCCGCCGGGTCCAGGACGCTGCAGATGCCGAACCGGATCCCCCCGCGCGTCACGATCAGGAACTCCGGCACGACCAGCTCGCCGGTGTCGGCGAACCGCACGTTGGCGCTGGTGTAGGGCAGCCCGAACTTCGCCATGGCCTCCTTGAGGTAGGCGTAGCCGTAGTTCAGGTCGCGCTCACCGAGGCCGATGGCGTCGTAACCGAACGTCCCGGTCTGCTCGAGCAGGAAGTCGGTCTGGGCCTTCCTCTTTGTTGCGCGTGCCCATGACGTCGCCGGCATCGAGCACCAGCGGCTCGATCCCCGCATCCCAGATCTGCTTGAAAAAGGTGGCCCTCCGGGCCAACCCGCCACGCTGCTTGGTCTTTCAGCCACAGGGCTCGATGTGGCCCTTGATGTCGCTGGAGAAGATGATGGTCACCGGGACCCAGGACTCGGGGTCGCTCGTCGGCTGGGCCACGGCCGGCCGAACCGACCCGAGGCCAGCCAGACCGCCCAGGACCACCAGCGTGGCGGCAACGCCCAGCAGGCGCCGGATTCGCCGCGGATGCCGCATCGGGATGCCTTTCGAAGGGAGAAGAAAAACGCGACCGGCCGCTCGGCGCCGATCGTCGATCGCCGCCATTATATACCCGGTCCGTGATCTCGAGCAAGGTTCCAACCGCAGGATACCCGGCCGGGCCCGCCCGAGTTCCCGCAAACACGCGAAGGGCGACCTGCGGGCCGCCCTTCTCCAGCCTGACCTGACCTACTTCTTCTTCGGATGCACGCGGTCCTTGAAGGCCTTGCCGGCCGCGAAGGCCGGGTACTTGGCCGCGGCGATCTTCAGGGTCTCGCCGGTCTGCGGGTTGCGGCCCGTGCGGGCCTTGCGGGCCCGGCGCTCGAAGGAGCCGAAACCGGTCAGCGCCACCTTCTCGCCCTTGGCCACCTCGGCGGTGATGATGCCCACCTTCTTCTTGTCCGTGCTGGTGGAGAACAGGGCGTCGATCACGTCGCCCGCCTGCCGCTTGCTGAGATCGGTCTTCTTCACCAACGCATCAATGAGTTCGCTCTTGTTCATGAAATCACCTCCTTTCGGTAGGGTCATTGGGCCGCAAGCCGCACGGCCTGTCAACGAAAAAACCCCGTCCTGGCGCGGTTTTTCGAGGCTATCGCGGAGTTCAGAACCCCGACATCCCGAGGCCCGCCCCGGCTCCGCGCGCGGCGCCCAGGAGGTTGTCCTTGCCCTGCGTGAGCTTCAGCTCGGGGATCGATAGCAGGTGCAGCCGGAAGGCGAACTCGGAGTTCGACTCGGACACCGTTCGCATGAACTCCACGCGCCAGCAGTGCAGGTCGCGCTGCAGGCGGTACTCCTGGCGCACGGTCCGACCGGAACGGAAGTCGAAGGACGCCGTGTAGTTGAACGACCAATCGCGGGTCAGCTTGGCGGTCACCCGCAGGCTGCCGCGCGACGTCAAGTCGCTGCCCTTGCTGTCGTTCAGCGACAGGTTGCCGCTCAGGCTCCAGGGCAGGAAGCGGCCGCCGGCGGTGTCGTCGCGCGCGTCCGGACCCGTGCCCGTGACGGCCGGCGGCTGCAGCAGATCGTCCTCGGGCAGCGCCTCGCCGTCGTCGCCGAACTCGTTCCACTGGTCGTTCGCAGCCAGGGAGTCGGCCGCCATGGTGTCCGGGTTCGCCGCCGCCAGGCGTTTGATCGCCGCGTTCTGCTGCTCCTCGCGCACCTGCCCCACGAAGCCGGTGTCGAAGGTGCCGTCGACGCCGAAGCTGTAGTTGAAGGTGGTGCTCAGCAGCGACCAGTTGTAGGGGTCGACGGTGTTCTGCATGCGGAAGTTGAGGTTCCGGCTCTGGCCCGGTCGGATGTTCAGCGAGCTGCTCACGTTGCCCCAGGACCGGTCGCTGTCGGGGTTGTACGACGTGCTGAGGTCCCAGGCCAGGATGTTGTCCAGCTTCTTGACGGTGGCGACCGTATCGTCGGCGCTGCGGCTGAGGTACTTGACGTCGAACTTGTTGCCGACGCCGAAGCTGTAGCTCTGGCCGCGGTCCTGCTTGTCGCCGAGCTGCGGCCGGTAGTTGGCCGACGCGTTCAGACTCAGGGTATGGCGCAGGGTCTGCAGGGCGCCCAGTCCGACGGGAAAGACGCCGTAGAGCTTGGTCGTCACGCCGCTGGAGAAGGTCAGCGTCGGCGCCGTGTTCTCCTCGGTGAGGTCGTCGTTGACCCACAGGCTGTCGGCCCAGTCGCGGCCCGTGCGCTCGAAGCGATCCCAGGCCCAGGTGCTGCGGGCGCTCAGGCTGGGGTTGAAGATCCAGAACCGGTCCGGTCGCAGGGTCAGGCCCCAGTTGCCCTTGACGTTGTACTGGCGCGTCACGGTCTCCTCGGTCGCGTTGCGCGTCGCGGTCGCGTTGTACGACTGGCTGAGGTCGGTCGCCCGCGCCACGCTGCCCAGCAGGCTACCCTCCTCACCGGGGCCGAGGGCGCGGCCGAGGGTGATCTTCTTCACCGAGAGCGACAGCGACGGCAGCGTCATCGCGTAGATGCGGTTGTCGGTGGCGTTGTCGTCGTCGGCCGCGTTGGTATACTCGGTGCGGTTGGCGCTCAGGCTGAGCCCGCCGAAGCCCAAGGTGCGGCTCACCGAGAGCGAGCTCTTCAGGCTGCCGTCGATCACGTCCTGGCCGGTGTCGTCGTTGAGGTCGTCGCGGCTGAGGGTGCGGCTGGCCATCTCGACGTTGGCGCGGAAGTTGTAGTCGTCCATCAGATTCGGCTGGGTGTGGTTCCAGCGCAGCTGCCACTCCTTCTCCTGCACCGCCTGGCCGATGCTGCGGCGGGCGCTGTACTGCACGTTGCCGTCGAAGCTGTAGCGCTTGCGGTAGCGGTTCAGCAGGCTCCAGGTCAGCTCGCGCCGCTCGTTGTAATCCATCCGCAGGGTGAAGTCGGTGTACTGGCTGGTGGCCCAGAAGTAGCCGAAGTCGCGGATGTAGCGGCCCTCGGCCGAGCTCCAGCCGAAGTTGAAGTTCGGGAACAGGATGCCCGAGCGGCGACCCTCCTTCAGCGACTTGAAGTAGAACGGTAGGGCGAACACCGGCACCCGGCCGATCTTCAGGACGATGGGCGCGGCCACCACCTTGTCGCCGAGCCGCATCTTCATCTTCTGGGCCCAGAAGTGGAAGTGAGGTTCCGGCTTGTCGCACGACGTCATCTTGCCCGAGCAGATCTTCAGGCTCCCGTCGGGGTAGCGCTGGATGGCCTCGCCCACGTAGTAGAAGCCGTCCATGTCGGTCACGCCGCCGCGCACCGCGCCGGTCTTGTTGGCGAAGTCGTAGCCCATCTGGCGGCCGGCGATCACCTCGCGATCCTCCAGCAGAGGATCGCCGTCGGCGTACAGCTCGCGGGTCTCGGTATCGAGGATCACGTCGTGGGCCGTGAGCACCATGGTGTCGTATTCGAGGCGCGCGTCTTCGCTGATGTCGATGGTGCTCTTGACGAGGTCGAAGAGCACGGAATGTCCGGAGTAGCGCACCTCCTCGACGTGGTCGGTGAAGCTGAAGGTGTCGGCGGCGACCGTGGCCAGGGTGTCGGACGCCGCGGCCATGACGGCCGGCGTGTCGGCCGCGGCGACGAGCGTGTCGGCCGCCGCGGCCAGGCTGTCGGCGGGAGCGGGACCACGCATGGCGGCGATGCGGGCGAAGCGGTAGGTCCCCTTCATGTTGCCGCGCACGTCCACCTCGCGCACCTTCTGCTCGCGGAAATGCAGCACCAGGGTGTCGCCGGCGACGTCGTTGAAGGCGACCTCGTCGCGCACGTCCACCGGCACGTAGATGCTGTGGGCGCGGCCCACCACGTCGGTGCGCTGGATCTCGCCCGCGAGCAGGCGCACGGTGATGCTGTCGCCCTCGATGACGTCCAGCGCGGGCAGGCCCCGGTAGATGGCGGCCAGGCTGTCGGGCTCGGTGTCCTCCATGCGGGCGGCGCCCACGAGGATCACCCGGTCGAGCGCGCCGCGTCGGTAGTAGAACTCGATCTCGCGACCCGCCATGCGGCTGCGGGTCCCCTGCTCCAGCACCGGGCTGCCGCGCAGCACCATGCGATCCTTGCCGTAGGAGATGGCGGTGTCGGCCGTCGCCCGGAGGAAGCCCTGGCGGATGCGTACCGAGTCGACCATCACCACGCGTTCCTCGCTGCGGTAGAAGGTCATCACCCCGGCCTGCGAGACCACGGGCGCCGACTTGCCGTCGCGAGTCTCCATCACCGGGTTGCGGTCCACCTCGGCCCACGAGCCGTCGCCGGCGAAGGTGGCGTGGTCGCCGGTCACGAGGCTGCCCGCGTCAGGGTCGGTGATGCGCACGCGGCCGAAGGCTTCGCCGTGGTCGCGGCGCCGATCGCGCAGGAGCGTGTCGGCGAGCACGGTGTAGTCGGGGGTGATGGCCACCGCGTTGCCGAACAGCCGGGTCAGCTGCATGTCGTCGCGGATCTCGCCGCGGTCCGCGGTGGCCAGGACGCCTTCGTCCAGCACCCGCACCGAGCCGTACAGATCGGCCACGCCCGGGCCGCGGCGGTAGTCGGCCCGGTCGCAGGACACCAGCGTGTCGAAGTGGCGCAGGCGCACGTGGTCGAACAGGCGCACGAGGTCGCGGGACTCGAAGACGTGGGCGCTGTCGGCGCGGACCACGACGGTGTCGCGGTCGATGTAGACGTTGCCGTAGTGGTAGGAGACGTCCTCGCCGTCGACGGTGCGGTAGACCGTGCGGTCGGCCTGGTAGAGCGACGCGCGCCGTCCGGGCCGCGTCACCTGCCAGCGCAGGGCGGCCTGGCCGGTGGTGTCGTGGAACGCCGGGGCGGGCAGCGGCTCGGGCACGGGCGCGGGATCGCCGGAACCGCCGGCCAGGGTCGCCACGGCCACGGTCAGCAGGCAGAGCGACCAGCCGGGAGCGGCCAGACGCCGTCCCCGGTCCGGCCGCGTGCGCGGAATCACCGGGCCGTCCCGGTCAGGGCCGCCGCGCCCAGAGCCGCCGCATGGGGGCCGAGCTCCGCCGGCACGACGGGCGTATCGCGGCCCGCCGAGCTCATCACGTGCTGCCGCACCATGCCGCGGCACGGCGCGAGCACGAGGTCGCCGGCCTGGGCCACGCCCCCGCCGATGATCACCCGCTCGGGGGCGAGGACGTTGACGAGGCTGGCCACGGCCTGTCCGAGGCGGCGGCCGACCTCGGCGAAGAGGGCGGTCCCGGTGGGGTCGCCGGCGCCCGCCAGCGTGGCGCAGTGCCGGGTGCTGAGCCGGTCGCCGTGCTCGGCCACCAGCGCCCGCCAGGCCGCGGACGCGTCGGCGTCCCGGGCCAGCTCCCGGGCTCGCCGTACGATCCCGACGTTGCCGCAGTAGGCCTCGAGGCAGCCCAGGTTGCCGCAGGGACACGGCGCCCCGTCGAGCGCCAGGGTCATGTGGCCGATCTCGCCGCCGGCGTCGGCGAACCCGGTCACCAGCGAGCCGTCCACCAGCACGCCGCCGCCCGCGCCGGTGCCGAGGGCGATCATCACCAGGTGGCGGCAACCGCGGCCCGCGCCGAACCGATACTCGCCGTAGAGCGCCGCGTTGACGTCGTTGGCGGCCGTCACCGGCACCGGTCCGAAGGCGGCGCGGATGGCGCCTGCGAGGTCGGTGTTCTCCCAGCCCGGCAGGTTGGGCGAGCGGCCGAGCTGGCCGGTCGCGGTGGCCACGATGCCCGCGCAGGCCAGGCCCACGCCCGCGACCGCGCGCCCGGCGGTCGGACCGCCGGCCACCGCGGCGGCGAGGCGCTCCATGGTGTCGATCGGATCGCGCGGATCGGTGGGGATCTCGCCCTGCGCCAGGCGCAGCCCGGCCGCGTCGACCAGCACGTACTTGACGTTGGTGCCGCCGACATCGGCGCCCACGACCACGGTCTTGCTCACGATCTCGTCTCCTCGGCGCCTCGGGGTTCAGCCGCCGAACACGGTGGCGGCTGGTCGGGGATGGCGGGTCTCCTCGAGGTCCCGCACCCCCAGGCGGTGCAGCGCCTCGGCCACCAGGAAGCAGCTGCCGGTGACCAGCAGCGCGTCGTCGGCCTGCAGGCGCGGCCCCCAATATGCCAAGGCGGCCGCGACGCTGTCCACGATGGAATGTCCGGCGGGGGCCGGCAGTTCCAGGAACTCCCACAGCGCGCGCAGATCGTCGCGGGTCCGCGACCGGGGCAGCGATACCGGCGTGAACGTCACGTCGTCGCACCGCCGCAGCAGCGCACCCAGTTCGCGCGGCACCTCCTTGTCGTGCATGCCGCCGAACACCACCACCCGCCGTCCGCGCGTGGGGCGATCGAGGAAGGTCGTCAGGGTGCCCAGCAGGGCCTGCGCGTTGTGGCCGGTGTCGACGATCACGTCCGGACGGGTGAGCACGGTCTGCCAGCGGCCGGGCAGGAAGAGGTCGGCGAGGGCCGCCCCCGGGTCGGCCGGCAATGGCAGGGTGCCGTCGCGGCTGAGGGTGTCGAGGCAGAGCAGCGCCAGGGCCGCGTTGCGCCGCATGACCGCCGACCCGAGCCGGGGCAGGCCGTCGATCACCCGGTCGCGGAGCACGAGGCGCCAGCGATCGTCCGCCAGCTCGGTGCGGGTGATCTCGTCGAGGAAGTACGCGGGGCTGCCGGCCCGGATCGCGGCCTCGAAGCACTGCGGGTTGAACGGCGGCGCCACCGCGCTGAAGAATGGCGTGCCCGGCTTCAGGAGGCCGAGCTTCTCGGCGAGGATCTCCTCGCGGGTCGCGCCGAGGATGTGCTGGTGGTCGAGGTCGACGGTGGTCAGCAGGGTGGCCGCTGCGGGCAAGGCGTTGGTGGCGTCGAGGCGGCCGCCGAGACCGACCTCGGCGCACAGCACGTCGACCTGCGCCTCGGCGGCGATCTGCACCGAGACCGCCGTCAGGCTCTCGAACCAGCTCGCCTGGTGGCGGTCGACCGAGGCCCGCACCGCGTCGACCTGGGCGGCGAAGACCGCGGGATCGACCGGGCGGTCGTCGATCTGCAGCCGCTCGTACACGCGTAGCAGGTGGGGGCTGGTGTAGGTGGCCACGCGCAGGCCGGCGGCCTGCAGCAGACGCGCCAGCATGCGCGTCGTGCTGCCCTTGCCGTTGGTGCCGCCGACGACCAGCGTCGTCAGCCGGCGCTCGGGGTGGCCGAGGTCGGCCAGGAGGCCCTCGACGCGCACGAGGCCCGGCCGGATGCCCTTGCGGTTGAGGGCGAAGAGCCAGCGTGTGGCCTCGTCCTCGGCGGCGAACGGCGCGGCCAGATCGGGCCCGATGCCGGGCTCGCCGGGGAAGCTCGTCGGAGGCATGGGATCGCGGTCGCGTGAGATCACGGCGGGGTCCTCGGGCACGGCGGCCGGGTGGGCGGTCAGGGGCGGAGCGCGCCACCAATGTCGCGCCGGGCCGCGGCGGCCACAAGTCGGGAACCGGACGCGGTGTGATCGAGCGGAGTCGGCAACGTGCGGTCGGGATCATTTTTGAGGTTTGGTCCCAAGAAGTGTGCAGCGCTGCACACTTCTTGGGGCCAAACCTCAAGTGGCGAGGATCGCTCACCGGCATCCAGACCAACGTCAGCTAGCGCCGCACCGGTCCCGGCACCGACACGTCCCGGCCGTCGCACATCCAGCGCAGGCTCGCCGCGAGGGTCGCCTTGAGCTGGCTGCGCGGCACCACCTGGTCGAGCTGCCCCTTCTCCAGCAGGAACTCCGCCGACTGGAACCCGTCGGGCAGATCGCCGCCGATGGTCTGCTTGATCACCCGGGGGCCGGCGAAGCCGATCATGGCCCCCGGCTCGCCGAGGTTGAGGTCGCCGAGCATGGCGAAGCTCGCGGTGACCCCGCCGTAGGTCGGATGCACCGAGACGCTGATGAACGGGACGCCCTCGCGGCGCAGGCGGGCCAGCACGGCCGACGTCTTGGCCATCTGCATGAGCGACAGCAGCGATTCCTGCATGCGGGCGCCGCCGGAGCGCGAGACGACGATCGCGGCGCGGCGCTGGTCGGCGGCGTCGAGCAGCAGCCGGGCGATCTTCTCGCCCATGGCCGAGCCGAGGCTGCCGCCCATGAAGCCGAAATCGAGCACCGCCAGGTTCACCGGCAGGCCGTCGAGGCGACCGCGACCGGTGATCACCGCCTCGTCCCGGCCGGTGGCCTTGCGGGCGGCCTTGATGCGGTCGGAGTAGCGCTTGCTGTCCCTGAAGCCCAGGGGATCGACGCTGGAGACCGAGCCGTAGAGGCTCTCCCACGAGTCCTCGTCCAGCAGCAGGTCGACATACCGGGCCGGATCGAGGGGCAGATGATGCTCGCACGAGCCGCAGACGTACCAGGTCCGGTCGAGCTCACGTCGGTAGAGGATCTCCCCGCAGCCCGGGCATTTCTGCCAGAGGTTGTCGGGCACGTCCTTCTTCTTGGCCAGGGCGCGGATTCCACGGGCGGCGCGATTCAACCAGGACACGGCGGTGGCTCCCGGGTTGGAACGATGACAGTCGCGGTGTTGACATGGTCGATCCGATCCCGCCGATTGACAAGGGTCAGGGCTGGATCGGGCAGGTCAGGACGATCGCATCCTCTCCCGTATCCTGGTAGTAGCCCCGGCGTACCCCCGTCTCGGCGAACCCGTGCGCGCGGTACATGGCGATCGCGTTCCGATTGCCGCGCCGGACCTCCAGGGTGACCTCCCGCATGCCGCCCGCGCGCGCCTCGGCCATGGCCGCGCGCAAGAGCTGGGCGCCGATCCCGCGCCGACGCCAGGCCGGGTCCACCGCCACGTTCAGGATGTGCAGCTGGTCGAGGGTCCGCCACGCCATGAGGTAGCCCACCACCGCGCCGTGCAGCACCGCCACGAGCGGCGTGCGGAGGGGCGATGGCACCAGTTCCTGGGCCAGGGCGTCCAGCGACCACGGATCGCCGAAGCTCGCACGCTCGATCCGGTCGACCGCGGGCAGGTCGTCGAGCGAGGCGTGGCGCAGGCGCACCGGGGCATCGCTCACGGGCCGACCTCGTCCGCAGCCTCGCCCTCGTGCACCTCGATGTCGGCCGACGGTCGCGAAGGCGTCGCGTCGACCCGCCGCTTCAGCTCGGCATCCGAACCGCGCAGGTAGCCGGGCACCAGGGCGAACGGCGACATCGTGAGGCGGTCGCACAGCTCGGGGTCGGCCAGGGCGACGGCCAGCTGCCGCGCGGTGGCCGGGTGCCCCACCACCCACGCGCGGGCCGCGGGCTCGCCCCGGGCCAGCAGCTCCGGCCGCAGCTCGCGGCCCTGGCCGGTCAGCAGGGCGACGCCGTCGCCCCCGTAGGTGGGCGCCTCGAGGTCCGCGACGGACGCGACCAGGCGTTCCCACCAACGATCGGGCGGCAGGCAAGCCGGCGGCGTCACCGCCTCGACCCAGGTCCCCTGCCGCCGGTAGATCGCGGCGAAGACCTCGCCGCGACGCGCGTCGAGCACCGGCACGGCCAGCTCGCGGTCGGGATCCTGGTGCAGCAGCTCGGCCGCCATGGCGGCCAGGGTGGAGACCGCGGCCAGACGCGCGCCCAGGGCCCAGGCCAGCGTCTTGGCCGTGGCCACGCCGATGCGCACGCCGGTGAAGCTGCCCGGGCCCGCGGTCGTGGCCACCACGTCGACCTGCGCCAGCGTCCGTCCGGTCCCGTCGAGCATGCCGTCGATGACCGGCAGCAGCGCGTCGGCATAGCTGCCGGTGACGTTGTGGGGCTGGTAGGCCAGCAGCCGGCCGTCCTCGGCCAGCGCGAAACGCCCCTGGCTGGTCGCGGTGTCGATCGCTAGCACGAGCACGACGGGTTGGCCTCCGGAAACAGGGCAGCCACGGGATCGGCGAGCCGCGGGACGCCGCGCGCGTACCAGCGGCGGGACTCGGCCTGAGGACCGAGCTCGGCCAGCAGCTCCAGCCGCACCGGCAACAGCGGCAGGAGCAGGTTGGGCCACTCGACCACCAGCAGGGTCTGCTCGCGGTCCAGCTCGTCCAGGATCTCCTCGACGCCGATGTCGGTCAGATCATGATCCGGCTCGATGCGGTAGAAGTCCAGATGATCGACCACCACGCGACCGGCGTATCGGTTGACCAGGGTGAAGGTCGGGCTGATGACCTCGTCGGCGACCTGCAGGCCCTCGCACAGCCCCTGCACGAGGCAGGTCTTGCCGGCGCCGAGCGGCCCGTGCAGCGCGACCGCCTGCCCCGGCGCCAGCACCCCGGCCAGCGCGCGGCCGAGGGCCCGGGTCTCCGCGGCGCTCGCGACCGTCCGCAGACGCGGGAACCACGCCGGCTCCGGCAGCTGGAGGGGATCGCCGCGCCGCTCGCCGCTCATCGGGGCTCGAGCACGGCCAGCGGGCAGATCATCTCTTCCAGGCTGATGCCGCCGTGCTGGAAGCTGTCGCGGTACAGGCGCTCGTACTCGTGGTAGTTGGTGGGATACACCAGGTAGTAGTTCTCCGTGGTGATGGCGTAGGTCTCGATGCCGCTGTTGGGCGGCAGCTTGTAGGCCGCGGGGTCCTTGATCAGCAGCACCTTCTTGTCGTCCACGTTGAGGTTGTCGCCGAACTTGTAGCGCACGTTGGTGCTGGCCTCGCGGTTGCCGCGGATCTTGGTGGCCCGCTTGCAGAAGATCGACCCGTGGTCGGTGGTCACCACGACGGTGGTGCCGAGGCGGGCGGCGTCCTTGAGCATCTCGTACAGCGAGCTGTGCTCGAACCAGGTGCGCATCACGGTGCGGAACGCGGCCTCGTCGGGCGCCAGCTCCTTGAGGATGCTGTTCTGGCTGCGGCCGTGGGCCATGATGTCCAGGAAGTTGTAGACCACGGCCACCAGCTTGACGTCCTTGAGCGAGCGGAAGTCGCGGCGCAGGGCGTCGGTGTCGCGGTTGTCGGAGATCTTGTAGTACCGGTTGCTGCCGGCGGCGGGGCTGCCGAGGCGCTCGAGCTGGGCGGCGAGCAGCTTGTCCTCGTGGGCGTTGCGGCTGGAATCGTCGCCGATGCCCGTGTTCCAGAGCGCCGGATAGCCCTTGACGATGTCCAGCGGGTAGAGCCCGGCGAACAGGGCGTTGCGGGCGTACGGCGTGGCCGACGGCAGGATCGACCAGTACTGGCTGCGCTCGATGCGGTAGAACTGCTCGAGCAGGGGCTCGACCATGCGCCACTGGTCGAGCCGCATGCAGTCGATCACCACCCAGAGCACCTGTTGCCGCTGCTGCACCAGCGGCTCGACCCGCTCGCGGTAGACGTGCGGACTGAGCAGCGGGGCGTCGTCGGCGCCGCCCAGCCAGTCGAGGTACCGCTCGCGCACGTACCTGCCGAGGGCCAGGTTGGCCGCCGACATCTGCTCGTCCTGGGTGCCGAGCAGGCCGTGGTCGCTGTAGCGGAAGAGGTCCATGCCCCAGGTCACCAGGTCGGTGTAGATGGCTTCCCAGTCGCCGGGCGCCCGGGCCGTGGCGATGCGGTCGCCCACGGCCTGGAAATGGCTCAGATAATCGCGCGTGACCTGCTGCTCGGTGATCTTGCGCGCCTCGACGTGGCGCTTGAGGGCCGCCTGGATCTGCAGGGGCGAGACGGGCTTGACCAGGTAGTCGGTGATGCGGCGGCCGATGGCCTTGGTCATGAGGTCCTCGGCCTCGCTCTTGGTGATCATGATCACCGGCACGTGCTCGTGCGTCTTGCGCAGGGCCTCGAGGGTCTCCAGGCCGCCCATGCCGGGCATCATCTCGTCCAGCAGCACGGCGTCGTAACCGCCCTGGTCGAGCATCGCGAGGCCGTCGCGGCCGTTGGTGGCGCCCTCGACCGTGTAGCCCTTCTGCGCCAGGAAGAGGATGTGCGACTTCAGCTCGTCGATGTTGTCGTCGATCCACAGCACGCGATAGCCCAAGGTTCTAGTCCTTCCCCGGCAGCGTGAAGGCGAAGGTGGTGCCCTGGCTGCCGGTGCTCTCCACGCGGATCCTGCCGCCGTGGTACTGGGTGACGATGCGCTTGACCAGGGCCAGACCCATGCCCCAGCCGCGCGGCTTGGAGCTGATGCCGGCCTCGAAGATCTTGTTCCGCAGCGAATGCTTGATGCCGGTGCCGGTGTCGCTCACCCGCACAATCACGCCGCCTTCGGGCTGGTCGGCCAGCTTGACGGTGACGGTGCCCTTGCCGTCGGCCAGCGCATCGATGCCGTTCTTGATCAGATTCTCCAGCACCCACTCCAGCAGATCGCGGTTGAACCTCACCGCCTGGCCGACGGCGCCCTCGCGGCGCAGCTGCACCCGTCCGCCGAGGTGCGGCAACCGCCGTTGGAAGTAGGTGATCGTGTCGTCGACGACGCCCATGAGGTCCGTATCGTCCAGCTTGGGCCGCGAGCCGATCTGGCTGAAGCGGGCGGACACCTTGTTGAGACGCTCGACGTCCCGCGCGAGTTCCGGCAGCGTGTCGTCGCCGGGCAGGCGATCCTCTAGCAGGGCGAGCCAGCCCATGATCGAGGTCAACGGCGTGCCCATCTGGTGGGCGCTCTCCTTGGCCATGCCGGCGAACAGCAGGTTCTGGTCGTTCTCCTTCTTCACCTGCAGCCCCCAGAGGATCGCCAGGAAGAACAGCACCATGATGCCGAGCTCCAGGTAGGGCATGAACTGGATCTGGCGGCTGAGGGCCGACGGCCCGTGGTGCAGGGTGGCCAGCCGCCGGCCGCTGCCGTCGAAGATGGCGAAGGGCTGCGCATGGCGGTCGAAGCGGGCGGCCAGCTCGAGGGCCTCGCGCACCCGGGGATCGCTGGGGTTGGCCGGGTCCTGGGTGCGGAGGAGGTCGAACTCGTCGTCGCCGAAGGCCGGAATGCCCGTGATCCCGGGGTTCCAGACGATGGGCAGGCCCGCGTTGTCGGTGATGATGATCGGGATGCCGATCTGCTTGATCAGGTCGGCCACCCGACGGGCCTCGCCGGGATCGTTGGACAGCACCAGGCGGCTGGCCATGCCGCTGAACAGCTCGGTCACCAGGCGCGTCTGGTCCTCCACCGCGCGCGTGATCCGCAACGTGAACGTGGTGACGCCGACGACGATCAGGACGCTGCCGATGAGCAGGTACAGCGTGAACAGCTGGCGGCGCTTGAGGTCGAAGAGGCCGCGTGGCAACGGATCCATGGACGCTCCCGGCCTTACGACCGCCGACTAGCCGATGGTGTCCTGGCCACCCAGATACGGCCGCAACACCTCGGGCACCGCGAGCGTGCCGTCGGCGGTCTGGTAGTTCTCCATCACGGCGACGATGACCCGCGGCAAGGCCAGGCCCGAGCCGTTGAGGGTATGGACCAGGCCCTTGCCGGACGGACCCTTCCAGCGGATGCCGGCCCGCCGCGCCTGGAAATCGCCGAAGTTGCTGCAGCTCGACACCTCGAGCCACTGACCGACGCCCGGCGACCAGACCTCCAGGTCGTAGCAGCGCTGGGCCGCGAAGCTGAGATCGCCCGTGGCCAGCAGCTGCACCCGATACGGCAGCTCCAGCGCCTGCAGCAGCGACTCCGCCTGGGCGGTGAGCGCCTCGTGGGCCTCACGGGAGCGGTCCGGATGCACGAACTCGACGATCTCCACCTTGTGGAACTGGTGCATGCGAAGCAGGCCGCGCGTATCCTTGCCCGCGGCGCCGGCCTCGCGGCGGAAGCACGGCGAGAAGGCGCAGTACTTCACCGGCAGCTGGGCCTCGTCGAGGGTCGATTCGCGGTGGATGTTGGTCACCGACACCTCGGCCGTGGGGATGAGGTAGAGGTCGTCGTCGGCGCAACGATACATGTCGTCGGCCAGCTTGGGCAGCTGGCCGGTGCCGGTCATGGCCGCCGGCCCTACGAGGTACGGCACGTTGACCTCGGTGTAGCCGGCCTGCCGATGGCGGTCCAGGAACCAGTTGATCAGCGCCCGCTCGAGGCGGGCGAGGTCGCCCCTGAGCAGCGAGAAGCCGCTGCCCGACATGCGGGCCGGCGCCTCGGGATCGAGCAGGCCGAGGGCGGCTCCCAGGTCCCAGTGCGCCAGCGGAGTGAACGCGAAGCCGCGCCGCTCGCCCCAGGCGCGGACCTCCCGGTTGGCCTCCTCGCCGCCCCGCGGCACGTCGGCGTCGGGCAGGTTGGGCAGGCGCAGGTAGAGGGCCTCGACCTCCCCGTCGAGCTCGGCCGCGCGGGCCTTGAGATCCTTGAGGCGGCCCGCCACCGCGCGCATCGCGGCGATGGCCTCCCCCGTGTCCTCGCCGGCCTTCTTGGCCTCGCTGATCGCCTTGTTGGCGCGGTTGACCTCGGCCTGCAGCTCCTCCGACTCCTGCAGCGCCCGGCGTCGCTCGGCATCGAGGTCGTAGTAACGCCCGATGTCGACGGATTCGCGCTTGTCCGCCACCGCCCGGGACACCAGGTCCTGGTTCTCCCGCAGGAACTTGCGATCGAGCACCTCACACCCCTTCGTTCGGTCGGCCGACGCCCATGCCGGCGCTTGTCAACGCGCCCTACGGCTGCTAGAACGGTATAACCAACGGCCCGAGGCCGCACAAGGCAAATCGCCCCCTGGAAAGGACACCATGGACCGCCCGGAACTCCTCGCCGCCCTGCGCGGCGCTGCGCCCCAGGAGCGCGTGATCACCGCCCTGGACGTGCCGGGCCTGGACGCGGCCTGCACGCTCGCCGACCGCCTCGGCCCGGACGCCCCGCTGGTCAAGGTGGGCCTCGAGCTGTTCTCGGCCGCCGGGCCCGCCGTGATCGAGGCGTTGCACGCCCGGGGCAAGCGGATCTTCCTGGACCTCAAGTACAACGACATCCCCAACACCGTGGCCGGCGCCGCCCGCGTGGCCGCCCGCCTGGGCGTCGCCATGGTGACCATGCACGCAGGCTGCGGCCGGGCCGCGATCGCGGCTGCGGCCGAGGCCCTCGCCGCCGCGGACGGCCCCCGACGACCGGCCCTGCTCTGCGTCACGGTGCTCACCAGCCTGGCCGACGCCGACCTGCGGGAGCTCGGTCCGGGGCAGGACTCGGTCCAGGAGCGGGTGGCCCGGCTGGCGCAGGTTGCCTGGGACAGCGGGTGCGATGGTCTGGTATGCTCGGCCGCGGATCTGCCCGCCCTCCGCGCCCAGCTGGGCCCTGCGCCCCTCGCCGTCACCCCCGGCATCCGGCCGGCCGGCGGTCCGGCCCAGGACCAGAAGCGCGTGGCGACGCCGGCCGGCGCCAGCCGGGACGGCGCCGATTTCCTGGTGGTGGGCCGTCCCATCACCCAGTCCGACGACCCTGCCCGCGCGCACCGAGAGATCGTGGCGCAGCTGGAGGCCTGACCCCGTGAACCAAGAGAAAGTCCTCGCCACGATGTCCGAGCTGGGGGCGCTGCACCGCGGCCACTTCCAGCTGTCGAGCGGCCGCCACAGCGATACCTACTTCCAGTGCGCCCGCATCCTGATGTACCCGGACCTGGCCCGCGAGCTGGGCGCGGCCGTGGCCGCCCGCTTTCCCGGCGAGGCCCACGACGTGGTGGTGAGCCCCGCCCTCGGCGGCGTCATCATCGGCCACGAGGTCGCCCGCGCCCTCGGCCGCCGGTTCGTGTTCACCGAGCGCAAGGACGGCGCGATGCAGCTGCGCCGTGGTTTCGAGCTCGAGAAGGGCGAGCGCGTCCTGATCATCGAGGACGTCGTCACCCGCGGCACCTCGCTCCTGGAGGTCATCGCCGTCGTCGAGGCGACCGGCGCGGTGGTGGCCGGCCTCGGCTCGGTGATCGACCGCACCTCACCCGACGTGGAGCTGCCCCTGCCGCTGCAGGCGCTGGCCCGCGTCGACGTCACCACCTGGGATCCCGCGGAGTGCCCGCTCTGCTCCGCCGGACAGCCCCTGGTGAAGCCCGGGAGTCGAGGCAACTAGGTGCGAACCCGCGCGCTCATCGCCCTGACCGCGGTGGCCTTCGCCAGCCTCTGGCCGGCGGTGCATCCCGCACTGCCCCAGCTGCCCAATGGCGACGTGTTCACCAGCCTCGGCGTGGCGCGCCACCTGGCGGCGGGCGACGGGTTCCTCAACGACACCGTCTACCCCCTGTTCACCGCCTACCCGTGGGGCCGGACCCTGCCCCAGCCCCTGCTGCACCGCCCTCCCGGCCTGGCGGTCCTGCTGTTGCCCGCCTGGTGGCTGGCCGAGGGCGATCCCGTGCGCGCCGAGCAACTCGTGCAGCCGGTGATGGTCGTGGTGATCGGTCTGATCGTGCTCGTCGGCCTGCTCGGCCTCCGCCGCCAGGGTCACCTCGCGGGCGGCGGCGCCTGGCTGCTGCTGCTGCTGTTCAACCCCCTGCTGGCGCTGGCGGTGAGCTGGGGCTGGGGCGAGGTCCCCGGCGCGCTGCTCCTGCTGGGCCTCTGGCGACTGAACCGCAACCGCCCACCCGCCGGCCAGTCCGTCGGACGCACCGTGGCGTTCGCGGCCATCTGCGCGGCGCTGGCCATGGTGCGCAGCGATCTGCTCTGGGCGCCGGTGATGTGGTGGGCCGCCGCCGCCGTGGGCGACCCGCGGCGGCGCTACCTCGCCTCGCTACGCCGCACCCTGCTGGCCGCGCTGGTCGGCCTGGTGCTCATCGCCCCCTGGTACGTGCGCGTGGCCAGCTACAGCGGCGCGCCCCTGTCCAATCCCCTGGTGGACGCCGTGCAGCTCGACCTCGCCGAGGAATGGTGGGATTACCCGCTCCTGCGCAGCCGCACCCCCATCCCGCTGACCGAGAATCTGGCCGCCCACCCCGTGGCCGCGCTGCACAAGACCGCCGTCGGCATCAAGAGCTACCTGCGCACCCTCGGGCTGTGGCTGCCATGGCTGGCCTGGCTGACCGGAGGCGTGCTGTGGACGGTGCAGACCCGGCGCCGTCTGCGGCGGCACCAGCCCGTCTGGCGGGCCATCGGGCCGGTGGGCTGGCTGGGCCTGACGCTCGGGTTGATGATGGTGCAGTACGGGTTCTTCTCCCACGAGACGCGCCACATGTTGCCGCTGCTGCCGGTGCTCGCGTTCGAGGGCGTGGCCCTGGCCGATGGGCGCCTGCGCCGCACCGTGCGCAGCCGCTGGCGGCGCGCCGCGGCGCTCACCCTGGCGGCCTGGCTCATGCTGCAGCTCACCCGTCCGGGGCTCGGCGGCGAGGCCGGCAACGTGATGACCGCCCGCGAACTCGCGCCGCGCGTCGACGCCGTCACGGCCGCGCTGGCCGACCTGCCTCCCGGCCCGGTGTTCAGCGACAACGCCGCGGTGCCGTGGCGGCTGGGCCGAGCCTGCGTGTGGAGCCCGTACGACGCCACCATCGAGCAGGAGATCCGCCGTGCCGTGCCCGGCATGGCCGACGCGCCCTGGGTGCGGATCATGGACCTGCCGTGACGGCGCCACGCTTGACGCCCCGACGCCGCGCTCGCTACGATCGGGCCTGAGCCCGGACCAACGCCATCGACGGCTTGACCAGGGGCAACACCGTGCCGCCAGCGCAGCCAGACCAGGACCTGCTGCAGAGGATCGCCCGCCTCGAGGCCGAGCTCGGCGCCCAGCGGCGTGCGGGCGACCTCATGCGGGCCGAGCTGCAGATCCTCGAGACGGCCACGCAGAGCCTGCCCGGGATCTTCTACCTGTTCGACGCCACGGGAAAGTTCCTGCGCTGGAACCGCAACTTCGAGACGGTCTCCGGCTACGCGGGCGATGAGCTGGCGGAGATGAACCCGCTCGACTTCTTCTGCGGCCCCGATCGCGAGCGGGTCGCGTCCCGCATCGCCGAGGTGTTCGCCAGCGGCCGCTCCTCCGTGGAAGCCGAGTTCGTGACCAAGGACGGCCGCCGGATCGACCACTACTTCACCGGTGTCCTGGCCACGATCAACGGCGAAGCGTTCCTCGTGGGCATGGGCATCGACACCAGCGAGCTGAAGCGGACCGAGGAAACGCTGCGCAACTTCCAGCTCGCGGTCGAGAGCGCGGCCGACGCCATCGGCTTCTCCACCCGGGAAGGCCGCCACTACTACCAGAACCGTGCCTTCGACGAGCTGTTCGGGCACATCGGCGAGGATCCGCCCGCCCGCCTCTATGCCGACGAACAGACCGGACGCGAGGTGTTCCGGACCCTCCAGGCCGGCGGCCAGTGGATCGGCGAGACCCGCATGATCGGCCGCGACGGACGGACGCTCGACATCTTCCTACGGGCCTATGCGATCAAGGATCCCCAGGGCAAGGTGGCCGGCCTCGTCGGCGTCCACACCGACATCACGGCCAGCAAGCGAGCGGAGGAGGAGAAGCACGAGCTCGAGCTGCGGCTGCAGCAGGCCCAGCGACTCGAGGCCGTGGGCACGCTGGCCGGCGGCATCGCGCACGACTTCAACAACATCCTCGCCGCCATCCTCGGCAACGCCGAGATGGCGGCGGCCGAGCTCGGCCCCGGGCATCCGGCCAGCCACCTCGTCGGCCAGGTGCTGCAGGCGAGCGCCCGGGCCCGCGATCTCGTGCACCAGATCCTGACCTTCAGCCGCCAGGCCGACCACGAGCAGCGGCCGGTCGACCTCGCCGGCGTCGTGGCCGAGGGCCTGCGGCTGCTGCGCGCCACCATTCCGACGACCATCGAGATCCGCCAGACGCTCGCCGCGGACGTGGGCGCCGTCCTCGTCGACCCCACCCGGATCCACCAGGTCGTGCTCAACCTCTGCACCAACGCGGCCCACGCCATGCGCGGCACCGGCGGCGTGCTCGGCGTCGACCTGCGCAGCACGGACCTCGCGTCCCGGGAGCCGGATCTCGACCTCCCGCCCGGCCGGTACGCGCGTCTGACGGTGAGCGACACCGGGCTCGGCATCGCCGCCGAGTCCATCGACCGGATCTTCGAACCCTACTACACCACCAAGGACAAGGGCGTCGGCACGGGCCTCGGCCTCTCGGTGGCCCATGGCATCATCAAGGACCACGGCGGCGCGATCACGGTCACGAGCGAGGTCGGGCGCGGCACCACCTTCACCGTGCATCTGCCGCAGGTCGCGCCCCGTCCCGCCCCGGCCTCCGCGCCCGAGGCCGAGGCCGCGCCGCCGTGCGGCACCGAGCGCATCCTGCTGGTCGACGACGAGCCGGCGATCGTCGAGCTGGTCGAGCGGATGCTCGGCAAGCTCGGCTACGCCGTGACCACGTGCGACGGGTCCGCCGCGGCCCTGGCGCTGCTGCGGTCACGACCGGAGGATTTCGACCTGCTGATCACCGATCAGACCATGCCCGGGATGACGGGCCTGGCCCTGGCGACGGCGGTCCTGAGGGAGCGCCCGGGGATGCCGATCATCCTCTGCTCGGGATACAGCGAGACCGTCGACGAGGCGTCCGTCAGGGCGGCGGGAATCGGCGCCTACCTGGCCAAGCCCTACACCCGCGGCGAGCTCGCCACCGTGCTGCGATCGGTGCTGGACGCCCGCTGAGCGGCCGCCGCAGGCTCAGAACCCGGCCGCCATCCCGTCCTTGCACGACTCGGACGCGCCGATGAGCACGCCGTCCTCGCGCATCACCGCCTGATCGCCGCCGTAGCCGCCGACGGTGGTGCCGAGACGGTGGCCCCGGTTCTCCAGGCCGCGCAGGGCCTCCCACGCGAAGCCGGTCTCGAGGTAGACCGTGCCGCCGTCGGTCATCACCTCGCCCGTCGGCTGGCTGCTGCCGGTGTGCACGACGCGCGGCGCGTCGCCCGCTTCCTGCAGGTTCATGCCGAAGTCGACGGGTTCACCACCACCCAGGCGGATTGCGGAACACCTCGCCCTTGCGGGGCGCCCGCCCCGCGGGCAGGAACGTCGCGGCGAACCCCGGCGGATCGGCACGGGCGGCCGCGTTCAGCTCCCAGTCGTGGGCGATCAGCTCGCTCACTGGGAACCCCTCGCGGGCGTAACCAGTGGCGGGCGCCGGCAGCGGACCGTAGGCCGGCATGCGGGAACGACCGCGGGCCATGAGCGCATCGCGGGTGAGCGCTCGCGGCCGGTGATCCGATCGCCAGCCAGGCCGCTCGCGGCGCCGAGGGTGAGGAGGACCAGGGCGGCCAACGCCAGCGGACGTCGGTTCATGATGCCACTCCCGCTTCAGAACGAGCGGGCCGCACGGGCCTGCCACCAGTGATCCGTGAGGCGGTCCACGCGCTCCTCGAGCCAGGCGACCCCGAGGCTCCAGGAGCCGGTGAGCGCAAGGTGACGCCAGCGCAGCGACACCTCGCGACGGCGGGCGGTCGCGGGCAGCCGGGCGCCATCCCAGCCGGCGGTGCGGCCCCGCAGCTCCCATTCGTCCGCTCCGGCGGCCGTACGCCAGCGCACCAGGGCGGTCCAGGCCGCCGCCGCACCGCCGAGTTCGTGCCCCAGCAGCTCGCCGGCGTGGCTGTAGCCCGCGTCGAACCCGTTGTTGCCATACCACAGGACCCGCGGGTGGCGGGTGTCGAGGTACTCCACGCCGAGATCCCAGCGGCTGTCCAGCAGCTCGCAGCCCACGAGGCTCGCCGGGGCGCTGATCTCCGGCAGGAACGGCAGCACCTCGTGCGGCCGGAAATCCTCGCCGCCGTACTCCCACCAGACGCGGCCCGCGGCGCTCGGCAGCCACGGCCAGGGGGCCTCGCGCCAGCGCGCCTCCATGATCAGGCTCACCAGGCGGTCGGTGACCGGACCGTAGTCGACCTCGCTCCAGGTGGCGTCCAGCAGCGGCAGATTCACCTGCAGGAGATCGGGCCAGAGCGAGTGGCCCTCGCGCGCAGCCGAGAGCGCCGTCCCGACCACCGTGGTGCGCCACCAGGGCGTGTGGTCCCAGGTGAGCAGCCACTGCGTCAACAAGGGACGCGCGCGGCGCGACTGCCGGCCTCGGGGGGTCGCGTAGCTGATGGTCTGCGGCGAGGTGCTGCCGACGCGCACGAGCACGTGCTCGGGATCGAACCAGCTCAGCCACCCCGACCAGGCGAGCGGCCGCGTGCGGCGCAGGAGCACCTGGGGCACGCTGTCGGCCTGGTGGTCGAGGGTCAGGCCCTCCCCGTCGAGCCCCACGCCGACCGCGGCCGGAAACACGCCCGCCGCAAGCGCCCACCCGCCGAGTTGCGCGCCGGCCACCGCGCGCGGGACGGCCACGCGCGCGACGGCCGGACCGCGCGCGCGTCCAAGGCCGGGACGGCCGGTGGGCTCGGGCCAGCCCGCGTAGCCGAACGCCGGGGCGAGGCCGCGGCCCGACCGGTCGAGCGGCACCTCCAGCCTCGGCGTCACCGCGAGCCAGAAGCGGCCCAACCAGAGGCTCAGATCGGGCTCCAGCGTGGCCAGCAGCCCGCGGCCGACCAGCCCCGCCTCGCCGGCCACGACATCGCCGCCGCCCAGTTCCCAGAGGGCGACACGGCCGCCCAGGCTCGCGTGGACCTGAGGCTCGCGGCACTCGCAGCTGCTCCAGCTCACGGGCCGCCGCTGGCGGCCGAAACGGGCCAGCAACCAGGCCAGTTCGCGGCGCTGGGCCGGCAACAGCAGACCGGGACCACCTCGCCGCCAGGCACGGCGCACGGTCCCGACCAGTTCCGCTCCGGTCGTGGGTTCGTAGGGCGGCGGAAACTCGCCACCCAGCAGCGCCAGCCGGCGCACCATGGCGCGGGGCACCAGGCGCGGATCGACCTCGACGCCCGCGGCGATCACGCCGCCGGCGTCGAGGTCGTCGAGGATGAGCGGCAGATCGGCCGCCAGCGACTGCGCGCACGCACGAGGCGGCGGGCCCAGGAGGCCGACCGCGGCGCACACGACGGCGATGACGAGGCTCAGGCCAGGAACGCGCAGGCCAGCCCGCCGAGCAACCAGATCGGCGCCAGCAGCACGACGAGCAGCAGCGGCACCGCGGCGCCCAGCAGCAGCCCGCCGAGCAGCAGGAGCGGCAGGCCGATCACCAGGCCGAGCAGGCCCTTGGTGAGCAGCAGCATCAGCTTCAGCGGCAGCAGCACCACCGCGAAGACCAGCTTCAGCAGGCCCAGCACGATGGACCCCAGGAACAGGAGCACCGCCAGGCCGATGATGGCTTCGATGAACATGATCCGTCCTCCTCGTCGCGGGATCGGCCGGTCCGGATGCGGCCACCGTCCGCCATACGTGTTCCAGGCGCGTGGGTTGCGCCAGCGGACCCACTACCCTTCGTACGGGGCTGTTATTCGATCCATCCTGCGTGATCAAATTCGATTGCATTCTGGTTTCTTTTTTGTGCTATAATTAGCCCGGCTGCTTCGCTGGTGACGTCTCGGGGTTCGTGGAACGCGCGCTTTTCCTCAGTCACCCGGGTAGACCGCGAAGCAGCCGAACTCCTCATAGACAGCGGCGGGCGGCGCGTCCAGCACCGCCCGCCGCTCCGTCTGGGCTCGCCGCCCGAGTCTACTTCTCGAACAGGGCCGCGTCCACCGTCGGATTCCGCTCGAAGGTCTTGACGACGACCTCGGCGAAATCCTCGTCGTCCTGGGTGATGGTGACCGCCACGGGCAGCTTGATCCCGCCCAGTTCCCCGTAGGCCTTGACGTAGGCCTTCTGCGTGACCGGACTGCCGGTCATCTGGTTGACCGCGGGCTCCTGGGTCATCACCAGCAGGCCGTTCTCGGCATCGAGGAAGTAGATCGTGGTCTCGTCGCCCTTGCGGAAGGCCACCGGGTTGCAGGTCTTGCCGGCGATCTCCATGGGCTCGAGGGCCTGGAACTCGTGGTCCTGCAGCCGTCCGAGCAGGAACTTGGTGTCCGAGGTGAACTGAGCCAGGAGCTCCTGGGCCTGGGCGGCATCGAGATCCTGGCTCTGGCCCATGCCCTTGGCCCAGCCCTGGTTCCCCTTGACCACCATCACCTGCTCGCCGAACGGAAGCTTGGTGACCATGCGCAGACGGTCGGGCAGCTGCACGGTGGAATCGAGCGTGATGGCCAGCGGCCCCATGGGGCTCTGCACCGTCATCTCGCTCACCTCGTGCAGGCTCTTGATGCCGGCGTAGGCCTTGCCGCCGGTCTGGTCGCGCAGGTTCTTCATCAGTTCCATGCCGCGGGCCAGGCTCTCGGGCGTGGCGGCCGGGATCACCAGCTGGGGCGTGGGCGCAGGGATGGTGATGTCGATCTGGTTGACGGTGCCGAAGGTGCTGAGGTCGCCATCGAACTCCGACGGCGTGCCGACCACCATGAAGGTCAGGTCCTCGGGCTTCCAGGCCGCCTGTACGGCGGCCAGGATGTCGGCCGGCGTGAGCGCCTTCACGGCGGCCTGGTAGGCCTGCAGGAAGTCCGGCTGGTAGCCGTACATCTCGAGGGTCACCAGGCGATCCATGACCTCGCGCTTGGAGTCGTAGTCGAACACCTCGCTGTTGAGGATCAGGTCCTTGGCGAACTGCAGCTCGGCGGCGGACACGGGCTCGCGGAGCATGCGGTCGATCTCGGCCAGGATGCCCTTGGCCGCCTCCTCCACGGTCTCGTTCTTGGTCATGGTGTAGGCCATGAACATGCCCGGGAACCGCCAGCCGGTGCCGGGCGCCGCGCCGACGGCGTAGGCCAGGCCCTGGTTGGAGCGGATCTCCTTGAACAGGCGGCTGTTGAACCCGCCGCCGAGGATCTCGGCCGCCACGCTCAACGCGGCGTAGTCGGGATGGTCGTTGCGGATGCCGCGGTGGCCCAGCAGCACGATCGCCTGGGTCAGGCCGTCCTTGCTGGCCACGTTCACGGTGCGGCCGTGCCAGGGCACCTCGGGATCGGCGGGCAGCGGCTTGCGCGCCGGCGCCCAGTCCGCGAACGCCTGCGCGATCCGGGCCTTCATGGCGGCGGTGTCGAAGTCGCCGATCGCGACCAGATAGGTGCGGTCGGGTCCGTAGTAGTCGGCATGGAAGGCCACCATGTCGTCGCGGGTGACCGCGGCCACCGTGTCGTACTCCGGATACCGGGCCAGCGGATGATCCGCGCCGTACAGGGCCTTGGGCGCCTCGCGCATGGCGATGGACATGGTCTCGTCGTTGCGGCGGCTGATGCTCGCCTTCTGCTCCTGCTTGGCGAGCTCGATCTTGTCCTCGGCGAAGCGCGGCCTCATCAGCATGTCGGCCAGCAGCGCGAGGCCGAGGTCGAGGTCCTCGTCGAGGCAGCTGACGTAGGCGCCGCCGGTGCCCGTGCCCGCGTAGCTCTCCACCACGAGGCCACGCGACTCCACCAGCGCGTCGATGTCGTCGCCGGTGCGCTCGCCGGCGCCACCGGTGCGCAGGACGCTGCCGGTCATGGAGGCCAGGCCCAGCTTGTCGGCGGGGTCGTAGAGGGAGCCGACGCGGATCGTCGCCGACAGCTCGATCAGCGGCAGGGTGTGGTCCTCGGCCAGATAGAGCACCATGCCGTTCGGCAGCTCGACCCGCTCGTAGGCGGGCATCTGGAACGCGTTCAGCGCCGGGATCTTGATCTTCTCCCACGGCTCCTTGGCCGTGGCCGTGGCGGTCATCAGGCCGCTGAGCAGCAGGCAGCCGAACAGCAGCACCAGGGCACTTCGCTTCGTCTTCATCACACGGTCCTTTCCGTTGCGTGCTCGGCGGCTACGACGCTTGCTTCTCGCTCATGGCGACGGTGCGGTTGGTCTCGGTGAAGATGGTCTTCGCCACGCGCTGGATGTCCTCCAGGGTGACGGCGTCCATCTTGTCGACCTCGCGGAACACGTTCCGCCAGTCGCCGGTCATCGCCTGGGTCATCGCGAGCTGGCTCGCCAGCCCGTCGTTGCCCTCGAGCCCGCGCACGAAATTGGCCTTGGCCCGGCGCTTGACGCCGGCCAGCTCCTCGGCCGTCGCACCGCCCTCCACGAGGCGGTCGATCTCGTCGAGCACGACATCCTCGAGCTCGGCGGCGGTCACATCCTTGGCGGGGATCCCGAGCACCAGGAGCGAGTTCCGGTAGAGCACACCGGGGAAACCGGGGAAGGCGGCGCACTGCACGGCCTTCTGGTCCTGCTTGACCGCCCGGGTGTAGAGGCGGCTCGTGCGGCCCTGGCCCAGGATGTCGGCGATGGCCTGGTACACCGGCCAGTCGGGATGGTTGATCCCCTCGATCTTGTAGCCCACCAGCAGGAGAGGCTGCGCGTCCTGCTTCATCACCAGGCGCTTCTCGCCGAGCTGGTCGGGCTCGAAGGTCTCCATCTCCTCGGGCTCGCCGCCCGGCACGCCCTCGAAGTACTTCTCGGCGTAGGCCTTGACCTGGGCGAAATCGACGTCGCCGACGACGGCCACGGTGATGTTGGGGCCGATGTAGTGCTTGTCGTAATAGGCACGGCCGTCCGCGCGGGAGATGTTGTTGAGGTCGGACATGTAGCCGATGGTGCTGTGGTGGTAGCCGTTGGCCTCGAAGGCGAGGTTCTGGTACTGCTCCATGAACAGCTTGCCCATCGGGCTGTTGTCCACGCGCATGCGGCGTTCCTCGGTCACCGGACCGTCCTTCTCGGTGTAGAACTCGCGCAGCACGATGTCCTGCATGCGGGACCCCTCGAGGTAGGCCCACAGCTCCAGGCGGTTGCTGGGCATGCTGTAGAAGTACTGCGTGTAGTCGGTCCAGGTGCTGGCGTTCATGCCGACGCCGCCGTTCTGCTCGACGATCTCGCCGTACTGGTTGCTGACGACGAACTCGCGGGCCACGTCCTTGGCCGCGGTGAACGCCTCCTCCAGCGCAGCGAGCTTCTCGGGATCGGCGTTCACGCCCTTGTTGCGTTCGGCCTTGAGGGCGGCGAAGGCCGCATCCTCGCGCGCCATCGCCTCGCGCTCCTTCTTGATGTTCTTGGTGCCGATCACGCTGGTGCCCTTGAAGGCCATGTGCTCGAGCACGTGCGAGAGGCCGGTGATGCCGCGCACCTCGTTGGCGCTGCCCACGCGCACCACGGTGCGGAACGAGAACACGGGCACGCTATGGTCCTCGAGCACGAGGAAGCGCATCCCGTTGTCGAGGGTGAACTCCTGGACCTGGCTCTCCAGGTCGACGGTCTGGGCCGTCGCGGCGACGGCGCAGACCAGCGCGAGCAGGACGGTCGCGGGGACCAGGCGCTGCAAGATCTGGGACATGATTCGGATGCCTCCGGGAACGCCGTCGCACGGCTCGACGGCTGCCATGGGTTGTCGGGGCGGCTGGGCCCTGGTCTCGTCAGGGTGACCTGGAACCTCGACACGTTGGGTCCGTTCCGCGCCGCCGTCAACTCCGGCTCGCCACGGAGCGACTCAGGGCGTCGCTCCGCGGGTCGCAGAATCGCAACGGCCAGTCTCGAGCTTGACGCAGACCCACCCGCGCGGTCGTGGCGACGAGGGTGGGCGGGGTCCAGCCGCGATCCATACGCAGCCGGGCGCCGGAATGTTCGCCTCCGTTTTCCGTGATGATTGCAGCGGCAGACCGTTCCAGGCGAGATCCAGCCCGAGCGCCCGGCACAGACGGCCCGGTCCGGCGCCGAGCCGGTGGTCGGTCCGGCAGCCGGGGCGACGGTCCCGCATGAGGTCCAACCCCAGCCGCGGCTCGATCGCGCGCACGAGCACCGCCCCGCCCTGTCCGACCGGCCCGGTGACCACGTTGAAGCAGTGGTGCATGCCGTAGATGAGGTAGACGTACGCCACGCCGGGCGGGCCGAACATGACGGACGCTCGCGGAGTCGGACCGCCGTGGGCGTGGCTGGCCGGATCCTGGCCTTCGCCGAGGTAGGCCTCGGTCTCGACGATGCGGCCGGCCAGCAGACCGTCCGGGCCCGCGACCCAGAGGGTGCAGCCGAGGAGGTCGCGCGCGACGTCGGCGGTCGGCCTGGCGAAGAACCCGCGCGGCAAGGCGCGGCGGGGCGGCTGGGGCATGATCGCAGATCCTCCACATGATCCATGCATCACCGGCGCGATCTGTGTTATCATAAGCACATGAAACGTCAAACTGAACTTTCCGCCTGGGCCCTCCGAGCCGGCGCGGTCGCCTGCCTGGTCGGCCTTGTCCTGGCGACCGGCTCCCACGCCGCGCCGTTGCCCCTGGTGCAGAACGACGGCCAGTGGCCCGCGGCGGTGCGGTTCGCCGCCGCCGTGCCGGATGGCATGGTGTGGTTGACCGACCACCAGGTGCTCGTGGCCCTCGGCGACGGCCTGACCGCCATCGACCTGCGCCCCGGCGCCGCGGCGCCCGTCGGGCGTCTCCGGCAGGCCGCCTGGTTCAGCTTCTTCCACGGCCCCGACCCGAGCCGCTGGCGGGCGGCGGTGCCGGCCTGGAGTGAGGTCATGATCGCCGACGCCTGGCCGGGCGTCGACCTCCGTCTGCAGATCCGGCCGACTGGCCTGCGCTACGACCTGGACGTCGCGCCGGGGGCGGCCGTGCCCGCGGACGTGGTCGGGCCGCTCGCCGGCGACGTCGCGCTGCGACTCGCCACCGACCCCGACGGCCGCGGCGGCGACCTCCGCTGGCGCGAGGCCGCCCCGGCGGCCCGGACGGCGGCCGACGGCCTGGTCTGGTGCACCTTCCTCGGCGGCGGCGAGTCGGACAAGGGCCTCGGCATCGGCGTGGGCGACGACGGTTGCCCGGTGGTGACGGGCCGTTCGCGCTCTGCCGACTTCCCCACCACCCCGGGCGGCGGATCGCTCGTCGGCATCAACGACGTGTTCGTGGCCAAGCTCTCGCCCGACGGCTCGCAGCTCCTCTGGGGTACCCTGATCGGCAGCAGCGGCGAGGACGGCGGCATGGCGCTCGCCATCGCCCCCGACGGCGACATCGTGATCGCCGGCCTGGTGTCGGACGGCGACTGGCCGACCACGCCCGGCGCCTTCCAGACCGTCAGCGGCGGCCGGCGCGACGCGGCAGCCTGCAAGCTCTCGCCCGACGGTACGGTCCTGCGCTGGAGCACCTACATCGGCGGCGCGCTCAACGACGTGGCCAACCGCGTGTTCGTCGGCGCGGACGGTTGTCCGATCCTGGTCGGCGACACCGAATCGTCCGACTGGCCGACCACGCCCGGCGCCCACGACCGCTTCCACGACGGGGGCTGGGACGCGTTCATGGTCCGGCTGGCGGCCGACGGCTCCGCGCTGCTCGCGAGCACCCTGCTCGGCGGTGGCGACGACGACATGGGCCGCGACGTGATCCTCGACCCGGACGTGGGCGTGGTGATGGTCGGCAGCACCCGCTCGAACAGCTTTCCGACCACCGCCGGCGCCTTCCAGACCGCGCCCGGCGGCGGCGAGGACGGCTACCTCGCCGCGCTCGATCCCGGCCAGGCCTCGCTGCTCTGGAGCACCCGCCTGGGCGGCGGCGAAGACGACGCCGCCATGCGCCTGGTGCCGGCCCCGGACGGCGGCTACGTGATCACCGGCGGCACCCGCAGCGCCGATTTCCCCGTCAGCGCGGACGCCTACGACACCACGCACAACGGCAACGACGACGCGTTCGTGGCCACCATGGACGCCGACGGCTCGGCCCTCGCCTGGAGCACCTTCCTCGGCGGCGCGAACGCCGACCGCGGCCTCGCGATCGCCGTCGACGCGGCGGCCAACGTCACCGTCGCCGGCTACACCCTGTCCACCGACCTGCCGGTCACCCTCGGCGCCTTCGACCTCACGGCCAACGGCTCCTACGACGTGTTCGTCCACCAGCTCTCGGCCGACGGCCGGCGGCTGCGTATGGGAACCTACCTCGGCGGCGGCCTGCGCGACGAGACCTACGCCGCCAGGTTCCTGGACGACGGCCACCTGGTGCTCGTCGGCGTGACGGAATCCGAGGGTTTCCCGGTGACGGCCGGAGCGTACCAGGAAGGGTACGCCGGACTCGCGGACGCCTTCGTGGCCGAGCTCGACCTCGGGGCCTGGCTGGTGGGCGTCGGCGCGCCGCCCGGCGTGGCGCTGCGCGCGTCGGCCAGCCCCAATCCGTTCAACCCTCGTCGCGATCGCCTTCCGGCAGGCCGCCGCCGGCGCGGTCGAGTGACCGTGCACGACCTGCGCGGGCGGCTGGTGCGCCGCTGGGCGGTGCCGGCGCCGGCCGGCGAGGGCCGCGTGATCTGGGACGGCCTGGATGCGGCGGGCCGGCCCGTCGCCGCGGGCGCCTACGTGTACCGGGTCGGCCAGGGCGGCGCCGTCGCGCGGGGCAAGCTCGCGCTGGTGCGGTAGGCGGCCGGCCACCGGCGAGGCCCGACGGCTTCGACGTCCCTCTGCACAGGACCGGAACGACCTCCCGCTGGTAAAGCGCGCCCCGCGCGTTAGCGTTATCGTGGTGCGCGCGCCTGGCAACCCCGAACGGAGAACCGGATGAAGAAGCTCGTCATCGTCGTGCTGGTGGTGGTGGTCGCGGCGGTCGGAGTCTGGCAGGTCCGGAAGGGCCGCGGCGAGGCTCCGGTCAACTACCGGCTGGTCGAGATCGCCCGGGGCGATCTGGCGTCCGTGGTCGCGGCCACCGGCACGCTCGAGCCCGTGACCACCGTGCAGGTGGGCACCCAGGCCAGCGGCATCATCAAGGAGGTCACCGTCGACTTCAACGACGTGGTCAAGGCCGGCCAGGTGATCGCCCGCATCGACACCACGCTGCTGGCCTCCGCCGTGGCGTCGTCCCGCACCCAGGTCCAGCGCGCCGAGGCCGACCTGCTGCACAACCAGCGGGAGTTCACGCGCCTCAGCGACCTCTACACCGAGCACATGATCTCCGAGAGCGAGTACAACACGGCCCAGTACAACCTGGACGTCGCGCAGGCCAGCCTGGCGGCCTCGCGAATCGAGCTCGATCGGGCCAGGCGCAACCTCGGCTACGCCACGATCACCGCGCCGATCGACGGCACCGTCGTGCAGCGGTCGGTGGATCCGGGGCAGACCGTGCAGGCGTCGTTCTCGGCGCCGGAGCTCTTCCGCATCGCCGGCGACCTGACCAGCATGCAGATCCTCGTCTCGGTGGACGAGAGCGACATCGGGCAGATCCACGAGGGCCAGCCGGTGCGGTTCACCGTGCAGGCCTGGCCGGACGACACGTTCACGGGCGAGGTCCGGCAGGTGCGCCTGCAGTCGGTCGTCCAGGAGAACGTCGTCAACTACATCGCCGTCGTCGCTGTCGCCAATCCTGATCGGCGGCTGCTGCCGGGCATGACGGCGACGGTGGACTTCATCGTCGAGCAGGCTGCGAACGTCTTCTACGTGCCGAACGCCGCGCTGCGCTTCCGTCCGGACCCGGAGGTCGTGGCCGCGTTCTTCGCCAGGCGGCAGGCCGAACGCCAGGAGCGGCAGGCGTCGGGGGATTCGTCCGGGGGACCCGCCCGGCCGGCCGCAGGCCGCCCCGGCGCGCCGGCCGCCGACCGCGGCATGCTCTGGACCGTGGGCGCCGACGGCAAGCTCGACGCCATCATGGTGCGCACCGGCATCACCGACGGCACCAGCACGGAGATCCGCGGACGCGACCTCGCGGCGGGCACCAAGGTGATCGCCGGGATCGCCAGCAGCGCGGCGCAGGCGTCGAGCTCGCCCTTCCAGCAGCAGCAGCCGGCCGGCGGCCCCCCGCGCCCCGGCGGCTTCTAGGCGCGCCATGGCGACGCACGACGTGATCCGCATCCGCGGCTTGACCAAGCGCTACGTGATGGGCGCGACCACGGTCGACGCGCTCGCGGGAGTCGACCTGACCGTCGGCCAGGGCGAGATGGTGGCCGTGATGGGCGCCTCGGGCTCGGGCAAGTCGACCCTGATGAACGTGATCGGCTGCCTCGACACCCCGACCGCCGGCACCTACGAGCTGGACGGCGTGCGCGTCGACAACCTCGACCGCAACCGCCTCGCCGACATCCGCAACCGGCGCATCGGCTTCGTCTTCCAAGGCTTCAATCTGCTGGCGAGGACCAGCGCCCGCGAGAACGTCGAGCTGCCCCTGCTCTACGACCGCAGCGGACGCCGGCGCGACGTGGCCGAGGCCGCCCGCCGGGCGCTCGGACGCGTGGGCCTCGGCGACCGACTCGATCACCTGCCCAACGAGCTCTCCGGTGGCCAGCAGCAACGCGTCGCCATCGCCCGCGCGCTGGTGACCGAGCCGGCCCTGCTGCTGGCCGACGAGCCCACGGGCAACCTCGACTCGCGCACCAGCATCGAGGTGCTGGCGCTGTTCCAGGCGCTGAACGACCAGGGCCTGACCATCGTGATGGTCACCCACGAGGACGACATCGCGCACTACGCCAGGCGGCGCGTCGAGCTGCGGGACGGCCTGATCATCAGCGACCGCGCCGTGACCGACCGCGGCGCGGCCGCCGCCGATCTGGCCGCCTACCTCCGGCGAGACGGAGGCGCCGCATGAGGCCCGACAAGCTGATCCGGATCGCCCTGCGCAGCATCGCCCGCACCAAGCTGCGCAGCACGCTCACCGCCCTGGGCATCATCATCGGCGTGGGCGCGGTGATCGTCATGGTCGCGATCGGCCACGGCGCCAAGTCGCGGATCGAGGAGAGCATCCGCGACCTGGGCACCAACATGGTGGTGATCACGCCCGGCACCGCCACCAGCGGCGGCGTCAGCCAGGGCGCCGGCAGCCTCAACCGCCTGACCGTCGAGGACGCCGAGAAGATCGAGCGCGAGTCCGTCCTGCTGGCCGAGGTGACCCCGGTGATCATGACGTTCTCGCGCGTGCGCGGCGGCGGCGGCAACTGGCGCGCCCCGATCTACGGCGTGGACACCAGCTACCAGACGATCCGCGACTGGAACGTCGCGAGCGGCCAGTTCTTCGATCAGAAGGACCTGCGCGCCCGCCGCAAGGTCTGCCTGCTGGGCGCGACGGTGGCCGACAACCTCTTCGCGGGCCAGGACGCGGTGGGCCAGGAGGTGATCCTGCGCGGCGTGCCCTTCAAGGTGATCGGCGTGCTCGCCCGCAAGGGCCAGACCGCCACCGGCAGCGACCAGGACGACATGGTGATCGCCCCCTACACCACGATCCAGGAGCGGCTCGCCGGTCGGCAGTTCATCGCCCAGATCCTGGGTTCGGCCTGGGCGCCCGCCGACGTGGACGCGGCCATGACCGAGGTCAAAGCCATCCTGCGCGAGAGCCACGGCCTGGGCGACTGGGAGGCCGACGACTTCACCGTACGCAACCAGGCCGACCTGGCGGCCGCCGCCACCGGCACCACCGAGGTGATGACCATCCTGCTGGCGGCGATCGCCGGCATCTCGCTGCTGGTGGGCGGTATCGGCATCATGAACATCATGCTCGTCTCGGTGACCGAGCGCACGCGCGAGATCGGTATCCGCATGGCCATCGGCGCGCGGCCCGGCGACGTCCTGGCCCAGTTCCTGGTCGAGGCGGTGGTGCTCTCGCTGCTGGGCGGCGCCCTGGGCGTGGGCCTGGGCTACGCCGGCAGCTGGCTCGTGGGCGAGGTCACCGGCTGGCCCACGGTGATCGACCCGGGCACGGTCGGGATCGCGCTCGGCTTCTCGGCCGCCGTCGGCGTCTTCTTCGGCTTCTGGCCGGCCCGCAAGGCCGCCGCCCTCAGCCCCATCGACGCCCTCAGGTACGAGTGATGGTCCGGACCGGCGCCGGCTGGTCCATCGGAGGTCGCCCGTGACGTTCGCGTCCATCGCCGCCGTGCTCGCGATCGACCTGTTCATCGCCATCCGCACGACGGTGCTCATCCGACGGGGCCGGATCCGGCCGTCCCTCGCGATGTGGATCTTCTTCACCATCGCCGTCGGCGGCAGCCTCGCCACGTACCTCGCCAGCGGCGACCATACCCCGTGGGACAACATCCTCAACACGGCCGACCTGATCCTGTGCGCCTACGTGGCCGCGGTGATCGCCGTGTTCGGCGACGCGACCACGCGGTTCAACCGGTTCGACCGCGGGTGCCTGGTCGCGGTGATCGTCGTGATCGCCTTCTGGGCGGTCACCCGACGGCACGTGGCGACCAACCTGCTGATCCAGACGATCCTCGTGATCGCCTACTTCCCGGTGGTCAGGCGGCTGTGGCGGGCGGACGCCAACACCGAGTCCTTCGCGGTCTGGGCGGGGTTGCTGCTGGCGCCCGTGGCCTCGCTCCTGTCGAGCCAGGGCGAACTGGCGACCATCTACGCGGTGCGCGCGATGGTCTCGGTGACCCTGCTCATGGCCTTGATGGCGCGGGCGGAGTTGCGGGCGCGGCGGGCCGCGGCCTAGCCGGCGTCACCCCTGCCGATCCAGCTGTTGCATCCGCAGGAAGAACACGCCCGCCAACGTGGCCCCCACCAGGACGCCCATGAGCACCAGCACCGAATGCCAGCCCGGCACCGGCTCGCGCCGCAGGGCCTGGTTCAGCAGGCTCTCGATGAAGCCGCGCACGTCGACCGTCTCCGTCGCCGGCCAGTGCACCAGGTTGTGGAGGTGGAACTGGAGCGTCCATTCCTGGATGCGCTGGGGGATGTCCACCACCGCGCGCTCCCAGCCGAAGGTGAACAGGATGGCCGCCACCATGGGCTTCTTCAGGCGGGAGCCGAAGGCCGCGAACAGGGCGGTGTAGGTGATGGTGCCCAGCAGCACCACCATCGTCATCTCCACGTGCAGGCGCACCAGCGCGAAGGTGATGGCCTCCGGCCAACCGACCAGGGCGACCGAGAACACCAGCGTCTGCGACACGAGCACCATGACGCCGCCCACCAGCGCGGCCGCCATCACGCGGCCGAGGTACAGCGCGTGGCGCCGGAGGGGCCGGGTCCAGAAGTAGACCAGCGTGCCCTCCGACACCGGCTCGGAGATGGCCGGCGCACCCACGGCCATGGCGACGATCGGCACCAGGATCGGCAGGTAGGCGAACCGCGCGAGCAGGGACAGCAGGAGCCCCGGAGGCGCGCCATCGGCGTACCACAGCCGCACCGCCAGCAGCATGATCACCGGCAGCATGAGCAGGAAGCCCAGGCTCAAGAGTCGCTTGCGGCGGGCCAGCTCGCGCCAGGTGGCGGCGGCCACCACGCCCGACGCCAGGACATCGGACAGGGGCTCGGGCGCGGTGGCCATGGCGGCAGTTCGGTTCATGTCAGCCCTCCGGTCAATCGCCGGTCAGATAGGTGAACACCGACTCGAGGTCGTCGTCGAGGGTGTGGATCTCGTCGATCGGGAGGCCCGTCGCCAGCAGCCAGCCGGGCAGGGCGCGGTAGAAGGCCATGGCGTGCTCGGTGCGCACGATCACGCGGTCGTCGCCCTCGCATTGCACGCCCATGACGTGCTCGTGGCGCACCAGGTGGGCAGCCAGTTCGCGGGCATGGGCACTGCGCAGGGCGACCACCGTCGGATGCTCGGGGATGAGGTCGCGGATCTCGGTGACGTCGCCCTCGGCGAGCACCTTCGAGCGGTGGATCAGGATGATGCGGCGCGTCATCTCCTCCACCTCGGGCAGGATGTGGCTGGAGACCAGCACCGTGCGGCCCTCCTCGCCCAGCTGGCGGATGGCGCCGATGGCCTGGTGGCGGCTCACCGGATCCATGCCGTTCAGGGGCTCGTCCATGAACAGGACGTCGGGGTCGTGGGCCAGCGCCTGGGCCAGCTTCAGCTTCGGCGCATGCCCTTGCTGTAGCCCCCCAGGCGGCGATGCGCGGCGTCGGTCAAGGAGAAGCGCTCGAGCAGCTCGTCGACCCGGCCCGGCACCTGGGCCCGCTCGACGCCGGCCAGACGGACCAGCATCCGGAGGAACTCGCGGCCGGTGAGCCAGCCGGGAATGGCGTCGCTCTCCGGGCAGAAGCCAACGCGGCGGTAGAGGCCCACGTGGTCGCGCAGGGGCAGGCCGTCCAGCAGGACCTCGCCGCGGCTCGGCGTGATCAGGCCCGCCAGCAGCTTGAACAGGGTGGTCTTGCCCGCGCCGTTCTGGCCGAGCAGGCCGACCACGCCGCTGCCCACGGCGACGGAGCAGCTGCCCACGGCCACCACCTCGCCGAACCACTTGCCCACCTCGACGGCCTCCAGGCGCACCGGCGGCGTGCCGATCATACCACCACCTCCACGGGCTTGATCTGTCGGCGCAGGATCGCCAGCGACCCCGCGATCGAGGCCAGGCAGATCAGCAGGCTCGCCGCCGGCGGCACCGGCAGGCGGGCCGGCGCCGACATCAGCAACGACGACGCGTTGTGCCAGTGACCCAGGAAGTTCACGTACTGGAAGCTGTCGAGGCCGATGCCGTCGCCCAGGTTGCCGATGGCTTCACCGCCGAGGCAGAGCACCGCCCACCAGACCACCACCAGCACCGTGCGCGTGCCCAGCGACGAGAGCGCCAGCAGCACGAGGGACAGACCGACGCCGGTGAAGATCGAGATCACCGCGAGCCGCAGCGGCGTCAGCAGGAGCAGATCGAGGCCGGCCGCGGTGGGGTCGACCAGATAGGCGAAGAGGCAGAGCAGCAACGAGGGCAACAGGGTGACCGCGGCGTAGGCCGCGAGCACCACCAGCGTCTTGCCGCCGAGGTAGTCGAGCAGCGAGATGGGCCGCGAGAAGTAGAGCGACAGGCCGTTGTCCCGCTTGTCCCGCGCGATCAGGCCCGCGCCGACGATCACGGTGATCAGGAAGACGAAGAAGCGCTGGTGCTCGACGAAGGAGAGGAAGCCGGCTGGCGTGACGCTCGTCCATTCGCCGCCCACGGCCAGGTCCATGAACTGGCCGGCCTTCGCCTTGAAGAACACGATGGCGGCCTTGACGATGGCCGGCACCAGGGCGCCGAACAGGAGCATCAGCATCCAGCGGTTCTTCAGCGGCGCCAGCAGGCCCCGGCGGGCGATGACCAGCCAGGGCGGATCGACGCGCGCGCCCGAGGGATTCCAGTGGGTGTATCCCCGCTCGTGGACTGGCATCAGTCGTCCTCCGGGTTGACCAGGCTGTAGAATTCGTCGGCCAGGGTGACCGGCCGGCGCCGCAGACGGCGCGGCGCGTAGTCGTGGGCCTGGGCCAGCTCGAGCACCGCCCGCACGGCCCGGCCGGTGGCCGCCCCCTCGCCCTGCGGCAGCGTGTCGAGGTCGATGACGGCGGTGATGTGGCGGCCGTCCTGCTCGACGTTGACGGCCAGGCGCCGCAGGGCCGCCACGAAGTCCTCCTCGCCGCCGAACCCGGTGATCTCGAAGACCTGCTTGCCGCCGACGTCGCCCGGCGCGACCGCATGACGCTCGAGCAGGCGCCCCTCGCGCAGCACCAGGATCTCGTTGCAGGTGGCCTCGACGTCGGCCAGCAGATGCGTGGACAGGATCACGCCGAGGCCCTTGCGGCCGGCGAGGTCGTTGACCAGTTCCAGCATGGCGACCCGGCCGGCGGGATCCAGGCCGCTGGTGGGCTCGTCGAGCAGCAGCCACTCGGGATCATGCACCAGGGCGCAGGCCAGCTTGAGCCGCTGGCGCATGCCCTGGCTGTAGGTCTCGCAGTGGCGGTAGCGCTCGTCCTTGAGGCCGACGAAGTGCAGCACCTCGTGGGCGCGCTGCATGGCGTCCTGGCGGGGCATGCCCGACAGCTCGCCCATGTAGGCCACCAGGCCGACGCCGGAATGCCCGGGGATGATGCCGCCGCGCTCGGGCATCCAGCCCAGGCGTCTGCGGCCGGCCGGCGCCTGGCGGGCCATGTCGAGGTCGCCGACGTGCACCTGGCCGGGCTTGATGTCGATCTGGCCCAGCAGCGCCCGCAGCAGGGTCGTCTTGCCCGAGCCGTTGGGACCGAGCAGACCCACGGCGTCCTGCTGGAGGGAGAAGTCCACGTCGCGCAGGGCGGGTTCGCGGTGGTAGGCGAACGTGAGTCGGTTCACCCGGATGGTGCTGGCGATCGTCTCGGTCATCATCTCGCCTCTCGGGTCGCGGGTCGGGGCCGGATCCGCCGACATACGGTCTGCCGCCCCTGGGGTTGCGACGCCGTCGAGCCAGGGACGCAGCCTGCGGCGTCAACGTTGCTCGTCGTCGAGGAAATAGTTGTAATCCTCGAACTCCTCGGCGTGCAGGATCTGGTGGACGTGGGCTGGGCTGTGGGCATGGTAGAGCTGGTTCTGGAAGTTCGCGTCCGCGCCCACGCTGCGCGCCATCGCGGCCAGCACCTCGAGGTGCCGCCGATGCTCCTCGGGCGGCACCAGCAGCAGCATGATGCAGTGCACGGGCAGGCCGTCGGGCGTCTCGAAGTCGAGGCCTTCGCGGTTGATCGCCATCACGCCCATCAGGCCCGGAATGCCGGCGATGTGCGCGTGCGGGATGAACAGGCCGCGGCCGATGCAGGTGGACATCTCGCCCTCGCGGGCCAGGACCTCGTCGACGATGGTCTGGCGGTCGAGGTCGGCCAGCCGGTGGCTGCGCACCAGGATGTCGACCAGCTTGCCGACGGCCTCCGACTTGGTGGCCGCGCGGAAGCCGGTCACGATGTTGTACTCGTGCAGGAAGTCGATCAGACGGGGACGGTCGCGCCCCTCCTCGCCCGAGCGGCGAATCGCCCAGCGCGTGGTCAAAGGCCCGATGATCTCGTTGAGCATGACCGTGGACACGCCGACCACCAGGAAGATCTGGCCGACGGCGTCGGACACGTCGCCCTCGCGCACCTTCAGGAGCAGGCCGACCGCGACGCCGGCCTGCGGCACCAGGGCCCAGCCGAGGTTCTGCCGCATGCTCAGCGGCGCGCGGGCGATGGTCATCGCCAGGTAGCCAGCCAGCACCTTGCCCGCCGCCCGCGCGCCGACCACCACGAGGGCCAGCCCCCCCGCGGGCCCCAGCATGCCGAGGTCGAGCTCGAGGCCCGCCAGCGTGAAGAAGATGGCCAGCAGCGCGGGCTCGAAGCTCGCGAACGCCCGGTGCCCCACCTCCTCCTTCTCCGGCACCGTGTTGGCCAGCGTGGCGCCGAGGAAGAGGCAGGCCAGCAGCTCGGAGATGCCGACCGCCTTGGCCAGCCCCACGGCGAACAGGAGCGCGACGAGCGTGGCGGTGGCCAGCCGGTCGGGAGCGAAGACCCGGCGCGTGAAGGCGACCATGCCCATGCCCACGGCGCCGCCGATCAGGACCGCGCCGCCCAGTTGCAACAAGGGCGCCAGGAAGATCCGGCTGAGGCCCACCGAGGGGTCGGTGCTCACCGAGACCACCGTGTAGGCGATCTCGAACAGCAGGATGCAGGCGATGTTGTTGAGCGCGACGGCAGCCATGAGGGTGCTCACGAACACGCCTCGCGCCCGCGACTCCTTGACGATCGCGACCAGCGTGGCCGGCGCCGTCGAGATCGCCAGCGTCCCCAGGAGCACGCCGAAGACCCAGTTGCCGCCGCCGAGGATGCGCACCGCGGCATACACCAGCAGCGGCGGGATGGTCATCTCCAGCGCCACCAGCCAGCCCAGCCGCCGCAGCGCGCTCTCCAGGTGGTAGAGGTGCAGGTGGCTGCCCACGGCCATGGCGATCAGGCCCAGGGCGAAGGTCACCACCGGCGTCAGCGCGTGGGCCGCGGCGTGATCGAACACCCCGAGCACCGACGGCCCCAGCAGCACGCCGACCATGATCTGGCCCGTGACCGCAGGCAGGCGCACCCGCCGGGCCGCCTCGCCGGCAACCAGGCCGCCGGCGGTCAGGACCGCCAGTCCGAACAGGTTGTTGAACACGAAATCGGGCACGCAACTCCTCGCTCGCTGACCGTCGACCGCCTTCAGCATACCGCCGCCGCACGCGGTTGCAAGCGCGCGCTCGCGGTCCGCGAGCGATTTCGGTTGCAAGAGCCGCCGTCAGCGACCAATAATGGCAGGGGGTGGACGGGCCAGACGGTACGCCGCTCGAAGTGCGGTTCCCGGACTCGCCGGGATCGATTCCTAACCGTCGGCGGTCGCGGCCGTGTCGCCCATTCCGCCCACGGTGGCAGAACGACGGAGGTAGCAGCTGCATGGCGACGATCCTGGTGATCGACGACGATCAGGAAGTGCGGGAATTCCTCGTGACCGTGCTCGAGCGCGCCGGCCACGAGGTGAGCGCGGCCAGCAACGGCCGCGACGGCGTCGCGATGTTCCGGGAGAAGCCCGTCCAGGTGGTGATCACCGACATCATCATGCCCGAGAAGGACGGCATCGAGACCATCCTCGACCTGCGCCGGGCCCACCCCGACCTCAAGGTCATCGCCATCAGCGGCGGCGGTCGCACCACGCCCGAGAACTACCTGCATTCGGCCCGCCTGCTCGGCGCCGACCGCGCCATGCGCAAGCCGTTCAAGAACGAGGAGATCCTCCGCGCCGTCGCGGAGCTCGCCGCCGAGTAGCCGCCGTCCCGATCACCCTGCGGATCCCCCACCCGCCGTTGCACGTACCGACGACCTCGGAGTTGCCGCCATGCTGCGTCCGCTGTTCTGCTTCCTGATCCTCGGCGCGGCCGGCCTCGCCGCCGCCCAGCACGCGCCGGCCGATTCGTTCATCGTCGTGGACGGCGACACCCTCGTGGTGGCCGCCCCGATCGAGGTGCTCGGCAGCCGCGTGCCCGCCGCTCTGCCCGGTGCGATCAGGCCCGTCGGCGTCCAGACCCGCGACGACCTCCTGCCCCGTCCGCTGCAGTCGGTGGCCGACGCCCTCGACCGCGAGCCGTCGGTGATCGCGAGCCAGCGCCAGCGCCACGGCGTGCAGGCCGACCTCTCGATCCGCGGCTCCACCTTCGAGCAGGTCGAGGTGCTGCTCGACGGCTGCGACCTGTCCGACCCGCAGACCGGCCACCATCTGCTCGACCTGCCGCTCGCCCTGCAGGACCTCGCGCGCCTCGAGGTGATGCCGGGCCACGGCTCGGTGCTCTACGGCAGCGGCGCCTTCGGCGGCACGGTGAACGTGGTGCCGCGCCGGCCGACGGTCGGCCGCGGCGGCGAGGTGGGCGGCCTCGGCGGCCCGGACGGCACCTGGGCGGTCCGGGGCAACCTGAACCTGCCGCTGCGCCGCGGCGAGCCCTCCGCGCTGGCGCCCGCCGCGGAGATCGGCGCCGTGGGCCGGGGCGTGCGGATCTCGGCCGAGCGCTTCCGCACCGACGGCCCCACCCGTGACGGCGTCTGGAGCGGCCGCGACGCGGACCAGCTGATCGGCACCGCCCGCTACCTCGACAGCGATGCGTCCCGGCTCACCGACGTGTTCGTGGGCCTGGCGGACCGTTCCTTCGGCGCCCGCGATTTCTACACCCCGACGCCGGCCCACGAGACGACGACCTCGTTGGTGGTCACCGCCCGCCACCGCCGCGACCTGGGCGCCGCCGTCCTGGAAGCCCGGCTCGCGGGCCGTCGGCACCGCGACCTGTACGTCCTCGACCGCACCGACCCGGACCGTTACCGCAACGACCACCTGTCACGCCGTGCCCTGGCCGGCCTGCGGCTGGCGGCGCCGGTGGCGGGTCCGTGGTCGCTGGGCGCCGACCTCGAGGCGGCCTACGAGGACCTCGACTCCGACGGCATCCGCGCCGGCACGGCCGCGTCCGCCCTGGGTCAGCGCCAACGGCGGCGCGCCGCCCGGGCGCTCGAGCTGCCCCGCAGCCTGGCCCCGGTGCGCTTGCAGCTGGGCGGCCGCCTCGACCTGCGCGATCGCCTCGCCCCGCGCCTCGGCGGCACGGTCGCAGGCGCCTGGCAGCCCCGGCCCCGGTGGTCGCTGCACGCGGCGGCCGGCACCGTGTACCGCGTGCCGACGTTCACCGACCTCTATTACGTCGACCCCTACAACCGTGGCAATCCCGACCTGCGGCCCGAGTCGGGCTGGACCTGGGACGCCGGCGCGCGCCTCGACACCGGCACCTGGCTGGCCGCCGTCACCTACTTCGAGCGGTACGAGGACGACCTGATCGAGTGGGCCCGATCGCCGGGCGATCCGGTCTGGCAGGTCCAGAACGTGGCCGATGCCTCGGTGCAGGGCGTCGAGGTGCGGGCGGGCTGGGAGCACCCGCGCGGCCACCGCATCCTGCTCGGCTGGCAGAACCTACGCAAGGAGCGTGCGTTCGCGCCCGGAACCGAGGCCAAGTACGACCTGCTCACCCCCCAGCAGCACCTGACCGCCTCCGGCACGCTCGAGCTCCCGTGGCGGCTGGCCGCCACGCTCACGGCGCGCCACCTGCACCGCACCGGCGGCACGCCGGATTTCCGCGACGTGGTGGTGACGGCGGCGCGTTTGAGCTGGGTCCGCGGCCGCTGGACCGTGACCCTGGACGGCGACAACCTGCTCGACCGGCGGTACGAGGACGTGCCCGGCGCCGTCATGCCGGGGCGCACGCTGAGCGCCGGCGCGACGCTCGCGTACTGACCCGCGGCGGCCGGCGCTTGTCGGTCCCACCGGACCGCGTTACCATCCTGCCCATGGAGATCCTCCGCACCGTCCGCAGCCTCTCTCCCGCCCAGCGCCAGGACCTCCTGGCGGAGCTGACGGCGATGGTGCTGCCGAGGCGCCTGGCCCGCATGGACGCGGTGCTCGGCCGCCGCACACGCCGCGTGCAGGTCCTCTTCGAGGATGTCTACCATCCCCACAACGCCAGCGCCGTCATCCGCAGCACCGAGTGCTTCGGAGTCCAGGACGTGCACGTCGTCGAGCGCGAGTACCGCTTCCGACCCAGCACCGACGTGGTGCGTGGCGCGGGCCGCTGGATCACCCTGCACCGCCATGCCGACCTCGCGGCGGCCCTGGCCGACCTCTCCGGACGCGGCTATCGGGTGGCCGCCACCTCCGTCCTCCCCGGCAGCGTGGACCTCGACGCAGCCCCCGTCGACCGGCCCCTCGTCCTCTGCTTCGGCACCGAGGAGGTGGGCCTCAGCGACGCCGCGCTGGCGGCCGCCGACCTCCACCTGCACGTCCCCATGGCGGGATTCACCGAGAGCCTCAACGTGTCGGTCACGGCGGCGCTGTGCCTGCGGGAGCTGACCCGCCGCATCCGGCAGACGGACGGCTGGCAGCTGTCTGCGGACGAGCGCGACGAGCTGCGCCTGGGCTGGCTCATGCAGGAGGGCACCAAGGCCCGTGGGCTCACCGCCCAGCGGTTGCGCGAGTGGGGCGTCGCCGGCACGGCGGCCGACGCCTGGCGGTGAACCCGGCGCGGCGGCGGGTCAGTCGGACTCTCGCGGCGGGGAAGCTTCGGGGGCCGGCCCCCGCGCCTCGAGACGCGCGAGCCGCCACTGCAGCTTCTCGAGCAGCTGGCGGTTGACGGCGATCAGGTCGACCACCAGGCCCATCACGCAGAGGAAGGCGCCGGTGCCCATGAGCAGAGCCGCCAGGATGGTCGACTGGATCTTGCCCTCGCCCGCGCCGGTCGCGTAGTAGTAGAGGAAGCGCAGGCCTAGGGCGAATCCGGCCAGGAAGACCGCGAGGCCGGTGGTCATGAAGAACCGCAGCGGCCGATACGTGATGAAGATCCGCACCATGGTGACCACCGACCGCTGCACGTACGAGCCCAGGCCCGCCACCAGCCGCGAGGGCCGGGTCTCGCCGTTGACCCGGATGGGCACCGAGACGACGGCCATGCTCTTCTGACCGGCCTGGATGAGCGTCTCCAGCGTGTAGGTGTACTCCGAGAACACGTTGAGCTTGAAGGCGGCCTCGCGGCTCAAGGCCCGGAAGCCGCTCGGCGCGTCGCGCACGTCGGTGCGGCTGAGCACCCGCACCACCGCGCTGCCCAGCCGCTGCAGGAGCTTCTTGATCGGGCTGAAGTGGGCGATGTCGGAGATCGGGCGCTCGCCGACCACGAGGTCCGCCTCGCCGCGCAGGATGGGCCCCACCAGGAGCGGGATGTCATCGGCGCAGTACTGGTTGTCGGCGTCGGTGTTGACGATGACGTCGGCCCCCCGCGCCAGGCACGCCTCCAGGCCGGTGGTGAAGGCGTGGGCGAGGCCCCGGTTGCGCGGCAGCACGACCACGTGATCGACGCCGTTCGCGCGCGCGACCGCGGCCGTGCCGTCGGTGCTGCCGTCGTCGATCACCAGCCACTCCACCTGATCGCACCCGGCCACCGCGCGGGGCAGCGCGGCCAGGGTGGCGGGCAAGGCCGCCTCCTCGTTGAAGCACGGGATCTGGATGATGAGCTTCATGGCGGCCCTTCGGGCAAGCGCGACGGTCGCGGGACCTTGACGGCGGACACCGCAGCTTAGGGCGACCCGGACGCCGGTGGCAAGGCCGGCCTCAATCGCGCAGTTCCGGCCGGTCGACGAAGTGCGCCAGCGCCTCCGGATTGGCCAGGGCCTCCCGGTTGGCCGCCTCGCGTCCGTGGATCACATGCCGCACGGCCAGCTCGCTGATCTTGCCCGAGAGGGTGCGGGGGATCGCCGGCACCTGGACGATCCGGGCGGGCACGTGGCGAGGCGTGGCCTCGGCGCGGATGCGGCGCCGGATGCGGTCGCGCAGGTCGTCGTCGAGCGTGAGCCCGTCTTGCAGGTGGACGAAGAGGACGATGCGCTCGTCGCCCTGCCAGGCCTGCGCCGTGACCAGCGACTCCACCACCTCCGGAACCTGCTCGACCATCCGGTAGATCTCCGCCGTGCCGATGCGCACGCCGCCGGGGTTGAGCACGGCGTCGCTGCGGCCGCTGATCACCAGGCCGCCCTCGGGGCGGAGCTCGCACCAGTCGCCATGGTGCCACCAGCCCGGAAAGCGCTCGAAGTAGGCCTGGCGGTAGCGGCGGCCGTCAGGGTCGTTCCAGAAGCCGCTCGGCATGCTGGGGAACGAGCGGGTGCAGACCAGCTCGCCGGGTTCGCCGCGGACGGGCGCGCCCTGTTCGTCCACCACGTCGACGGCCATGCCAAGGCCGCGGCACTGCAGCTCGCCGCGGCGCACCGGCAGCACCGGACTGCCCAGGGCGAAGCAGCTGACGATGTCGGTGCCGCCGGAGATGCTGCTGAGCTGCACGTCGGCCTTCACGTCCCGGTAGATGGAGTCGAAGCTCGCGGGCGCCAGGGGCGAGCCGGTGCTCAGCAGGCAGCGCAGGGCCCGCAGATCGTGGGTGCGCGCCGGGACGAGGCCGGCCTTCTCGCAGGCCGCGAAGTAGCGGGCGCTGGCCCCGAAGACGGTCACCCTCTCGGCGGCGGCGAGGTCCCAGAGCACGGGTTCCGGATGCATGGCCGCGCCGTCGTAGAGCACGAGGGTGGCGCCCGACGCCAGGCCGCTCACGAGCCAGTTCCACATCATCCAGCCGCAGGTGGTGTAGTAGAAGAAGCGGTCGGCGGGCCCCAGATCGGTGTGCAGGCGATGCTCCTTGAGGTGTTGCAGCAGGGTGCCGCCCACCGTGGATCAGGCACTTGGGCAGGCCGGTGCTGCCGACGAGAACAGGATGCAGAGGGGATGGTCGCTCGGCGTGGCCGCGAACGTGCGCGCGCGCCGGGGCGCGGCGTCGAGCCAGTCGGCCCAGATCTGCGCGCCGCCCGCCGCCGTGAGCGCCGGCCGCGGTTCCAGGAACGGGACGATCACGGTGGCGGCGAGGTCGGGCAGGTCGCGCTGCAGGGCGGCGACGGTGGCCAGCACCTCGCACCGCTTGCCGGCGTAGACGTAACCGTCGCAGGCGAGCAGCACGCGGGGCGCGATCTGCCCGAAGCGGTCGCGCACGCCCTGGACCCCGAAGTCCGGCGAGCAGCTCGACCACACCGCGCCCAGGCTGACGGTGGCCAGCATGCCGATCACGGCCTCCGGCACGTTGGGCAGCAGGCCGGCCACGCGGTCGCCCGGTCCGACGCCGACCGCGGCCAGGGCCGCGGCGCACCGGGTCACCTCGGCGCGCAGCTCCGCCCAGGAGAGCTCGCGGCGCGGTCCGGCCTCGCTGCGGGCGACGATGGCCGGTTGGTCGGCGTCGCCGTGGTCGAGCAGGTTCTCGGCGAAGTTCAGGCGGGCGCCCACGAACCAGCGGCTGCCGGGCATCGCGTCGGGATCGGCAAGCACCTGGTCGTAACCGCGGCTGGCCCGTACGCCGGCGAACTCCCAGACCGACGCCCAGAACTCCGCGCGCTCGTCGACCGACCAGCGGTAGAGCGCCGACCAGTCGGGCAGGCGCCGCCGCCAGCGACGCTCGGCCGTCCGGCGGAACGCCTCCACCTGGGTGGCCTCGGCGCGGGCCGCCGACGGGCGCCAGAGCACCTCAGCCATGGCGGAACTCGCGGGCCGGCAGCACGGTGCCCGTCACCTCGCCGAAGCTGACCCGGTACCCCTGCCCCTCGCACCAGCCGGTCATGACGACCGTGTCGCCGTCCTCCAGGAAGCGGCGCTCCTCGCCCGAGGGCAGGTGCAGCGGCTCGGTGCCGCGCCAGGTGAGCTCGAGCAGGCTGCCGAAGCTCGACCGGTCGGCGCCGCTGATGGTGCCCGAGGCCATGAGATCGCCCGGGTTCAGGTTGCACCCGGTGACCGTGTGGTGGGCCAGCTGCTGCTGCATGCTCCAGTAGAGGTGCCGGAAGTTGCTGCGGCAGATCGTGTGCGGGGAGGTCTGGCGCGAGGTCGTCAGCGCCACCTCCAGCGCGATGTCGAACGTGGCGCTCCGACGGCCCTGCAGGTAGGGCAGCGGCGCCGGATCCTGGGCGACCGCTTCGCGCCGGAAAGGCTGCAACGCCTCCCAGGGCACGATCCACGGCGCGATGCTGGTGGCGAAGTTCTTGGCGTTGAAGGGACCGAGCGGCTGGTATTCCCACTTCTGGATATCCCGGGCCGACCAGTCGTTCACCAGCACGAGGCCGAAGATGCGGTCATCGGCCTCGTCGACGCTGAGGGCCTCGCCGAGGGCGGTCGGCGGGCCGGCCGTGAAGAAGCCCATCTCGAGCTCGAAATCGAGCAGGCGGCAGGGGCCGAACACGGGCGTCTCGGCGTCCGGGGGCAGCATCTGGCCGAGGGGCCGCCGCACGGGAGTGCCGCTGGGCACGATGCTGCTGGCCCGACCGTGGTAGCCCACCGGCAGGTGCAGCCAGTTGGGCATCAGGGCGTTCTCCTTGCCGCGGAACATGATGCCCACGTTGGTGGCGTGCTCGCGGCTGGAGTAGAAATCGGTGTAATCGCCGATGTGCACGGGCAGGTGCAAGGTCACCCCGGCGAGCGGCAGCAGCACCCGCGCCCGCAGGGCCGCGTCGTCGCGCAGATCGGGGCAGGCGTCGGACAGGAGCTCGCTGAGCCGCTGCCGGGTCGCTCGCCGCACCGCGGTCGGCAGGCCCATGAATCCGTTGAGGACGGGCGCATCGAACACGTCCGACGGCAGGCCGGCGACGGCCAGCAGGTCGGCGCGCTGCAGCACGGCCAGGTCCACCACATGATCGCCCAGGCGCACGCCGCAGCGGGGCGGGCCGCCGGCCGGCGAGATCACGCCCCAGGGCAGGTTCTGCAGCGGGAAGCCGGACGCGTCGGGAATGCTCAGGAAGCTCTTCAGCGCGGGGTCGCAGGTAGGATCCATGATCTCCATCCCGGGATCGGGTGTCAGCTGAGCAGGGCGAGGGAACGCAGGTCGGTCACCGGTTCGTTGAAGGAGCAGCTCCCGAAACCGCCGACCAGACGCTCGCGCAGGCCGGCCAGGCGGTCGCCCGGCACCATGCGGTCGCGCCAGGCGAGGACCGACGCATCGAGGCGGAACGCCGTGGGATCGGTCTCGAGCAGGACGGGCAGCAGCTCGGCCGCCGTCAGTCCGTGGGCGTGGCCGAGCAGCGCCGCGCCGTAGACGTTCAGGAAGCCGTGCATGGGGACCTGGCCCGTGTGGTCCATGCCGCGCACGGGGTGGTGCAGGCCGGCGGTGAACTTCAGGGGCACCGCGTGGCCGCGCGCGGCCACCAGCACGTCGGCGATCCGCTCGGCCGACGGCACCAGGTCCTCGGTGACCCCGCCGCAGCGCAGCTTGGCCCCCAGGCGGCGGGCCGGCGGAGTCGCCTGCCGGGCGCCGAGGCGCGAGCCTCACGGTCGCGGCCGGCCGGCGGCTCGGCGTAGACCTCGACGTCGGCGAGGTCGAAGCGGCCGCCAGCAGGTCGCCGAGGCGGTCGAGCCAGACGTCGACGTCCGCGTCGCCGGGAACCCGTAACTCGAGGGCTTCCACGCAGCAGGCGCCAGGTCACGCACGTCGGCCGCGGCCGCCAGGTCCTCCGGCGCGGCCAGCAATGAGACGGGCAACGGCCGCTCCGGCAGCCAGGGGCCGTCGAGCCAGGGCGTCAGCTCGGGCAGGCGCGCGGCCGGCAGGACGAACCGGCCGAGCAGGCGCGCGTCGTTGCCCCGCTGGTGGGCGTCGTAACGCCGCAACGCCGTGGGCAGGTCGAGCGCGGCAGGCGGGAAGAGCCCCGCGTAGTCGATCAGGCCCTCGAGGAGGCTGGCGCGGGCGTCCACGTCAGTCCTCGCCCAGCCACGACCGCTGGTAGGTGTCGTCCTCGCAGGGCAGGGCCGCCAGGGCCACCCGCAGCGGCGCGAACGTGTCCACCATGACCGCGAGCTCGTTCGTCTCCTTCTGGCCGATCGACGCCTCGGTACGGCCCGGCTGGGGTCCATGCGGCAGGCCGTCGGGGTGCAGGGTCAACGAGCCGAACTCGATGCCCTTGCGGCTCATGAACTCGTCGTTGCAGTAGTAGATCACCTCGTCGGACATCACGTTGCTGTGGTTGTAGGGCGCGGGCACGGCCTGCGGATGGTAGTCGTAGAGCCGCGGCACGAACGAGCAGAGCACCCAGCCGTTTCCCTGGAAGGTCTGGTGCACCGGCGGCGGCTGGTGCAGGCGGCCGGTGATCGGCTCGAAGTCGTGGATCGACAGGGCCCAGGGGAAGTAGTAGCCGTCCCAGCCGACGGTGTCGAACGGATGGTGATCCAGCACCACCTCGTGCAGGGCGTTCTGCTTCTTGACCAGGACCGGCGTCTCGCGGGCCTCGTCGACGGTGACCAGCCGCGACGGCGGCCGGATGTCGCGCTCGCAGAACGGGCTGTGCTCGAGCAGCTGCCCGTGCTCGTTTCGGTAGCGCGACGGCGTGCGCACGTGGCCGCGGCTCTCGGTGATGAAGAGGATGGGCTTGCTCGCCGGTTCGAGGCGCCAGCGGTGGATGATGCCGCGCGGGATGACCACGTAGTCGCCCGCACGCACGTCCAGCTCGCCGTACTGCGACTCCAGCACCCCTGCGCCCTGGCCCACGAAGACGATCTCGTCGCCCTGCGCGTTGCGGTAGAGCGGCTCGGGGTCGCCCCCGGGGCGGGCCAGGCTCATGGCCACGTCGGCGTTGAAGAGCAGGGGGTGCCGACCGGTGACCGCGCCGGATCGGGCCAGCTCCAGCCGATGGGTGCGCAGGTGCCGCATGCGCAGCGTCGGGTCGGGGTCGCTCTCCCAGGCGAGCGTCTCGAGGCAGCGGCTGTCGACGACGCTGGTGGGCCGTCGCCGGGTGTACATCAGCGACTGCAGGCCGGTGAAGCCGAGGTTGCCCATCAGATGCTCGTAATGGATGCCGCCGCCCTCCTTCGGGAAGACGGTGTGGCGCTTCGGAGGCACGTCGCCCAGTCGGTGATAGAACGGCATCGTCGTCCCTTTCGTCCCCGCGTCCGGTGCTGCTAGAGGTGACCACGCTTCTGCTGCTCGCGCTCGATGGCCTCGAACAGGGCCTGGAAGTTGCCCTTGCCGAAGCTGTCGCTGCCGCAGCGCTGGATGATCTCCACGAAGAAGGTGGGCCGGTCCTGCAGCGGGCGGGTGAACAGCTGCAGCAGGTAGCCCTTGTCGTCGCGGTCGACGAGGATCTTCAGGTCGCGGACCCGCTGGCGGTCCTCGGCGATGTCGCCCACGCGATCCCACACCGTGTCGTAGTAGGAGTCGGGCACGTCGAGGAACTCGGCACCGTTGTCGCGCAGGTGGGCGATGGTCTCCAGGATGTTCTCGGTCCGCAGGGCCAGGTGCTGGACGCCGGCGGTCATGTTGAAGTCGACGTACTCCTGGATCTGGCTCTTCAGCTTGCCCGCCGCGGGTTCGTTGATGGGGAACTTCACCGCGCGGTCCTCGCTGGTCATGACCTTGCTGCGCAGCGCGGTGTAATCGGTGCAGATGTCCGTGTCGTCGTAGCTGAGGAACTGGGCGAAGCCGAAGACCCGCTCGTAGAACTCGCACCATTCGTCCATGCGGCGGTGCTCGACGTTGCCGACCACGTGATCGATGCAGTGGATGCCGACGTTGTCGCTCTTGACGGTGTCGAGGGCATAGCCGGGCAGGAAGCCGCCGTAGTCGCCGCGCTGGATGAAGCTGTGCACCGTGTCGCCGTAGGTCCGCACCGTGCAGCGCCGCACCGAGCCGTCGGCCGCCTCCATGTCGTGGGGCTCGCGGAGCGGCGTGGCGCCCCGGGCCACGGCGGCCGCGAACGACCGGTCGACGTCGCCCACCTCGAAGGCGATGTCGCGCACCCCGTCGCCGTGGCAGCTGAGCCAGACGTTCATGGGGCTGAGGTGCGTCAGCGGCGACGACACCACGACGAAGATGTTGCCCTGCTTCAGGCAGTAGCTCGCGCGGTCATGGACGCCGGTCTCCGGCCCGAGGTAGGCCACCTGGTCGAAGCCGAAGCACTTGCGGTAGAAATACGAGGCCTGTCTGGCGTTGCCCACCCAGAGCTCGACGTGGTGGATGCCGCGCAGATCGACGGCGACGTCGGTGGCGGCGGGATCGTGGGCCGGGGTGACGGTGGGCATGCGGGAATCTCCTCCGGTGGGGGCGCGGGCCGCCGGCGGCCGACGGGCCGCGGCAGGTGCGGACGACAACACGATACGGTTAGTCCAGATGGGCGAAAACGTCAACGCACGGAGCCGGCGTCATGAGCCCGGGAACCCTGGGCCACGCCGCACGTAGTCCGCAGGTTCTCGGTTCCGTTCGGGGCCGCGTCCGCGCCCCCCGCGATTCGCGCCTGCCCCGGCGGCGGGATTCGTGATACTCCTTGTCCACCGGACGGCGTCTCGGCCGCCGGCTCGCGACGGACCGATCCGCAGCCACCAACGGGGAGCACGCCGTGTCCCGCCAGGCCCTTCGCCAGCTCGTCGGCCTCGAACCCGGTGAAGGCGTGCCCGCCTTCCTGGCCGGGCTCATGTTCTTCTGCCTGATGGGTTCCTATTTCATCCTCAAGCCCCTGCGCGACGAGATGGGCATCGCCGGCGGGGTCCGCAACCTGCCCCACCTCTACCTGGTGACGCTCGCCACCATGCTGGTCGCCGCCCCGCTCTTCGGCGCGGCGAGCCGGGGGCGCCGCCGCGAGGTCTTCCTGCCCCGGGTCTACCGCTTCCTGGGCGCGAACCTGCTGCTGTTCTTCGCGTTGTTCTCGCTCTGGTCCAGCCAGGACGCCTGGCTGGGGCGCGTCTTCTACGTCTGGGTCAGCGTGTTCAACCTGTTCAGCCTGTCGCTGTTCTGGGGTTTCATGGCCGACGGTCTGGGATTCCGTCGCGGACGCCGCGTGATCGCCGTGGTGGCGGTCGGCGGCACGGCCGGCGCGATCCTCGGCGCGGGCATCACCGGCCTCTTCGTGGCCCCCCTGGGCCGCGTTCCCCTGCTCCTGGTCTCGCTGGGGTTCCTGGAGATCGCCGTGCGGCTGGTGGGACCGTTGTCGCGGCGGTTCGCCGCGCTCGGCCACGGGTCCGACGGTCAGCCAGAGGCGGCTGCCGAACCGCCCGCCTCGGCCTGGAGCGGCGTGACCCTCGTGCTCCGCTCGCCCTATCTGCAGGCCATCTGCGCCTTCCTGCTGCTCTACAGCCTGAGCTCCACGTTCCTCCACCTCGCGCAGGCCGGCATCGTGGCCGCCGCCGAGGGCACCCGGACCGGCCGCGCCCGCCTGCTGGCGAGCATCGAGGTCTGGGTGCAGACCGCGACCCTGATCGCCCAGCTGACCGTGACCGGCCGACTCATGCGGCGCCTGGGCTCCGGCCCGGTCCTCGCCACGTTGCCCCTGGTGACGGCGGCCGGTTTCGCCCTGCTGGGCCGCTGGCCCGCGCTGGCGCCCCTGGTGGCGGTGCAGGTCATCCGGCGGACCGTGAACTACGCGCTCGTGAAACCCGCCCGCGAGTCGCTGTACACGCCGCTGTCGCGCGCCGCCCAGTACCGAGCCAAGAGCTTCATCGACACCTTCGTCTACCGCGGCGGCGACGCGCTCGGCGCGTCGGCCTTCGACCTGCTCACGCGCGTGGGGCTCGGCCTCGGCGGCATCGCGATCGCCGCCATGCCGGTCTGCCTGGTCTGGGGTCTGGTCGCCGTCCACCTGGGCCGACGCCAGCAGGCGCTCGCCGAGCCCGGCCGCCACGCCGATCCGGCGACCGCCGGGCGCTGAATCCCTGCGGCCGCGGATTCGCCTTCGTTCCCGCCGCCGGTAATTACCCTTCAAGTCGCCCGTTCCGGAGACGATATCCCGGTTGGAGTCTCGCCCAGAGGATCGGCGTGAGCCGGAGGATACGCATGGTCGACAAGCGCAGCAGGACGCGACGCAACACGCCACACCGGATCAACGTGCTGGCCGCCGCCGACGACCGGGTCGTCGGGCGCCTGGTGAACATCACCACCGGCGGCCTGATGTTCCTGACCACCGACCGCGTGCTCAAGGGCGACGCCTTCGAGCTCCGGATCCCCCTGCCCACCATGACCAGCAACCGGACCAGCATCGAGGTCTCGGGCGTGGTCGTATGGCTGGGCGCCGACACCAGCCCCCCCTACACCCGCGTCGGCCTCCGGTTCGCGAACCTGGGCGCCGAGGAGGGTTTCATCATCGAGACGGTGCTGCAACGACTTCACCTCGTGGGCTAGCCCGCGACCTGCCATCGGGAAGGTCCGACATGCGAGATCAGGAAGGCATTCTGCTGGAATCCGGCACCAACGAGGTCGAGGTACTCGAGTTCCAGCTCGCCGGGCAGGGTTTCGGCGTCAACGTGCTGAAAGTCCAGGCCATCGAGCAGTTCGACATCGCCAAGGTCACCGAGATCCAGCTCGCCCACGAGTCGGTCATCGGGACCTACAACTACCGCGACGGCGTGATCACGTTGGTGGACCTCAGCCACGCCCTCGCCGTCGAGGCGGCCGCCGTGCTGCCGCCCGAGGATGCCGCGGCCGTGGCCGCCGTCGTCGAGGCCATGCCCACCGACCGGACCGCGGAGCGGCCGGCCCAGGAGGCTCCGGCCGCCGACGCCGCCGGCGCCAAGCCGGAGGATATCGAGACCCGCATCGTGCTCGTGCTGGAGTTCAACGAGCAGACCACCGGCTTCCTGGTGGGCGGAGTCAACCGGATCCATCGCGTGTCCTGGAACGCCATCAGCCCCATCAGCCCGTACCTGGCCTCGGCCCAGACCAAGTTCACGGGCTCGCTGAACATCGAGAAACGCGAGATCCTCATGGTGGACATGGAGCGGATCCTGGCCGACATCATCCCGAGCACCGGCGACGCCTACAGCCTCGACCGCGCCCACGAGTCCTCCCGCGCTGGCGCGAGCCGGGCCGACATCCCCATCCTGCTGGCCGAGGACTCCCCCACGATCCGCTCGATCGTCACCGCGCTCTTGAACCGGGGCGGCTACGAGATCGTGCACGCCTTCGACAACGGGCAGAGCTGCTTCGAGGCGATCCAGGGCTTCAAGCAGCAGGCCGAGAAGGAAGGCCGCCCGATCCATGACTTCGTGGGCGCGCTGGTCTCGGACATCGAGATGCCGCTGATGGACGGCATGACCCTGTGCCGGCGCACGAAGAACGACCTGGGTCTGCGATCCACGCCGGTCATCCTGTTCTCGTCGCTGATCAACGAACAGATCGCACGCAAATGCGAGTCGGTGGGCGCTGACGGCTACATCAGCAAGCCCAAGTTCTCCGACCTCATGGACCTCGTCGACAAGCACTGCCTCACGCAGCCCACGACCGCGTAGCGCCGCGGCCGGGGCCGCCGCCACGGCGCGGCGGCCCCGGCTAGCGTCCGCCCGCCTGCGGCCGATCTCCGCCCTGGAACAGCCGGTCGATCACGTCCTTGTAGTGCTCGTGGATGACCTTACGCTTGAGCTTCAGCGTCGGGGTGATCTCGCCGCGCTTCAGGCTGAAGCCGTGTTCGAGCAGCTGGAAGCTCTTGATGCGCTCGAAGCTCGCGAGTCCCGCCGACTGCCGCTGGATCCGCTCGCGGAAGAACTCCACCACCCGGTGGTTGCGGAGCAGTTCGGCCCGGTCGGCGAACCGGATGCGCTGCTCCACCGCCCACGCCTCCAGGGCCTCGAAGCTCGGGATCACCAGCGCGCCGAGGTACCGCTGACCCTCGCCGACCACCGCGATCTGCTCGATGTAGTGGTCCTTGCCGATCATCATCTCGATGGCCGCCGGCGCGATGTTCTTGCCACCGCTGGTGACGATGAGCTCCTTGATGCGGTCGGTGACGCGCACGAAACCGTCGGCGTCGAGGGCGCCCACGTCACCGGTCTTCAGCCAGCCGTCATCCGTGAAGATGGCGGCGGTCTCGTCCGGGCGGTTCCAGTAGCCCAGCATCACGTTGGGACCCCGCACCTGGATCTCGTCGTGCTCGCCGATGCGGATCTCCACCTCGCACACCGGCCGGCCGACCGTCCCCAGGCGCAGCCCGTCCGGACAGTTGCAGGTCAGCATGGGCGACGTCTCGGTCAGCCCGTAGCCCTGGCAGACGAGCAGGCCCGCCGCCAGGAAGGTCTCCTCGATCTCCCTCGCCAGCGGCGCTCCGCCCGCCGCGAGGAAGTTCTTGGGGCCGCCCACCACCGCGCGGATCTTCCGCAGCACCAGCGCGTCGGCCAGCGCGTGCTGCAGACGCAGCCAGGCGCCGCGGGGACGGCCGGCCAGGCGTCGGTCGTGGAACGTGAAGCCCACCCGCATCGCCCAGGCGAAGATGCGCCGGCGCAGCGCGCTGGCCCGTTCCACGCGATCGTGCATGGTGGCGTGCATCTTCTCGTAGATGCGAGGGACCCCGGTCATGACCGTGGGCTTGACGTCGGCCAGCGCCGCCACCACCTGCTTGGGATCCTCGAGGTAGTAGTTGGTGGCGCCCTGGTGGAAGACGTAGTAGGTCCAGGTCCGCTCGAACACATGGCTGAGCGGCAGGAAGCAGAGCGAGCGGTCCTGCGGTCCGACGGTGAAGCGTGCGTTCACCGCCCGGAACTGGTGGAAGAAGTTCGCGTGGCAGAGCATCACGCCCTTGGGTTCGCCCGTCGTGCCGCTGGTGTAGATGAGGGTCGCCAGCTGCTCCGGCCCGAGGGCGGCCTGCCGCCGGGCGACCTCGGTGTCGCCGCCGAGGTCCTCCGCCGCGGCGGCCCAGTCGGCGAACCGCTCGTAGCCGTCGGCGGGAGAGGCGGCCGCATCATCGAACACCAGGATCCGCTCGACGCCCGTCAGCCGCTCGCGGACCTCCCGCACGGTCGCCAGTTCCTGGGCGCCTCCCACGAACAGCAGCCGCAGCCCCGAATCCCGCGTGATGTGCTCGACCTGCACCCCGGTGCTGGTGGGGTAGATGGGCACCACCACGCCGCCGGCCCGTAGGATGCCGAGGTCGGTGAGCGACCAGGCCGGCCGGTTCCAGGACATGATGCCGACGCGGTCGCCGGGCTTCAGGCCCAGGGCCACCAGACCCCGGGCGATGGCCTGGATGGTCCGCTCCATCGTGGCGTAGGAGATCTCGCGCCACTGTCCGGACGACCGGAAACGCATGGCCGGGTGCTCGCCGAGGGCAGCGGCCCGGGCCGCGATCATGGCTGGCAGGTTCTGGTGCACGGTGGTCCTTTCACCCGGAGGTGCCGGGAATATAGCGCAGATCGGGCCGGTTTCCCACGCCGAAGACGGGATTGGACGCTTGCCGGAACCCGGGTGATCGGGGCACAATGCGGCGACAGGTGAATAGACTCGATCGGCGCCGGGTATCGACGGCGGCCATCAGCGGAGGGATCGATCATGAACATTCCAGCCGAACTCATCTGGTTCCTGGGCGGCCTCATCCTGATCCTGCTGGAGTTCGCGGCCCCGGGCGTGATCATCGTGTTCTTCGGGGTGGGCGCCTGGCTCACCGCCCTGTGCACCTGGTTGGGCCTGACCGACTCGCTGGCCCTGCAGCTGCTGGTGTGGGCCACGAGCTCGGTCCTGCTGCTGGTGATCCTGCGCCGACGGCTCTCGGAGCGATTCCATGGCTTCGAGACCGGCCAGCAGGACCCCATGGCCAACCTGGACGAGTTCGCCGGCGTCGAGGTGCTGGTGACCGAGGACGTCGCCCCCGACCATCGCCGGGGACGCGTCGAATTCCGGGGAGCCGGCTGGACCGCCGTGTCCGACTCGCCGATCGCGGCCGGTCGGCTGGCCGTCATCGAGTCGGTCAACGGCTTGACCCTGCACGTGCGTCCGGTGGTCACCGGCGCCGCCAACGAGGGGGAGTGACCCATGGTCGGAACCATCATCGCCGCCGGACTCGCGCTCTTCGCGCTCATCACCATCATCCAGACCGCCCGCGTGGTGCCGCAGAAATCGGCCTTCATCATCGAGCGCCTGGGCAAGTACTCGCGCACCCTCAACGCCGGCTTCCACATCCTGGTTCCGTTCGTCGACCGCGTGGCCTACAAGCACTCGCTCAAGGAGATGGCCGTCGACGTACCGCCGCAGATGTGCATCACCCGCGACAACATCGCCGTCGAGGTGGACGGCGTGCTCTACATGCAGGTGATGGACCCGGTGAAGGCCAGCTACGGCATCGAGGATTTCCTCTTCGCCAGCACCCAGCTCTCCCAGACCACCATGCGTTCGGAGATCGGCAAGCTGGAGCTGGAGCAGACCTTCGAGGAGCGCGAGGCCATCAACCACGCCATCATCAAGGCGGTGGACAAGGCCAGCGATCCCTGGGGGATCAAGGTGACGCGCTACGAGATCAAGAACATCCATCCGCCGCAGACCGTGCGCGATGCCCTCGAGAAGCAGATGCGGGCCGAGCGGGAGAAGCGGGCCGTCATCGCCGAATCCGAGGGACAGCGGCAGTCGAAGATCAACGTGGCCGAGGGCGAGAAGCAGCAGAACATCGCCCTGTCCGAGGGCGAGAAGATGAAGCGCATCAACGAGGCCGAGGGCCGCGCCCGGGAGATCGAGTTGGTGGCCATCGCCACCGCGGAGGGCATCCGCCAGATCGCCTCGGCGATCCAGTCGCCGGGCGGCTCGGACGCCGTGAACCTGCGGGTGGCCGAGCAGTACATCAAGGAGTTCGGCAACCTGGCCCGCATGAACAACACGGTGATCATCCCCAGCAACCTGAGCGACATCGGCGGCATGGTGGCGGCGGCCACCAGCCTGATCGACGCGACGCGCAAGACGAGCTGAGTCGGCCCGGGCGATCCGGCAGACGGAGGGCGGCCCCCGCGGCCGCCCTTCTGCGCTCCGGCCGGGCACGTAGATCCCACGAAATCCGCACGCTTCCCTCACCCCAGGCAAACACGGCGTCGCGATCCTGACGATGACCGGAACCGGGCCCGGTCGACCGCCGCGTCACGGTGCGCGCGACGGCGGCCGCCGGACGACCTGCGAGGTGAACGGGATGTCCCTCCATCACGATCGCGACGTGGCCGCCATGCGGCCCCTGGCCGCCGCCGACTTCGAACGCGACGTCCGCGGCCTGCGCCGGCTGGCCCTCGTGGTCAGCCACGTGCTCAGCCCGCCGGTGGCGACGGTGGTCGCCGCCCTGCTGGCCGCCCGCTCCGACGGCAGTCCGCAGGCCTACCTCGCGGCCGGCGCGTTCTGCTTGCTGGGCGTGCTCGTACCGCTGGCGGCCCTGGTCCGGCAGTGGCGCGCGGGCGACGTGTCGGACCTCGAGATCACCCGCCGCGACCAGCGCCAGTGGCCGCTCCTCTTGACGACCACCTGCGTCGGCGGCGCGGCGATCGTCCTGCAACTGGCGGGCGCGCCGCCGGCCGCCGCGGGCCTCGCGTCGATCTTCGGGGTGCAGAGCCTGCTGCTGCTGCTGGTGACGATGTCCTGGAAGATCAGCGTCCACTGCGCGGCGGCGGCGGCGATGGGCTGCCTCGCCGCGCAGTTCGGCTGGCGACCCGGACCGCTCCTGGTGCTGGTGGTCGCGATGATCTGGTCGCGGCTCCACCTGCGCCGGCACAGCGTCCTGCAATGCCTGGCAGGGTCGGCGCTGGGAGCGGCGGTGATGGCTGTGCTCTGGCCGGTGCTCGGCGGCTAGGCCGGTCGCCGGCGTCCCCAGGTGGCGGTGAGCAGCGCCAGCGCCAGCGCGTTCAGTCCGTAGAAGCCGACCAGCCGCCAGGCCGCCAGGATCAGCGGCGTCAACGCGGCCGGCAGTTCGCGCCCGAACACGAGCAGGAAACCCGCCTCCGCACCTCCCACCGCTCCCGGGGTCGGGGTCACGGTCATCACCAGGAAGCAGATCCACTGCAGGACCATCGCGTGCAGCCAGTTCAGGGGCGCGCCCAGTCCGGCCGCCAGACCGGCCACCAGGCTCAAACGGGCTCCCCACTGCACGGCGGTGAGGACCAGGTTGCCGAGGAAGGTGACGAGCCCACGCCGGCGGATCAGCCGCAGATCCTGGCGCAGTTCGCGGCGCCAGCGCCGCAGAACCACCCGGCGCCGCAGGCCGCGTGGGCCCCGCAGCAGCAGGCGGCAGGCAAGCATCCCCAGGAGCACGAGCAGGAGGATCACGAGGAACCCGCGGCCGGGCGCGATCGACTCGAGCGCGCCGCTCAACAACCCGACGAACCGCGGCAGCAGGCCCGTCGACACGGCCAGGCAAGGCAGTGCGATGGCCATCACGACCAGATCCTCGAGCGATCCCAGCGCCGCCAGGGTGAACGCGCTCCCGGGTCCGAGGCCGCAATGGGCGAGCCAGGCGACCTTCAGGGGAGAACCGCCGATCACCGACGGGGTGACCGCGGCGCCGACCTCGGCGAGCAGGACGGTGCGTCCGGCGTCGCGGAGGCGGAATCCCGGGCGCAGGAAGCGCGCCCATCGCCAGACCCGCAGCGTGTTGCAACCCAGGGGCGCGATGGCGATCAGCAGGGTGGCGACCAGCCACCATGGGGCGATCGCGAGACCGGCGCCGAGCGCCTCCCGGTCGGTGGCCAGCAGGGTGTAGACGAGGTTGCCGCCGATGCCGACCGGGACGATCCAGAGCAGTCGCCTCAGTGGCCCGGTCAGGGATGCCGGCAGGCCCGGGTCGTGTTCACTCAACGCTCTCCGACTCCCATCGCAGCCAGTCCACGGTGGCCCAGGATGACGCCACGTCTCCGACGCGGGAGCGACTCGTACAGCCCGCAGAGCTCGTCGAACACGCGCGCCCAGCCGAACTCCCGCTCCACCCAGGCGCGGGCGGCCAGACCACGCGCCAGCGGATCGCAGGCGAGCTGGTCGACCATGGCGGCCGCCATGGCCGCCGCGTCGCCCACCGGCGTCAGGGCGCCGAGGCCTCGCGGCACCCGGTCGGGCAAGGCGCCCGCCGCCACTCCCACGATGGGCAGGCCGCTGGCCTGGGCTTCGATCACCGACAGGCCGAACGTCTCGAACGGGCCCGCCGTGACGTAGAGCTGGGCCGAGGCCAGCAGGGTGGCCAGCCGCACGCGATCCGGCTCATAGGGTTGCACGCAGAGGCGCGGATCGCCAGCGGCGATCGCGGTGAGGGCGGGTCGCAGCGGCCCCTCGCCCAGCATGAAGAGGCGGGCGTTCAGCTCCGGCGGCAGACGGTGGAACGCCTCCACGAGGACCTCCACCTGCTTCTCGCGATCCAGGCGTCCGCTGTAGATCATCACCGGCCCGGGCGGTGCGTCGGGGAAGAAGCGCGGCCACACCTCAGGGTCGCGGCGACCCGGGTGGAAGACCGCGAGGTCGACGCCGAGCGGCACCTCGCGCACGGGGCCGACCCCCATGGCCTGCAGACGCCGGCGGTAGGTCGGCGACGCGGTGACGGTGAGGTCGCAACGTCGGTAGATGGTCCGCGCGTAGGCCTCGGCCGCCCGCCGAGCCGCCGCGCCCGCGGTGTCGCCCCAGACGCTGGCCACGGGCGCCGCCACGTAGGCTTCCGGGAAGTCGGCGTGGTAGTACCCCACCACCGCGCACGGGTGCCGCCGGCGATGCGCGAAGGCGGCCCAGGGCATGAGGTATGGGCTGGCCAGCTCGATCAGCTCCGGGCGCTCGGCCGCGAGCAACCGCACGACCTTGTCGATCCGCAGGTTGAAGCGGTAGGGGCGGTAGCCGGGCACGAACGGCGATCTGACCTCGTGGACCGTGCCGCCGTCCCGCACGGTGGTGCGGTCGCGCTCGCCGGGCATGATCAGCACGTGCTCGTGGCGGCCGCGATCCCGCAGGAAAGCCTGCTTGGCGCGGATGTAGGTGCGGATGCCACCGCTCCGCGCGGTGAACGACTGCACGATGTCGCAGATCTTCATCGTGGCGTCCGGGTCCTTCCTGGCACGAACGGCGGCGGACATCTCGATGGGGACGGGCGGCGCCGTCCAGGTGCGCCGGCCGGGAAGGCTGGCGCCGCCCGACCCCGGAATCGAGGCCACGGTAGGACGCGCGCGTCAACCCGCGGTCAGGATCACGTCAACTCCCCATGATTCCGGACGCCCTGACAGGGATCTGACGCGGCGCGAACCGGACGGCAACGAGACGTTCCTAACCTGGCCGCGTGCGACGGATGCCGATCGGACCTTCAGGGAGGTTTCGCATGCGCGTGGCCATCTTCGCCGAGACGTTCCTGCCCAAGTGGGACGGGATCGCCAACACCACCTGCCGACTGCTCGAGCACCTGGCCGAGCGCGGGGTGGAGACCTTGATGTTCGCGCCAGAGGGCGCCCCCGCGCGCTACGCCGCCACGCCGATCGTGGGACAGCCGTGCTTCCCGCTCCCCTTCTACCCGGAGCTCAAGCTGGCCCAGCCGCGCGCCGGTCTCGGCGCCGAGCTGGCCGACTTCGCGCCCGACGTGGTGCACCTGATCAACCCCGCGCTCATGGGCGTCGCCGGCCTGCGCCGCGCCCGCGAGCTGGGCGTGCCGGTGGTGGCCTCCTACCACACCGACATCCCCGGCTACCTCGACAAGTACAACCTGCAGCTCTTCCGCGAGTTCGTCTGGGGCGTGTTCCGCTGGATCCACAACCAGGCCGACCTGAACCTCTGCCCCTCGCCCTGGATCCAGCAGCAGCTGCGCGATCAGGGGTTCCAGCGCGTGGGGATCTGGGGCCGTGGCGTCGACTGCGGGCTGTTCGATCCGGCGCGGCGCTGCGACGAATGGCGGCGGCGGCTGACCGACGGCCACCCCGATCGGCCGTTGCTGGTCTACGCCGGCCGTCTGGCCCTGGAGAAACGGATCGACGTGCTGCGGCCCGTGCTCGACGAGGTGCCCGGCGTGCGCCTGGCGGTGGTGGGCGACGGCCCCGAGCGGGCCAACCTCGAGGCCAGGTTCCAGGGAACCGGCACCGTGTTCACCGGCAAGCTCGACGGCACCGACCTGGCCTGTGCCTACGCCGCCGGCGACATCTTCACCTTCCCCGGGGAGAACGAGACCTTCGGCAACGTGGTGCAGGAGGCCATGGCCAGCGGTCTGCCCTGCCTCGTGGCCGCGCACAGCGGCTTGCGCGACCGCGTGCGCAACGGGATCGACGGCTTCCAGTTCGAGCCCGGCAACAGCGCGCAGCTCGCGACGCTGGTGCGCTGGTTGCTCGCCGACGGCGGGTTCCGGGACGAGCTGGCCGCGAACGCACTCGCGTTCGCGAGAACGCAGACCTGGCAGGCCAACCTGGACGGACTGCTCGCGCGGTACGAGGCCCTGGCGGCGCGCACCGGAGCCGGCGTGGAACGGAGCCTCGCGGCGGTCGGCTAGCCCGACCGCAGGGCCCGCGCCCGCGCCATGAACGCCGCCACCCGCGCGGCCTCCACCGGCTGTGCCCAGTGCCCGCCCGCCTTCAGGTCCGACCCCACGATGACGGCGTCCGCATCGGCGTAGCGGTGCACGTTGGCGGCCGTCACCCCCGACCCCACCAGCACCGGCAGGTCGGTGGCCCCGCGCACGGCAACCAGGTCGTCGGGCGCGGTGGCGGCGCCCGTGCTCACGCCGGTGACGATGACGCCGTCGGCCCCGGCGAACGCGGCGGCGGCCGCGGTCTCGGCCAGCGAGACGTCGGCGGTGGGCGCGTGAGCGGCGTGCTTCTTCTTGATGTCGGCGAGGACGGCCACGTGATCGGCGCCCAGACGTCGGCGCTCACGCAAGAGCGGGCCGGCGCAGGCGTCGAGCCACCCCTCGTCGGCCACGTGGCCGAACACGAACCCCTCCACGCGCACGAAGGCCAGGCTCGCCCCCACGGCCACCGCCAGCGCCGCCTGGTTGGCGCCCGCCAGCACCTGCACGCCCACCGGCACGGCGGCCGCACGGGCCACGGCGCAGGCGACGGCCGTCAGGCACGCGGTCACCTCGTGGCCCACGTCGGCCTTGAGGTAGGGCACGTCGTGCATGTTCTCGAGCAGGAGGGCGTCGACGCCGTGGGCCTGGTAGACGGCCGCCTCGGCGAGGACGTGGTCGATGAGCTCCGGCACGGAGAGGACCGAGCGCGCGGTGCCCGGCAACGCGGGCACGTGGAGCATGGCGATCACGGCGGGCCGACGCGCGGCGTCGAGGAACGGCAGGGGCATGGCACGGCTCCGGACTGGCTCGGGGTCAGGGCCCCGGATGGTGGCTCGATCTCGCCCCAGGATGCCACATCGGACGGTTCCGCGCCGCTGGAAATCGGCGCCGGCGCCGGACGGCAAGCGGCCCCGGTCCAGCTGACCGGGGCCGCGTCCTCAACCCGGCGACCGTCCGGGCTCAGTGCGCCTCCACCGTCTCCGGGCTCGCCGCCGCCGCCGAGTCGGCCTCGGCCTTGGCCATGGCCTCCTCGTTCCACTTGGTGGCCAGGGCCAGCAGCTCGTCCAGGGTGTGGGCCTGCTTGAACAGCTCGAGCGCATCGTGCAGCTGGGTGTCCTGCTCGATGGCCACCTCGTAGGCGGCCTGCGCGCCCTGGGTGCGCCGCAACACCTCGCGCCGTACGCCCCACTCGAGGAAGTCGTGGTTGGCCGTGAGCAGGGAGTCGCTCAGGCTGAGCTTGAAGTCGCCGAGGTACTCGGCGATGTTCTCGCGCTCGCCCAGGTACTTGCCGAACTCGGCGAGCACCTTCGCGTCCGGGCGCCAGTCGGCGGGCAGGTCGGGGTGGGCGTTCACGTAGTCGACCGCGAAGCTGAACAGCGCGCCGTCGCGCTCGACGGCCATCTCGAAGTCCGTGCGGTAGCTCTGGTCGATCTCGATGTCGGGAGTGACGCCGCCGCCGCCGTAGACGACGCGACCGGAGTCGGTGGTGTAGCGGTCCTTCTTGAACCGCGGCACCTCGGTCTCGGCCGGCCCCTTCTGCAGCGACTCGTCCTCTTCGGTGAGCGGGTTGTCGGCGTTGAGGTGATGGCCCTCCTCCTCGCGGTCCTTGTGGATGCTGCGGCCCGACGGCGTGTAGTAGCGGGCGGTCGTGAGCTTCAGGGCCTCGGTCTCGTTGAGCGGGAAGACCGTCTGCACCGAGCCCTTGCCGAACGTGGTCTTGCCCACCAGGAGCGCGGCGTCGTGATCCTGCAGGGCGGCGGCCACGATCTCGCTGGCCGAGGCCGACGAGCCGTTCACCAGCACCATCATGGGCACGCGGGCCAGCGACTCGCCCTTGCGCTCGGCATAGAAGCTCATGCTGTTGGACGGCAGGCGCCCCTTCGTGTACACGAGCAGCGTGCCGCGCTCGAGGAACAGTTCGCTCACGCGCTTGGCGGCGTCGAGCAGACCGCCGGGATTGAAGCGCAGGTCGAGCACCAGGCCCTTCATGTTCTGGGCGTCGAGGTAGGCCAGCTTCTCGCGCAGCTCGTCGACCGTGGTCTTGGCGAAGTTCTGGATCCGGATGTAGCCGATGTCGCCCATCATGAAGGCGTAGGGCACGCTCTCGACCTTGATGATGTCGCGCGTGATCGTCAACGGGATGGGATCCTCGCGGCCGGGACGATGGATGGTGATGTTCACCCGGCTGCCCTTGGGGCCGCGGAGCTGCTCGACCGCCTGGCGGCTGGTGAAGTCGAACGTGCTCTCGCCCTCGATCTCGATGATCTGGTCGCCGCCCTGGATGCCCATGTAGTAGGCTGGCGTGCCCTCCATGGGCGACATCACCGTGGGATAGTGGTCGCGTGGCTGGATGACGATGCCCAGGCCGCCGAACTCGCCCTCGGTGGAGGTGCGGAGGTCCTCGTAGTTCTCGGGCTCGAGGAACACGGAATGCTCGTCGAGCTGGTCGAGCATGCCCTTGATCGCCGCCTCGGCGATGGCCCGGGGGTCCATCTCGTCCACGTAGTTGAGCATCACGCGGTCGTAGACGTCCATCATCAGCTCGGCGGCCTCGAGCTGCTGCTCGCGCCGGCCGACCGGATCGGCCGGGGGATCATCGAGGGCGCCGGCGGCCACCCAGCCGCCCGCGGCGCCCAGCACCACGGCCAGCACCAGGGTGAAGATCATCGATCTGGAAATGCGCTCCATGCGTGCGTCCTTCGTTGCAGAATGACCCGCGGCCGGCCGGGGGCGGCGGCCCGGGGTCCTTAAATAAATCTAAGCAATCCGTGTTCCAGACGCCGTAGGTGGTCCAGGGCGTCGTCCAGGAGGGCCGCGGGCGGCCGGGTGGCGTCGAGGGTCACCAGGCGGGGCTGTCCGGAGGCCGCCAGGGCCAGGTAGCCCTCGTAGACGCGCTCGTGGAACTCCAGCGTCTCGCGGTCGAGGCGGTCGGTCTTGCGGCCCACCAGGCGGGCCCGGCCCTCGGCCGGGGGCAGGAGGCAGAGGAAGGTCAGGTCGGGCTCGAGGCCACCGGTGGCGAAGTCGTTGAACCGTTGCACCAGCTTGTCGCCCAGGCCCCGGCCGAACCCCTGGTAGGCCACCGAGGCGTCGGCGAAGCGGTCGCAGAGCACCACGAGGCCGGCCTCCAGGGCCGGGCGGAGCTTCTCGCGCACGAGCTGGGCGCGGCTGGCTTCCATGAGCAGCAGCTCGGTCTCGGCGCACATGTCCTTCGACGACAGGTCCAGCAGCACGGCGCGGATCCGCTCGCCGATGTTGGTGCCGCCGGGCTCGCGCAGCACCATCGCCTCGCCGCCGCACTCGGCCAGGCGCGCCTGGAGGCCCTGGATGAGGGTGGTCTTGCCGCTGCCCTCGGGTCCCTCGAAGGTGATCAGGAGGCCACGGCGGACCGCGTCGCCCGGCGGCGTCAGGGAGGTCACCGCCGCCCCTCCGATCCGTCGAAGTCCGCGTGGGCCTCGGGCTCGAGCTTCTCGGGCGCCGGCGGCAGGGGATCGCGACGGCGCGGGCCCGGCCCGGGCAGCTTGCCGGCCACGTGCAGGATCCGCTGGACGGTGGTCACCACCGTACCCGCGGCCAGGATCCACAGGACCCCGAACAGCACCATGTGGCCGAGCAGGGCGCCGATCCCCAGGATGATCACCCGTTCGGTGCGTTGCAGCACGCCCACGTAGCACGTCTCCCCCACGCCCTCGGCGCGGGCCCGCACGTAGCTGGTGGCCAGCGAGCCGAACATCGCGACGAGGATGAGCAGGATGGCGGTATCCCAGTTGTCGGGCAGGCGGTCCATGTACCAGGCGGCCAGGGCGGTGAGGAACGCGGCCTCGCCGAAGCGGTCGAGCACCGAGTCGAGGAACGCGCCGCGGGCCGACACCGTGTCCTGCAGGCGCGCCAGCGCGCCGTCGAGCATGTCGAACGCGGACCCCAGCAGGAAGACGACGGTGCCCAGGAACAGGCTGCCGCGGGCCACCAGGTAGCAGCCGAGCAGGGTGATCACCAGGCCGACGATCGACACGGCCAGCGGGCTGAATCCCCAGCGATCGAGCGTCAGTACGACGGGTCGCACCCGCTCACGGGCGGTCTCTTTCCAGTTGCTCACGGTCCAGGCTCCTCGGTGGTCCCGCCGCGGCGGGGGGTCGCGGTGTCACGACGCAACAGGAGCACGAGTTCGCCCTTGAGACGCGGGCCGGTCAGCTGCGCCAGCAGCGTGGCCGCGTCACCGCGGAGGGTCTCCTCGTGCAGCTTGGTCATCTCCCGGCAGACGGCCAGCTCGCGCGCGGGCGCCAGCTCGGCCAAAGCCTCGAGCGTGGAGCGGATCCGGTGCACGCTCTCCAGGAGGATCACCGTGGTGTCCAGCTCCAGCAACTCGCTCAACCAGCGGGCCCGCGCACCCGATTTCCGGGGCGGATAACCCGCGAACACGAAACGGTCGGGCTCGAAACCCGCCAGCACCAGGCCCATCAACACGCTCGACGCGCCCGGCGCCACCGACCACGGTCGACCGACCTCACGCAACGCCCGGACCAGGGTGAACCCCGGGTCCGAGATGCACGGCATGCCCGCATCCGAGACCACGGCCACCCGTTCGCCGGCCGCCAGCCGCTCCAGGATCCGCGGCACGGCCCGCTGCTTGTTGTGGTCGTGGTACGCCTCGAGCGGCTTCTGCAGCCCGAAATGCTGCAGCAGCCGCCGCGCCGAGCGCGTGTCCTCGGCGTACACGACGTCGCAGGCCGCCAGCACCGCGACCGCCCGCAGGGTCACGTCGCCCAGGTTGCCGATGGGCGTCGCCACGAACCAGCAGTCGCCTGGTTCCAGCTCCACCCGAGGCACGGGCACCGAGACGAGGCTCATGCCGCGTCCGGGGACGGCCGACCGAAGCTGCAGACGGGCGGCAGCAGGCGTTTGAACGCCTGCGACCGCATGCGGGCCGCCACCCGTTCCACCAGCTCGGGCGCGAAGCCCAGCGATGCCAGCTGCCGGGGCGCCAGGCCCTCGTCCACCATGTGGTGCAGCAGGCGATCGGCCTCCGCGTAGGTGAACCCGAGTTCGTCCTCGTCGCTCTGGCCGGCCCAGAGGTCGGCGCTGGGCGCCTTGGTGATCACCGCCGCCGGCAGGCCCAGGTGCTGGGCCAGCAGACGGATCTCGGTCTTGTAGAGTTGCGCCACGGGGTTCAGGCCGCACGCCGCGTCGCCGTGCAGGGTGGTGTAGCCGAGCAGCCACTCGGTGCGGTTGCCGGTGCCGAGCACGAGCGCGCGCCGGGCCTGGCTCGCGTCGAACAGGGTCAGCATGCGCACCCGGGCCATGACGTTGCCGCGGCGGATCGGATCGGCGTCGGGCACGCGGGCCAGGAAGGCGTCGACCACGGGCGTGATGTCGACGGTGTCGGGCGCCAGGCCCAGGGCCTCGGCCACGGCCTGGGCGTCCCGGAGGCTGGCCTCGCTGCTCGTGCGGTACGGCAGGCGGATGGCGTGGACGCGATCGGGGCCCAGGGTGCGCACGGCCAGGCCGGCGGCCACGGCCGAATCGATGCCGCCCGAGAGCCCAACCACCAGGCCGTCCTGGCCGCTGTGATTCAGGATGTCGGTGATGAAGCGCCCGGCGCGGGCGGCGACCTCGGCGGGATCCAGGGCCCACTCAGGGCGGGCGAGGTTCGTGCTGGCAGGCATGATGATCGGCTCCTCCGGTGGGCTGGGTGACAGCGCCAAAATACGCCCGGCGGGCCGAAAAGTCCCGTGCAAACTGGTCCGCCGCGGCCGCCGCTCGACGCCGCGGCCAAGCCCGTCTAGAATGGTTGGGCCCGCGGCTGCATCCCTCGCCCTGGAGTGTCCCGTGTCCGTTGCCGAGAAGCTGCTGGCGCCCTTCATCCGCCCCGAAGAGCGCCGTTTCCCCACTGCGACCTCCTGTGACGGGGCGCTCGAGCTGCTCGAACGCGAGTATGGCCGGGACTGGCTGACCGCGCACCTGCGGGGGCGCGACGTCGTGGATTTCGGTTGCGGACTGGGCTTCCAGTCCGTCGCCCTGGCCCGCGACCTGGGCTGCCGCGCGCAGGGTTACGACATCCTGGCCGCCGATCTGCAGCATGCGCGCGAGCTTGCCGGCCGCGAGGGTCTCAGCACCGAGCAGGCCCGGTTCGACCCGCCCCCCGACCGGTCCGTGTCCGGCGTCTGCGACGTGCTCATCTCCCAGAACTCCATGGAGCACTACGCCGACCCGACGGGCGTGCTGGACACCATGGTCCGCCTGCTGCGCCCGGGCGGCCTGCTGCTCCTGAGCTGGGGTCCGCCGTGGTACTCGCCCAACGGCGGGCATACGCGGTTCTTCTGTCGCCTGCCCTGGGTGCACCTGCTCTTTCCCGAGCAGGCGGTCCTGGCCCAGCGGGCGAGGTTCCGGGACGACGGCGCCACGCGCTACGAGGAGATCGAGGGCAGCCTGAACCGGATGACGGTGGGGCGGTGCGAGCGGTTGGTGCGGCGATCGGGGCTGGTGATCGAGGGACGGAAGGTGTCGTGCGTCCGGGGACTGCGGGGACTGGGGCGGGTGCCGGGGCTGCGGGAATTCGTGGTCGGGCACGTGAGCTACGTGCTGCGCAGGTCCTGAGTCACACCGCGCGGGACGCTCAGGATCGCCGCCACGCCGCGGGCACGAACAGCACCAGCACGGTGAAGATCTCCAGGCGTCCGGCCACCATGAAGAACATGAGCAGCCACTTCTCCCAGTCCATCAGGTGGGCGTAGTTGCTGGCCGGGCCGACCTCGCCGAGGCCGGGGCCGATGTTGCCCAGGCAGGCGGCCGTCGCGCCGACGGCGGTGACGAGGTCACGGACGCCGAGGGTGAGCGCGACCACGCCCAGCCCGTAGACCATCATGAAGAGCAGGAAGAACCCGAGCACGTTGGTGGCCAGTTCGGGGCGGACGGCGCGGCCGTTGAACCAGATGGTGAACACCGCGCGCGGGTGCACGAGCTTGACGAGTTCCTGCTTGCCCACCTTCAGCAGCAGCAGGAGGCGCATCACCTTGATGCCGCCGCCGGTGCTGCCGGCGCACCCGCCCACGGCCATGAGCATCAACAGCACCGTGTGGGCCACCGCGGGCCAGAGCAGGTAGTCCGACGTGCCGAACCCGGTGGTCGTCATGATCGAGACCACCTGGAAGACCGCCTGGCGGATGGTCTCGTGGATCGTGGGGAACTGATGGACGACGAGCAGCGGGATGGCGATCAGCGTGGAGGCGGCGACGATCAGGCCGAGGTAGAAGCGGAACTCGTCGTCCCGCGCGTAGACGCGCCACTTGCCCGAGAGGGCGAGGTAGTGCAGCGTGAAGTTGGCGCCCGCGAGCACCATGAACACGATGATGATCCAGTCGACGGCCGGGCTCGCATAGGCGCCGACGCTGGCGTTGCGGGTGGAGAAGCCGCCGGTCGCCATGGTGGCCATCGCGTGGCAGACGGCGTCGAAGAACGACAGGCCGGCCAGCATCAGAGCGATCGTCTCCAGCGCCGTCAGCAGCACGTACACGCCCCACAGCAGCTTGGCGGTCTGGTTGATGCGCGGGGTCAGGCGCTCGGCCACCGGACCGGGCACCTCGGCCCGGAAGAGCTGCATGCCGCCGACGCCGAGCAGCGGCATGATCGCCAGGGCGAGCACGACGATGCCCATGCCGCCGAGCCAGTGGCTGAGCGCCCGCCAGAGCAGCACGCCGTGGCTGCGTCCCTCGATGTCGGTCAGGATGCTCGCGCCCGTGGTGGTGAAGCCGCTGATGCTCTCGAAGGCGGCGTCGGTGTAGGACGGGATCTGGCCCGAGAACCAGCCGGGCAGGCCGCCCAGCAGGCCCACGAGGATCCAGCCGAAGGTCACGACGGCGAAGCCCTCCCGCACCCGGATCTCGCGCGCGTCCGATCCGGCCCACCACATCAGGCCGGCCAGGGCGAGGCCCACGCCGGTGGCGGTCAGGAACGACCAGGCGTCGTGGTCGCCGGCCACGACCGAGGCCAGCGCCGGCAGCAGGAAGCTGAGCGCCGTCACCCCGAGCAGGAAGCCGAGCACGCGGATCACCGGACGGATCTTCACGGGCGGTCGTCCGGCTGGGAGAAGAACGACGCCACCGCATCGAGGCCCGACGGCAGCGCGAACACCAGCACCTGGTCGCCGGGACGCAGGACGGTGTGGCCGCCCGGCGTGTCCACGCCCTGGGGGGTGATGACGGCGCCGATGACCGCGTCGCGCGGGAAGCCCAGCTCCTGCAGCGGCACGCCGACGGCCGGATGGCCGGGCTCGATCCGGTACTGGAGGATCTCGGCGCCCGTGCGTCCGAGCGCCTCGGCCGAGACCACGGCGCCGCGCTTGACGAAGCGGGCGATCGAGGTGGCCGTCGAACGCCGCGGCGACACGGCCGAGTCGATGCCCAGCCGCGGCAAGAGGTCGATGTAGTCGACCCGGTTGACCAGGCAGACGGTGCGGCGGGCGCCCTGCCGGCGCGCGAGCAGGCAACTGAGCATGTTGACCTCCTCGTCCACGCCGACGGCCACGAAGCCGTCCATCTCGCCGATGCCCTCGTCGACCAACGGGACGGTGTCCACCGGGTCGATCGCCAGCACCAGCACGTGGCGCAGCTGCTCGCTCGCCAGACGGCAGCGCTCGGGATCCGGGTCCACCAGCTTGACCTTGATGCCCGCCGCGCAGAGGTCGCGGGCCAGCTCGACGCCCATGGGGTTGGCGCCGACGATCATCACCCGCTGCAGCGGTTCCTGCTGGGCATGGACGTGGTAGAGCGAGCGGTCGACCAGGCGCCGGGTGCCCGTGAAGTAGATCGTGTCCTCGGGCATGAGGACGGTCTGGCCGTTGGGGATCATGGTCTGGCCGTCGCGCACGAGGGCGGCCACGAGCGCGAGGTTGCTGCCCAGCTCACGGCGCAGCTCGCGGAGGGTCTTGCCGGCCACGTGGCTGTCCGCCTCCACCGTCGCACCCACCACGCGGACCCGGCCGCCGGCGAATCGGTAGGCCTCGACGGCGCCGGCGCGGAAGAGGATCTCGCGGATCGCGTGGGCCGCCTCGTGGTCGGGATTGATGGCCAGGTCGATGCCCGGGAAGATCGAGCGGCCGGCGACGTAGTAGTCCTCGCTGCGCACCCGGGCCACCTTCGTGCGGGCGCCCAGCTCGTTGGCCGTCAGGGCGGCCACGATGTTCACCTCGTCGCTGTTGGTCACGGCGGCGAAGAGGTCGCAGTCGCGGATGCCGAGCCGCTCGAGGGCCGCCGGGCTCGTGCCGTTGTCGTGCACGAAATGGCAGTCGAGGTCCTCCTGGGCCTTGGCGAGCACGTCCGCGTCGCGGTCGACCAGGATGACGTCCTGGTGCACCGCGCTCAGGGTGCGCGCCAGGTCGGAGCCGACGGCCCCCGCGCCGATGATGACGATCTTCACGCCGTCGCCGCCTCGTAGGAGTTCAGCGCCGCCAGCACCGTGTCCATATCGCCGGCCGATACCCCGAGGTTGGGGATCAGCCGCACGCTCGTCGGACCGAGGCTCAGCGCGGCGACTCCCCGGCCCGCCAGGTGCGCCAGCAGCCCCGCGGCCGTGCCGGGCGCGGCCACGTCCACCACCGCGATGTTGGTGTCCACCGGATGATGGACGCCGAGCAGGGGATGGTCGAGCTCCGCGGCGATCCGCCGGGCATGCGCGTGGTCCTCGACCAGGCGCGCGAGGTTGTGCTCCAGCGCGTACAGGCAGGCCGCGGCCAGCAGGCCCGACTGGCGCATGCCGCCGCCAAGACGCTTGCGCAGGCGACGGGCCAGCGTGATGGTGACGGCATCGCCGGCCAGGCACGAACCCACCGGCGCCCCGAGCGCCTTGCTGAAGCACACCGACACCGTGTCCGCGGGCGCGCACAGCGCGGCCGGGCTCAGTCCCGTGGCCACGTGCGCGTTCCAGAGCCGGGCGCCGTCGAGGTGCACGCGCAGGCCGCGGGCGTGGGCGCCGCGGGCGACGTCGATCACCAGATCCTGTGGCAGGACCCGGCCGCCGGCCTTGTTGTGGGTGTTCTCGAGGCAGACGAGCGCCGGGGCGGCGAAATGCACGTCGTCGGGCGGCAGGGCGGCGAGGATCCGGTCCCAGGTGAGGGCGCCGCCCTGGCCGGCCACGAGGTTGGTGTGGGCGCCCCAGAGGGCGGCGGGCGCCCCGGCCTCGTAGAGGTGGATGTGGGCGCTGGCCTCGAGGATGAGCATCTGGCCCGGTCTGATCTGCGAGCCCACGGCGCACTGGTTGGCCATGGTGCCGCTGGGCACGTAGACGGCGGCCTCCTTGCCCAGGAGCTCGGCGGTGACCCGCTCGAGGCGGTGCACGGTGGGGTCGTCCCCCAGGACGTCGTCGCCGACCTCGGCCGCGCTCATGGCCGCGAGCATGCCGGGGGTCGGCCGGGTGACGGTATCGCTGCGCAGATCGATCATGGTCAGCTCCAACGGCCGGCGGCCGTCTCCATGCAGAAAGAAGCCGGCGCGACGCTGCCCGGGAGCGTCCCGCCGGTCACGGTGGGAAAGTCGGCCCGTTCGCCACGGACCGACCGCCAACGATCAGAGGCCAGGGTCGGTGTCGGCGACCCGATCCTTGAGCATCTTGGAGACCTTGAACACGGGCACGCGCCGCGAGGGGACCGGCACGGAATCGCCCGTGCGCGGATTGCGAGCCATGCGCTCCTTGCGCGCCTTCACCTTGAAGGTGCCGAAGCCACGGATCTCCAGATGCTGACCCTCGACGAGCAGATCGCCGATCTTCTGCAGGAACAGGTCGACGGTTTCGCCGACTTCCTTCTTGGTCAGTCCGGTCCTCTGGGCGATGTCCTCCACAATGTCGGCCTTGGTCATTCCGACTTGCCTCCTTCAACGACGGTCGCTGACGGTCTTCCGCTGGGCTACAGGATGCTGATGGTCGCCCATAACCACTTTCGCGTCAAGGGCTTTGTCGACCGCCTGACCGCCGGACCGAGCAGCCCCCCCGACGTCCCAGCCCGCGGCAGGCAACTTGCACGTTCCGGCCCGCTCCACATGGCAGGACACAATGCGGCCCGGTGAGGAACGGCAGCCCGCGATCTGCCGCCACCGCCCGTCATGGCGCTCCAACTCCCATCCGGACAGATGCTTATCGCGATCGGTCCGGGGCTCGCAGGCCATGGCACCGCCCTTGCAATTGGGTCGCCGAGCGGCCGCGGGGCTTACCGAAGCTCAAAGCAACCGTGCCACTGCAACCTGACGTTGCCTCGCGGCCGCTCCTTGCGACTTTCGCCATCGGGCAACCAAGCGACTCAGGAGGATCTCACAATGGCCAGCAAGAAGACCACCCTCATCCTCGTCGGCCTCGGGCTCATCGCGCTGCTCGCCGGCTGCGGGAGCGACAACGACAGCAACCCGGTCTCCCCCGTCGACACCGCCCCCCCGGCGCTGCCCGGCAACCTGGACGTGCAGTACGCCGCCGGCCAGAGCACCGCTGTCGTGACCTGGGACCAGAACGTGACCGACGCCGACTTCGCCGGCTTCCTGGTGTCGCGCGGTGCGTACGACAACGCGCCCGTGGCCCTGGTGAGCGATCCCCAGAGCGACAACTCGTTCGAGGATCAGCTGGGCAGCGACTGCGGCCGCCAGGTCACCTACTATGTCTACTCCGTCGACACCAGCGACAACGTGAGCGCCGCCGCCACGATCACCCTGGTGCTGCCGGATCCCATCGTCCGCAATCCCCAGCGGATCGCCGACTGACCGCCGACGCTGGGAAATCCTTCCCTTCGCAGGCTGCTCGAGGGGCCTTCCTCCCACCGGAGGAAGGCCCTCGACTCAATGGTCGTGGGTCCCCAGACCGCGCCAGGCCGCGAGCACCCGCCCGGCGTCGAGGGTCTCGAGCCAGCCGAACTCCGCCCCGCGCGGATCGTCGCGGCGGTGGTCGGCGCGCAGGGCCACGACGTGATCGCCCGGAGGCTTCCAGAGCGCCGGATCGGTGGGGCCGAACAGGGCCAGGGTGGGCGTGCCGACGGCGCCGGCGACGTGCATGACGCCGGTATCGTTGCAGAGCATGCGCTCGGCGCCCGCCATCAGCGCCGCGCCGGTGCCGACGCTGGTGGCCGGCGCGATCGCGATCGGCGCCGACCCGGCGGCCACCGGGAGCGCCGCCCGGAAGGCCGCCAGCTGGGCCTGATCGGCGGGTCCGTGCAGCACCAGCACCGGCACGCCGCCGGCCGCCACCGCCGCAGCCACCGCCGCGAAACGCTCGGCCGGCCACACGTTCTGCGGCTTGCCGGCCCCCGGATGCAGGGCCCAGTAGGGCCCCGGCGGCAACAGCTGCGCACGCAGCGCGGCGGCCTCGGCCGCCTGCGCCGGCGACGGCACCACCACGGTGGAGCGGTCGGCGGTGGTGATGCCGACGGCGGCCAGGGGCGCGAGGCTGTGGTCGACGGCGTGGCGGTCGAGCTCCGGCGACCCGGGCAGCTGGAGGCTGAACGCGTCGGAGATCCGCGAGCCGTAGGGCCGGCCGTCGCCGCCGATCACGTGGCGGGCGTTCGACCACAGGGCCAGGAACGCGCTGGTGGCCGAGAACGAGACGCTGGTGAGCACGATCGCCAGGTCGGCATCGAAGCGGCGCAACCCGCCCAGGAATCGCCCGAGGGCGAACGGCCGCCGCCACAGACGCTGCTCGAACAGGAAGAGCCGGTCGAGGTGCGGATTGTGGGCCACCACCTGCTGGTTGACCGGCGCGGTCACCAGCGCGATCTCGGCCGCGGGCCAGGTCTCGCGGACGGCCCGGAAGCAGGGCGTGGCGCAGACCATGTCGCCCATCTGGTTGTGCTGGCGCACGAGGAGGATCCGCCGGGGCCGCAGGGCCAGCAGGGCGGCCGGCGTGAGCGCGGGGCGGCGCCAGAGGCGTGCGAAGGCGCCGGTGAGCACGCGCTTCAGCATGGGATCGCCTCCACGCGGGGCTCAAGGCCGGCCCCGGCCTTGCCGATGTTGTCCCCGAGGGCGCCGCCGCCGTGCAGGATGCACGAACGGCGCCGGCAACATCTCTCAACCTCGAGGACGATCATGCGCCGCATCTCCGTGTTGCTGGCCGCCGTGGCCTGGCTGGCGTTCGTGGGCCTGGCCGGGTACGAGCTGGTGCAGAAGTCCGCCGGCACGGCGCTGGGCCCCCTGCCCGGATACGAGCTCGCGAGCTGGGCCGACCGCGAGGTCCGCTACCGCGCCACCACCGGCATCCTGCCCATCGACCGTCTGCTGCACGAGAGCCAGGAAGCCTGCCTCTACTACCACGACCTCGCCCTCGGCGGCGTCCATCAGTAACCCTGCGACTGCCGCTGCCGGTCCTCGAGGTCCCGCAGGATGTCGAGGTACGCCTGGTGACGCCAGACGGGCACCTCGCCGCGGGCGACCGCGGCCTTGACGCCGCAGTCGGGCTCGTCGCGATGCAGGCAGCTGCGGAAGCGGCAGGCAAGGGCCGGCTGCTCGAAATCCGGAAAGCACCGGCGCAGTTCCTCGGGGGCGAGATCCCAGGCGTCGAAGCCGCGCAGGCCGGGCGAGTCGGCGATGAAGCCACCCTGCCGCAGGGGATAGAGCTCGGTGTGGGTCGTCGTGTGGCGCCCCAGGCCGGTTTTCTCGGTGACCTCGCCGGTGCGTAGCGCGAGGCCCGGCTGGATGGCGTTCAGGGAGGGAGCTCTTGCCCACCCGGAGGCCCCCAGCAGGAGCGAGATGCGGTCGCGCAGGACGGCCTGCATGGTGTCCAGGCCCGCGCCCGAGCGGGCCGACGTGCGCACCACGCGGACGCCGAGGCCCTCGTAGTAGTCCCAGCGCGGATCGGCGGCCACGTCGGGGGCGAGGTCGCACTTGTTCAGGCACAGGACCGCGTCCACCTCCTCGTTCGCCGCGCCGATCAGGAGGCGGTCGACGAGGCTGCCCTGCGGCGCCGGCTCGGCCACCGACTGCACGGCGATCATCTGGTCCAGGTTGGCCATCAGCACCTGGGCGCGACGGCCGCCGGTGCGACGCGCGGCCCGCCGGGCGATGACGCTGCGGCGGGGTTGTACGGCCTCCACCACGGCCGCCGGCTCGGCGGCGTCCGACTCGCGCGGGAGCGGCCGGAGCGCCACCCGGTCGCCGGCCACGACCACGGTCTGGGCCTCCTGACGGCCCTGCTTCAGGCGCCCCCGCAGGCGGCACAGGTAGATGAGGCCCTGGGCGGCCACCCGGCAGGTGCCGGCCCCGGCGCGGATCACCACGCCGTCGATCAGCAGTTCCGGGTTGCGGGGGGTATCGTCGGCCAAGCCATTCCTCTTCCGTGGCTATCCGCCCTTGCCCTCATGAGCGCGTTTGTCTAGGTTTGCGATCTAAGAATGCACATAGTTCCACGTCACCTCAAGGTGGTGCAACCGTTATGGACATTGCCGACGTCCTCAAGCACACCTCGCCGGACCTGTTCCTCCCCGACCTCAAGGCCACCGACAAGGCCGGCGTGCTCGCCGAACTGGTCGAGGGCCTGGTGTCCGGCAGCCCGACCATCACCAAGCCCGACGCCGTGCTGCAGATGCTCCAGAGCCGCGAGGCCCTGGGCTCGACGGCCGTCGGCCCCGGCGTGGCCTTCCCCCACGGCCGGACCCTCGCGGTCCAGCGCCTCACCGTCCTCATGGCCCGTTCGCAGGCCGGCGTCGACTTCGACTCCGTGGATGGCGAGAAGACCCATCTGTTCTTCGTGCTCATCGCGCCGCCCCAGGACAGCGGCCACAAGTACATCAAGAGCCTCGCCGCCCTCACCGACGCCCTCGGCGACGACGCCCGCCGCCAGGGCCTGATGGACGCCGCGGACTACGACGCCTTCTGCGCCGTGCTCGGAGGAGAGTAGTCATGCACCCTCAGCTGCAGAAACTGGTCCTCCTGCAGGACATCGAGGCCAACATCCGCGAGGCCGAGGAGCAGGGTCAGGAGCTGAAGGACATGGGGTTCAACCTCGATGGCCTGGCCAAGCTCAAGGAGAAGGCCGAGGCCATGGCCGGCGAGATCGATAACCGCCACCTCGGCTACTACCGCCGCCTCACCAAGCGCTTCGGCCACGCCGTCGTGCCGGTGATCGACAACCTCTGCACCGGCTGCTTCGCCAACATCCCGCCGAGCTTCGTGTCGGCCACCAACGAGAACCTGCTGCAGAAGTGCGAGAGCTGCGGGCGGATCCTCTACTGGCCGTAGGCCGCGGAACGAACCTGACGATCTTCGTAAGCGTGGGCGGCCAGCGACGGCCGCCCACCTTCTTGCGTGGCGCCGGATCCGTCGCCCCTCCCCCTCGCGACGGATCTGTGATATGATCGGCCTTGATCATTGGCGCCGAACCGGGGGAGAGACCATGCATCGCCGTCTTGCACTCGTCACGTTGCTGGGCCTGCTGACACCGACGCTCGTCGGAGCTCTCGAGGTGAGCGTATCGTGGTCGCCGCCGCGGGTCTACGCGTACCCGCCGCCGTCCGACCTCTCCCTCGAGGGTGCGGTCGAGGCGACCTTCCACGGCGACGAGGCGATGACCCCGGCGGATCCGAGCTGGCTCACCCGCATCAACGCCACCACCTGGCGGGGCGCCGTCCTCTGGAACGATCTCGCCCCCATCGAGGTGATCTTCCTGCCCGACGCCGGCGGCGAGCCCGACACGGTGACCGCCATCCGTGAGCCGGCCTTCCCCTACGACCCCGCGCGGCACGACGCCCTGGTGATCGAGGTCGACACCGCCCCCGAGCATCTCTGGTCGCCCGAGACCGGCATCTACGTCTGGGGCCTCCACGAGAACTGCCTGCAGCGAGGCGAGGAATGGGAACGGCCCGCCCAGATCACCGCGCACGCGCCGGACGGCTCGCTCTGGTGGAGCGAGCCGGCGGGCCTGCGCATCAACGGCCAGAGCACCCGCTACCAGGTGCGCAAGGGTCTGCGCAGCTATTTCGACGACCACGGGACGGCCGACTGGATCGAGGCCGATCTCTTCGGCGACGGCCCCGAGCGCTTCGCCCGCCTGGTCTACAAGTCCACGTTCCTGACCGGAGCCCTGGTGAGCTCGAGCCTGTGGGAGCCGCTGCACCAGGACCTCGGCCACCTCGGCAGCCGCCACCGCCTGGCCGGGCTCTACCTGGGCGGCGAGTACTGGGGCGCCTACAGCCTGCGCGAGCGGCTGGACGACGAGTTCGTCGAGGTCACCCACGCCCTGGCCGGCAACAACGAGTACAAGCTCATCAAGGACAACGAGGCCGAGGAAGGCGACCTGGCGGAGTGGGACGACTTCCTGGCCACCTACGCCGTGCCGCCGCAGGACTACGACGCCCACGACTGGTACGCCGCCGTGTCCACCCGCCTGGACCTCGGCGCCTACATCGACTGGCTCTACCTCAACATCCACGGCGCCTCGTCCGACAACGGCTGGGTGAACAACGTGGCCCTGCTGAAGGTCTCCGGCGGTCCCTGGCAGTACATCATGTGGGACGAGGAGGGGCTCATGGCCTCCCTCAACCTCGAGTCCGACCACTTCCGGTTCTATGCCGCCGCCGACGCCGCGGAGTTCGAACAGTATCGGCCTGCGGTCTGGTCCATGGGCGACTGGTGGCCGCCGCACCAGCCCTGGCGCGACCTCTTCCGCGGCCTCATGCAGAACAGCGAGTTCAAGGCCCGCTTCGCCGCGCGCATCGACGAGCTGCTGGCCGGCCCGCTGTCCCTGCCGTCGCTGAACGCACGCCTCGACTCTCTCCAGGCCGATCAGACCCAGGAGCTGGCCAATCATCAGCTGCGCTGGAACCAGTGGTCCGGCGCCTACGCCAGCGAGATGCTGCGGGTGCGCGGCTGGCTGGCCGCCCGCGAGCCCATCGTGGCCGCGCAGCGGGCCGAGTTCTTCGCGTCGTTCGCCGTGCCCGTGGAACTGAGCCGGTTCGACGCCGCCGCCGCGGCCGGCGGTGCGACCCTGACCTGGCGCACCGAACGCGAGCGCGACAACCGGGGCTTCCAGGTCTGGCGGTCCCTCGCAGGGCCGGACGACCTGTCTCTGCTGACCGACTGGCGCGACCATCCCGAGCTGGCCGGCGCCCCCGACAGCGATGCGCCCCGCGAGTACCTGTTCGTCGACGCCACCTATCCCGCGGGCCAGACGGCCTGGTACCAGCTGCGCCACGAGTCGCTCGACGGCACGGTCGCCGCGCACCGCTGGATCGAGCGCGCCGGACCGCCCGCGCTGCCGGCGCTCCGCCTCAACGAGCTCATGGCCGACAACGACCACGTGATCGCCGACGAGGCCGGGGAGTTCGAGGACTGGATCGAGCTCCACAACGCCGGCCCCGACCCGCTGCCGCTCCTGGGCCTGGCCCTGAGCGACGATCCCGCCGCCAGCGCACCCTGGCCGCTGCCCGACCTCGTGCTGGAACCCGGCCAGTATCTGCTCGTCTGGTGCGACAACGACCTGGATCAGGGCCCGCTGCACGCCGATTTCAAGCTCTCGGCGAGCGGCGAGTCGGCCGTGCTCTTCCTGCTGGACGACGGCGAAACCTACGTGATGGACAGCGTCGAGTTCGGGCCCCAGACCACCGACGTGTCCTACGGGCGCCTGCCCGATGACGACGGCCCCTGGCAGATCCTCGCGACCCCCACGCCGGGCGCGAGCAACGACGGCACGACCGCGACCACGGCAACCGGCGTGCGCGGCCTGGTGCTGCATGCGGCGCACCCCAATCCGCTGAGCGTCGCCACGACGGTGCGCTTCGCCACCGGTCCGGAGGCGTCCGGCCCGGTGCGCGTCGCCGTGTACGATCTGCGCGGCCGCCTGGTCCGCGAGGTGGCGCGGGGCGACCTGCCGGCGGGCGATCATGCCATCGGCTGGGACCGCCGCGACGCGCGCGGCCGGCGGGCGCCGGCCGGGGTCTACCTGGTGCGGGTGACCGCAGGCAACAACGTGGCGACCGGGAAGCTGAGCGTGGTGCAGTGAGGCCCCGGCGTGGCGCGCGCCCCGCGCGTTTTCACGAACCCGGAGCGATGACCGCCGGGGCCGCCTGGCCGGCGCTGATGCGGTAGGCCGCGCCCGCCCGCGGCAGCACCAGATCCTGCCGGTGCCCGTCGGGCCAGGTGACGGCCACGCGGAACGGTCCGGCGGCCTGGCCGACCCCCACGTGGACCGGCAGCACCGTGCTGTTCCAGGGGTTGGCCGTGCTGCGGACCAGGCGGTCGACGGTCCGGTCGCCGACGGTGACCGCGACGCGGGCGCCCAGGCCATGCGGCGCCTCGCCCGGCAGGCCCACGAGCTCGATGGTCAACCCCGACCGCGCCGCGAGGTTCTCGTAGACGAGCACCGCACCGCGCGGCTCGCCGGCCGTCTCCTCGCCGTTGATCGCCACGAGGTCGAGGTCCCCGTCGCGGTCGAGGTCGATGGCCCAGATGGCCATCGCGCGGCTCGGGGCCGCCGGGAGCTGCCCGGCGGGCTCGAAGCTGCCGTCGCCGCGTCCGCGGGCCAGCAGGGGCGGACGCCCGCGCCGCGCGTCGCGCTGGGCGACCACCAGGTCGAGGTGGCCGTCGTTGTCGAGGTCGGCGAGATCCACCGACACGGGCTCCCGGACGAGCGGCAGGTCCGGATGGATCCGCGGGCCCGCGAACCTGAGCGTGTCGCCGCCGGACACGTTGGTGAGCAGCCACAGCGCGCCGCCGCGCAGGCCGAGCAGCAGATCCGGTCGGCCGTCCTCGTTCACGTCGCCGGTGGCCGCGTCGGCGACGGCGGGCACCGGACACGGGAAGGCGTCGGGCACGAGCCGGAGGCGGCCGCCGGTGTTGCGCCAGCACTGGCGCTGCGGGCCGCAGGTGAGGAGGTCGAGCCGGCCGTCCTGGTCGAGGTCGTCGGCCTCGGCCACGTACGCGTGCGACGGCGGGGCGGGCTCGAACCAGCCGGCGAGGTCGCGCCAGCCACTCGCGTCCCGGCCGAACAGGCGCGTCGGGGTGGCGTAGTTCAGGACCAGCAGCTGGGGCAGCGGCGAGCCGTCGAGCCGCAGCCAGAGGGCGCCGCGGCCGCGGCCCAGCGAATCGGCCAGCAGGTGCTCGCACGGGCTGTCGTTGACGAACCGGCAGGAGCCGGTGGCACGCCAGAGCTGCTTGCAGGAGCGGCCGTGGCCCCGATCGGCGCCCGCCGAGAGGTAGAGGTCCCAGCGGCCGTCGCCATCCTCATCGCAGGCCGCGATGCCGTGCGGGTCGCGCAGGCCGGACGGGACCTCGGCCGCCATCGGGCCGTCGAACCTGAGGTCGCCCCGGCCGAGGTAGAACTCGATCTGGTCGTCGGCGTGGCGGCCGAGCACCAGGTCCCAGCGACCATCGAGGTCGAGGTCGGCCCAGGTGCCGCCGAAGGTGCGGCCGCTCGTGGGCAGGCCCGTCGTGTCCCGCAACGCGAAGGCCCACGGGTCGGCGGCCGCGGCGCCGGCGCCCAGCGACAGCAGCCAGGCGAGCAGGATCGAGAGGCGGCCAGGCATGGCGGACCTTTCGCCAGAACGGGACGGCCTCAGGGGCTGGACTCCGGCGTGAACCGCCCCTCGCGAATGGCCGCGAGCACCTCCAGGACGGTCGGGGCCGGCTCGTGCAGCCGGTTCGCGTAACGCCCCACGGACCGGGCGGAGTGGGCGTCGGAATCGGCCACCACCGGCAAGCCGTACCGCGCCGCCGTCCGGCGGATCTCCGCGTGATGGGCAGGCCGGATGTTGGTCGAGTGGATCTCGATCGCGTCGGGCGGCTGGCTCGCGAGGTCGATGCCGATGTCGGCGTCGTACCGGAACGGGTGGGCCAGGACGGTCAGCCCGCCGTGCTCGCGCGCGAACGCCCGCAGGTCGGGCCAGGTCCAGGCCCCGCGGGCCAGCCGCGGCTCGTCGAGGCCGAGCACGAGGATGTCCTCGGCCTCCTCGTCGAGGGTGATCTCGATCCCCGGGATCAGGAGCAGCTGCGGGAACCGGGCCGCGAGGACCGCGAGATCGGCCGCGGGCACCAGCCGGTGGTGGTCGGTGATGGCCACGGCGTCCAGGCCGGCGCGCACGGCGGCCGTCAGCATGTCGACGGCCGGAGACTCGGCGCATCCGGAGCGTTCGCTGGTGTGGATGTGCAGGTCGACCTTCATGGACAATCAGGGTATGGCAATTCGTCCGCTAGCGCTTGCGCTTCTGCCTGGCGTCCGCGAGTTCCTCGCCCGCGAGCCCCATGCCCTCGAACCAGGTCTCGCTGCCCAGGTGGGCCGCCAGCGTCCCCAGCCCGAACCGGGCCTCGCACCGGGCGCAGAACGGGTGGTGCTTGGCGACCGCGTCGTCGTTCACGCTGCGGCGCAGCGCCGCGTACGGCCGGCTGCGCCAGATCTTCGCGAAGCTCGCCCCCGCGTCCAGGAGGTTGCCCATGCGCACCGCGCTCCAGGAATGGTAGCAGGGGAAGACGTCGCCGTTGGTGTCGATGTACACGAATTTCCAGGGATCCATGCACGGCCGCGGATGGCTCGCGGCGTCCTGCTCGGCCGCCACCGTCGGCGGCAGCTTCAGCGTGAGCTGGTCGAACCCGGCGGCCTCGGCGCGGGCGCGGTCGAAGACCTCGACCATCCGTTCCTGGTGGAAGTACAGACTCTCGTCACGATCGATGTCGTTGCAGAGCGAGAGGTAGTTGACCTCGATGCGGTCGATCCCCCGCTCGCCCCAGTAGGTCACGGCGGCGGGCAGCTCGGCGAGGTTCGATCGCATCACGGCGTAGCGGATGACGACGCGCGGCAAGCCGGCGCCCGCATCCCGTCGCAGACGCAGCAGGGTGTCGATGTTGGCCAGGATCACCGGCAACCGGGCGTTGATGCGGATGGCCTCGACGGTCGCGGCCTCGATGCCGTCCACCGAGAAGCCGTGCTCGGTCACCAGGTTTTCCTCGACGATGGCCCGCAGCCGCGCCTCGTCGCAGAGCATGCCGTTGGACAGGAGCCAGACCCGCACGCCGTAGCTCCGGGCCACGCGCAGGATGTCGAGGAGGTGCCGGTGCAGGTACGGCTCGCCGCCCGAGCAGATGCTGAGCTGCTTGGCCGTGGGCAGCAGCTTCGCGGCGATGCGTTCGAACGCCGGGAGCGACTGGTTCTGCGCGCCGTCGGTCTCGTAATCGTTGCAGAAGCGGCAAGCCAGGTTGCAGTGCTTGGTGAGCACCACGTCCACGTACGTGGGCAGCGACAGCGGGGTCGCCGGCCGACGCTTGCTCTCGAGCTTGTTGATGACCGCGTTCGCCAGGCGCTGGAGATGCATGCGGTGACCTGCTGTTCGCTGGAGTGGATGCCGGGTCGGTTCGCCGGGACCAGATCCGCCCCGAATCCGGGACGCGTGGCCCTCCCCCTCGCTCGACATTCTACCATGAGCCGCCACGCCTTGACTACGGCGCCCCCGCAATCACGCCGTACGGCCGGGCGCCAGGCCGTCCGCCTACCGCAGACCGTCCACCAGCTCCAGGCCCGAGACGATGCGCCGGATCGAGTACACGTAGGCGCGGCCGTCCTCCGAGATGCTGACCCGGTCGATGACGGACACGCCGGCCGGATCGCGGGGCGACAGCTCGGCCTGCAGCGTGCGTTCGCCGCTGACGGTGTCGACGCGATAGATGGGCGACGGGATGGTCTGCGCCACCTGCACGTAGAGATGCCGTCCGTCCCGGTCCAGGCCGATCGGCAGATCGGTGGGCAGCACCCCGGCCAGGGGCTGCGGGCCGACACCGTCGCCGGAGAACGCCACCGCCGCGCCACGGGTCGGCGTGACCACGAGGCGGCGGCCGTCGCGCGAGACCACGTGGCCCTGCACCGCGAGCGGAAAGCCATCCGGCGTGATGGCCTCCGGCGGCGCGGCGCCGTCGAGCCTGATGCGGTAGATGCGCAGGGTTGCGTCCGGGCCGCGGGCCGGCACGACGATGGCGTCGCCCCCGTCCTGGCCGCTCAGCCACCGCCCGGCTCGATTGGCGATGCGCAACCCGCCGAGGTCCACGGTCCGCGGTTCGCCGGGGCCGGTCGGGACCAGGAGCATGGTCTGTCCGGCCGTGGTCTGCCACCGCACGATGGCCAGCCAGGCCTGATCCGGCGACAGGGCGACGGTCGAGCCGCGGCCCAGTTGCACGGGCGCGGCGCCGTCGATCCGCCGGAGGTAGATGGCATAACCATCCTGGGTGACGTCGTTGCCCTCCTCGAAGACCACCGTGCGCCCGTCGTCGCTGACGAACGCCGGAGTCGACCAATCCTGCCAGCTGAGGTTCACCTCGTCAGCGATGCCGGGCGCCCGGCCGAAGATCTCCCGTCGGACCGCGGCCGAGGCCATCAGCAGCCTCCCCGAGGGCGCGACGTCCAGCAACCTCATGGACACGGGCGTCGAGAGGATCTGCACCGGGTCGCGACCGGACCGCAGGCGGAACACGCCGGTGCCGTTGGAACGCAGCACCGACTCCCCATCGCGATCCCACAACACGCCCCAGCCGCCCCCGAAGCCGAGGTCGTCGACCCGACCGTCCCGATGGACGACCTTGGTGTGGCAGAGGTTGTCGCCCCGGAGCGGGTTGTCGGCGATGAGCACGCGATCGCCATCCGGGTTGATTCGCACGTCGCTGATCCAGCCGGGCGACTCGTACAGCACGGTGCCGATGGGGAATTCGAGGCGCACCTTGCCGTCGACCTCGTGGGCCACGGCGAGGGTCAGACCGTCGGGAGCCCAGTCGGCAACCCCCACGTTCTCGAGGACCGGCCGCGGCGCCGAGCCGCCCTGCTGCGCGACGGCGAGGGTGCCGTAGGCCTCCCAGCCCAGGGTCTGGCGCCGGTTCAGGGACACCGCGAGCTCGCCGGTGACCGCGATGCTGAGCAGGTCGCAATCGCCGAGGTTCAGCGGGGGCGACGTGCGCGAGTCCGCCGACGCGGGGTACAGGCGCAGCGGCTCGTTCGCCCAGGCGGCGCTGTAGATGGCGGCCTCGTCGCCGCCGCCGACGAAGCGCGCGTTGGTCACCGTCCCGCGGCGGGAACTCAGCGAGGTGAAGCGGACCTCGGTTGCGGCCGGTTCCGACGGCCGCAGGAACCACATGGCCGCCGCCCCCACCACCAGCGCGGCCAGGACCAGCCCGACGAGCAAGCCCGCGCCCGGACGCCGCCGCGGACCGCCGACGCCGGCCAGGGCCGCCGCCGTGCCCGTGGACACGGTCGAACCCGACAGGGATTCGAGGCTGAAGGCGAGGTCGTGGGCGGAATGGAACCGCTCGCCGGGGCGCTTCTCGAGGCAGCGCCGGATGATGGCCACCAGCGCGGGCGGCAGGTCGGGTGCGAGGGTCGCCAGCTCGGCGGGCTCCTCGCGCAGGATGGCGGTCATGATCTCGGCCGCCGTCTCGCGGGCGAACGGCTTGCGTCCGCTGACCATCTCGTACAGCACCGACCCGAACGAGAACAGGTCCGAGCGCGCGTCGGTGGCGTGGCCGCGCACCTGCTCGGGCGACATGTAGTCGATGGTGCCGAGCACGGCGCCCGGCGCGGTCAGCTTCGTGTCGGGAGCCATGGCGAGCGTGGCGTCGGTGGCGGGCTCGCCGCCGGTGTTCATGTCCGCCGCGGTGGCCAGGCCGAAATCGAGGATCTTCACCTGGCCCTCCCGGGTCAGGAAGAGATTCTCCGGCTTGAGGTCGCGGTGGACGATGCCCTTGTCGTGGGCGGCGGCCAGGCCCCGGGCGATCTGGCGGCCGTAGTCGGTGGCCTTGCGCGCCGGCATCGCGCCATGGGCCAGGCGCTCGCGCAGGGTCTCGCCCCTGAGCAGCTCGGTCACCAAGTAGGCGGTGCCGTCGGCGGTGCCGCAGTCGTAGATGGCCAGGATGTTGGGGTGCGAGAGGGCGGCGATGGCCTTGGCCTCGCGCTCGAGGCGCGCCAGGCGGGACGCGTTGTCGGCCAGTTCGCGGGGCAGCACCTTCACCGCGACGTCGCGGTCGAGGTTGGTGTCGCGGGCCTCGAAGACCTCGCCCATGCCGCCGGCGCCGATGCGGGCCTTGATCTCGTACTGGGCGATCGTGTCGCCAGTCTGCATGGGTGCCTCCGGACCAAGGGAAGAGGCGCGCTCGTGCCCGCGCGGGACGGGATCGAGAGAAGGTAGGCGATTCGGCGGAGAACCGCCTCGTGGATCCCAGATGGCCGGCCGATCCGACGTGGACGAGCGAGGCCCGCCGGCGGGTGCCGGCGGGCCTGCTGACCTCGCGTCGGAACGCAGGGGACCAGCGCAACGTCAGTCGTGGAACACCCCGGTGGCCGACAGCAGATTCGCCGCCTCCTCCTTCACCCGCTCCTTCTCCCCGCCGTCGTCCTTGACGCCGAGGTCGCCGCTTCCCCACTTCTCGTCGGTGAAGGGCCCGAGGGCCTCCAGCTCGTCCCAATCCGCGCCGCCGGTCTCCTTCTGGAACAGCAGCTCGTTGTCCTGGCGGTCGACGGTGATGAGGTCGCCCTTGCGGATCTGGTCGCTGCAGATGAGGTGGCTGATGCGCGTGACGATCTCCTTCTCCACCAGGCGCTTCAGCGGCCGGGCGCCGTACTGCACGTCCGTGCCCTCTTCCACCAGCCAGGCCTTGGCCTTCGGGGTGACCTCCAGGAGGAAGGGCTCGGCGCAGCGCAGGCTGCGGTGGTGCAGCTGGGTGAGCAGGATGTCGAGGATCTCGTAGAGGTGCGCGTCCTTCAGGGTGTGGAAGGTGACGATGTCGTCGAAGCGGTTGAGGAACTCGAAGGGGAAGACCTTCTTGGCCTCGCGCATGGCGGCGTCCTCGAGGTCGCGGTCGATGCGCTCGGAGTGGTCGCCGGTGTCGAAGCCGATGTTGTTCTGGGCGAGGTGGGCGCCCATGGCGGCCGAACCCACGTTCGTCGTCAGGATGATGATGGACTGCCGGAAGTCGACTTCCTCGTTGTTGCCGAGGACCACGACGCCATCCTCGAGCATGCCCAGCAGCAGGTTCCAGAGCTTGGGGTGCGCCTTCTCGATCTCGTCGAACAGGATGATGCTGAGGTTGCGTTCGCTCTCGGGCGGGAACAGGCGCGTGAGCTTGCCGCCGGCCTCGGTGATCATGCCCGTCTGGTTCTCGATGGCCTTGCGGTGGTGGCGGTCGATGTTCTCCTGCGCGAGCAGGGGACGGATCTCGCCGCCCACGTAGCCCGGAGGCGAGCCCAGCAGCTTGCTGATGTTGTAGTGCGCGGAGTATTCCTGGCAGTTGATGCGGGTGAAGGCGCGGCGGCTGCCGAAGATGGTCTCGGCCAGCGCCCGCACCGTCTCGGTCTTGCCGACGCCGGTGGGCCCCATGAACATCATCGTGAGCAGCGGGCTCTCGGGATCGTGGATCCCGGCGATCAGGCGACTGAAGCTGTCGCTCACCTTCTCGATGGCGGTCGGTTGCCCGACGACCGTCTTGCGCATGCGCGCGGCGAACCTGGCGAGCTGTTCGTTCTGCTTGTCCGGCGTCAGATTCTTCACGATCCGCTCCCTCGCGATCCGGCGACCGAGGCGGCGTCCTTGCCGCGGATGGCCGTCGCACCGAACGCGAGCCGGCGACGACCACTGGTTGGTAGATCGGCCGTCGGCAGGTCGGCTTGAGGGGAGGATTCGGGGAATTCCGTAGCGCCAACTCGTGACCTAGAGCCGGCTTACAAAAAACTTCACCAAACGTCTAGTCGGGGCTCACGGGCGAGACCTGGCCGACGCCGAAGATGGCCGCACCGAACTCGCGGTCGTGCTCCAGGATGTGGTTCTGCCACCAGTAGCCGAGGAACTGACGGAGCACCGAGGTGACGCGGGCGCCGCGGGCGAGGTCGGCCTGGAATTCGTCGAGCTTCGCGATCAGCTGCCGGTGCAGGACCTGGTGCCGCGCGAGATCCGGATAGCCGTGTTCGGCCAGCACCTGCTCCTCGGTGGCGAAATGGATCGCCGTGTACCGGCAGAGCTCCGCCACGATCCCCTCGACCTCGCGGCGGCCCTTGCCCTGGGACGCCGCGGCGTCGAACCGGTTGTAGATGTCCAGGAGGGTCTGGTGCTGCCGGTCGATGCCGGCGTGCCCGACGCTCATGGCCGGTGTCCACTCGATCTGCGCCATGCGGGCCTCAGGCCTTCCTTCAGGGCAGGTACCGGGTGGTCAGGTACGGCGCCTGCGGCTTGCCGGTCACCTCGACCCAGCGGTTGTCGATCCGCGGCCGCACGGGGTCGTGCTGCTCGATGTACCACTCCACGGCCTCGGACGTGCGGATCTGCGTCGGCATGACCGCCGCCGCCGGGATGGTGGTCAGGAAGTCGAGCCCGCTGTTGCCCTCGAGCAGGAAGTTGGTGCAGACCGCCTTGTAGATGCGGTCGGGATCCCAGGGCTCGCCGCCCACCAGGAGGGTGACCACGCGGTCCCAGTCGGGGCGGGTCTTGTCGAACTCCATGGTGATGCCCGAGACGCAGAGGCCGCCGCTCTCGCCGGCCACCTTGCGCTCGAGGATGCGGCGCAGCATGCGTCCGTCCATCTCGACGATCACCAGCTCGTTGCCGAAGGGCAGGACGCTGAAGATGTCGCCGGCGGTGATCGGACCCGCCGGCAGGTCGGCCCGCAGGCCGCCCATGTTCTGGAACGCGAAGTCGGCATCGAAGCGGGTGCGCATGGCGTCGGTCACGAGGTTGCCCATCAGGCTGTTGCCCGGACCGCCGCGGGTGAGGTTGACGGCCGCCGTGCCCACCTGGCGGGCCATCGCACGTTCCGCCTCCTCCTGATAGGGCCGGATGACCTCGGCGATCTCCGGATCGGGCGGGAACTCGTCGGCGAACAGGGTGATCAGGGTGCCCTGGTCGTGGCTACGCTCCCAGCCCACCAGCTGACGGGACTTCGGGTCGATCAGCAGGACGGCATGGCCGATGCTGCTGCCGTTGCCGAAGCTCTCGAAGCACAGGGTGTGGTTGACGGGATCGATCCACGGCTCCTGGTAACCGCGGTGGGTGTGGCCACCCACGGCGATGTCGATGCCAGGCACCGCGTTCACCAGCTCCATGAGGTTCGGGACGCTGCCCGAGTAGTTCGAGCCGTGGGCGCCGCCCTGCTCCAGCTCGGCGTCGGTCTCCTCGGCGCCGGCGATGGCGGCCCAGCCCTGCTGCGGGTCGTACGGCAGGCCCTCGTGGATGGCGAGCAGGATGAGGTCGGCGCCCTGGCGCTTCAGCTCGTCGCGGTACTTCGCCACCGTTGCGGCCATGGGCAGGAAATCGAGGCCGGCGATGTTCTGCGGGAAGCTCATGTGCTTGGTGCCGGGGGTGATGATGCCGATCACGCCGATCTTGACGCCCTCGCGCTCGATCATCAGCGTCGGCACGCACCAGTCGACCACCCTGCCGGTGTCCTTCTCCACGAGGTTGGCGGCCAACCACGGGAAACGCGACGCCCGGGCCAGGCGCTCGGTGACCTCACGGCCGAGATCGAAGTCGTGGTTGCCGGGCACGGCGAAGTCGTAGCCGATGGCGTTGTAGTAGTCGATCACCGCGCGGCCCTCGGTCTTGGTACCGATGGGCGTGCCCTGGAACATGTCGCCCACATCCATCAACAGGACCGCCTCGCCGGCGGTCGCGGCCTCGGCGCGCACGCGTTTGATGTAGGTGGCCGCGGCAGGCGCTCCCCCCAGAGGCGGCGGGAATTCGGGATTCATGAACCGGGCCGGCTCGGGCGCGATGTGGCCGTGCACGTCGTTGGTCCAGATCACGTGCAGGCGCAACGGCTCCTCGCCGGCCGCGACCAGCGTCGCCGCAAGCAGGATCAGGACCAGCGCCGATACGCGTAGGGTGTTCATGACCGGGCTCCTCGGCGGTGGCTAGAATTCCTGGGTCCAGCCCAGGCCGAAGCGCAGGCGCATGTCGTCGACCCGGGACTCGGCGGGCGTCACGAACCCGTCCGGGTAGGAAAAGATATGGGGAATCCCCCGACTCTGCAGCTTGTTGAGTTCCAGCGACAGCGCCAGGCGGCCGCTCGCGATGGGCCACGCCGTCCCCAGCGAGAACACCGAATTGCCGCCCTCGGGGTCGTTGTAGCTGTCATAGCGGCGAAAGCCCACGTTCATGTCCTGGCCGCCCTGGAAGGTGTGCTGCAGGCCGAGGCGCACGTCCACGACATTCTGCAGCTCGCGCGGGGAGGTGAGCCGGCTGTCGCCGAGGCCGGGACGATCGTCCTTGAGATCCTCGTAGTCGGTGAGGACGACGTCGACGGTGAGCACGGTGCGCGGGTCGTTCCGCGGATAGAGCGCGGCGCCGAAACGCCAGCGGGCCGGGTACTCGAGGCTGTGGCTGGCGGTGCTGGCGGCCGTGGTGTCGAACTCGGCGGTGTAGGCCGTGACGTCCAGGTCGCCGTCCACCGAGAGGGGCGTCTCGTAGGCGATGCCGAGGCTGAGGCGCTCGTTGGGATGCACCTGCACGCCCAGCGTCGCGTTGACGCCGCCGAGGGCCCACTGGCTGCGGGTGTCGTAGCTCTGGTCGCCGTCGTCGGTCCGGTTGTCGCGGGACAGCCAGTGCTCGTTGCGGTCGCCGAAGGCGTAGTGCACGGCGGCGCCGAACGCGACGCGGTCGGCCTCGCCCGCCAGGCCCAGGCTCAGGGTGCGCAGGGTGCCCTCCACCTCGTAGGTGCGCTCCTCGAGGATGCGGTCGCGCGGATCGGAGAAGACGTCGGGGTCGCGCACTTCCTCGGTGAACTCGTAGCTGAACGGATTGCGGTCGGCCAGCGAGAGCCCGACGCCCAGCGGCAGGTCGCCGAGGTCCAGCCGTCCGGCCAGCGCGAAGCCGCCCTCGAGCCAGGTGTGCTGGTTGCTCGCGATCGACATGTCGGTGACGAAGCTGCCGAAGCTGTCGTACAGCGGCACGAAGCGCTCTTCTTCGTGGTAGGCGAGGCCGACGCCGCCGTCCAGACGCCAGGCCGTGGCCCGGGACAGGCCCGCCGGGTTCAGGATGCTGGAGAAGCCGCCGCGGTAGGCCGCGCCCCCGGAGCCGCCGAGGCCGTTGATCTCGGCCGATAGCCAGGGGCTCTGGCCGCCGTAGGCCGACTCCAGGTAGCTCACCGCGCTCGCCGGCGTTGCCACCAAACCCAGCAGCATGGCCACCGCCAGGATGGCCGTGTAGACGCTGATATTCCGTCGCGTGGTCATGGTCGTCTCCTCGTCCAGCTCGGGGCCGGAAGGCTTAGAAGCTGTAGTCCACCTGGAGCCGGACGTACAGGTCGTCCTTGGGGACGCGGGTGGCATCGTAGTCCAGACCGTAGGCGTCGCCGTAGCGGCGCACGTCGATGTTGTCGCGCGGTTCGCTGTGGTCGCGCGTGACCTTCAGCTGCACGAGCGTGCGGTCGGAGATGCGGCTCTCCACCTTGAACCACTGCCGCCAGCCGTTGGCGTCGAGGAGCACGAACTCGTTGCCCTCGAAGTTCCAGAAGAAGCCGTCGTAGACCGTGGCCGCGCCGGTGAGCGTGAGCCAGGGCGTGACGTTGTGCTCGTAGCGCACCTCGAAGGCGTTGCTCGGGCTGCTGGCCATGCCCACGCCGCTGGCGTCGTCGTCCGGGTTGTCGGGGCTGCCCGGGTCGGCCGGGTAGGTGAGCCGCTGCCGGGCCGGGAAGTTGACGTTGCCCGTGACGTAGGTCAGCTGCAGCCGGTTGTAGTTGCTCAGCAGGACGATGGCCTGCAGGCGCGTCTCCCAGCTGCGGTAGGTGCGCACGTCGAGGTCGTTCTGCTCGGTGCGGGCGGAGATGCGCTCGCGCACGCGGAACCGCAGGTTGAACGTCGGCTGGTACTCCAGCTTCGCCGTCCAGCGCCACTGGTCGGCGCCGTCGGCCTTGCGCTGCCACTGATCGAACTGCAGGCCGTTGATGATGAACTGACGGCTGATGCGGTAGCGCATGTCCAGGAACAGGCCCCGCTCGCCCTTGGGCTGGGGGTTGTCGGTCGCGAGCAGGCTGTACCATTCGTCCTCGAGGCGGTAGGGGCTGTCGAGGATGGTCTGCTCGTACCTGGAGTCGTTGCTGAACGACCGCATGTACGGGTTGTCGAAGCCGATGTCGTAGTCGCGGTAGATCGCGAGCAGGTGCAGGTTGTCCCACTGGGCGAAGAGGTTGGTGATGAAGGCGTCGTGGCGATCGCCCCTCAGGAACCCCTCGCGCGGGTCCTGCAGCCAGGCGTACTCCGCCTGCCAGGACAGGTTGCCGTACACCGCCTGGCCCTCGAGGCCGTAGATGCGGCGCCAGCGGTACTCGGTGACCGTGGTGTCGCCCGGGTCGGCGAAGACGCTGGTGTAGCCGGCCGCGATCTCGCTGTCGCGGGCCAGCCAGTAGTCGGACGTCGCACCGCCGGGCAGGATCTCGTCGGGGTTGGCGTCGAAGGGCCGCGTGTAGCCCGAGTGCAGCACCGTGGCCCCGACGTAGGTGCCCGGCGCGAGCATCTGCTTGACGTTAACGCCCACCAGGTTCTCGCGGAAGGCGTTGCGGGTGATGCCGGTCTCCTGGCCCGACAGGGTCGGCAGCGCGGCCAGCTCCCGCTCGGTGAATCGGGGACGCATGCTCACGTACCGGTTGACCGTGCCGTCATCGTTGAGGATCCCGTCGCGCCAGTCGCTGGAGCCGAAGAGCGTGAGGTGGGTGTTGCCGATGGCGCCCTCGACGGCGCCGCCGGTGAGGCGGTACTCGCGGGTGGCGCTGAGGTCGCCGCGGACGCCCAGCGGCCGCTTGTTCCAGCCGAATCCGGTCTTGCGGAAGTGGATGAAGTCGGTGTTGTCCATCACCAGGCCGGAGCCGAAGGCCACCCGGAACGAGCCCGCCACGGCCCGCTTCAGGCGCACCGGCCCCAGCTGCTGGTTCTTGACCTCGACGTAGGCCTTGGCGGTCTCGTCCCAGTCGGCCTCGCCGAGGCCGCGGTAGGTGCGGGCGCCGGCCCGCCAGTTGCCCGGCAGCGCCACGCGCAGCTTGTGGGACATGGCCGGGTTCAGGGTCTGCGGGTACTTCGGCACCAGGACGCTGGAGTTCTCGTCGTCGCCGCCGTACAGGGGCGTGTCGTAGTACCGGATCTGGTAGTCGGCCCGGACCTTGTCCGGGTCGCCGAGCTGCGCGTCGTCGTAGACCACGAAGTCGCGCAGGTTGCGGTAGGCGAAGTAGCGCAGGCCGTCGGCGCGGCGCAGCTGGCGGCTGCTGGTGATGCCCCCCATGCGTTCGCGCGCGGTCATGATCGCCGTCGCGTCGACGGGCGACACGTTCTGGAAGCTCATGAGGTCGAAGAGGTCGAGGTCGTTGACGTTGACCGGGTCCTGGAGCAGGTCCAGGTACTCGTCCACCAGGCCCTCGTTACTGCCCTCCTGTCCCAGGTAGTTGCGCACCTGGCGGTAGCTGGCGGCCATGCGGGCGACGGCGGCGTCGGCCGCGGGCGGCGGCAGCACCGCCACCAGGGGCCGCAAGGTGAGGATGGTCTGGGGCGTGACGAGGTCGATGTCGCCGAGGTCGTAGATGTCGTCGAAGTAGCGCACGTAGGTGCGGTGGTCGTAGATGGCGCGCGCCTCGGCCGCGGGGATGGGCAGGGCCAGCAGCTCTTCCAGGCTCGCCGAGTTGAGGTCGAGCTTGCCCTGGGCGAGCGTCGGGCGGCTGCCCGGATCCGCGGCGGGCGCCGCGGTCGCGGACGCCGCCGTCAGCCAGCACACCAGCACGAACAGCCCGCCGAGCAGGGCCCGCGCCGCCGGCCGGCGATGCACGAGGAGGTTACGCACGGTCACTCACCGCCCCACGCCCAGGACAGGCCGAACTGGTGGGTGCTCTCGAGCACGCCGCCACCGGTGGAGAAGCCGTAGCTCAGGGCCGCCTCGCCGAAGCGGTAGCCGAAGCCCGCGGTGAGCTTGTTGGGCCTCGTGATCAGGCCGGCGCGCAGCACCAGGCCTTCGAGCACGTCGAACTCCATGCCGGCGTGCCATTGCGGATCCTCGCCGTGCACGTTCTCGAGCTCGAACACCGTGAGCACCCCCGCATACGGCTCGTAGGCCAGACCCGCCTGCAGACGGCGCGGCAGCTCCTCCTCGTCGCGGCCGATCTTCGGCGCGTTCACGTTGTGCACCAGCACGCCCATGTGGGTGCGGTCGTGCAGCGTGGCGGCGAAGCCGACGTCGAGGCCCGTGGTGAGGTCGCTGCCGGGATCCAGGCCGCTGACCGTCTCGCCGAACTCCAGGCGGTAGAGGTTCAGCCCCACGCCCAGGTTGATGCGCGAGTGGACGTCGGCGTACAGCGGCAGGCCGTAGGCCACGGTCAGCGTGCTCTCGGTCTGCAGGTCGACGTTCTGGTACTCCACGCCGTACTGCCGGAAACCCAGGCCCAGGCTGCCGGCCTCGCCGGGCAGGCGCAGGGCGGCGCCCAGGTAGTAGAGGCGGTGGAAGTCCAGGCTGTAGGGCTGGACGTAGCTGACGCCCACCTCGCCATCCGTGGCCAGGCGCGCGAGCTGCGCGGGATTGAGGGTGGCCGCGAACGTGGCGTCGTCCACGGCCACCGAGGCGTCGCCCATGGCGCGGGCCCGCGGGCTGGTCATCAGGTTCTCGAAGGCCGCCCGGGCCGGCGCCACCAGAGTGACGAGGCTCACGAGGACCACCATCGCTGCAAGTCTGCGCTTCATCGTCGGTCACTCCCTCGCTAGTCCAGCCGCGTGGCCACGACCACGGGTGCGGTTTTCTCGGTGCGCTCGCCGGAGACCAGGTCCACGGCCTGCAGGTGCACCACGTACATGCCCGCCCGGACCCTGGCGAAGGTCTCGTCGCGGCCGTCCCAGCTGACGATGGTGGGGAACTCGGGAATGCCCGAGACCGCCCCGTCGAAGCGGCTGTCCCACAAGGTCACGATCACCCGACCCTCGAGGTCGATGATGCGCAGCCGGGTCTCGGAGTTCTCCTTGGTCACGATGGAGATGGGGAAGCGTTCGCCCAGCTCGGGCAGGAACGTGCGCGCGGGCACGCTCAGGCCGATGTCGTTCACCGGCTCGAGGCCGGCCAGGAAGACGCCGGGCGTGGGGATGGCGAGCTCGAAGGTCGCCGTCCAGTCCTCGCTGGTCTCGTCGCGGCCGCCGACGCCGTTGCTGCCCACGGTGAGCTGGGTGCCCTCGTCGGCGTCGATGCGGGTGTAGGAGCGGTCGCCGGAGGAGTCCACATCGACGAACCAGTCCTGATCGGCCACCGGGGTGTCCGGCTGGTAGCCGGGCACCAGGGATTTGTCGAAGCCCACCCGGAAGTTGCCGGTCTTCTCGTTGCCGAACATGAACACGTCGATGTCGGTGACCAGCGGCTCGCCCTCGGCCCAGTAGTAGAGGATCACGGGCTCGCCGTAGAACTCCTCGAGTTCGGGGATGCCCTTGGGCAGCTGGTCGGCGCTGGTGCCGGACGAGCGGCCGGGCGTGAAGATGCTGTTGCCCGGGAGATCATCGGGCGGGTTGACGAACACCGGCCGCATGGCCGGCACGCCCTCGACCGAGAGGTCGTCGGCGTAGAGCTCGATGTCGGGCAGGCGGCTGTAGATGCGCTCGAACCAGCCGCTGCTGGCGATCGACAGCACCAGCGTCTGGCCGGCGCCGAGCACGTAGCCGTCGGGGAACCGGGCGGTGAAGTCGTTGTAGTGGCCGCCGCCGACGGTCTGCTGCGTGGGGTTGCCCGCGGTGATGGCCCAGTAGACCTGGGTGCTGAAGTTGTAGTTGATGGCGTCGGTCAGGTAGTAGTTGCTCAGATCCACAGGGAAGCTGTTGGGGTTGTGGATCTCCACGAGCTCCGGCGCGATCTGGGCCATGCTGGTGAACGGGTAGATGTTGCGGCCCGCGTTCACCTCGGTGATCAGCAGCTTGGCCGGGCCCGTGGCGGCGTCGGTGAACGTGACCGAGGCCGTGGTCGAGGGCGCGCCGTCGGGGAAGACGTCGCTCTGCGCGTTGCCGTCCACCACCTCGACGTACCAGGCCACCACCGTGCCCGCGGGCTGGCCGGGGATCTCGCCGGTGAGCGTCGCGCCGTCGGCCATGAGGCCGGCGGTCTGGAACGCGCCGCCGGCGACCGCATAGTGGAGGGTGCCGGAGAGGTCGAGGTCGACCGCGTCGACGTGCACGGTGATGAGGCAGGGCGTGCCGTTGAACGCGCTGCCGGCGGTCGCGCTGGTGATCACGGGCGCCGGCACGCCCTCGACGACCAGGAGGCGCGGGAGGGCGTCGGCATTGGCCGGCCAGACGGCCGTGCCGCCGCCCGTGCCGGTGATGGTGGCGTACCACGCGATCTCGACCCCGCCGGACTGGCCGGGGATGGCCGCCGACCACATGCCGGCGGTCACCTGGCTGCCCGCCGCCTGCTGCCATGAACCGCCGTCGATCCGGAAGTGGACGGCCATGGCCGCGAGCGGGTCGTAGCTCAACGCCGTGAGCGTGACGTCGGTCGCCAGACCGGCATACGCGTCGCCGACCGAGCCGGCGGTCACGATCGGCGCCGGCGCCAGGGGCGTCGCCGCCGGGCCGGCCGGGGTCTGGTCCGAGACCACGTCCCAGCTGCCCGCGAGGTCCTCGCTGGTCTCGTCGTGACCGGTGGCGCCGTTGCCGCCGCTGGCGTCCTCGCTGGTCTCCACGGCACCCGTGCGCACGAGCGCCTGGCCGAACGTGGGAACCGTGCCGGCGGAGATCTGGCTGGCCGCCGGGGTGTCGGCCAGGTAGGTCGAGGGGGTCGCGCCGGCATCCGGGCCGTCGACGCTCACGTCGGTCTTGTCGACGCGCACGTTGGTGGAGGTTCCGTAGATCAGGTAGTCGAGGTCCTGCACCAGGTCGCTCGCACCGTCCCAGCGGTAGAGGACGATGCTGTCCGAGGCCCCCGACCCGCTGGCCAGGGCCGGCGTGTTCGAGCCGGTCGAGCCGAGGCCCGCGCCGATGCTGCCCGGGAAGGCCTCCCGCATCTCCGCCACCGCGTCGGGCGCGATGCCGTCCTCGAAGAGCTCGAGGTCGGGCAGGTAGCCGTAGGCCTGCTGGAACTGCGTGCTGCCGCTGAGGGAGATCACCAGGGTGTCGCCCGCGGCGAGGCTCAGGCCGACCGGGAAGCGCGCATGCACGTTGCCGGAGGTGCCGCCGCCCTGACCTGCGCCCGTCACGATGTTCCAGTAGAGCTTGCCGAGCGCCACGTCCTGCGCCGTCGACAGGTAGACGTCGTCGAGGGCGATCGCCGCACCCGTGGGGTTGACGATCTCGATGAACGGGCTGCCGAAGGTGGACACGGGGTTGCGGGTGACGACGACCACCTCGCTCAGGAGCAGATGGTCGGCCTCCTGGGCCAGCAAGGCGGCCGGCAGGAGCAGCAGGGCCAGCAGGGCCAGCGGCCTCCGGCACCGACGCTCGGGACTCCGGTCACGGGTCATGGAAGTTCTCCCATCGGAATCGTTCGGCGGCGCGGGACGGCCGGCCCGGATGGCGGTATCCCGCGAAGCTTGCGGCTGGCGCCGGGGCGTCGGCCTCGGAAGTGGGGGCAGAAGGTACGCCAACCACCCTTACGATTGCAAGGGTGTGCAGCAGAAAGAAGCGCGGTGCCCGCGACCTGGTCAAGTTCGCTCGTCTTTCCCGACCAGCCCGACGATGACAGGCGGGCGGCCGCGCGCTATCGTGTCGGCGGATCCGCGACGCACCCGCGGCGCACGCCCCGCGCCCCAGAGGAAGGCCCTCGACCCGATGCGCGACCCCTTCGCCGCCCTGACCCGCAAGCAGCGGCTACAAGCCTGGCGGCTGACGGCCGACCGCCTGGTGCGGCGCCCCTGGCGCCCGGGCCGCCTCGTGCGCCGGCATGAAGGCCCCGCCAACCTGGTGCTCGTGGGGATCGACACCCTGCGCCGCGACCACGTCACTCCCGAGCTCATGCCCAATCTGCTCGCCCGGGCGTCCGCCGGATTCGATTTCATGGACACCTCGGCGCCTGCCCCGTGGACCCTGCCCTCGTTCGCGGGCGCGCTCACCGGCCTGATGCCCGCGCAGCACGGGGCCCGCCTCACGGGCGACGTGCGCAATATGGACCGCCAGCCCCCCGGCCGCCTGCGCAGCGATGTGACCACGCTCGCCGGCCACCTCGCCCGGCAGGGTTACCGGACCTGCGCCGTCTACGCCAACCAGTTCTTCGCCTTCGGCCTGGCCGAGAGCTTCGGCGAGCACGTCTACCGCAACCTCCGGGCCGACGCCCTGCTGGACGTGGCGCTGGAGTGGATCCGCCGCCACGCCGACGGCCCCTTCTGCTGCTTCGTGCTCCTGAACGACCCCCACGAGCCCACCACGCCCCGGCCGGCGCTGCTCGAGCCGGAGCTGGCCCGGCTCGACGTGCCGCCGCCGCATGCACGCGAGTTGCGCGCCCTCGCGGGCTGGGGCGACCCCGCCCGGCCGCAGGCTCACCTCGGCCTCTGCGGCTGGCCGTTGCCCGAAGCGGCCCGGCGGGCGCGCAAGCTCAAGGCGGCCATCTACCGGGCGGTCGTCCACGAGGTGGACCTGGCGCTCGGGCGTTTCCTCGGCCGCCTCGACGCCTGGGGCCTCACCGACCACACGCTTTGCAGCGTCTTCAGCGATCACGGCGAGGAGTTCTGCGACCACGCCGCCGAGGCCCACGCCTGGGACCACGATCCCCGGCGGGTGCGCGGCATCGGTCATGGCCACACCCAGTTCCAGGAGCTGCTCGGCGTACCGTGGTTGGGCTGGGGGGCGGGTGTGCCGCAACGCGGGCGGGTGGCGCGGCCGGTCTCGCTGCTCGACCTCACGCCCACGCTGGTCGACTGGCTCGGCCTCGCACCGTTCCCGCTGCCGCCGCTGCCGCTGGCCGCCCTGGGCGGCCGTTCCCTCGCCGCCGGGACGGACATCGACGACGATCGTCTGCTCCTGGCCGAGGCCATCGCCTACGGCCCGGACGTGGTGGCCCTCCGGCGTGGCCGCTGGAAGCTGATCGCGCACCGCGACGGCCGGCCGCTGGGCCTCTACGACCTCGCCGCCGACCCGCGCGAACGCGACGACCGCCAGCAGGCCGAGCCGGAGGTCCTGCGATCGCTCCGGCAGGACCTCGCGGTCTGGCGCGAGGCCGCGCCGTCGTTCGACGGACACGGCCGCCGCGGCTGGGACTCGCTCACCAGCGAGGTCCGCCAGCGGCTGAAGGACCTCGGCTACGGCGAGTGATCCCCCGGACGCGGATCAGTCGACGCAGCGCGTGATCACCTGTCCGGCGAGCTCGAGGAAGATCTCGCGGATCGGCCCGGCATCCTTCTGCAGCATGAGCGGCCGCCCCGTGTCGCCGCCCTCGCGGATCCGCATCTCCAGGGGGATCTGCGCGAGCAACGGCAGGTCGAACTGCCGCGCCACCCGCTCGCCGCCGCCGGTGCCGAAGATGTCGTACCGCCGGCCGTTGTCCGGGCACAGGAAGTAGCTCATGTTCTCGACGATGCCGAGCACGGGCACGTCGACCTGCCGGAACATCTGCACGCCGCGCCGCACGTCGGCCAGCGCCACCTCCTGCGGCGTGGTCACCATCACCACGCCGGCCACCGGCGTCTGCTGCACGAGGGTGAGCTGGGCGTCGCCGGTACCGGGCGGCATGTCCACGACGAGGTAGTCGAGATCCTCCCAGACGGTGTCCTTGAGGAACTGCTTGACCGCCGAGAACACCATGGGACCGCGCCAGATCACCGCCTGCTCGGGGTCGATCAGCAGGCCCATGCTGAGGACCTGCAACCCGTGGGCGCGCCCGGGATGGATCCTGCGGTCCGCGGTCACCTCGGGCGCCTCGGTCACGTCCAGCATGGTGGGCAGCGAGGGACCGTAGATGTCGGCGTCGAGGAGACCGACGCGCAGCCCCTCCTGGACCAGAGCCAGCGCCAGGTTCACCGCGACCGAGCTCTTGCCCACGCCGCCCTTGGCGCTCGCCACGGCCACCACGCGGCCGACGCCCGGCAGGCGCTCGCGGTCGGCCCACGGGTCGGGCGACTGGCCATGCGGGCCGGCGGCGGCGGTCTTCTGGGCCTTCCCGGCGCCGGAGCGGTCATCCACCTCGACGGACAGGTTCTGCACGCCCGGCAGCCGGCGGAGGCGTTCCGGGCCGCCTCGCACACGGCCGCGATGGTCTCCTGCTTCTCGGTCGTGCGGACGATCCGCACCACCACCTCGCCGTCCTGGATCTCGATGGCGCCCACGAGGTCGATCTTGACGATATCGACCTTGGTGCCGGGGACCTTCCTCGCGCAGGGCGGCGAGGATGTCGTCACGGGTCAGGCTCAAGGCGGTTGCCTCCGGTTGGCGGGCACCGGGGTGCCCGACGTCTTCAGATGTAACAGTGTCTCAATGGTGTTCGCCCACGCCGGTCGGCGCAAGCGTCAGCGCAACCCCAGCGCCCCGATGATCCTGGCGACCACGCGGTCGTGGTCGAACGCCAGCGGCGGCAGAGCGTCGACGGGGAACCAGCGGGCCGTCACGGCGTCGTCGCCGCCCATCACCGCCGGCAGCTCGCCCACCAGTTCGGCCACGTAGACCACCGACACGGTATGGCCCCGGGGATCGCGGTCGGGATCGCCGAAGACGTGGAACTGCCGGAACGGCAAGCCGCCGAGGCCCGTCTCCTCCGCGACCTCGCGGCCCACGGCCTGGTCGGGATCCTCGCCGTACTCGACGAAGCCGCCGGGCAGGGCCCAGTGGCCCTGGTACGGCTCGCGTCCGCGCTCGATGAGCAGGACGTGGGAGCGGAAGCCGCCGCCGGCCCGCGGTCGGCGCACCAGGACGGCGCCGTCGACGGTCAGGGCCGGGCTCCGGAACCGTGGGTGCAGGCAGCCGTCGTCGCCGTTCACGGGGCTATTCCGGCTTGAAGGACGCCATGGCGGCCTTGCAGTCCTCGTACGTCTCGAAGACCAGCTTGAGCTGGGTGACGTTGAGGATGTTGTCGATCCGCGCCGACACCGAGCAGATCTTCATCACGCCGCCGTTCTTCTTCAGCGTGTGGAAGGCCGAGACCAGGATACCCAGGCCCGTGGAGTTGATCCAGGTGACCTTGGACATGTTCAACAGGATGTCCACGTAGCCGTCGTTGATGAGCGACTTGATCTCGCTGTGGAACTTCTCGTAGTCGGGCCCGCCCATGATCTTGCCCGACAGGTTGAGGACCATGACCTCGCCCTCGGGCGCCTGCTGGATGTTCATCGTGTTCTCCCATGTGCTGACGGGGCCGTCCCTGGAGGGCGGCCCCGGGGGTCCGTGGCATCCTGACACAATGCCTGTTCCCGGCGGCCGAGGCAAGCGCTCGCTGGACCCCGACCGGGCCCGTCTGGTACATTCGGCGCGTCCGCCCCTCGTCAGGAGCACGGCGCATGAGTCCTGTCCGGCCACCCGTCCTCGCCGGGACCTGGTACCCGGCCGACCCCGAGCGGTTGCGCGCCCGGGTGCGGGAGTACCTCGCCGCGGCCGACCCCGCCCGCCGGCCGCCGGGGCGGCCGACCGTCGTGCTGTCGCCGCACGCCGGCTATCGCTATTCCGGCCCCACCGCCGGCAAGGTGCTGGGACTCCTGCGCGGCCTGGAGTTCCGGGCCGTGTTCATCCTCGCGCCCAGCCATCGGGCCCACCTCGTAAGACCCGCCCTGCCGGCCGCGACCGGGTTCGCCACTCCGCTCGGCACCGTCCCGGTGGCCGGGGAGATCGTGGCCCGCCTGGCGGCCACCGGCGACTTCACGGTCGACGAGGCCGCCCACCGCGACGAGCACGCCGTCGAGATCCAGCTGCCGCTGCTGCAGGAGGCCCTGCCGGCGGGCACGCCCATCGTGCCCATCCTGGTGCCGCCCCTCGCGCCGGAGCTGCGCCGGGCCGCCGCCCGCGCCCTCGACCCCTACCGCGACGGCGACCACCTGCTGCTGGTGTCGAGCGACCTCACCCACTACGGTCGAGCGTACGGCTACGTTCCGTTCACCGAGCACGTCGGCGAGCGCCTCGAGGAGCTCGACACGGGCGCCCTGTTGCGTATCCTCGCCCACGACTCCGAGGGCCTGCTCCGCTACGGACAGCAGACCGGCATCACGATGTGCGGCCTGGAGGCGGCCGCCCTGGCCCTGGACAGCCGCGAGCCCGGCCCCCACCACGCCGAGCTCGTCGACTACACCCGCAGCGCCGACGGCGACGGTGACCCGGACCTTTCGGTCAGCTACGCCGGGGTGCTCATCTGCCGCGACCCGGCGATCGCCGGGCTCAGCGACGCCGATCGACGGTTCCTCCTGACCCTGGCCCGGCGTTGCCTCGAGGCCGCCGTCCGCGGCGAGCCCGCCCCCACCCCCGCCGCGCTGGCCGCGGAGCTGGGCCAGGAGCTGTCGCCGGCGCTGAACGAGCGGCGGGGCGCGTTCGTCACCCTCCGGAGCGGTGGCCTTCTCCGGGGCTGCATCGGCTACATCGAGGGCCACGCGCCCCTGGCCGAGGCCGTGGCCGCCAACGCCCGCAGCGCCGCCCTGGACGATCCCCGGTTTCCGCCCGTGCGCCCGCAGGAGCTGGCCGGTCTGCACATCGAGGTGTCCGCACTGACCCGCCTGCGGCCCGTCGCAGGACCCGAGGCCATCACGGTGGGTCGGCACGGGGTGCTGCTGGAGAAGGCCGGCCGCCGGGCGGTGTTCCTGCCCCAGGTCGCACCGGAGCTGGGCTGGGACCTGCCGACGATGCTCGGCGAGCTGGCCCTGAAGGCCGGCCTCGGCCCTGATGATTGGCGGTCCGGCTGCCGCTTCCAGGTCTTCGAGGCCGAGATCTGCGAGGAATGACCGGCGGCGTCCGCCAGGAAAACCTGTTGTTCAGTCCGAGTCACGGGACTATTCTATCGGCTTACCTGCCGTCGCCCCCGGCGGTCCACCTCTGCCACGATACCGGAGATCATGGGTCTTCTCGACAAGGTTCACCAGTTTCAGACGGCGCGCCAGCTCATGGCCGCCGGTCTGTACAATTACTTCCGGCCCATCGAGACCGCGCAGGAGAACACGGTCCGCTACAACGGCCGTGAAGTCATCATGCTCGGCAGCAACAACTACCTGGGCCTCACCAATCACCCCAAGGTGAAGGAGGCCGCCAAGGCGGCCCTCGACAAGTACGGCAGCGGCTGCGCCGGCTCGCGCTTCCTCAACGGCACCCTCGACGTGCACGTGCAGCTCGAGCGCAAGCTGGCCGACCTGGTGGGCAAGGAGGAGGCGCTGGTGTTCTCCACCGGCTTCTTCGCCAACCTGGGCACCATCAGCACCATGGTCGGCCGCAACGAGACCGCGATCGTCGACCGCACCGACCACGCGTCGATCATCGACGGCTGCCGCATGAGCTTCGGAAACGTGCGCAAGTACAAGCACCAGGACATGGAACACCTCGACTACTGCCTCGAGCAGGAGCGGGACGTCAACAAGCTGGTGATCGTCGACGGCGTGTTCTCCATGGAAGGCGACGTGGCCAGGTTGCCGGAGATCGTGCCGCTGGCGAAGAAGCACGACGCCCTGGTGATGGTGGACGACGCCCACGGCGTGGGCGTGATGGGCAAGCACGGCCGCGGCACCTGCGACCACTTCGGGGTGACCGACGACGTGCACCTCATCGTGGGCACGTTCAGCAAGAGCCTGGCCTCGGTCGGCGGTTTCGTGGCCTCCGACGCCGACACCATCCACTACATCAAGCACCTGGCGCGGGTGATGATCTTCTCGGCGAGCCCCCCGCCCGCGTCGGTGGCCTCGGTGTCGGCCGCCATCGACGTCATGCTGGAAGAGGAATGGCGTCACGAGCAGCTCTGGCGCAACACGCGGATCCTCATGGAGCGCCTCCGGCAGGCCGGCTTCGACACCGGCCCGAGCGAGACCCCCATCATCCCCGTGGTGGTGGGCGGCGACGTGGAGACCTACCGCATGTGCGTCCGCTGCTGGGAAGAGGGCGTGTTCGTCAACCCGATCGTGTCGCCCGCCGTCGAGCCGGGCAACGCGCTGCTGCGGCTGTCGCTCATGGCCACCCACACCGAGGACGAGATCCACAAGGCCATGGACATCATGGTCAAGGTGGGCAAGGAAGTGGGCGTGATCTAGCGACTCCGCGGCCGGTTCCGGTGGGGGCGGCTCGCTGGCCGCCCCCTTTCTTCTTCATCCCGGCGCCGACGGCCAGGCGGCGAAGGCGCCGGGACGGCCGCCGCGGCCACCCGCCAACCCGACTCTTGCCATCGCGGCCCGTTGCAGGCACCCTAGCGGCATCACCCCCTCAGGAGGCTTCGCCGTTGAGCGTCACCGTCACCCCCGTCCGCGACAAGCGCGACCTGGCCCAGTTCCTGCGGATCCCCTACCGGATCTACGGCAAGAACCACCCCCAGTACGTGCATCCGCTGATCGCCCAGATGAAGGCCTTCCTCGACCCGAAGAAGAACCCGTTCTTCCGCCACGCCGACACGCAGCTCTGGGTGGCCCGCGACGGCGCCATCCCCGTCGGCCGCATCGCCGCCTGCGTCGACGCGAGCAGCAACGAATACCACGACGAGCTCGTCGGCTTCTTCGGGTTCTACGAGGCCCCCGACGACCCCGAGGTGGCCCGGGCCCTGCTCACGACCGCCGCGAACTGGATCAAGGACCAGGGCATGGCCACCATGCGCGGCCCCGGGTGCTTCACCACCAACCACGACTACCTCGGCCTGTTGATCGACGGTTACGAGCGTCGGCCCGTGCTCGGCATGCCGTGGCAGCCGCCCTACTACCGGCCGCAGTTCGAGCAGTTCGGCCTGGTCAAGGCCAAGGACCTGCTGGCCTGGGACTTCCGCGTCGAGGGCAACCGCATGCCCGAACGCATGGCGCAGTTCGCCGAACGCTTCGAGAGCCGCAAGGACTTCACCATCCGTGGGTTCCGCATGGACCGCTTCTGGGAAGAGGTGGAGATCGTGCGCGGCCTCTATTACGACGCCTGGAAGGACAACTGGGGCTTCGTCCCCCTCGACGAGGAGGAGTTCCGGCACCTCGCGAAGGACATGAAGAGCATGGTCGACCCGGGCCTGTTGCTGATCGCCGAACGCGACGGCGAGCCCATCGGCTTCTCCATGTCGACGCAGGATTTCAACGAGGCGCTCAAGCCCCTGAACGGCGCCCTGCTCCCCTTCGGCTGGCTCCGGTTCCTGCTGGCCAAGCGCCACATCAAGGGCTGCCGGACCCTGCTGCTGGGCGTCAAGCCGGAGCACCGCCAGCGCGGGGTCGACACGCTGCTGGTCTACGAGAGCATCAGGTACGGCCTGACGCGGGGCTACGACCACAGCGAGGCGTCCTGGATCCTCGAGGACAACGTGGCCATGAACCGCGCGCTCGAGAAGCAGGGCGCCAAGGTCAAGAACATCTACCGGATCTTCGAGAAGGACGTGTGATGGCCGCGGCCGTGGTGGTGACCGGTGCGTCGGGGTTCCTCGGCAGCCACGTCTGCGACGTGCTCCTGGAGCGCGGCCTGGCCGTGCGCGCCGCCCACCGCGCGTCGAGCAACCTGCGTTGGCTCAAGGACAAGGACCTCGCGACCGTGTCCGTCGACCTCGCGCGGCCCGACGAGGCGCGGCCCTCGTGGACGGTTGCCGGGCCGTGGTCCACTGCGCCGGCGTGGTGATGGCCGACGCGGCCACCTACGAGCGGGTGAACGTGGACCTGACCCGCGCCCTGCTCACGGCCGCCGCCGCGGCCGGCACCGTCGACACCTTCGTCCTGATCAGCTCCCTGGCGGCCGGCGGTCCCGCCGGCCTGCGGCAACCGCGCGGCGAAGGCCAGCCCGACCGGCCCATCTCCCACTACGGCCGCAGCAAGCTGGCCGCCGAGGGGCTCCTCGCCGCCGGCTGGCCCTTCCGCACCGCGGTGCTGCGGCCCCCCTCGCTCTACGGCCCCCGCGACCGCGAGTTCGGCCCCCTGCTGCGCGCCGCGTCCCGCGGCTGGACCGCGCGTTTCGGCCGCGCGATGGACGGACTCAGCCTGGTGCACGGACGCGACGCGGCCGCGGCCGCCGTGGCGCTGCTCGACGCCCCCGGCGCGGTCGGCGTCTACCACCTGGACGACGGCCCCGGCCTCGACGGCCCCCGCGACCCGGGCCGCCGCTGGCCGTGGGGCTACGACTGGAACGAGTTGCACACCGCCCTGACCTGGCTGTTCGGCCGCTCCGTGCGCCGCCTGGAGATCCCGCTGGGCCTGCTGCGCCTGGCGAGCCGGCTCGCGGGCGAGCGGCGCTTCCGTTCGCCCGTCCTGCACCCCGACCGCATCCGCGACCTCGACACGCCGGGCTGGGTGTGCACCGCCGAGCGTCTGCGCCGCGACACCGGCTGGCTGCCCGTCCACAACCTGGCCAGCGGCCTGCGCGACACCCTCGACTTCTACCGCCGCCGCGGGTGGATGTGATGCGACGATTCCTGGCCGACCTGCGTCCCTGGCGACGCCCCTACGACTGGTACGGGATCATCTACGCCCTCACGTCGGCCTGGTATCCCCTGCTGCATCCGGACTGCTTCGAGGTCCTGGCGCAGCCGGGCCCCCTGCAGACTCCGTTCGGGCACCTGGCCGTCCACCTGATGGCCGCCCTCCTGATGTTCCTCGCACCGCCGGTGCTGCGCCGACGCGGCGGTCGGATCGGCCGCGTGTTCGGCCTCATCTACCTGCCGCTCCTGTTCGGGCAGTTCTACGGCGAGCTGGCGTACCTCGGGGTGGTCTTCCGCGACTACGGCCATTCCTTCGACCCCGCGCTCATCGATCTCGAGCAGGCCCTCTGCGGCCTGCAGCCGAGCCTCGCGTGGTCGCGGGCCTGGCCCTGGCCGTGGCTGCTCGAGCTCATGGAGTTCGCCTACTTCAGCTACTACGCGTTCGCGGCCCTCGGCCTGGGGCTGATCTGGCTGGCCAGCGGCCGCGACACCGCCACGCGGTGGGCGAACTCCGAGGCGCTGGTGCGCGACCTCAGTGCCGTCATGCTCACCTGCTACGCCTGGTACACGTTCTTCCCGGTCTGGGGGCCCAAGTACTTCGCGTACCTGGGCGTGGCCGGATCGGTCGAGAGCGAGGGGCTGCGGGGCTGGGTGTTCACCGACCTCATGCGCTGGATCCACGCCCACGGCGCCCTGCAGGGCGCGGCCTTCCCGTCGAGCCACGTCGCGGGCAGCCTGGTGAGCTGGTGGTGGGGCTGGAAGGTGGCGCCGCGACACCGCGGCTGGCTCACCGGACTGTGGGTGCTGCTCTGCCTGAGCATCGTCTACTGCCGCTACCACTACGTGGTCGACCTGCTCGGCGGACTCGCGTGGGGCGCGCTGATCGTCTGGCTGGTGGCGCGGTTCGGGACGGCCGAACGCCCGCCGGTGGGCGGGCGTTCGTGATCCTCGGCGACGAGAGACGCGGCGCACGGCCGCGTGAGCCTAGACGCCTCAGCTGAAACCGCTGCCGCAACCGCCACCGGGCGCGCCGCAACCACCCGACGCCGTCGCCCCGGCCTGGCCAGTGGCGAACGACGACAGCGCGCGCTGGACCTTCTGGCTGCCGCAGGCCGGGCAGACCGCTTCGCCGGCCTCGAGCGCGGCGTAGGTCATGAGGTCCTCGAACGTGTGCCGGCACTGCTGGCACTCGAACTCGAAGATGGGCATGTCAGATCCCTCCGGAACGGCCTCCGGTCAGTCGGACTTGCCGACCGCCGGGGCGGGTTGGCTGGCCTTGGCGTCCACGTCGCCGGCCGCGGTCCTGGCCTCGCCATCGAGCTTGCGGGCGTCGTCCTTCGCGTGCGGGTCACCGACCTCGCAGACGTTGGCCATTCAGCCACCCTTGAAGCCGAGGCGGGGCAGCACCACGTTGAACAGCACCAGGTACGCCACGATGAACAGGGCTACCTCGAGCATGCGCGATCTCCACTTCGATTTAGTATCTGCATAACTCATTGACTAAATGTAACGACGATTCCGGGGCTGTCAAGCCTCGCCGGTCATTCCGGAGTGTATCCTATCGGCCGCCGGCGGCCCGACGCGAGCGCGAAATCGCTGGCCCCTGGCCGCCGATGCCTTATGATTTGCCCAGTTCGTGCCCGAAGCGCCGCCCGCACCATCCGGAGGCCCCGTCCCGTGAGCGAAGCCAAGTTCCGCCGCACCCTCGTCACCGCCGCCCTGCCCTACGCCAACGGCGAGATCCACCTCGGCCACCTGGCCGGCGCCTACCTGCCCGCCGACTTCTACGTCCGCTACCTGCGGCTGCGCGGCCGGCCCGTGCTGTTCATCTGCGGCACCGACGAGTATGGCGTGCCCATCACGCTGACCGCCGAACGGGAGGGCATCAGCCCCAAGGACCTCGTGGACCGCAACCACGAGTCGATCAGGCGCAGCTTCGAGGGCCTGGGCATCGCCTTCGACAACTTCTCGCAGACCAGCCGCCCCATCCATACCGAGACCGCGCAAGCCTCTTCAAGGACCTCCACGCCCAGGGCAAGCTGATCCAGAAGACGTCGCAGCAATTCTACAGCCCCAGCCAGAACCGGTTCCTGGCCGACCGCTACATCGAGGGCACCTGCCCCAAGTGCAGCAGCGCCGGCGCTCGCGGCGACCAGTGCGAGTCGTGCGGCAGCAGCCTCGACCCCACCGACCTCATCGACCCGCACGACGTGCTGCGCGGCGAGCCCCTGGAACTGCGCGACACCGTCCACTGGTACCTGCCGCTGGGCGACTGGCAGCCCCGGCTGGAGGAATTCATCGATGCCCATCCGGAATGGAAGGACAACGTCAAGCAGTACTGCCGCTCCTGGTTCAAGGACGGCCTCGGCGACCGCGCCGTCACCCGCGACATCGCCTGGGGCGTGCCCGTGCCCCTGCCCGACCACGAGGGTAAGGTCCTCTACGTGTGGTTCGACGCGCCCATCGGCTACATCTCGAGCACCCGCGAGTGGGCCCACGAGCAGGGCGATCCCGAGGCCTGGCGCGTGTGGTGGCAGGACCGCGAGACGCGCCTCGTCCACTTCATCGGCAAGGACAACGTGGTCTTCCACACGCTGATGTTCCCGGCCATGCTGATGGCCCACAGCGAGCCCTGGATCCTGCCCGACAACGTGCCGGCCAACGAGTTCCTCAACCTCGAGGGCCGCAAGCTGTCCACCAGCCGCGGCTTCGCCGTGTGGCTGCCGGAGTATCTGGCGTCCTACCAGCCCGACCCGTTGCGTTACGTCATGGCCCGCAACCTGCCCGAGACTCGCGACATGAACTTCACCTGGGAGAACTTCCTGGCGCGCAACGACAACGAGCTGGGCAACAACTTCGGCAACCTCATCAACCGGGTGTTCACCTTCGTCCACCGGTACTTCGACGGCCTGGTGCCCGAATGGACGGAGGAGGCCATGCTGCCGATGGACCACGCGGTGCTCGCCGAGGTGGCCGAGCTGCGCGAACGGTGGGCGACCCACCTGGAGCGGTTCGAGGTCAAGGCAGCCATGGAATGCGCGTTCGCCGCCGGCCAGGCGGGCAACCGCTACTTCGACGAATCGGCGCCGTTCACCAGCCGCAAGACCGACCTCGTTCGCTGCGGCCAGAGCCTCGCCGTGTCCCTGCAGGTGCTGCGACAGCTGGCGCTCATGCTCGCGCCCATCTGCCCGTTCGGCATGGAGAAGCTCTGGCGGTGGCTGGGCATGGAGACGCCGCTGTTCTTCGGCGCCTGGGACGAGGGCCTGCGGCCCTTGCCGGCCGGACGCGAGCTCGGCCAGCCGGAGATCCTGTTCCCGCGCCTGGATCCGGACCTGATCCAGGCCGAGGTGGACCGGCTGCAGCAGCTGGTGGAGGACAAGCCCGCCTGACCCGGTTCGCGCCAGGACACGAACGGGGCGTGCCGCCGCAGCGACGCGCCCCGTTCTTCAGCTCAGGCTCAGCGCGCTCCGCTCCCTCGTAGGACCACCCCCACGGTCCGGGCGAGGATCTTCAGGTCGGTGACGAGGCCCGCCTCGCGCACGTAGCGACGGTCCAGGGCCACCTTACGGCGCACCGACTCGAGGTCCGTATCGTAGCCGTTCTCCACCTGGGCCAGGCCGGTGATGCCGGGCCGCACGAGCAGGCGCTCGCGGTAACGCGGCACCTCCTGCTCGAACTGGTTGATGAAGCAGAGCCGCTCCGGCCGCGGCCCCACCACGCTCATCTCGCCGCGCAGCACGTTCCAGAACTGCGGCACCTCGTCCAGGCGGCTCTTGCGCAGGAAGCGGCCCACGCGGGTGACCCGGGCGTCGTTGACCGACGCCCACCGGGGCCCGTTGCGCTCGGCGTCGGTGACCATGGTGCGCAGCTTCCAGACCTGGAACGGTCGGCCCGGCGCCATGGCCCGCCGACGATCGCGGCCCACGGAGCACCGATCGCGCCGTCGGTCGTGGCCCACCCGGTCCTGGCGGTAGAACACCGGTCCGGGCGAATCGAGCTTGATGATCAGCGCCAGCACCGGCAGGACGACGGCGAACGCCGCCAGCCCGACCGTCGCCGTGGTCAGATCCAGCACCCGCTGGGCGCTCCGGGTATAGGCGACGGGCCGCGCCGGCGACGGCTCCAGCCATTCGGCGCGCGGCTGGCTGGCCGGTCGACGCGCCAGCTGGCCCTCGGCGGCCTGCAGGCGGTCCTCGATCGTGGTGGCGTTCTGTCTGGACATCACTGGATCCCCCGGGGAGGCGTTACGGGACCTGGGACTGGCTGACGTGCCGCGGTTGTTTCCGGTCCTCATGATGTCTTACGCGTCAATGTGAACGCCGCTGGACCACGATCGTCACACCCCGTCTCTTGTCCCGCGAAGATTCGTGCTGCCTCGATCACGGCGACGTCCGGCCAACCAGGGAACACCTATGATCAAATTCAAAGACAGAATAGGCATCAGCATCGACACACCTTCTCGACCGAACTGCCAGCCGAAATCTTCGCGGCATAACCAGGGGTTTGCCAGATGGGCCCCGCCACCGCACAATGGGAGGATCTCAGGACGCCCCCACCGCCACACCGCCATGCCGGGGCGTCCGACCAGCCTTCCCTCCACCCCGGAGTGCACGGATTGACCACCAACCTGCCCGACGTGCTCGACGCCCTGGTCAAGCTCGTCCTCGCGGCCGCCCTCGGCGGTCTCATCGGGTTCGAACGCGACAAGCACGGCCGCGCCGCCGGCCTGCGCACCCACCTGCTCGTGAGCATGGGCGCCGCGGTCTTCATGATCCTCTCGCGCCACGTCGCGGCCCAGACGTCCGGATCGGGTTACATCGCCGATCCCGGCCGGATCGCCGCCCAGATCGTCGCCGGCATCGGTTTCCTCGGCGCGGGCGTCATCCTCAAGACCGGACACCACGTCCGCGGGTTGACCACCGCGGCGTGCTTGTGGACGGCGGCCGGGGTGGGCATGGCGGCGGGCGGCGGCTTCTACGCGATCGCCGGGGCGACGACAGCCCTGGCCCTGCTGAGCCTCGTCCTGCTCAAGGTCCTCGAACGCCGCTACGCCAAGGATTCCTACCGCGTGCTCTCGGTCGTCACGTCCCTCGACGTGACGGCTTCCGACGTCATCGCCGCCGTCAAGCGGGCCGACGTCACCGTCATCAGCTGCGACATCAGGCGCGACTACATGGCGCAGACGGCCACCACACGGCTGAGCATCCGGATCTACCATCGGGGGATCACCGACAAGCTCGCCCACGGCATCGTGGCCTCCCTGGACGCGTCGGCCATGGACCTGCGCGAGGTGAGCTGGGGCCAATCCTGAGCCACGGGCCTTCAGCGGCGGGCCGCCGGCTCGTCGCGGGTCGCACGGATGAGGCCGGAGGCTGCGGATGCGTTCGCCTCCGTCGTCGTGCTGTCCACCACCGCGTCGAGAGCCTGCAGGCGCAGCTCGAGCTCCGCCAGGCGGCGCTGCAGATGCTGGCGCTCGGCGCGCAGGTCGTCCTGGCGGAGCTGCAGGGCGACGCGCCCATCGCGGCCGGCGATTTCGGCACGGGCGCCCACCTCGGCCAGGTCGTTCCGCACGAGCCGCATGCCGTCGCGGATCCGTCCGTAGCCCGCGGCCACGGTGTCGAGTTCGGCGCTGAGCTCGTCGCGCAGGCCGGCCCAGCGTTCGGTGACGATGGCCACTCGGCCGGGTGCGGATGAGGGCGGAATCGAGGCTCGCGAGGCGAGGCCGGAGGCTGCGGTCGAGCCGGGAGAGGTCGTCGGCAACGTCGGCCAGCCTCAGATCGAGGGACTCGAGCCGGGCCTCGGCGCGCTGGCGGGCGGCGGCTTCCTGCAGCAGGGCGGCGTCGAGATCGTGGCGGGTGGCGACGCCGAACACGGAGCAGCCGCTCGAGGCGGCGAGGGCGATGACGAGGGGCAGAAGAACGAGGCTGCGGTGCATGGAAGACCTCCCCGCCCGGACGCAGGCCCGGGCACGTGACGGAACCGTCTGCGTTGAGCGGGGTGGCAGCCGCCTGCCCGTGAGGACGGCGGTGTCGAGATCAGTGTACGGAGCCGGCGGCCGCAGGGCAACCGGAGCGCCGGCTAGCCGAAGAGCGCCAGGAACACGCCGGCCGCGACGGCCGAGCCGATGACCCCGGCCACGTTGGGCCCCATGGCCGCCATCAGCGGGTTCACCTTGCCGCGGGTCTCCTTGCTCACCAGCGTCTGCACCACCCGCGCAGCCATGGGCACGGCCGACACGCCGGCCGCTCCCAGGCAGGGGTTGATGCGCCGCTCGCGAGGCAGGAACACGTTCAGCAGCTTAGCGAACACGACGCCGCCGAAGGTCGAGAACGCGAACGCGATCGCGCCGATCACCAGCACGAACAGGGTGCGCGGGCTGAGGAACGTGTCGCCCTCCATGGTGGAGCCCACCACCAGGCCGAGGAAGATGGTGACGATGTTGATGAGCGGGCCGCCCGCCGTCTTGACCAGGCGCTCGGTCACGCCCGACTCGCGCAGCAGGTTGCCGAACATCAGCATGCCCAGCAGCGGGGCGCAGGACGGCACGGCCAGGATGGCGACCGTCGCGGTGATGATCGGGAACAGGATGGCCGCCGCCCGCGACACGGGCCGCATCTCGCCCGCCGGCAGGGCACGCTCGGCCTTCGATGTGAGCAACCGCATGATGGGCGGCTGGATGACGGGCACCAGCGCCATGTAGCTGTAGGCCGCCACCGCGATCGCCCCCAGCAGGTCGGGCGCCAGCTTGGAGGCCAGGAAGATGGACGTCGGGCCGTCGGCGCCGCCGATGATGCCGATCGCGGCCGCTTCCTGCAGGGTGAAGCCGAACAGGTAGAACGCGCCCATCGCGGCGACGAAGATGCCGAACTGGGCCGCCGCGCCGAGCAGGAAGGTGACCGGCCGCCCGAGCAGCGGGCGGAAGTCGGTCAGGGCGCCGACCCCGAGGAACACCACCGGCGGCAGGAACTCCGTGCGCACGCCGGCGTCGTAGACCAGCTGCAGCAGGTGGTGGCCGGCGCTGTCGCCGTGGCCGGCATACGAGGCCGCCATGCCCGCCAGCGGCAGGTTGGCCAGGATGGCGCCGAAGCCGATGGGGATCAGCAGCAACGGCTCGTACTCGCGGGTGACGGCCAGGTAGATGAGCAGGCCGCCGATCGCGAACATCACCAGGTTCTGCCAGCCCAGGCTGGCGAAGCCCGAGCTCTGCACCAGCGTGGTGAGGGCCTCCATGCCTTAGCCTCCGATGGTGAGGATGGGCTTGCCCGCGTCCACGTCGTCGCCCAGGGCGCAGTCGATCGACATGACCGTGCCCGACACCGGCGCCATGACGTCGTGCTTGGCCTTCATGGCCTCGACGGCGGCCACGGCCTGGCCCTCGGCCACCTTGTCGCCCACCTTCACGTTGATCTCCACCAGCTCGGTCTTGCCCTCGAACGGAGAGTAGACCGGCGTCGCGCCCGTGGCGGCGACCGGCGCCGTCGCCGCCCCGGCGCTCGGCGCCACGGCACGTCCAGCCGTCCCGGGGGCGCCGGCCGGAGGCTCGATCGTGATGGTGAAGTTCCGCGTCTTGCCGTTCTCGGTCACCGCGCAGCGGGTCACCACGGCCGAGGTGAACATGGGCGCCGAGCCCGGCTGGGCGGCCGGCGTCGGCGTGGACGCCGGAGCGGTCGTCGCGGCGGCCGCGGCCGGCTTCTTCAGCGGCAGCACGATCTTGGCCTTGCCGGTGAGCAGGCGGATGCCCTCGTTGAGGTCCATGTTCTTGCCCGGCACGATGGCCGCGGCCACCAGGAAGATGTTCTCGTCGGTGACGGGCAGGCCGCGCTCCTCGAGCGCTTGGCGGGCGGGGACAAGGCTGTCGGGCGCGGCCTCGAGCGGGTCGCCGGTGAACGGCTCGAGCTTCAGCTGCTCGCTCGCGAGCTTGATCACCGCGGGATCCGGGTCCAGGGGCGTGCGCCCGAAGTAGCCCAGGACCGACTTGCCGTAGCCGGCGTCGATCTTCTGCCAGCGTCCGTACAGCACGTTGTTGAAGGCCTGCAACCAGTATTGCTGGCTGCCCGGCGTCACGCTCGTCCACGCTCCGCCGGCGCGCACGACGACCGGGAACTCGGCGAGCACCTCGCCGTAGCGCGCGAGGATGCCGGCCTCCTTCATCATGTGCACGTTGGGGCCGATGGCGCCGCCGGGCATCGGGAACCCCACCACGCGGGCGTCGGCGGTGGTGGTGACCGGGTTGAACTCGTAGGCGGCGAGTCCCTCCTCGATCATCTGTTCGACCTCGTTGATCATGGCCACGTCGAGGTCGAGGCTGTAGCCGGTGCCCTTGAGGCCGTGCGCGAGGGAGCGGACGTCGGGCTGGACGGTGCCGCTGGCCATGGGCCGGCAGCTGAGGTCCACGCCGTCGGCGCCGCCCTCGATGGAGGCCAGGTACTGGGCCACGCCGATGCTCGCGGTGTCGTGGGTGTGGTGCCAGAGCTTCACCTCGGGCGGCAGCAGGGCCTTGATCCCCTTCGCCGTCTCGTAGCAGGTCCGCGGGTCGGTGGTTCCCGAGGCGTCCTTCATGCAGACCGAGTCGAAGTGCATGCCCGAGGCCAGGATACGCTTCACCACGTCGATGTAGAACTCGGGCGTATGGACCTTGTCGTCGTGGAACGGCATGCCCATCATGGCCACGCAGACCTGGTGGTGCATGCCGGCGTCGACGATGGGCTTGCCAGTCTTCACCAGGTTCTCGACGTCGTTCATGAAGTCGAAGTTGCGGTCGTAGGTCGTGCCGTGCTTGGCCATCAGCTTGGCCTGCAGGCCGAGGGCGTCCAGGCGCTGGGTGGTCAGCGTGACGCCCGACACCGATCGCGTGAGGATCTGCAGGTCGACGTCCGGCCCCACGGCCTGGCGCATGCGATCCATGCTCTCGAAGGGGTTCTCGCCCACGTAGAAGTACGGGGCCTGATAGCGGGCGCCGCCGCCGAACTCCAGGTGGCGCAGCCCGGCTTTCTTGGCCGCGAACTCCATGGCGGGCAGGATGTCGTCGAGGCGCACCTTGCCGCCGAAGGAACTCTGCAGGCCATCGCGGAAAGGCGTGAAATGGACGCTGATCTTCTTGGGCTTGTCGGTGAAGATCATGACTTCTCCTCGATGCGGGTGACCCTCGCGCCGGGCGCGAACGTGGCCACGGCCGTGGCGATGGCTGCGGTGACGGTGGCGTCGACGCCGGACTGGCGGACGGGGAAGACCGCGGTGATGGCGCGCATGACGGCGGCGAGGAGCGCCAGCAGGAGGAAGACCGCCGTGAAGGCGATGATGCAGGCCAGGACCAGGTTCAAGGCGGATCCTTCCACTTGACGGTCTGGACACCGTCGATCCTGTTCGATGCACCGGGGTCTCGATGACGCAGTGTTGCACCGGCTGGCCCGGGGATCAAGCCGAGAGTTGCACCCTGCGGGGTCGGCTAGACGGCGAGATCGCCCTGGCGGAGGACCGGCACGGTCCGTCCGTCCCGCGTCACCTCGATGGTCGGCAGGTGGACCAGGCAATCCACGTGCATCCCGGAGTGCAGCGACCCGCCCGGGAACCCCTGGTTGTCGCCGAAGGCGACGTGCGCGGTGCGCAAGGCCTTCTCGTCCTCCAGCATGCGCCCCACCAGGCGGGCCCCCGGGTTCAGGCCCATGCCCAGTTCGCAGACCATGGCCGCGCCGGCGTCGTGCCGGAAGTTGCGGCTGATCCGGTCCTGCCAGAGCGCGTCGGCGCAGACCACGTCGAGCACCTTGCCGGCCTTGATCTCGATGCGCACGGGCATCGGCGGCACTCCCTCGTGGCCGATCGGGCCGTCGACCATGAGGACCCCCTCGGCCGAACCCTCGACCGGCGCGCAGTAGATCTCGCCGCAGGGGAGGTTGATGCAGCAGGCGGGGCTCGCCTTGAGGTCGCTGATGAAGGGGCGTTCGTGAACATCGACCGTGAGGTCGGTGCCGAGGTTCGAGCGCAGCCGCACGGTCTCGGCGCCCTCGAGGAGGTCGAGCATGAGGCGTTCCCGCAGCTGCATGCGACGGTAATCCACGTCGAGCGAGCCGCCGGTCATCATGTCCTCGCTGATGCCGGGCGCGTGGCCCATGCGGATGCTGCCCTGCCGCTCGACGAGGTTGAGCCAGGCGATGCGGAAGGGCGTCTCGGCCGTGTGGCCGGGGATCGCGTTGACCACCACGGTGGGACCGGGGATGAGGGCGGCCAGATCGCGCGGGATCTCCGCGAGCGGGCGGCCGTTCGGCGGCAGATCGTAGGTGGTGACGCGGCAGCCGTAGCGGCGGGCGGCGGCGGCGAAGGCGCCGGGGCAGGCGCCGCAGACCTCGTCGCCGACCACGAGCACGTGGTCGTCGGGGCGCAGTTCGAGGGCCGCTTCCATGGCGCGCAGCGCGGCGGAGACCATGGCGGAGGTGGGCTGCTGGACGGCACCGAAATTCATGGCACTGAGGGTCCCTGGTTGGGGCGGACGACGGGGCGCCGCATCCGGGGCGGACGGCGCCCGTCGCGCCCAAACATCGTGCGCGGGACGGGGGAAAGCAAAGGTGGGATGGGTCAGCCGGCGCCGGGATCTTGAACGCCCTCGGTCAACGAGGCCCGCGCCGCGGGATCGTCGAGGCCCACCTCGGCCAGCAGGTCGGAAAACGTCTGGCGGGCGATGCCGCTGGCCGCGGCGGCGCGCGTCACGTTGCCGCCGGCGTTGCGCAGCTGCGTCGCGAGGTACTCGTGCTGGAAGACACGCAGGAGCTGCTGCTTGGCCGCGTGGTAGGGCGGCGGCACCGAGCCGACGAGGTCGCCGCCGTAGCTCAGATGGGCGGCGTGGAGCACGTCGCCCCGGCAGCGGATCACCCCGCGCTCGACCAGGTTGCGCAGCTCCCGGACGTTGCCCGGCCAGCGGCGCTGTTGCAGGTAGGCCAGGGCGTCGTCGGACAGGCGTTCGACGGGACGTCCGAACTGGGTGGCGAACTGGCGCAGGAAGTGGCGGGCGAGGTGCGGGATGTCGGCCGGGCGGTCGTCGAGGGCGGGCACCCGGATGCGGAAGACGTTGAGACGGAAGAACAGCTCGGCCCGGAAACGGCCGGCCGCCACGTCGGCCTCGAGATCCTGGCTCGTGGCCGCGACCACGCGCACGTCGGTCGGCAGCTCCTGCAGCCCCCCCACGCGGGTGAACGTGCGTTGCTCCAGAGCGCGCAGCAGCTTGGTGTGCAGGTCGGCGGGCGCGTCGCCCACCTCGTCGAGGAAGAGCGTGCCGCCGTGAGCCTGCTCGAACACGCCCGGCTGGCGCGACTCGGCGCCGGTGAAGGCGCCCTTCTCGTGGCCGAAGAACTTGCTCTCGGCCAGCTCGCGCGGCACGGCGGCGCAGTTGACGGCGACGAACGGCCCGTCGGCTCGCGGGCTGAGCTGGTGGATCCGGCGCGCCGCCACCTCCTTGCCGACCCCGCTGGGGCCGGTGATGAGGACGGTCGACGGCAGCGGCGCCACCTGCTCGATCTCCTGCACGACGATCTGCATGCGCGGGTCGGCGAACTCGAGCCGGCCGTGGCGGGCGTGGGCCTCGTTCTGGAGGGCGCGCAGGCGGCGGGCCGCCAGACGCTGGGCGAGCGCCTGGTCGATCAGGTGCACGAGCTCGAGGGGGCTGGGCGGCTTGGTGCAGTAGTGGTAGGCGCCGGCCTTGATGCAGCGCACCGCGTCGCCGGTCTTGCGCGATCCGGTGAGCATGATCACCGGCGGCGGGTCGGGCAGGAGGCGGATGGCGGCCAGCAGGTCGAGGCCGTCGGCCTGGCCGCGGCCGAGGTCGAGGTCCAGGAGCACCGCGTCGGGCGGGTCGGCCAGGAGCGCGTCGCGGGCGGCGTCGGCGGCGGTGACGGCGGCGACGGTGAAGCGGTCGCCGAGCAGGCCGGTGAGGTCGGCGGCGCACCGGGCAGCGTCGTCGCCGAGCAGGAGCTGGACGGGACGGGTCGCCGGCGTCACGCTGCACGTCCTGGGTGGACCGGCGCCCGGGCGGTGCGCAGGGTCAGTTCGAAGGTGGTGCCCCGTCCGGGTCGCGAGGCCGCGATGTCCAGCTCGCCGCGGAAGCGGCGCAACGTCTCCTGGGTGCGGGCGAAGCCGAAGCCGCCGCCGCGCCGCGTGCTGCCCTTGCCGGCCAGGATCTGGGCCCAGTCGGCGGGCGGAATGCCGCAGCCGGTGTCGACGACGGTGACAACGGTGCGGAGCTCGTCCGTCGTCCAGGCGATGCCGAGCTCGCGGTCGACCGACCCGCGCATGGCGCGAACCGCGTTGCCGACCAGGTTGTCGAGGCAGAACGCGAGGTCGTCCGGATCGCAGATCACCGCGCAGGCTGCGGTCGCGGCCGGCGCGTCGGGCGTTCCGGCCCGCCCCTGCACGGTGACCTTGACCTCCGCCCCGGCGAGGGCCGACGCCTGCGACCGCAACACCCCGGCCAGCACGCCTGGCAGGTCGGCCACGAACCGGCTCTCCACCTCGTCGCGCACCCGGGCGACCTCCACCTGCAAGGCCTGCTGGAGGGCCTCCAGCTCGGCCACCATGGCCTCCAGATCGACCGGTTCGTCCGCTTCCAGGCGGCCGAGCAGGCGGTCGGCGCCGGCGCAGGTCTCCGCCAGCGACGCCAGGCGATGGTCCCGCACCCGGACCTGGCGGGCCAGATCCACGACCTCGTCCAGGCGCTGCAGGGCGGACGCGCGCGCATCGGCCGCCAGGTCGCGGATCTCCTGGCCCGGCACGGTCGGCCCGTCCGACATCTCGACGGCCGCGCGGCAGTGCCAGGCGAGGCGGTCGAAGCACTCCAGGGTGCCGAACGTCTCGTGGCGGATGGTCCGCAAGCGGTCGAGCAGGCCCAGCGCGAGCTCACGCTGGACGGCCGCGCTCACGGGCCGACGGCGCCGTCGGCGCACGGCCAGCGTGGTCAGGGGCACGGCCGCGAGCGAGGCGCCGGCGCCCACGAGCCAGGGCCAGCGGGCGCGACGCATGACGAAGGCCTGGCGCGCATGCTCCGAGGAGAACAGGAGCGGCGGACCGGCGTCGAGCTGCCAGACGGCGAGCGCGTCCGCGGTCCGCGGCCGGCCCTTCGGCAGGAACGCCTGGGGCGCGAGGTCATCCGACAGGACCACCACGCCGACGTTGTTCAGCTCGGCGAGGATGAACGGAGGCCGGCCGGCCAGAAGGTCCGCCCGACCGCGGAGAGCGGCGTTCGCCGGCATCCAGACGCGCCCCCGCTCGCTGAAGCGGCCGGACGGGGCGAGGTTCCAGGTCGTCAGCAGCCCTCCCCGCTGGCTCACGGCCAGGCGGAGATCGCCGTCGGTCCCGGTCGACCAGAGCACCAGCGACGTCACGTCGAGGTCGGTCGCGGCGACGCCGAGAGGCCGGCCGGTGGCCCCGTCGAGGGCGGCGAGGATCCCGGACCCGCCCGCCTGCGAACCGCCGCCGCAGACCACGTCCAGCACGCCGTCGCCGTCGACGTCGGCCACCGCGAGCACGGCGCCGGAGGGATGGGCGGCGACGGCCCACTGCCAGCGGAGGCGTCCCTGGTCATCGAACACCATGACGTAGCTCGAATCGTCGGACGCGGTGCCGATCCGTTCCTGGCGGAGGTTGTCGACCCCGCCGCAGCTGAGGATGATCTCCCGCCGGCCGTCCTGGTCGAGGTCGGCGAGCCGGCTCGCGGCGGCGTTGGGGCAGGGACCGAGTTCGACGCGCCAGACGTCTTCGCCCGACCAGGGATCGACGGCCCGCACGCCCCGCCCCGTGACGTCGTAGCCGGCCCGGCCGACCAGCACCAGCACCTGGCCGCCCTCGCGGCCGCCGGACACGCCTCCGAGCGGAGTCAGCGATCCGTCCCAACGGCCGTCCGCGAACCGGCCGTCGTGCATGGGCGTCTCGAACGCCGCCCGGGTGTCGCCGGTGCGCGGATCGAGCACCCGGGTCAGCCAGCGGAGATTCAGGGAGTCCGCCGCCGTGGCCACCAGCTCGGGGCGGCCGTCGCCATCGAGGTCGAAATCGAGGCAGAGCTGGGCCACCGGGCGGTGCGTGTGGAACGGCGGCAGGAAGGGGTGCTGCCAGATGACCGGCGGCAACGGCCACTCGTGCGAGCGGCCGAGCAGGCAGAAATCGTAGTGGTGGAACATCTCGGCCAGCCCGTCGCCGTCCACATCGCCCCACACGCAGGACGGCCCCGGCGTCGGCTCCGGCGCGTCTTTGAGGTCGAAGAAGTTGACCTTGTGCAGGTCGTAGGGGAGCCAGCGCAGGTCCGCTTCGCGGCAGCCGCCGAGGACGAGCGGCAGGCAACACACGACCATGGCGATGGTCGCGGCGGCCCGCCCGCGGGCGATCGCGGCTCGGGTGGCGGACGGGAACATGCGGCATCCCCACGTGGCGCAAGACGGTCGAACGGATGGTCGCGGGCCAGTATAACCCGAAGCCGGAGCCGTTCTCAACGCCGCGCTGTCAGGGCAGCAGGGTCACCCGCGTGGTCCGGTTCCGCTCGCCCGCCTGCAGACGCACCACGTAGGCGCCGGCAGCCACCCCGACGCCCCGGTCGTCACGGCCGTTCCAGCGGGCCGATTGCCAGGCGCCGCTGGCCGATCCGGCGGCGAGCCGCCGGACCTGACGCCCCCGCACGTCGTACACCACGACGCTCACCGGCGTGCCCAGCTCCGCGCGCCAGCTCACCACGGTGGCCGGGTTGCAAGGGTTCGGCACGGCCGGCAGGAGGCGCGCCGCCGTGGCCGGCCGCGGCCCGGCCGGCCCCTCCAGCTCGGCCTCCACGAGGCCGCCGCCGGCCAGGGTGAGCGCGAGATGGTAGGCGAGCGGACCCCGGGTCTGCCAGGCGGCGTCGGGGTCGTGCACCCGGCAGCGGCCGCCGTCGAGGGTGAGCAGCGGATCCGCGGGCGCTCCGTCGAGCAGCACGTCGACGCCGCCGGCGTGGCGGCGTTCGAGCCGCACCGCGGCGAGGTCGGCGGACGTCAGACCGGTCGCCAGGAGGCTGCCACGGACGCCGCCGTCGGCATCCCAGGCGCAGGCCCAGCCGCCGAGCTCGACGGGCACCGCGTCGCCGCTGGAATCGACGAAGCGTACCCAGCCGGCCACGGCCGAGCTCGCGACGTTGCCCTCCGGCGCTCCCACCGCGTAGTCGTCCGCGCCATCGCCGTCGAGATCGCCCGCCCAGGCGCACCAGGCGCCGAAATGATCGTCCGCCGGGGCGGCGACGAGGCCGTCGCGGATCACCTCGGTGAGCTGGTCGGCATCCGCGACGCTGCCCGAGCCGCCGGTCCACAGGAAGGCGCGGCCGGCCTCGGTGGCGGGCGAGTCGTCGTAAGGCGCCCCCAAAAGCACGTCGGGCAGGCTGCTGCCCGCGACATCGCCCACGCCGGCCACCGACCAGCCCAGGCGGGCCCCGCCGGCCGGACCGCCGCAGCTGCGGTCGGCCGTGGCGTCGGCGTCCAGGCCGCCGAAGAAGATCTCCACCCGGCCGCGTTCGGTGCCGCCGTCGTTGCAGAACGGCACCCCGACGGCGAGATCGGGATCGCCATCGCCGTCGAAGCTGCCCACGGCGGCCACGCTGTAGCCGAACTGGTTGTCGGCGGTCGAGGTCGCGTTGCTCTGGAGCGTGAGGTCGCTGGTCGTGTCCGGTCCGGGGCTGGGCGACGTGCTGCCGCGGTAGACGTAGACCGCGCCCTGCCGCAGGGCCGCTCCCGTGCCGTTGCTGGGAGCGCCGACGGCCAGGCAGCGGGCGCCCCCGCCGAGGAAGGCGCCCACCCCGGCCAGCGACCAGCCGAAGCGCTCGTAGGCCAGGTGCCCCAGCATCGTGAGGTCCGGCGTGGTGGCCGGGCCGCCCGGCGCGCCGAGGTACACGTAGGCCGCGCCGGCCTCGAGGCCGGCGGTGTCGGCCAGGGGTGCGCCGATCGCGAAATCGTCGCGCCCGTCGCCGTCGAGGTCGCCCAGGGCGGCCAGCGCCCAGCCGAAGTGCGCGCCGGTGGCCGGACTGGCGAGGGTGAGGTCCGGCGTGGCGGAGATCGGCGAACCGCCGTAATAGACATAGACCCGGCCGCTCTCCGAGCCGCCGACATCGGAATAGGGCGCGCCGACGGCGAAATCGTCCACGCCGTCGTCGTTCACGTCGCCGATCCGGGCCACGGCGTGGCCGAACTGCTCGCCGCCGGCGCCGTTCCAGATGCGATTGGCGTTCAAGGTGATCGCCGTGCCACCGAACCATAGGTAGACGCGCCCGGCGTCCTGGCCCGTGGCGTCGGAACCGGGAGCGCCGACGAGGAGTTCCCCGTCTCCGTCGCCGTCCTGGTCGCCGAGGGCGCTGACGGCGGCTCCGAGGCGAAGACCGGCCGTTCCCGTTGCATCGCGCACGATGTCGGTGCCCCGGGCGACGGTCGAGAGCAGCAGGACGCTGACGAGCAACAACGGGATGGGGCGCACGACGGGCCTCCAGGGCGCGGCATCACGGCGCCTTCTCCCCCGTGGAGGGGCGTCGTCATGCGGTCGGACACGAGAGCATACACCGGCACGCGGGTTGCATAAAACCCTTGCTTGCCGGACCGTTCCGGGTTGATCTTTGCAAGACCCCGGCCAGATCCCCGCCCCGCGCGGGCCAGATGAGGTGACATGCGTTCGACGTTCCTCGTGGTTGCCCTGGCCACCCTGAGCCTGCTCATGGTGGCCGGTTGTCGCGACCAGCAGCCCCAGAGCACCGCCATGGGCGGCCCGGAAGAATTCCTGCCACCGGCGCCCCCGCTCGTGCCAGCGGCCCAGGAACCGGTCACGGAGACCACGGCGGCCGGCCCGGCCCTCGGGCGCGACGTCGAGCTGCGGATCCAGCGCGGGCAGACGTTCTACGAGGCCCTGGCGGCACTGGGCATCCCCCACGGGGACATCATGGACCTCGTGGCCGCCGTCGGCGAGTTCCGCAACCTGCGCAAGGTGAAGCAGGGCGAGCTCTTCCGCATCGAGTTCACCGCCCACGACGAGCTGCGCGCCCTGGCCTTCGACCTCGACCTCGAGAGCTGGGTCCGCTACGAGCGGGGCGAGGACGGCGTCTTCACCCAGGAGCAGGGCAGCTACCCGGTCGAGCATCGCACCGTCGGCGTCGCTGGCGTCATCGAGTCGAGCCTCTACGAGGCGCTGCAGAAGAGCGGCGCGCCGCTCAACCTGGCCGCCAAGATCAACGACGTGCTCGGGTGGGATCTCGACTTCAGCCGCGACCCTCGCCAGGGCGACCGGTTCAGCATCGTCTACGAGGAGATCTTCAAGGACGGGGAGTTCGTGCGCACCGGCCCGATCCTCGCCTGCAGCTACGAGGGCCGCGGCCACGACCTGGCCGCCTACCGCTACACCCTCAAGGACGACCACACGGGGTACTACGGCCGCGACGGCAAGAACCTCCAGAAGCAGCTCATGCGGGCCCCGCTGAACTACTCCCGCATCTCCAGCGGCTTCAGCTACCAGCGCAAGCATCCGGTGCTGGGCCGCGTGATGCCCCACCTGGGCATCGACTACGCCGCCCCGGTCGGCACGCCGGTCTATGCCGCGGGCGACGGCGTGGTCACGGACATGGGCAGCAAGAAGGGCAACGGACGCTACGTCCATCTGCGCCACACCAACCGCGAGTACGAGACCCTGTACCTGCACTTCTCGCGTTTCGCCCGGGGACTGAAGGTGGGCACGCGCGTGCGCCAAGGCGACGTCATCGGCTACGTCGGCGCCACCGGCTACGCCACCGGCCCGCACCTCGACTTCCGCGTCAAGAAGGGCGGCGCGTTCGTCAACCCACGCACCCTGAAGCTGCCCCCGGCCGAGCCGGTGCCCAGCGACCAACTGGCCAGCTTCCTGGCCCTGCGCGCGACCTACGACGAGGCGCTCGCCGAGGCCGGCGCGGGCCTGGCCGAGCCGGTGACGGTGGCCGCGCTCGACCGCGAGGCGCCACCGTGGTGGGACGCCCATGCCCAGGCCGCGCTGGCGTTGCCGCTGGGGTTGCGGGCGGCGGACTGAGCCGGACCGGACGTCCCCCCGCGTTGTCGCGACGACCTCCCGGGCCTTCCGCTGCCCGAGGGAGAGCCCTCGACGATATCCCAGCACCCGCTTCGGATTTCATGCTATCCTTGACGGGCGTCCCCGCCCCCTGGCCGCCAGCCCGTCAAAGGAGACACCATGAAGACCCGCCTCGTGCTCGCCCTCGCGCTCCTGGCCGCCGCCGCCCTGCCCGCGGTGGCCCTGGTCCCCCGGAACATCGTCGTGGAGATGGGCTCGGCCACCTGGTGAGGCTACTGCCCGCGCGCCCGCGCCGGTCTGCAGGTCCTGCACGACCGCTACGACACCATCGAGTTCGACTCCATCGAGTACATGGCCACCAGCGGCGGCCTGGGCTGTCCCGACTCGGACACCCGCATCACCTACTACGGCAACAACGGCCTGCCCCACCTGCTCTTCGACGGCGGTGACCTGATCGTCGGCGCCGGCACCGACGCCGTCGACGGCAGCGTCTACGACCCCGTGGTGCAGAAGCTGCTCGACGACGCCACGCCCGTGAAGATGACGATGTCCGACGTGGTGCTCGACCCCCTGGGGTCCTCATGCACGGTGACCCTGGAGCTCACCGACGACCTCGCGAGCAGCGACGCCATCTACCTGCGGGTCGCCATCGTGGAAGACCAGGTGACCTACGCGAGCACCACCTACGAGAACATCCTGCGCGACCTGCTGCCGGACGTGCCACTGACGATCAGCGAGGCCGGCCAGACCCAGGTCGTGCCCCTGGCGTTCACCTTCAGCGGCAGCTGGGTGGCGGCCAACTCCCGGCTGGTCGCCTTCGTGCAGCGTGACGCCGACAAGCGGGTCCTGCAGACCTGCAACTCGCGCCCCACGCCCGACCATTCCCTGCGCTACTACGCCCTCGGCGAGCGCACCGTGATCGCCGGCGGCGAGGTCGTGTTCGACGAGGCCGCGCTGTTCAACACCGGCAACCTGGACGACACCTACCAGGTGACGCTCGACACGGCGGCCCTGCCCGCCGGCTGGAGCGCCCACTTCACCCACGACGCCGGCGTCGACACCGACCTCACCCTGCCCCTGGCCGCGGGCGCCTCGGCGGCGTTCCACGTGGTCATCGACGCCGTCGGGACCGGCGAGGGCCAGGTCACCCTGACGTTCACGCCGCAGAGCGGCGGCGCCGCCCCCCGCGCCATCACCTACAAGGTCATCACCCCGGGCACCGAGATCCTGATCGTCGACGACGACGGCGCCTATGACTACGAGACCCGCTACTTCGCGCCGGCGCTGGCGAGCACCGGCCGCAGCTTCGCCATCTGGGACCGCAACTCGACCGCCGTATCGGCGGCCGTCCTCGACAACTTCGACGCCGTGATCTGGTCGTGCGGCTGGGCCTTCCCCACCGTGGACGCCGACGACCGCGCCGCCCTCGCCAGCTACCTCGACGGCGGCGGCAATCTGTTCATCACCGGCCAGGACATCGGCTGGGAGATGGCCGATCAGGGCGGCGCCGCGCTCGCCTGGTACCAGACCTACCTGCATGCCACGTACGTCGCCGACGACACCAACCTGCTCACCCTCCAGGGCGTGCCGGGCGATCCCATCACCGACGGCCTCAGCCTCGCGATTTCCGGCGGCGACGGCGCCGACAACCAGGAGTACCCCAGCGACATCGACCCCCGCGGCGCGGGCGCCTCGGTGATCCTCACCTACGACGCCAGCCGCAACGGCGCCATCAAGGCCGACACCGGGCTCTACAAGGTGGTCTACCTGGCCTTCGGCTACGAGGCCATCAACAACCCGGCCGACCGCGCGGCCCTCATGGCGGGCATCGTGGACTGGCTGCTGCCCGACCCGCTGGACGCACCCGGCAACCGGGTACCCGCCGCCACGGCCGTCCTCGGCAGCGCGCCCAACCCGTTCAACCCCATGACGGTCATCCGCTACGCCGTGGCGACCGAGGCCGACGTCACGCTCGGCGTGTTCGACGTGCGCGGGCGGCTGGTGCGGCGGCTGGACCAAGGCCGACGCGCGGTCGGCGAGCACGCCGCCCGCTGGGACGGACTCGACCAGACCGGCCAGGCCCTCCCGTCGGGGACCTACGTCTGCCGGATCGTCGGGTCGGACTCCGCGCCGGCGGTCAAGCTGATGCTCGTGCGGTAGCCCGCGCGCAACCAGGAGGACGCGCCCCGACCGTCGCCGGCGGTCGGGGCGCTCTCACGAGGTCATGCGACCACGGCTGCGATCCGCCTGCCGGTCACCCCGCTTCCCGCAGGTCCGCCCGCAGGCTCCGCAGCGTCACCAGCATCACCTCGTCCACCACGGCCACCCGCCCGGTCGCGGGCGCCCAGAGCACGGGCTGGCCGGTGACGCGATGGCGCCCCAGCCACGCCTCGCGCACCGACCCGTCGCCGAACCAGCCGCGGACCCGCCAGCGGGGCTCGGCAGCCAGCGGATCGACGGCGGACGTCGGCAGCAGATCGATCATGCCGAGCCGATCGAGCGTGACCTGCAGGTCGTCGATGTGGTTGGCGGTGGTCTCGGCGCCGAACGTCAGCGTCCATCCCGGCGGAACGGCGGCGTCCCAGCCGCTCTGGCGCGCCTCGAAGCGGGCCCGCGGATCGGGCGCGCGCCGCCCCCACAGGAGCGGACGGTCGGGCTCATCGACATGCAGGCTGTCGGCGTCGGCCAGCCGGTAGCCGAGGGCGGTCAGGTCGAGGAACTCGCCGAGGAAGCCCTCGGCCGGCGCGAGCGCCTCGGCGCGGGTGATCACCAGGGCCCGCTGGCGGCGGGCCATGACCCGGTCGGCCTCCTGGAGTTCGCCGAAGGCCACCGACCAGGTGTCCGGTCCCTGGTGCAGGTCGAGCGTGCGGTAGGCGGGCAGGAGCCCGTAGTCCGCCAGGAGATCCGGCGTGGCCCCGGCGGCGGGCACGAAGCCCGTCACCGCGGTGTCCGTGGCCCGGAACACGAGGTCGGCCAGACGACGGCGGTCGGCCTGCACCCAGGTGCCGTCGGGCTCGGCGAGGCGGCGGTCGGTGAACCGGGTGTGGTAGGCGGCGGCGAGCCCCGCGAGGTCGGCCACACCGCCCTCCAGGCGGCACCACCAGCGTCCGTCGGCGCCGCGCCGGAAGCGCCAGGAGGCGCCATCGCGGCGTCCGAGCGTGAGCGAGTCGACGTCGGCCAGGGTCAGCGGCGGCAGCAGGCGCGGCAAGCGCACGCTGTCCGGCAGACGCACGGCCACGGCGTAGAGACCGCCGCCGACGCCGAAGACGCCGCGGCGGCCCGCGCCGCTGGCGTAGATCTGGTCGGACACCGGAGCCACGTCGCCGAGGGCCAGGCGTTCACGGCCGCCGCCGGCGAGGTGGAAGATCAGCTCGATGGCGCCCTCGCCGCCGAAGCCGAAGCGGCGGGCGTCCGGCTCGGTGCCGGGCAGGACGGGGAAGGCGTCGGCCTCGACCAGGACGGCCAGGGCCGTGTCCATCCGCTCGGCGTCCACGAGGTCCTCGACCTGGCCCTCGAGGCGCCAGCCGCCCGGCTCGCGCACCAGCACGTCCGTGCCCAGGGCCCGGCGCACCTCCAGGCGCTCCACCGCCGCCGGTTTGAAAGAGAACATGGGGCCGCCGTGCAGGCCCCGGTCCTGATCGGCGGGAGCCGACCAGCGCCAGAGCAGCAGCCCCATGAGCAGAGCCAGGATGATCCCGGCCAGTTTCACCAGGTTGGATCGCAAGGGATCAGCGCCTCCACTGACGGAACGATACGAAACCGAACCACAGGAGTCCAACCAGGGCCGGCCAGGCGAGCACCGCGACCCAGCCCAGCCACTCCTTGGTGGCATCGTCCAGCAGCAGGGGTTGGAAGCTCGCGCGTCGTCCGCGGATGCCCAGCAGGTCGTCCTCGGCCGCGATCCAGCCCACCAGGTTGAGGGCCAGGTCGCGGTTGCCGTAGAGTCCCAGGTTGGCGTTGGTGACGAACGCGCTGCTGCCGATGACGACCAGGCGACCGTCGCGAAGACCCGCCGTGGTGTCGGTCGGCGCGATCTGCAGGGCGACTCCGAACGGGCTGGGCCCGGGGCGGTCGACGGCGGGGTCGAAACCGGGCAGGCCGCTGTAGCGGAACGCGGGATCGCTGTCCGACCAGGTGTCCGGACCGGTGAAGAGCAGGGGGCTGCCCTTGACGCCCGCCAGCTCCCGCTGCCGCGACCGCAGGGTCTGCACCAGGGGGAACGTGGTGGTGACGGCCTGCAGCGGACGCACGGCCGGATGCTCGGTGTAGCCCTCGACGACGACGACGGTCCGCAGGTCGACGCCGGCGCGCGCACCGCCGCGGCTGGGCGCCATCACCACGTCGTCGTTCTGCACGATGTTGTAGGCCTCGGTCCAGCGGCGCACAGCCGCCGGCGTGTCCGGTCCGAAGAAGCAGAGCATGGAGCCGCCGCCGTGCAGCAGCCGATCGAGCAGGGCGAGATCGGCGGCGGCCGGGTCGAGCTTGGGACCGGCCCACGCGAGCAGGCGCGCGTCCGCGGGCAGGAAGGCGCGGTCGGTCAGCACCAGCGGGCGCACGTCGTAGCCGGCGTCGTCGAGCAGGCCGGCGAGCTGGCTCGCGCCGCCGGGTTCGTCGAGATCGATGCGGGCCTCGCCGTGGCCGAGCAGCCAGTAGAGCACCGGCCGCGTGTCGGTCGCGAGGCGGTAGATCGCGCCTGCCAGCTGACCTTCGTCGGGCTCGAGCAACTGGCGCTGCCGGCCGCCGCTCATCACCACCACCGTGCGGGCCACCGCCACCTCGTGCTGGCGCACGAGATCCGGATCGACGTCCGGATCGACGATCTCGAAGCGGACGTGGGGCGAGCGGTCGGCGAACGACTGCAGCAGCGCCTGCGCCGCCTGCCGGGTGCCGTCGAGGCTCTGGTAGAACGCCAGCAGAGTGACCTCGGCCGCCTCGCCGTCGGGGCCGGCGCGGTCGAGGCTGTCGAGGATCTGCTCGGTCTGCGGGGCGAGGCTGTAGAGGCGGTCGGGGGTGAGGTCCAGGCGCAGCGGCCGGCGCACCGCGACCGCCTGCAGGAACACCGCCACCACGGCGATCGCGAGCACCGGCGCCCACGGCCGCAGCTTGCGGCCCGGCGCGAGGCGACGCTGCTCCAGCGCGGCCGCGGCCACGGCCAGGCCCACGGCCGCCAGGCTCAGGAAGTAGAGCACGTCGCGGCTATCGAGCACGCCGCCGGCGAAGCGCAGGAAGTGGCCGCCGAGCGCCAGCTCGCCCAGCACCCGGCCCAGCGCGCCCGGGACGAACGGCTCCAGCTGCCCGACCAGGAACAGCCCCAGCGTCACCACGAACGACAGGAAGTAGGCGGCGGCCTGGTGGCTGACCAGCGCCGACGCGGCCACCCCCCAGGCGGCCACGGCCGCGCCCAGCAGGAGCAACCCCAGCAGCGAGGTGAGCAGCGGCTGCCACTGCGGCGCCACCGGCGGATCGGCCAGGCGACCCAGCACCCCGGTGAGTCCGAAGTAGAACGACGTCCCCACGAGGAGCAGCGCCACCACCACGACCACCGAGAGCCACTTGCCGATCACCCAGCTGCGCGCGGGAACCGGCCAGCTCGCGAGCAGCTCGTAGCGGCCGCTGCGGTACTCGCTGCTCAGCAGGCGCATCGTCACCGCCGGCAGCAGGAACAGGAGGAACAGGACCACGTCGCCGTAGAGCTTGTGGAAGATGCCGGCATGCAGGTTGAGGAACACGGGCCGTCCGCTGCGCACGGTGGCCAGGCTGGTGTCGGCGTACCCGCGCACGAACAGGAAGTAGAACAGGCCGGTGAGCACCAGGAAACCGGCGGTGATCACGGGCGCCTGCGTGCTCGAGAGGAAGGCCCGGGATTCGCGGCGCAGGATGGCGAGGATCTGCCTCATGCGTCGTCCCCCTCGGTCGGCGGCGATGACGCCGCCGGATCCGGCGCGGGCGGCACGCCGGTCAGGCGCAGGAAGAGATCCTCGAGCGTCGGGCCGCGCTCCTCGAGGCCCTGCAGGCGGCCGCCGGCGCGGAGCACCGACTCCACGAGCTGCGGCTTGATCTCCACGGCGTTGCCGGCGATGACGACCTCGGCGCCGCACGCGGTCGCGGTGACGGCGTCCCGGCCGACGACCGCGGCCAGGGCTTCGACCACGGCCGCGCGGTCGCCCTCCCAGCTCAGGTGCACGGTGCTCGCGCCACCGCTTGCACCCTGGAGAGAGGCGCCGCTCTCCTCGGCCACGACGCGGCCATGGTCGAGGATGATGATGCGGTCGCACACCTGAGCCACCTCGGCCAGGATGTGGCTGGACAGGAGCACGGTCTTCTCGCCGCGGAACTCGCGCACCAGCTGGCGGATCTCCACGATCTGGTGCGGATCGAGCCCCGCGGTGGGCTCGTCGAGGATCAGCACCGGCGGGTCGCCCACCAGGGCCTGGGCCAGGCCGACGCGCTGCCGGAAGCCCTTGGAGAGCTGGCCCACCGGGCGGGCGGCCACCTCGCCGAGGTGGCAGCGGGCGATGATCCGATCGAGCTGGGCGCGGCGGACGGCGCGCGGCACGCCCTTGAGGTCGGCCACGAACTCGAGCAGTTCGCACACGGCGGTGTCGGGGTAGAGCGGCGTGTTTTCGGGCATGAAGCCCACCTGACGACGGGCGGCCAGCGGATCGGCCACCACGTCGCGCCCCCCCACGCGCACCTCTCCGTGGCCGGGCGCGAGGCTGCCGGTGAGGATCTTCATGCAGGTCGACTTGCCCGCGCCGTTGGGCCCCAGGAAGCCGGCCACCTCGCCCTCGGCGACTCGGAAGCTCACGTCGTCGAGGGCGAGGACCTTGCCGAAGCGGCGGCGGAGATGACGGACCTCGATCACTGGCGCCTCCCGAGGGAACCGCGGATCAGGCTCCGACCGTCCAGCGCAGCAGCGTCGAACCCCACGTGAAGCCGGCGCCGAAGGCGGCCAGCACCACGTAGTCGCCAGGCTGCAGCGTCCCCTGCTCCTGATGCATGTGCAGGCAGGACGGGATGGTGGCGCTGGTGGTGTTGCCGAAGCGGTCGATGTTGACGGCCACCTGCGCGTCGGTCAGACCGACCCGCCGCTGCACCGCCTCGATGATGCGCAGATTGGCCTGGTGGGGCACGAACAGCTTGATCTGCTCGCCGGTCAGGTCGTTGCGCTCGACGATGTCCACGGTGACCTCGGTCATGCCCTTGACCGCCCGCTTGTAGACCTCGCGGCCCTCCTGGCGGATGTAGTGCATGCCCGCCGCGACGGTCTCGGCCGTGGCCGGATGGGCGCTGCCGCCGGCCGGCATGCTGAGGAACTCGGCGCCGCGACCGTCGATGTGGTGGATGTGGTCGATGATGCCCTCGAGTCCCTCTGGCAGGCGCTCGAGCACCACCGCGCCGGCGCCGTCGCCGAACAGGATGCAGGTGTTGCGGTCGGTCATGTCCATGATGGAGGTCATGACCTCGGTGCCCACGAGCAGGGCCTTCTTCACGGCGCCGGCCTCGATCTGCGCCCGCACCGTCTGCAGGGCGAACAGGAAGCCGCTGCAGGCGGCCGAGAGGTCGTAACCCCAGGCGTTGGTGCAGCCGAGCGCGTTCTGGATGATGCAGGCGGTGCTCGGGAACAGCATGTCCGGCGTCACCGTCGGCACCACGATGAGGTCGATCTCCTCGGGGCTCACGCCGGCCATGTCCAGGGCCTGCCGCGCCGCCAGGATGCCGTGGTGGGACGCCGGCGTGCCCGGTTCGGTGAATCGGCGCTCGCGGATGCCGGTCCGTTCGCGGATCCACTCGTCGTTGGTGTCGACGATCTGCTCGAGGTCGTGGTTGGTGACGACCTTGTCGGGGAACGACATGCCCGTGCCGGTGATCCCGGCGGAATATAGCGTCCGTGCCGTCATGGCATCCTTTCTCGTTCGGGTCGCTCGCTGCGCCGCCGGCGCGGAGCTGACCCCGTACCCTAAGGGAGGTGTTGCCGGGGATCAAGCGCCCAGACGCACACCTCGCCGCAGATCGGGCGTCCAGGTCGAAAGATGGGGATCCCGGCCGGGAAAGTCCAGATCGGGCGGACCGGCCTCAGGGGGCGAGCGTGACCTTGCCCGTGATGGCGGCGCCCTCGGCCGTCGTGATCCGGTAGAGGTACACGCCGCCCGGCGCCCGCAGGCCCCGGTCGTCCCGTCCGGGCCACACGAGCGTGTTCGGGCCGGCCGCGATCGGACCAGCGGGTGTCTGCCAGATCCGCCGGCCCCGCAGGTCGTACACGGTCGCCCGGCCGACCGTGGCGGCGGACGACGTGAACTGCAGGGCGACCTGCGGGTTGCCCGGGTTCGGCCGCGGCCCGAGGTCGGTCAACCCGGCGGCTGCGGTCGTCGGTTCGACCGCCAGCGCCGTCATGGTCTCCTTGATGTGGTCGACGTTGATGTGACCGTCGACCGCGGCGTCGACGATGGCGACGTAGACCTCGCGGCCGTCGTACGGCACGAGGTCCCACCAGCGCTCGGTCATGGTCGTCTGCCCGTCGCCGGATTCACGGTAGATCATGGTGTCCGTCGCGGCGTCCATGAGCGCCACGTAGCAGTGTTCGGGGTCGTCGGTGCCGCCGACCCGCAGGCTCATGCTGAGGCCCGTGATGACGAACGGATGGCTCCGCAGCGAGCCCGTGGCCGCCTCGCCGAGCATCTGGCCCGGCTGGCCGCGGCCGGACAGCGGCCCCTGGAAGTACTCCGCGGAGCCGAAGTAGCACGTGCCGACCAGACCCACGCTCTCCTCGCCGCGGCGCTTCGGGTTGTCGCCGAAGGTGGGATTGCCGAGCACGCTGTTGCCCGTGAACGCGGCGAACTCACGCGCCAACGGCGGCGTCCGGTGCACCGTGGGCGCGGCCAGTCCCTCGCCGAACCGCAGGGTGTCGGTCCGGACCACGAACGCCAGCTGGCCCAGATGAGGCTCGCTGAAGGGCGCGATGCGCGAGAGCAGCCACGACTGCCCGCCGTCGAAGCTGTCGACCTCGGGCGCGAGGCCCTGGTCGATGATGGTGCGGGCGGCGAAGCTCCAGGCGCCGGGCTCGTTCGCCGCCAGGTGGCTGATGCCCGAGGTCCCGTACTCGTGGAACAGGAGGTGATGCACTCCCTGCCGGACGATGTACTGGCTGCTCTCCAGGGACGCGGTCGGGGTGGCGCTGCCGTTGAGCAGGAAGACCTCCGGGTCGGTCCAGGCATGCACGGTGATCGCGGTCGCCATCGCCAGCGCGGCGCGTCCGCCCGGCAGATCGTTCGTCCGCACGGTGGTCAGCATGTGCCACTGCCCGTCCTCGACGTAGAGATACGGGTCGCGGCACTCGCTCCACTGACCATCCGGATCGTAGAAGAACTCCGGCGGGGCCGGCTCCTGCACCGGGTTCAGCGGCGACTTCGACCAGTTCACCAGATCGGTCGAGTAGGCCGTGCAGATGCGCTGGTTGGAGGCGTCATCCACGCCGGTGTAAGCCATCCACCAGAGGTGGGTGCCGGCATCGTAGACCACGTCCGGCGCCCACAGGGCCCGCGACTCGTAGGGCGCCGAGGACACCGCGAGCACCTGGACAGGCGGCGACCAGTGGATCAGGTCTCCGCTCGTGCTGTACCAGATGTGGTCCGACGATCCGGGATAGGGGTCGTCCATCGGGATGGCCCCGTAGTAGAGGACGTACAGCGTGTTCCACTTCACGAGGCAGAAGTCCCAGACCTGCCAATCGGGATGCACGTAGTACGGTTGCTCGAAGTCGATGACATGGAGCGCGTGGGCCCCGACGGCCGGCAGACCGAGCAACGCGAGCACGAGCAGGCCGCGCGCCACGGCCGGCAGGCCGAGGCGCGAGGTCGTGCGGGCGAGGACGCCGAGGGTCATGTCGGGGCGGCCTCCAGATGGAGGAGAGAATGCACCCTATCGGGGGTGCTTTCGGAGGATTCTATACGATTTCGTTCTGCGCGTGTGGCGATATCGTGATTTCATCACGGGATCAGGGTCACCTTCCCCGAAACCGCCTCGCCGGCGCCGCCCGTGATCCGGTAGACATAAACGCCGCCGGCGAGCCGGCCGCCGCGGTCGGACTCGCCCGACCAGCTGACGCCGTTGGCCCCGACCTGACCCTGCAACGGCCCGGAGCGCCAGACGCGGCGGCCGCGCAGGTCGTAGACGGCGGCGTCGACCGTGGCCGCACGCGCGAGGCTGTACCGGAGCGTGGTCCGGGGGTTGAACGGATTCGGCCAGGCGCCCAGGTCGCGCAGGCCCGTCGCCGGCGGCGCCGGCTCCGGCACGGCGGTGATCACGTCGTACGTTTCCTGGATCTCGTCGAGGTTGATGTAGCCGTCGTAGGCCGCGTCCTCGATGCGGAGGTAGACCGAGCGCCCCTGCAGATCCGTGACGTCCCACCAGCGCTGGACCATGGTCTCGGCGCCGTTGCCCGTGGTGCGGCGCAGCACGGTGTCGACGTCGGCGTCGCAGAGGGCGATGTAGCAGAGATCGGGCTGGTTGGAACCGCCGATGAGGAATCGGATGGCCGTGCCTTCGATCACGAAGTCGTGGCTGCGCAGGAAGCCGGTGGCCGAGTTGCCGAGCTCGATGCCGGCGGCGCCCCGGTTGGACAGCGGACCGCGGAAGTACTCGCGCGAACCGAAGTAGCTGTTGCCGACCGTGCCGGCCGGCGGATCGCCGCGGGCCGCCGGATTGTCGCCGAAGCAAGGGTTGCCCAGGCACATGCTGCCGCCGTAGGCCACGAAGTCGCGCGCCCACGGGTCGGCCCGGAACACCGTCGGCGCCACTGCACCCTGCCGGAACTGCAGCGTGTCGATCCGCGTCGCCACGCTGACGACCGGATTGACCGGCTCCTGGTACGGCGCCGCCCGCGACAGCAGCCAGGTCTGGCCGTCGTCGAAGGAATCGACCTCCGGAGCGATGCCCAGGTCGATCATCGTCCGCTCGTCGAACGACCAGCCGCCGGGCTCGGTGGCCCCCAGATGGGTGACGCCCTGGGAACTGTACTCATGGAAGAACAGGTGGTGGCCGCCGTTGATCTGATGATACTGGCTGCTCTCGAGGGCGTTGGCGGGCGTCTCGCCGGTGTTGAGCAGGAAGACGTCGGGCGCCGACCAGGCCTCGAGATCGTTGCTGGTCGCGTGCAGCAGGCTGCCCTGGCCCTGCGGCAGGCCGGGCGTCAGCGCCGACGCCAGGATGTGCCACAGGCCGCCCTCCCGGTACAGGAACGGATCGCGGCATTCCGCCCAGCCGGCGTCGGGGAAGTAGAGGAAGGCGTCACCCGAGGGCTGGAGCACCGGATTGACCGTGGACTTGGTCCAGACGTCGAGATCGTCGGACCAGGCCAGGCAGATCCGCTGGTTGTTCAGGTCGTCGACGGCCGTGTAGGCCATGGCCCAGCGGCCCGAATCCGCATCCCACACCACGTCCGGCGCCCACACCGCCTTCGTCTCGTAGACCTCGTGAGACACCGTGACCGCGTATTCCGGCGCCCCCCAGTGGACGAGGTCGGGACTGGTGGCATGCCAGATCACGTCCGATTCGCTCGGATGCGGGTTGGACTCGGGCACCGCGAGGTAGAAGATGTGGTAGAGGCCCTCATGCCGGATGAGGCAGAAATCCCAGACCTGCCAGCCGTCATGGACGTAGAAGGGCTGCTCGAAATCGATCGAGAGCAGCGCCGTGGCCGAGGCCGCCCAGCCGAGCCCCAGACACAGGACCAGCGACTTCAGCAGACGGCGCAAGAGGCTGCCGCGGACCGGCCGCGCGGGCGTCGAGGGATGGTTGCGGGGCATCGGGTGTCGGCTCCTCCGGGTGACGCCACAGCGGTCCAGCGGTCGGACGGCGGCCCGATCCCATGGCGGGGATGCGTCGGGCCGACCGGACGAAAGATTATATCAAGGGATGGGGCTTGGGGTCAAATGAAGGTGGCGGGATTCCCCTCCCAGCCCCCGCCACGTCATGGTACAATCCGACGGTTCTGCCTCGGACATTGTGCGTGGGCCCGCGAAAGCCCGGATCTCGAGGTTCGACGACAAATAACCTGGGCTGGGGTCAACATTCTGCGGCCCTTTCGGCCCCTCCCGGTACGCGGCACATTTTCCCAGGCAGAACCGCATGACAGAGATCAAGCCGCTGACGTCGTTGAGGGCCTTCGCCGCGTTCCTGGTCTTCATGTTTCACTACGCCAACGTCTACCGCCCAGAGAACCTGGGCATCCCCTTCGGCGGCGAGTGGATCCCGCTGATGCCCGTCTGGCGGCAGGGCCCCCTCGGCGTGTCCATCTTCTTCGTGCTCTCGGGGTTCCTCATCACCCGGATCTACTACGACGGCATGGCGGACCGCCGGGTGCCCTTGCGGCTGTTCTTCGTCAAGCGCATCGCGCGCATCTGGCCGCTGTTCCTGGTCTTCGCGTGCGTCGAGCACGGGGTGAAGGTGGCCCAGGGCCTGTGGCGGCCGCACCTCGACTTCCTGGTCACCATGACCATGAGCCAGGGCTTCTTCTACGACCTGCGTTACGCCGGGCTGCCCACCGCGTGGTCGTTGACCGTGGAGGAGAGCTTCTACGCCCTGGCGCCCCTCGTCTTCCTGGCGGTGGCCCGGCTGGCCGGCCGGCGGCCGGCGCCCGGCGCCCTGGACCGGGCCGGCCTGGTCCGCCACGCCCTCGGGCTCGCGGTGGTGACCGCGGCGATGGTAGGCCTCGGCGAGGTGCTGGTGCGCCTGGTCCTGCACCTGGGCTGGGACTGGGAAGGTTTCATGGGATCGCGCTTCCACATGCGCCACGCCACCATCTTCGGGCGGTTTCCCGAGTTCGCCCTCGGCATGCTGGCGGCCTTCATCCACCGGGGCGTGCCGCTGCCCAGGTACCTGGGCGGCCGGCGCGCCCCCGCGCTCGCGATCACGACGTTCGGCCTGATCGGCCTGTCGATGTGGGCCAAGGACTGGACCGTCCAGCATCCATCGGCCGGGGCTGGGCTGGCATCGACCGGCCTGTCATACGCCGTGGCCGTGCTCACCGCCGTGCTGATCCTGGCCCTGAGCGTCGACGGCAGCCGCCTCTACCGGTGGCTGTCCCACGGTCTGCTCGTCTACCTGGGCAAGATCTCGTACGGCTTCTACCTGATCCAGCTGACGGTGCTGCTGGCCCCGGCCGTCGCGCTCTCCCACCGGCTGGGCTACTGGCGGGTGCCGGTGCTGCTCGTGCTCACCAACCTGATCTGCGCCGGGTTCTACCAGTTGGTGGAGGTGCCGGCGCGGCGCGCGATCGTCGCGCGCTGGGGCGGACGCCGGACGACGGCATGAAACGACGGCCCCGACCCTGGAGTCGGGACCGTCGCGTTCATCCGCGAGGGACGGACAGGACCGGCTAGCTCTTGCTCTCCGGAGCCTCGCCGCCGTCCTCGCCGGTCTCGGCAGCCTCGGGAGCCTCGTCCGCGGTCTCGTCCGCGGCCGCCCGCTCCTCGGCGGCTTCCTTGAGCGCATGCAAGGCCTCCGCCTTCTCCTCGGCCTTGAGGATCTTGCGAGCCTGACGACGCTTCTTGGTGTCCAGGGACTTCGGCCGCACCGTGCTGTCCACCAGCTCGAGGATGGCCATCTCGGCGTTGTCGCCCTTGCGGTTGCCGTTCAGACGCAGGATCCGGGTGTAGCCACCCGGGCGCTCGGCGAACCGCGGCCCGATCTCCTCGAACAGCTTGTGGAGCACGGCGGGGTCGTTGACCTTGCGAGCCGCCATACGACGGGCGTGCAGGTCACCCCGCTTGGCGAACGTGATCAGCTTCTCGGCGAGCATGCGCGCTTCCTTGGCCTTGATGACCGTGGTCTGGATGCGCTCGTGCTCGAAGAGAGCGGTCACGAGGTTGCGGTACAGCATCTTGCGATGCGCCGCGGTGCGGTTCAGCTTGCGACCGCTGTACTGGTGACGCATGACTACTCCGTCCTTATTCCGCGATCCGGGCCTTCACCTTGTCGGCGACGTCTTCCTCGAACGTCATGCCGAAGGCAAGGTTCATGCCCTCGAGGATCTCGGCGATCTCGTTCAGACTCTTGCGGCCGAAGTTGCGGAACTTCAGCATCTCGCTCTCGGACTTGGTGACCAGGTCGAAGATGGTGCCGATGTTGCCGCTCTTGAGGCAGTTGGCCGAGCGTACGCTCAGTTCCAGCTCCTCCACCGAGCGAGCCAGCAGCTCGATCTGACGCTCCTTCTCCTCGTCGACCTCGATCTCCTGGGCGTCGATCGGCGCCTCGTCGAAGTTGATGAAGAGCTGGAAGTGATCCTTGAGCAGCTTGGCGGCGAACGCGATCGCGTCCTCCGGCTTCACCGCGCCATTGGTGGTGATCTCGAGCGTCAGCTTGTCGTAGTCCGTCCGCTGCCCCACGCGGGTGTCGGCCACCCGGTAGGCCACCTTCTTGACCGGCGAGAAGTTGGCGTCCATGCGGATCACCCCGATGACCTCGTCGGGAATCTCGTGCACTTCGCGGTCGACATAGCCACGGCCCATGTCGACGTAGATCTTGGCCGAGAACTGGCCGGCCTCGGTGAGGTTGCAGATCACCAGGTCGGGGTTGCAGACCACCAGTTCAGGGTGGCCCTGGATCATACCGGCCGTGACCGGACCCGGTTCGGTGGCCTCGATGGTCGCCCAGCCGGACGGCGCGTCGGACAGGGCGAAGACCACCTGCTTGAGGTTGAGCACGATGTCGGTCACGTCTTCCAGCACGTTGGGCAGGGTGCTCAGCTCGTGCGGAACACCCTCGATCTGGACGGCGGTGACGGCGTGGCCGTGGATGCTGGAGAGCAGCGTCCGACGCAGGGCGTTGCCCAACGTGTGGCCGAACCCGGCCTCGAGCGGCGCGATCTCCAGCGCGGCGAACGTGTCGGTCTGCGAGTCCGCCACGACCTTGACGCCGTCGGGCATCAACATATTGACCCAGCGCATACGTTCCATCCCTTCCGTTCGCTACCAGACTAGACCTTCGAATAGAGCTCCACGATCAGGTTCTCCTGGATCGGGATGGGCAGGTCGCTGAGCTGAGGCTCGGCAATGAGCTTGCCCGTGAGGGCCTGCTCGTCGAGCTCGACGAACGGCAGCCGCTCGCGGCGGGCCGTGCCCTTGACCGCCTCGGCAACCGCCGGGATGTTCCGGCTCTTCGGCCGGATGCTCACCTGCTGGCCCAGTCGAAGCTGCGCGCTGGGGATGTCGCACACTTGCCCATCGACGAGCACGTGCTTGTGACCGACCAGTTGCCGGGCGGCGTCCCGCGAGGGCGCCAGACCAAGACGGTAGACCACGTTGTCGAGCCGCTTCTCGAGGAGGTTGAAGAGGTTCTCACCCGTCGGACCACTGCGTCGGTTCGCCTCGGCATAGTAGAGGCGGAACTGACGCTCCAGCACACCATAGATGGAGCGCACCTTCTGCTTCTCGCGCAGCTGGAGTTTGTAGTCCGAGGGTTTACGCCCGCGGCGACGGCCATGGTGTCCCGGCGGATGCGGCCGGCGCTCCATGGCGCAGCTGCTGGAATAGCAGCGCTCGCCCTTCAGGAACAGCTTCATCCCCTCGCGGCGGCAAAGCTTGCACTTTGCACCTGTGTACCTTGCCATGAAATGAGACCTCCGTGACGCCCGACGGGCCTGAACCCCGCGGCGTCCGCTCTAGCCTGAGAGTTACATGCGGCGCCGCTTGACCGGGCGGCATCCGTTGTGCGGGATCGAGGTGCAGTCGCGGATACGCACCACCTCGAGGCCCTCGGCCTTGAGGCTGCGCACCGCGGCTTCGCGTCCGGAACCCGGACCCTTGATCCAGCACTCCACCTTCTTCATGCCGCCCTGGATGCACTCCTGGGCGCAGAACCGGGCCGCGAGCTGCGCGGCGAAGGCGGTCGACTTGCGGCTGCCCTTGTACCGGCCCTGGTGACCTCCGGAGGACCACGTCAACACGTTGCCCTGCAGGTCGCTCATGGTGATGATGGTGTTGTTGAAGCTCGACTTGATGTGCGCGACGCCCACCGAGTCGAACTTCTTCTTCTTGGTCTTGCGCACCTTGGCGCGCTTGTCCTTGGCCGTGGCCACAGGCTACCTCCCGTTACTTCTTCTTCATGCCGCCGGGACGGGCCAGCGGGCCCTTGCGCGTCCGGGCGTTGTTCTTGGTGTTCTGGCCGCGGACCGGCAGCTTGCGACGATGCCGCAGGCCACGGTAGCAGCCGATGTCCATCAAGCGCTGGATGTTCATCGACAGCTCGGTCCGGAGGGAACCCTCCACCTGGTAATCCTTGTCGATGATTCCGATGATCTTGCGCGTCTGATCCTCGCTGAGGTCCCTGGTCTTCAGCTCGGGATCGATGTCCGCCTTGCGGCAGATCTCGACGGCCCGGTGGGGGCCGATCCCGAAGATGTAGGTCAGGGACGTCGAGATCCGCTTCTCGTTCGGAATGTCGACGCCGGCAATACGTGCCACGCCTGGCTCCTTTCTTGGTCCTGGTCACCGGTCGGTCCGGGCTGGTTGCGCCGTCGCCCGCCGAGCCGGTTGCGAATCAACCTTGCTTCTGGATATGGCGTCGGTTGATACAGATCACCCGCACGACACCTTCGCGACGGATGATCTTGCACTTGGGGCAGATCTTCTTGACGGAACTGCGAACCTTCATGACAACTCCTCCGGGCAGCCTACTTATAACGGTAGGTGATGCGCCCTCGGGTCAAATCGTAGGGCGACAACTCGACAGTCACCTTGTCGCCGGGCAGGATCCGGATGAAGTGCATCCGCATCTTTCCGGAGACGTGAGCGAGCACAACGTGGCCGTTCTCGAGCTCCACCCTGAACATCGCGTTGGGCAGCGCTTCGATGACGATCCCCTCGACACTGATTCCCTCTTCCTTAGCCATCTACTGCTCTCCTCGCGGTGTCCAGCGTGGCCGATCGGTCAAGACTCTCGGGCCGTCGGCGGTCACGGCCACCGTGTGCTCGAAGTGGGCCGAAAGCTTGCGGTCGGCCGTCACCACGGTCCAGCCGTCCGCCAGGGTCACGACCCGCTTGGTGCCCATGTTGATCATCGGCTCGATGGCGATGACCAGCCCCTCGTCCATGACGGGGTCGGGCATGTTGAAGCAGCGGTAGTTCGGGACCTGCGGGTCCTCGTGCATCTGCTGGCCGATCCCGTGACCCACCAGCGTCTCCACCACCGCGAAACCCTCGGCGCGGGCCAGGGTCTCGACGGCGATGCCCACCACCGACAGCCGCTTGCCCGCCGCGATGGCCTCGATGCCGCGCCACAGACACTCGTCGGTGATGCGCAGCAACCGTTCCGCTTCCGCGTCCACCTCGCCCACGGGCAGGGTCTCCGCGCTGTCCGCGTGCCACCCGTCGTGGATGAGGCCGATGTCGACCCCGACGATGTCGCCCTCCCGCAGCACCCGGTCCCCCGGAATGCCGTGGACGACCTCTTCGTTCACCGAGATGCAGGCCGAGGCCGGAAAGCCGTGGTACCCCTTGAACGAGGGCACGCAGCCCGCATCGCGAATCATGCTCTCCAGACGGCGGTCCATCTCCCCGGTGGTGACCCCGGGAGCGACCAGGCGCCGGACCTCGCCGAACACCTCGGCCAGGATGCGCCCGCTGGCCGCCATCGCCTCGATCTGCTCGGCCGTCTTGCGCCGGATCTTCAGGTTAGCCCAGGACACTGACGAGCCTCGATCGGCGGTAGCGTCCCCGGACGGCACCCGACATGTTCAGGACCCCGGTCACGAATCAGGTCCTCCGCGCGCGCATGCGACCCTTGGCCATGAATCCGTCATAATGCCGCATCACCAGATGCGACTCGATCTGCTGCAGCGTGTCGAGCGCCACGCCGACGACGATCAGCAGGCCCGTGCCGCCGAAGTAGAACGGCACGTTGAACCAGGCGATCATCAGGTCGGGCAGGATCGCGATCAGCGCCAGGAAGATGGCTCCCGGGAGCGTCACGCGGGTCAACACGCGGTCGATGTACTCGGCGGTCTTGTTGCCCGGCCGCACGCCCGGGATGAAGCCGCTGTTCTTCTTCAGGTTGTCTACCGTCCCGCGGGTTCAGGATGACCGCGGTGTAGAAGTAGGCGAACAGGATGATCATCGCCGAGTAGACGACCACGTAGATCGGGTGCGGCGGCGAGAAGTTCCGGCTCAACGCCTGCCAGAAGTCGTTGTTGGGGAAGAAGTTGCCAAGCGTCGCCGGGAACATGATGATCGACTGGGCGAAGATGATGGGGATCACGCCGGCGGTGTTGACCCGCAGCGGGATGTGCGTGCTGGCGCCGCCGTACACGCGACGACCCACGATCTTCTTGGCGTACTGCACCGGGATCTTCCGCTGGCCCTGGGTGATCGCGATGATGGCGGCGATCACGACCAGCATGAACGCCACGATCATGATCAGCTTGAACCAGTGCATGGTCCCGTCCTGCAGCTGCGTCAGGGTGCGCAGGACGTCGGACGGGTACCGGGCCACGATGCCGATGAAGATGATCAGCGAGATGCCGTTGCCGATGCCGCGCTCGGTGATCTGCTCTCCGAGCCACATCACCAGCATGGTGCCGGTGGTGAGCGTGAGCACGAACATGAGCTTGAACGCCATACCGGGCGCGGCCACCACGCCCATGCTCTCGACGGCGAAGCTCATGCCGAAGGCCTGCACGAGCGCCAGGGCGACCGTGCCGTAACGCGTGAGCTGATTGATCTTCTTGCGGCCTTCCTCGCCCTCCTTGGCCAGCTTCTCGAAGTACGGCACCACGGCCTGGAGAAGCTGCAGGATGATCGAAGCGCTGATGTAGGGCATGATGCCGAGGGCGAAGATCGTCGCGTTCTTGAGGTTGCCGCCGGAGAACATGTCGTACAGACCGGCGAACGTACCCTCGAGGCTCGCGAAGAACTGCGCCATCTGGGCCCGGTCGATCCCGGGCACGGGAATGTGGCTACCCAGACGGTAGATGACCAGGATCATGGCCGTGAACAGGATCCGCCGCTTGAGTTCGGGGATCTTGAACATCGATTGGTAGCTGCCAGCGATATTCAAGGCTGCTTCCTTTGCTGATGACGCACGCGTGCGGCTCCGGTGACTACTCGCTCTGGGTGACGGAACCGCCGGCACCCTCGATGGCGCTCACGGCGCTCTGGCTGGCCTTGTTCACGGTGACGGTGAGCGACTTGGTGATCTCGCCACGGCCGAGCAGCTTGACCGGCTGCTGGGCGTTGCGCACCAGGCCGCGCTCCGCCAGGATCTCGGCGTTGACGGTCTCGCCGGCCTGGAAGCGGCCCTCGAGCTGGTCGAGGTTGACCAGCTGGAACTGCTTCTTGAAGATGTTCGTGAAGCCGCGCTTGGGCAGACGGCGGTTCAGGGGCATCTGGCCGCCCTCGAACCACGGCGGCACGCCGCCGCCGCTGCGGGCCTTCTGGCCCTTGTGGCCGCGGCCGCCGGTCTTGCCCTGGCCCGAGGACGGACCACGACCACGGCGCTTCTTCTCGCGGTTCGCTCCCTGGGGAGCGCCGATGTCGTTGAGCTTCAGCATGCTACTTCACCTCTTCGACCCGCACCAGGTGCCGCACCTTGTGCAGCATGCCGCGGATGGCGGGGGTATCGTCGTGCTCGACGGTCATCTGGTGGTGGCGCAAGCCGAGGGCCGCCACGATGCGGCGCTGCGGGTGCGGGCGTCCGATGACGCTCTTGATCTGCGTGACCTTCAGCTTACTCATCGCTGCTGGCCTCCTGCTCCGGTTCGGCCACGGGGGCCGCGGTCGGCTTGGGCGCCCGTCGCTGGCCCGGATCGGCCAGGCCCAGCACCTCGGGCACGGTGAGGCCACGCTTGGCGGCGAAATCCTCGACGATGCGCAGCTGGCGCAGGCCGTCCATGGTCGCCTTGACCACGTTGTTGGGGTTCCGCGAACCCAGCTGCTTGGTGAGGATGTTGCGCACGCCCGCGGCCTCGAGGATGGCGCGCACGCCGCCGGCGGCGATCACGCCCGTACCGGCCGTGGCCGGCTTCAGCAGGACGCGGCTCGCGCCGAAACGGCCGATCACCTGGTAGGGGATCGTCTCGTTGGTGATGGGCACCTTCATCATGGACGACCGCGCGTTCTCGCCGCCCTTGCGGATGGCGTCGGAGATCTCGTTGGCCTTGCCCATGGCAACGCCCACGCGCCCCTTGCCGTCACCCACGGTGACGATCGCGCTGAAGCTGAAGCGCCGACCGCCCTTGACGACCTTCGCCACGCGGTTGATGTTGATCACGTTCTCGAGCATATCGCTCTGCTCGCGGTCGCGACCGGGACCGCGCCCGTCACGCCCGCCGGGGCCACCAGGACCGCCGGGACCGCGCCGACCATCCCGCCCGCCGGGGCCGCCGGGACCGCCGGGACCGCCAGGGCCACGCCCGCCGGGGCCGCCCGGGCCACGTCCGCCCGGGCCACCAGGCCCGCGCCCACCGAAACCACCAGGTCCGCGTCCACCGGCGCCCGGTCCACCACGACGAGTGTTGTTGTTCATCTCCGCCATCGGATCCTGCTCCTGTCTGCGTATGCGCGGCCCGTCCGGGCCGCCACATGCAATCTAGAACTCCAGTCCACCGTCCCGGGCGCCCTGCGCGAGGGCCGCGACGCGTCCGTGGTAGAGGTAACCGTTACGATCGAAGACGATCTTCTCGACGCCCTTGGCCTTGGCCTGCTCGGCCAGGGCGTGCCCCACGCGGTAAGCCAGGGCGCGCTTGCCGTCGATGCCCTCGGGCAGCTTGCACTCGACCGCCTTGCTCACGTCACAGAAGGCGAGGGTCTGCCCCTGATCGTCGTCCACCAGCTGGGCGTACATGTTGCGGTGGCTACGGAACACCGTGAGGCGGGGCTTCTCCGCCGTCCCATGGAGCCGCTTGCCCACCCGCCGCTTGCGCTTCAGCCAGGCGCTTCGCCGCGTCTTGCGTCCTTCACTCATCGTTCAACCTCCGCCGCGTTACTTGCCGCCAGCCTTGCCGGCCTTGCGGATGATTTGCTCGCCTGCGTAGCGAATCCCCTTGCCCTTGTAGGGCTCGGGCTTGCGGAACGCTCGGATCTCCGCCGCCACCTGGCCGACCTGCTGCTTGTCGACGCCCTTGATCGTGATATGGGTCTGATCGGGCGTCTCGATGGTGATGCCGTCGGGAATGGGGTACTCCAGCGGGTGGCTGAACTGCAGCTGCAGGTCCAGCACCTTCCCCTTCACCTGGGCCCGGTACCCGACGCCCTCGATCTCGAGCTTCTTCTCCCAGCCCTCGGTCACGCCCTTGATCTGGTTGGCGATCAGCGCCCGCACCAGACCGTGGTAGCCGCGCATGGGCTTGCTGTCGTCGGGCCGCGTGATGTTCAGCTCCCCGTCGACGACCTCGTAGTGCAGGCCCGCGGGCACATGCTGACGCAACTCGCCCTTGGGTCCCTTGACCACGGCGGTGTTGCCCTCGACGGCGACGGTGACGCCGCTGGGGACGGGAATGGGATTCTTACCGATGCGAGACATTGATCTTCCTCCGCGACCAGGAACGGCTTACCACACTTCGCAGAGCACCTCGCCACCGACGCCGCGCTTGCGGCACTGGTGACCGGTGAGGATGCCCTCGTTGGTGGACAGGATGGAGATACCGTAGCCGCCGCAAACCTTGGGAATGGCGTCCTTGCCCGCGAAGATGCGGCGTCCCGGACGACTCACCCGGCGGATACCCTCGATCACGCCGATCCGGGAGCCGTCGCGGTCGTAGTACTTCAAGTACAACCGCAGCGTCCCCTGGGGGCTGTCGGAGATCTCCTCGAACTTCGTGATGTATCCCTGCTCCTTGAGCACCTCGGCGATGGCCCGCTTGGTGCCCGAGGCAGGGATCTCGACCCTGCGATGACCCGCCTGGATGGCGTTGCGAATGCGGGTCAGCATATCCGCGATGGGATCGGTCATGCTCATGTCTTCAGTCTCCTCGTGCCTTACCAGCTGGCCTTCTTGACGCCCGGGATCTTGCCCTCGAGCGCGAGTTCACGGAAGCAGATGCGGCAGATGCCGAACCGGCCGATGTAGCCTCGCGACCGGCCGCACCGGCGGCAACGGTTGTAACCCCGAACCTTGAACTTGGGCGGCCGGTTGGCCTTGGCGATCAGCGACTTGCGCGCCAAATCCATTCCTCCTTAGGAGCGCCGGAACGGCATACCGAGCAGGCTGAGGAGTTCCCGGCCTTCTTCGTCCGTCGTGGCAGTGGTGACGATGGTCACGTTCATTCCGCGGGGCTCCTCGACCTTGTCGAAGTCGATCTCCGGGAAGATGAGCTGGTCCTTGAGGCCCAGGGTGTAGTCGCCCGCGCCGCTCAGCCGCGCCGGCACGCCGCGGAAGTCGCGGATACGGGGCAGCGTCACGTTGATGAAGCGGTCGAGGAACTCCCACATGCGCTCGTTGCGGAGCGTCACCCGGGCGCCGATGGTCATGCCCTCGCGAACCTTGAAGTTCGAGATGGACTTGCGGGCCTTCGTGGGCACGGCCTTCTGCCCGGTGATGATCTCCAGCTCGGAGATGGCGTTCTCGAGGGCCTTGGGATTCTGGATAGCCTTCCCCATGCCCACGTTCAGCACGACCTTCACCGGCCTCGGGATCTGCATCGCGCTGCCGTACTCGAATTTCTCCTGCAGGGCCGCCTTGACCGTTTCTTCGTAGGTCACGCGCAGCCGGGGCATCGTCTTCTCGGTCATCGGACCTTCCTCCGTCTTCGTCGCTCGGGCCAGCCTAGTCGCTCAGCATGTCGCCGCTGCGCTTGCTCACGCGGGCGCGGCTGCCGTCGGACAGGATCTCCTTGCCGACGCGGGTCGGCTTCTTCGTGTTCGGACACACCAGCATGACGTTGGACACGTGGATGGGGGCTTCCTTCTCCACGATCCCGCCCTGCGGGTTGATCTGGGTGGGGCGCGTGTGCCGCTTGATCAGGTTGATCTTCTCGACGATCACCCGCTGGGTCTTCGGGTAGACCTTGAGGATCTTGCCTTCCTTGCCCTTGTCGTTGCCGCTGATGACGTGGACGAGGTCGCCCTTCTTGAGTCGCATCACAGCACCTCCGGGGCCAGGCTGACGATCTTCATGAACCGACGGTCGCGCAGCTCGCGGGCCACGGGCCCGAAGATACGCGTGCCCACGGGCTCGAGGTTGTCCTGGATGATCACGGCTGCATTCTCGCTGAAGCGGATGTAGCTGCCATCCTTGCGCCCGACTTCCTTCTTGGTGCGCACGACGACGCACTTGACGACCTGGCCCTTCTTGACGTTCGCGTTGGGGATGGCCGACTTCACCGATGCGACGATGATGTCACCGACCCGCGCGTAACGCCGTCCGGTGCCGCCCAGCACGCGGATGCACATGGCGGTCTTGGCGCCGGAGTTGTCCGCGATGGTAAGGCGTGTAAATTCCTGGATCATTGCTCCATGCTCCTACTCGGGCTAGTTAGCCTCACCGGTGCCTACTTCGCCTTCTCGATGATCTCGGACACCCGCCAGCGCTTGGATTTCGAGAGCGGACGGGTGGCCATCACCTTCACCACGTCACCGACGCGGCACTCGTTGGTCTCATCATGGGCCATCAGCTTGACCGACCGCGTGATGATCCGCTTGTACAGCGGGTGGGGGAAGCGTCGGTTGATCTTCACCGTCACGGTCTTGTCCATCTTGTCGGACACCACCGTCCCGATCCTGACCGCCCTCAGATTGCGTTCGCTCATCGTTCCTTCTCCTGGCCCCGCCAGAGCGGGAGCCCGCTGGGGCGTCCTAGACCGCCGCCCGCTTCTTCTCAGTGATGACCGTCTTGATCGTCGCCAACTCGCGCCGGGCCTCCCGGATCGAGAGCGGGTTGTCGACCTGCCGCAGCCGGAGCCGCAGCCGCAGGTTCATCAGGTCCTCGGCCTTCTCCCGCTCGAGGCTCTCGAGGTCCTCGACGGTCAGGTCCCGGAGATCGTGCGCTTTCTTCTTCGCCATGATCTAGTCTCCCTGCCGGCTGATGACCCGGCACTTGAACGGCAGCTTGGCGGCACCGAGGCGCAGGGCCTCCTTCGCGAGCTGCTCATCGACGCCGTTGATCTCGTAGATCACGCGACCCGGCTTGACCACCGCCACCCAGTACTCGGGGGCGCCCTTGCCCTTGCCCATTCGGGTCTCGGCGGGCTTCAGCGTGATGGGCTTGTCCGGGAAGACGCGGATCCAGACCTTGCCCTGACGCTTGATGCGACGGGTGATGGCCACACGGGCGGCCTCGATCTGCCGGCTCTTGATCCAGCCGGGCTCGACGGCCTGCAGGCCGTAGTCCCCGAACGACACCTTGGAGCCGCGGAACGCCGTGCCCCGGGTGCGGCCCTTCATCATCTTGCGGAACTTGGTGCGCTTCGGCATCAACATGATACGTTACCTCTGCCTCGTCGGCGTGATCGTCACGACGTCGTCATGGTCCAGCTGCCGGCGGTCGGGACCGCCCGCCGCGATCAGGTGCGTTCCCGGGCCACCTGGGACCGCAGTTCTTCCTTGTACTCGGACGGGAAGACCTCGCCCTTGCAGATCCACACCTTCACGCCGATGGCACCGTACGCGGAGCGGCCGGTGGCCGTGCCGTAGTCGATGTCGGCCCGCAGGGTGTGCAGGGGCACGCTTCCCTCGGCATAGCTCTCGACGCGGGCCATCTCGGCGCCGCCGAGTCGGCCGGCCGCCCGCACGCGGATGCCCTTGGCGCCCATGCGCATGGCCGTCTGGATCGCCTTCTTCATCGCCTGTCGGAGCTCACCCGGCCGGCCAGCTGCACGGCGATGTGCTCGGCCACCAGGGTGGCGCACAGCTCGGGCTTCTTCACTCGTCCACATCCAGCTTGATCTTCTTGCCGGTGAGCTTCTCGAGCTCCTGGCGCGAGCTCTCGGCCTGGGCGCCGCGACGGCCGATGACCACGCCGGGACGGCTGGTGGCGACGATGACGTTCACGCGCTCGCGGAACCGCTTGATCCGGATCTCGGCGATGCCGGCGCTGCCGACACGGGCCTGCACGTACTTGCGGATCTTGACGTCCTCGGCCAGCCAGTCAGCGAAGTGCTTCTGGGTGAACCAGGTCGAGCTCCAGTCCTTGACGATTCCGACGCGGAATCCGATCGGATGTGTTTTCTGACCCATGGTCGTCCTTCCTCGGCGTCGCGGTCCGCAGTCCGCGCCGCACGTGAACTCTACTCGCCGGCCGACGCGGCCGGCCTTGCCATCAGTCGAGCGTCTCCACCGTCACCTTGATGTGACTCGTGCGCTTGTTGATCCGGTACGCCCGGCCCTGGGCCCGCGGCCGGATACGCTTGAGGGTCGGGCCCTCGTCGATCCGGATCTCGGACACCAGCAGGGCCTCATGGGACAGGTCGGTCGACCTGTCGTTCAGCACCTGAGCGTTGGCGGCCGCCGAGAGGATGGCCTTGCGCAGGATGGGCGAGGCCTTCTTGGGCGTCAGCGCCAGGATGTTCAGCGCATCCTGGACGGTCTTGCCGCGCACGAGGTCGGCCACCAGGCGCGTCTTGCGGGGCGAAACCCGGATGAAGCGGGCAACTGCCATGGCTTGCATGTCTCATCTCCTCCGGGCTACTTCTTCTTCTTGCTGGTATGTCCGCGGTAGGTCCGCGTGGGCGCGAACTCGCCGAACTTGTGCCCCACCATGTTCTCCTGGACGTAGACGGGCACGAACTGCTTGCCGTTGTGCACGGCGATCGTGTGTCCGAGGAACTCCGGGAGAACGGTCGAACGCCGGGACCAGGTCTTGACGACCCGCTTCTCGCTATTCGCGTTGAGGGCGTCCACCTTCTTGAGCAGGTGCTCGTCGACGAACGGGCCCTTCTTGATCGAACGACTCATGCCTCAGTCTTCCTCCGTCAGACGGTGACGCCGGGTGGCCGGCCTCGCCGGTCGCCTCACTACTTGCTCTTGCGCCGGCGCACGATGAACGTGTCGGACGGCTGCTTCTTGCGGGTCTTGTAACCCTTGGTGGGCTTGCCCCACGGTGTGCTGGGATGACGGCCGCCGCTCGTGCGACCCTCGCCACCGCCATGCGGGTGATCGATCGGGTTCATGGCCACGCCGCGGACCTTGGGCCGCTTGCCGAGCCAGCGGCTGCGACCCGCCTTGCCGCTCACGATGTTCTCGTGCTCGGAGTTGCCGACCTCGCCGATCGTCGCGTAGCAGTTGCGGTGCACCATGCGCACCTCACCCGAGGGGATGCGCAGCGTGACCCGCTCGCCTTCCTTGGCCATCACCTGGGCATAGGCGCCGGCCGAGCGGACCATCTGCCCGCCCTTGCCGATCTGCAGCTCCACGTTGTGGACCAGCGTGCCCAGCGGGATGCGCGCCAGCGGCAGGGCGTTGCCGACGTTGAACGGCGCGTCCGGCCCGGCCACGACCTCGCTGCCCACCTCCAGGCCCTTGGCCCAGAGGATGTAGCGCTTCTCGCCGTCCGCGTAGTGCAGCAGGGCGATGCGGGCGCTGCGGTTCGGGTCGTACTCGATGGCCGCCACCTTGGCCGGCACCTCGAGCTTGTTGTGCCGCTTGAAGTCGATCTTGCGGTAGCGACGCTTGTGGCCGCCGCCGCGCCGACGCGACGTGATCCGGCCCATGTTGTTGCGGCCGCCCGACTTCGTCAGCGGCTCGAGCAACGACTTCTCGGGCTCGGTCTTGGTGACCTCGGCGAAGTCCGCCACGGTGCGGAACCGTTGCACGGGCGTCGTCGGTTTGAGCTTCCTGATCGCCATGTTCCCTGTCTCCTTCAACCTGGCGGCTGGTTCGCCGCCAGCCCGTCTTCGCAGCCGACCCGGGGTCGGCTATACAACGTCGGACCGCCTCGCCGCGGGTCAGACCTGATCGAAGAGATCGATCGAGTCGCCCTTGGCCAGGGTCACGATGGCCTTCTTCCAGTCGGCGCGCTTGCCCTCGAACCGGCCGAGGCGCTTGACCTTGCCCAGCACGTTCATGGTGCGCACGTCGGTCACCTTCACGCCGAAGTAGTGCTCGATGGCCTGCCGGATCTCGTGCTTGTTGGCGTCCGGATGGACCTCGAAGATGAACTTGTTGTCGCGCTCGCGCAGGCGGGCGAAACGCTCGGTCACCAGCGGCTTGCGGACGACCTGGCTCAGGTCCTTCATGCGAACACCTCCTCGGCCTTGCTCAGGGCCGACTGCGTGAACACCAGGTTGTCGGCCCAGAGGATGGTGTAGGCGTTCAGCTCGTGGCTCCGCAGGACGCGGACGCCGCCGAGGTTCCGCACGCTCTTGAAGAGGACCTCGGATTCGTTCGGCAGCACCACCAGCGTGTGCCGGCCTTCGAGGGCCATCTTGCGCAGCAGCTCGGCCATCGTCTTGGTCTTGGGGGCCTCCATCTGGAAGTCCTCGACCACGGCGATCCGGGCCGCGGCGGCACGGTCGCTGAGCGCCGACTTCAGCGCCAGGCGCTTGATCTTGCGCGGCAGCGTGTAGCTGTAGTCGCGCGGGTGCGGGCCGTGTGCGCGGCCGCCGCCGACGCGGCTCGGGCTCTTGATCGAGCCCATGCGGGCGCGGCCGGTGCCCTTCTGCTTGAACATCTTCTGCCGGCGTCCCACGACCTCGGCCCGGGTCTTGGTGTCATGCGTGCCCTGGCGCTGGTTGGCCAGGTAGTTGCGCACGGCCTCGTAAAGGGCCTGCCGGTGCACGGGCTGCTCGAAGATCGCGGCGGACAGCTCCACCGTGCCCTTCTGCTCTCCCGTGCTGCTGTATAGCTTGGCAGTCGCCATGGTTTCCATCCTTCGCTTTCCGGTCCCACCGGACCTGCAACCTACCGGCTCGGCCGGATGACCACGATCCCGTTCCTGGTGCCCGGCACCGAGCCCTTGACGAGGAGCAGGTTCCGCTCCTTGTCGATGGCGACGATCGTCAGATTCTTCTTCGTCTCACGCTTGTTGCCGTACTGGCCCGCCATCGGGTGGCCCGGCAGCACGCGGCCCGGCTCCTCGTGCATGCCCGTACCGCCGGCCTCGCGCACGTTCTTCGAGCCGTGGGCAGCCGGACCACGATGGTGGCCGTGCCGCCTGATGCGCCCGGAGAACCCGCGGCCCTTGGTGGTGCCGATCACGTCGACCTTCACGACCCCGTCGAGCGTCTCGACGTTCAGCGTCTGGCCCAGCTTGAAGTCGGGCGCGGCGTCGAACCGGAACTCGCAGACGGTACGCAGAGGGTCGGTGGCGGCCTTGCGGAAGTGCCCCTGCATGGGCATGGGCGTGTTCTTGGCCTTCTTGGCGCCGAAGCCGACCTGCACCGCGTTGTACCCGTCGCTCGAGGTGGTCTTGACCTGGGTCACCACGCAGGGCCCGGCCTCGATCACCGTCACGGGGACGCTGCGGCCTTCGTCGTCGAAGCGCCGGGTCATGCCAATCTTCTTGCCGATCAGTCCGATCATGTTCTTGCTCCCGAATCTCCCAGACGAGCAACCTCGGCCGGGGGCGTCCTCCGGGCTTAGGAGGCGACGATCTCCACGTCGACGCTCGCGGGCAGCGCCAACTTGCGGAGGAATTCCATGGTCTGCGGCGTCGAGTTCTCGATCTCGATCAGCCGCTTGTGAACCTTGATCTCGAACTGCTCGCGGGACTTCTTGTCCACGTGGGGCGAGCGCAGGACGGTGTAGACCGACCGCTGGGTCGGCAGGGGCACGGGCCCCCGCACCAGGGCGCCGGTCCGCAGGACGGTCGACACGATGACCTCGGCCGATTTGTCGAGCACGGCCGGTTCGTACGCCCGCAACTTGATCTGAACCTTCTGTCGAGCCACGTCTGCTCCTTGGGTGAGGCTACTCCAGCTTCGTCGCCGGCTGTCCGGGACGCCTGCTCACCTTCACTTGGGTTGGTGTGGGGCCGGCGTTCGTCGCCGGCCCCGGCAATCCTCAGCTAGGCCAGGATCTTGGAGACCACG
>JAWKQQ010000009.1:0-259993 GCA_041390065.1 Candidatus Krumholzibacteriia bacterium
TCCGGTGCTCGGCGAACCGGCGCCGCTGCTGTCCGTGCTGGCCGCCGCGCGGGGCGAGGTCCTGTTCGGCGCGGCGCCCGGCGACCTCGTGGGCGAGGCGGTGCAGGACGCGACTGCGCTCGCGGCGCAGGCCGCCAGGCGCCGTCTCGCCGGCCAAGCCGCGCCCGCCGAACTGCTCGTGCTGATCGGCCCGGAGGGCGGCTGGTCGGCGGCCGAGCTGCATCTCTTCGCCGGCCGCGGGGCCGTGCCGCTGACCCTCGGCCCGCATGTCCTGCGCACCGAGACCGCCGCCCTGGCCGGCCTGGTGGCCCTGCAGCAGGTTCGCCGGGCGTGGATCCGGCCGGCTTGACCGCCGCCGTCGGCCGCCGTAGACTCCCAGCCCGATCCTTGCCATCGCCGAAAGGAACCGCGCCATGCCCAGTCAGATCGTCGCCCGCCTGAAAGCGGACACCATCGCCGCCATGAAGGCCAAGGACAAGCCGCTGCTCGGCGTCCTGCGCCAGCTGCAGGCCGCGTTCAAGCAGGTGGAGGTGGACCAGCGCATCGAGCTCGACGACGAGGGCGCCATGAAGGTCCTGCAGAGCTACGCGAAGAAGGTGCGCGACACGCTCGAATCCGCTCGCGGGGCGGGTCGGGCCGAGTTGGTGGCCGAGGCGGAGGCCGAGCTCGCGATCGTCAAGGGCTACCTCCCTGCCGAGCTGAGCGACGAGGAGCTCGCGGCGGCGGTCGACGCCGCGGTCGCCGAGGTCGGCGCCCAGGGGCCGCAGGACATGGGCAAGGTCATGAAGGCGGTCATGGCGAAGGTGACCGGCCGGGCCGACGGCGGCCGGGTGAGCGCCATGGTGAAGCAGCGGCTGGTGGGCTGATGGCCGTCATCTGGGTGACCCTCGGCGTGCTCGCGGTGTGCGGCGTCTTCGGCTGGCGGGCGGGAGTCGTCAAGCGGCTCATCGAGCTGGCCGGCGTGCTCGTGGCCGTGCTCGTGACCGCGCGGTTCGCCGCGGGCCTGGCGCCCTGGCTGTCGCGCACCACCGGGCTGGACGACACCGCGGCCCTCGTGCTCGGCAACGTGCTCATGTTCGTGGCCGCGCTGGTGGTGATCCGGATCGTCGCCGGGGCCGTGTCGAAGTTCGTGCAGTGGAGCCCGCTCGGCTGGCTCGACCGCATCGGCGGCGCCCTCTGCGGCGTCCTGCTCGGAGCCCTGGTGGCGAGCGTCGGCCTGATCGCCGTGAGCCAGGCGCCGGGCGGCGATCGGGTGCGCGCTGCCTACGTCCAGCATCCGGTCGGCGACGTCAGTCTACCACGCGGCGCCCGCCATCACCAGGGCGCGCACGAGCTGCTCGGCGGGCGCGTCGACGGCTGAAGCGCAGGGCCGTCGACGCGTCCGGCTGCCGCAGTGGACCGGACCCGCGAGGCGCCGGACGTTCGACTGAAGGCGCGCTGGTGGCAGGCCTGGCCGCCGCCGACGAGACGGCGCGCCGCGAGCCGCTGGGCTGTCACCGGGCGCTGTCGCTGCTCGGCTGGCCGCGGGTGCTGGATCAGGTGGCCCGCCGCCACAACCGCCGGGCCGCGGAGCGGTGCGGCGGCGGTTCGTACCAGTCGGGACGTGATCGCCGTGGTGCATGGCCTGTCCGACGCGCGCTGCGCCAGCTGCTCGAGCAGGGCCAGGAGCCGCCGCTGGCCGACATCTCGTCCACCGTCGACCTGCTGGACCGCGGGTCGCCGCGCCGCCTGGAGGGCGGCGAGCTGGCGGCAAGTCGCGCAGCTCGCCGAGGACCTCGCGCGGCTGCGCGGCTGGTTCCTCGCCCGGCAGGACGCGGCCGCCGCCTGGGCTGCGGCCGCCCGCAGCGCTCGGCGATCCCACGCCGCAGCGAACGAGCTGCGGCGCCTGCCTCGACCGTGATGGGCAGCTGCTCGACGGGGCCAGTCCGCTGCTCGCGCGCCAGCGTCAGCAGGCCCGCGAGCTCGACAGCAGGTGCGCCAGGCCGTCGCGCGGGTGATGGCCGAGGCGGTCGAAGCGGCCTGACCACCGCCGACGGGTGACCCTCCGCGGCGACCGTTTCTGCCTGCCCCTGAAGGCCGGCGAGCGGCGCCGCATCACGCCCGGGCATCGTCCCGCGACCTGCAGCCAGACCGGGCAGACCGTCTGCGTCGAACCCGCCGAGACAAAATGCAGCTGGCCAACGACCTCGGTCGCGGCTGGCGATCGCCGCCGAGAGACCCGCATCCTCGCCGAGCTCAACCGCCGCGTCGACGCGACGCCGCCGGGCTCAGGCCGGCGGCGAGCTGCTCCTGCTGGCCGACCGCGTGCGCGCGGGCGTGCGCTGGCGCGAAGGTACGGCGCCGGCGGCCCGTTGCTCGCGCGCGGGCCAGCCTGCGTCTGCGCGGCCCGTCACCCGCTGCTCGAGGAGACCCTGCGCCGTCAGGGCCGGCCGGAGGCCGTCGTGCCGCTGGACCTCGACCTGCCGGATACCGTCCGGGTGCTGGTGATCAGCGGTCCCAACGCCGGCGGCAAGTCGGTGGCCATGAAGACGGTCGGCGTGCTGGTGCTCCTGGCCCAGAGCGGCTGGGACGTGCCCGCCCGCGAGGACACGCGCCTGCCGCTGGTGCGGCGCCTGTTCGTCGACCTCGGCGACGAGCAGTCGATCGAAGATGCCCTCTCGAGCTTCTCCGCCCACCTGACCCACCTGCAGCGCTATCTCGCGGAGGCCGACGCGGACCAGCCTGCTGCTGTGCGACAGGATCGGGTCGGGCACCGACCCGCAGGAGGGCACGGCGCTCGCCCTGACGGCCCTGGCCCGCCTCGCCGCGCGCGGCGCGCTCGATGCTGGCGTCGACGCATTCGGTCTTCTCAAGGCCGCGGTGCACGACCACCCGGCCATGCTCAACGCCGCCATGGACTACGACGAGCAGACCCTGGCGCCGCTCTTCACCCTGCGCCTGGGCAGCCCCGGCGCCAGCCACGCCTTCGACATCGCCGCGCGGGTGGGCCTGGATCGGCCCTCCTGCGAGAGGCGCAGGCCCTGGTGGGCCGAGGAGCGGTACCAGCAGGCCCAGCTGCTGCGGGACCTGGCCCGGCGCGCCGGCGAACTGGCCAGGCCGAGGCCGCCGCCCGCGACCTCGAGTCGGGTCTGCAGCGCCGTCAGGTCGAGCTCGACGCGCGCCTGGCCGACCTCGACCAGGAGCTGGCCCGCACCCGGCGCGAGGCTCGGCGGGCCGGCGAACAGCTGCTGCGCGAATGGCGGCGCAAGCTCGAGGCGGCGGTCCGCGAGGTCAAGGCCCAGGCCGCCGACCAGGCCGCGGTCCGCGAGGCGCGGCGCGAGTTCGCGGCCGTGCAGCACGACCTGCCCGAGTCGGTGCCAGAGGCGTCCGGGGCCCCGCCGGACCTGGCGCGGGGCGAGCGGGTGCGCGTGCCGCACCTCGGTCTGCAGGGACGGGTCACCGAGCTGCGGGGCGACAAGGTGGGCCTGCTGGCCGACGGCCTGCGGTTGAGCGTCGACCGCGCCGCCGTCGAGCGGATGGACGAGCCCTCGCCGGACGCGCGTACGCCGGGGACCGACCGCGGCGGCTGGACCTGGAACGAGGACGACACGAGCGTTCCGGCGGAGCTCGATCTGCGCGGCCTGACCGCCGACGAGGCGTGGCTGCGCCTGGACCGGATGCTCGACCGCGCCGTGCCGGTGGGCCTGGACCAGCTCACCGTCGTCCATGGCATGGGGACCGGGCGTCTGCGCGACCAGCTGCTGGCCCGCCTGGCCCGGGATCCGCGCGTCGACACGTTCCATCCCGGGGGCGAGCGCCAGTCCAACCTCGGCGCCACCGTGGTGCACCTCCGCTGAGCTGCTAACTGGCAGTCCCGCAACAAACTTGACGGTTTTGGGGTTCTCGTGTTACGTTCACGGGTTCCCAACCCGAAGGATGCCCGGTGGCCACTCTGCCTCCCGAGATCATCGCCAGGGTCAAGGACGAGACCGACATCGTCGAGCTCGTGGGCAAGTATGTGCGCCTGCAGGCGGCCGGGGCCAGCTACAAGGGCCTCTGCCCCTTCCACCAGGAGAAGACGCCAAGCTTCCACGTCAACCCCGTCCGTCAGCTCTACAAGTGCTTCGGCTGCGGCGCCGGGGGCGACGCGATCGCCTTCCTCATGGAGATCGAGGGCCTGGCCTTCCCCGAGGCCATGGAGACGCTGGCCCGCGCGCTCGACATCGACCTCGCCAAGTTCCTGCAGCCCGGCGAGGACGAGGGCGAGAAGCGCGCCTACTTCCGCGCCATGGCCGCCGCCGCCGACGCCTTCTGCGCCGCCTGGCAGGATCCGCACCTCGGCGCAGCCGCCCGCGACTACCTCACCGGCCGCGGCTTCAGCCTGGAGATCCTCGACCGTTTCGACGTCGGCTGGGCGCCGGCCGGCGACTGGCTGCAGCGCGAGCTCGAACGGCGCGGGGTCGGCCTCGAGCTCGCCCTCAGCAGCGACCTCCTGCGCACCCACGACGGCCGCGCCCCGTTTGCCTATTTCCGCGAACGGGTTATGTTTCCCATCCGGAACGTCGCGCGTCAGGTGACCGGCTTCGGCGCCCGCATCATCGGCGCCGGCGAACCCAAGTATCTCAATTCCGCCGACAGTCCTCACTTCAGCAAGAGCCGCCTGCTGTACGGCTTCGACGCCGCCCGCATGGTGATCGCCCGCGTGAAGGAAGCCGTGCTGGTGGAGGGATACCTGGACGTGATCGCGCTGGCCCAGGCCGGAGTCACGCACGCCGTGGCCTCGTGCGGAACGGCCTTCACCGCGGAACAGGCGCGCCTTCTGCGGCGCGGTGCCGACCGGGTGGTGGTGCTGTTCGACGGCGACGCGGCGGGTCGCAAGGCGGCCGTCAAGACGTGCCACATCTGCCTGGCGGCCGGCCTGGAGGCGGAGATCGCCGCGTTGCCCCAGGGTCGTGATCCGGCCGACGTGGCGCTCGAGGACGGCCCCGACGCCGTCGCCGCGGTGCTCGCGAACCGCGTCCCGTACCTGCGCTTCGTGCGCGACGCCGTGGCCCGCGCCGGAGATGACCGGGCCGCCCTGGAAAAAGGAGTTCGCCAGGTGCTGACCACCGTCGCCGCCGTTCCCGACGCGATCCGTCGCGAGTACATGCTCCGGGAAGTGGCGGACCTCTTCGAACTCGAGACCGCCGTGCTGCGCGCGAGCTTGCCGCGCGACGGCGCACCGGTCCGTCCGGTCACGACCGCCGGCGACGACGCGGAGCAGGAACCCGCCGCGCCCAAGGAAACCGCGCCCCGGCGCCCCACCTTCCGCAAGCTCACCGGCGTGCATGCCGAGGCCGTGGAGGCCGTGCTGCTGGCCCACGTCCTGCGCGACGCGAGCGGCCGCGCGGCACGCCTCCTGCTCTCCGAGATCGGGGATCTGCCGCTGTCGCATCCTGCGGCGCGGATCCTGCTCGCGGAGCTCGCGGACTGGGCGGTCGACGGCGCCGGCCTCGGTCCCGCCGCTCACATCCAGGCCCGCTGGCACGCTCACGACGGCGCGTACCGGGCCTACGTCACCGACCTGCTGGACAAGGACATCCCGGAGGGAGGTGAAACCGAGCGGGCCGTGCGCGAGAGCCTCGAGAGGCTGCGTCTGGCTCGCCGCGCGCATCACGGCTGACGCAGGACCTTCTACCCGTAGGGAGCCGCACCTCGATGAAGACGGACCGGTTCGACCAGCTCATCGAATCCATTCGCCGCAAGGCCAGCGACCGCGGCGGCTGGGTTCTCAATGACGACATCAACGAGCTCATCGGCGATTCCGCGGTGGATATCGATGCGCTCGATCGCGTGTATGACAAGCTCCAGGAACTGCAGATCGACTATTACGACTCCCAGGACGAGGCCACCCGCCGGATGGCCACCCGCCAGCGCAAGGAGAAGAAGAAGGTCGCGTCGGCCAAGAAGGCCGTCCGCTCCAACATCAAGTACGACGACCCGGTGCGCATGTACCTGCGCGAGATGGGCAAGGTGCCGCTGCTGACCCGCCAGGGCGAGGTCAAGCTGGCGCGCCGTATGGAGGACGGACGCATCCGCGTGATCCGCGCCACCCTGCGTTCCCAGCACGCGATGAAGGAGCTACGCCACTGCGCCAATCAGCTCGCCGCCGAGGCCATGCCCCTGGACAAGGTGGTCCAGCTGGACAACAGCACCTGGAACACGGGGCAGTCCGCCCGCCGGGAGGGCAAGCGCCTGTTGCGCAGCCTCGACGGCATCGAGAGGTGGCGGGTGGAGATCGCCGAGCTCAAGGCCGAGCTCGCCGTGTGCGACAACAGCACCCGCGTGGCCACCGTCACCCGCATGCTCGCCGCCCGCGAGAAGAAGATCCTCGAGGCCTTCCTCGGCCTGAACCTGGCGAGCGACATGGTCGACTCGCTCTCGAGCAAGGTGCTGCTCGTGGAGGCCAAGATGCGGGGCCTGGAGGCCCGGATCGCCGAGGCCGAGGCGCTGGCGACGGTCGAGTTCGGCGACATGGCGGCCGCGCTCAAGGACCGTAAGCTGTCGGCCGATCGGCGCGAGGTGGTCCAGGACAGCTACCGGCAGATCAAGAACTACCGCAAGCGGATGCAGGAGATCGAACGCGAGGTGGGCTTCAGCCGCGACGAGCTGGCCCAGCTCTCGGGCGAGATCAGCGGCGGCAACGCCGAGGTCCAGGCCGCCCAGCGCGAGATGATCGAGGCCAACGTGCGGCTGGTGATCTCGATCGCCAAGCGCTACACCAACCGCGGCCTGGAATTCCTCGACCTGATCCAGGAGGGCAACAGCGGCCTCATGCGCGCGGTCGAGAAGTTCGACTACCGCAAGGGCTACAAGTTCTCCACGTACGCGACCTGGTGGATCCGGCAGGCCATCACCCGCGCGATCGCCGACCAGGCCCGCACCATCCGGGTCCCGGTGCACATGATCGAGGCCATCAGCAAGGTGACCAAGATCAGCCGGCAGATGCTGCAGGAGCTGGGCCGCGATCCGACGCCCGACGAGATCGCCCACCGGCTGGACATGCCCCTGGACAAGGTCCAGGCGGTGATGAAGGCCAGCATGGAGCCGGTGTCCATCGACCGCCCCCTGGGCGAGGACGAGGACTCCACGCTGAGCGATTTCATCCAGGACGAGAACGCGCCCTCCCCGGCCCGCGAGGCGGTGCAGAGCATGCTCAAGGTCCAGATGACCAAGGTGCTCTCGACGCTCACGCGCCGGGAGGAGAAGGTCATCCGCCTGCGCTTCGGACTCGGCGACGGCACGCCGCGGACCCTCGAGGAGGTCGGCACGATCTTCAAGGTGACCCGTGAGCGCGTGCGCCAGATCGAGGCCAAGGCCCTGCGCAAGCTGCGCCATCCGAGCCGCTCGCGGAAGCTCAAGGGCTACGGCGAGATGATGTAGAACCGGGGTTGACCCGCCGCCGGGGACGCGTTATTTTACGCCTCCCCGGATTCTGGGCCCATAGCTCAGTGGTGAGAGCGGCCGGCTCATAACCGGCTGGTCCCCGGTTCAAATCCTGGTGGGCCCACCATGGCCCCCGGGATCGGCGGGGTCAGAGGGTTGTTGGGCGATTAGCTCAGCTGGCTAGAGCGCTCGCCTCACACGCGAGAGGTCACTGGTTCGAGTCCAGTATCGCCCACCACCAACCCTCCGGTCCGTGCCGACCGGGACGAGTGACGGAGAAGGGGTGCCCCGGGCACCCTTTTCTTCGCTGAGGGAGCCGGCGTCGGATCGGGGGGTGCCTGGCATGGACATCGAGCTGCAGCTGACGTTGATCCGCCTGCGCGAGGCGGCCGAACTCTACCGCCAGCGGGTCCAGGCCCGGCGCGACCAGGCCGAGGGCGTCCGCCGCGAGGCCAACCTCACCGCCCTCGACGCCGAGTACGCCGACGACCTCTCCGAGGTCGCCGCTCGCCGTCGCCAGCGGGAGCACGCGGCCGCCGCGCTGGAGGCCGAGTTGCAGGGCCTGGAGGCCAAGCTGCGCGAGCGGCGCTCGCGTCCGCCGGCCGACGCCCACACCCAGCTCGCGCTCACCCGGGAGGTCGCCTCGCTGCGGCAGCGACGTGACCAGGTCGAGCAGCAGCTGCTCGACCTGTGGCAGAGCAACAGCAACGCCGACCTCGCGGCCGAGCAGGAGACCACGTCGGTGACCGTGCAGCGCGCGCAGCTGGCCGACCGTCAACGCACCGCGTCGCACCGCGCGGCGCAGGCCGGCCTGGCGCTGCCCGAGATCGAGGCCGAGCTCGGGCACCTGCTGCAGCGCCTGCCGGCGCGGGTGGCCAGCCGGGTGGGCCGTCTGGCCGGCCGCCACGACGACCCGGTGGCGGATCTGTTGCAGGGCAGCTGCGGCAGCTGCGGCTACGCGATGCCGCCGCAGGACGCCGTCGACGCCGACCGCGAGGCCCGGCTGGTGGTCTGTCAGGGTTGCGGTCGTTATGTTGTCCCGCGCAGCAGCCGCAAGACCCGAGACCTGGGGTGACCCTCGTGACCGACGCGAAGACTCCCGAGACCCTCACCGACCTCATCCGGACCCTCGAGCGCAGCGAGGACCTGCGGCCGCTGGCCCGGGAGTGCGGCTTGACGGTCCGGGAGCTGCGCAAGCGCCTGTCGCGCTGGCGGCGCGACCTCGACGGCCGGCCGCCCGGCCGTGCGCCGCCGCCCGGACGGCCGCCGCCGCGGCCGAGGCCGCCGCCGAGCCGTTCCCGCCGCTGCCGGCGGCCGGCACCCTGGCGGAATGCCCCCTGCCCGAGGAGGGCAGCGCCGTGCTCGAGGGTGTTCACCGACGGCGCCAGCCGGGGCAACCCGGCCCGGCCGCGATCGGCGTGCTGTTCCGCCAGAAGGACGGCCCGGAGCTCTGCAGCCACCATGAGGCCATCGGCCGCGCGACCAACAACCAGGCCGAGTATCCGCGCCGTCCTCGCCGCGTTGGCGCATTGCAGCCGCTGGGGCGTGGGACGCGTGCACCTGTATCTGGACAGCGAACTGGTTGCCCGCCAGCTCACCGGCGCCTACCGCGTCAAGAGCCTCGATCTGCGTCCGCTCTTCCAGCAGGTCCAGCATCTGGCCCGCGGGTTCAAGGAGTTCCGGGTGCGCCACGTGCGCCGCGCCCAGAACGCCCACGCCGACCACCTGGCCAACCTGGCCCTCGACGAGAAGCGCTGATCCGTCACATGTGTGTGACATCCGTTCGGTGCGGCCCTATCATGAACCGCGAGGGAAGTCGGAGAGACGGCCGCGGACCGGCGTGCTCACGCGCGGCAGTTCGAGGAAATTCCGGGCTCCACAGGGCAGGGTGCCTGGGTAACCCCCAGGAGGAGCGATCCTAGGAAAGTGCCACAGAAAACAAACCGCCTCGTCGCCCTCGTGGCGGCGCGGTAGCGGTGAAACGGTGAGGTAAGAGCTCACCGCGCTCCCGGTGACGGGAGTGGCAGGGTAAACCCCGGAGCAAGACCAAATAGGGGAGGATGAGGTTGCCGCCTCGTTTGACTCCCGGGTCGGTCGCTCGAGGCCGTCGGCAACGGCGGCCCCAGATACATGGTCGTCACCGTCCGACCTCGGTCGTGGCGGTAACAGAACCCGGATTACGACCGGCTTCCCTCGCCAGGTCCTTGGACAGGTGTTCGCGTCGATTCGCCACCGGACCCGCGAGGGAGCTTGCTTTGCAGTACGACTTGCCACTGTCGCCCGAGGGGCCCGACGCCGATTCTCCGGCGTGTACGAGCGCGCCTGCTGACGCGCACTCGGGCTGGCTGACGGGCCGGCCCTGGCAAGCCGCCGAATCCCCCAGCACCGAGACCATCGAGCGGCTGCGTCGTGAGGTTCCGCCTATGGAGCCGGTATCGACCCGGCTGTTGAACCTGCTGGCCGCACGGGGCCTCACCAGCCGCCGCGACCTGGAGAGCTTCTTCTATCCCTCCCTCGAACACCTGTCCGATCGCCTTCCTGCTCGTGGAGATGGACAAGGCCGTCGCCCACATGCTGCGCGCGGTCCGCAGCGGGAAAGCAGGTGGCCGTCCATGGCGATTTCGACGTCGACGGCATCACCGGCTGCGCGGTGCTGCACCTGCTGCTGAAGAGCCTGGAGTGGACGGCGCCCGCGTCCAGACCGACCTGCCGTTCATCCCCGACCGCACCCTGGACGGCTACGGCGTCGCCGCGCGCATGGTCCGCCACTGGGCGGTCCAGGGCGTCACCCTGCTGGTGACGGTCGATACCGGAGCAGCCGCGATGGCCGAGCTCGACCTCGCCCGCCAGCTGGGCATCGACGTCATCGTGCTCGACCACCATATCTTCGAGGAGCGGCCCTGCGCGGTCGCCCTCGTCAACCCCCGGCGGCCCGACGCCCGCTACCCCAACCCCGATCTCTGCGGCGTGGCGGTGGCGTTCAAGTTCGCCGAGGCCATCAAGCAGGAGCACCCGAGCGCCCTGCCCGACGGATTCCTGGAGAGCGTGACCGACCTGGTGGCGCTCGGCCTGGTGGCCGACCAGATGAGCCTCACCGGGGAGAACCGGGTGCTGGTGCGCAAGGGCCTCAAGCGGCTGGCCGATCGGCAGCAGATCCGCGTCGGCATGAAGGAGCTGCTGCGGATCAGCGGTCTGGACCGCGGCTTTCCGGTCACCGCCTCGGACCTCGCCTACCAGGTGGCGCCGCGGCTGAACGCGTGCGGCCGCATCGGCCGCGTCATGGCCGCGCTCGAGCTGCTGCTCACCGACGATCCCGAGGAGGCCCGGCGCCTGGCCGAGGAGGCCGACCGCACCAACACCCGCCGCAAGCAGGCCGACCTCGACCTGAAACGCGAGGCCGTGGAGATGGCGCGGCCCTACGTCAAGGAGGGCGACCCCGGGCTCGTGCTCCACTCCCGCGACTGGCACAAGGGCGTCATCGGCATCGGCGCGGCGCGGCTCGTGGAGCTCTACCAGCTGCCCACCATCCTCATCGCCGAGGAGGGCGACGAGGCGCGGGGTTCGGCGCGCTCGGTGGCCAACGTGGACGTCAAGTCGGTGCTCGACCTCTGCGCGGGCTGGCTCCTGCGCTACGGCGGGCACAGCCAGGCCGCGGGCCTCACGCTCCGCTGCCGGGACATCGACCAGTTCCGCAAGGCCTTCCTGGCCGCCCTGCGGCGCCGCCCTCAGACCGGACCGGTGCCGGTCGGCTACGACCTCGACCTGCCGCTCGGCGAGCTCTCGGCGGGCGACGTCGCCGAGCTCGTCAGCGAGCTCGACCGCATGGAGCCGTTCGGCGCGGGCAACCCCAAGCCGGTGTTCCGCTGCGGCGATCTGCGGCTGAAGAAGGAGCCGGTCGCCATGGGCGGCGGCGCGCACCTGCGGTTCGCGTTCTGCGCCCTCGGGCAGGGTGGCGGGCGGACCCCGGCGCTGAGCCGCGAATTCGTGGCCTTCGGTGCGGGCGAAGCCTGGCGCCGCGAGTCGACCCGGCTGCGCGACGCCGGCCGCGAACCCCTCGATCTGGTCTGGGAGGTGCTCTTCCAGGTGGGGCGCTCGAACTTCCGTCCCCGCGGCGGCGGCTACGACACGGTCCAGCAGCTGCTCGTGGACATCCGCCCCGTTCCCGGGCCATGAACGCCGACCTCGAGGCCCGCTCGAGGCCATGCTGGAACAGGTCGCCGCCTATAATCCGCAGACCCGCCGGGATCGCATCCGCGAGGCCTATGCCGTGGCGGCGAAGGCCCATGGCGACCAGCTCCGGCTCAGCGGCGAGCCCTACCTGACGCACCTGCTGAGCGTGGCCGAGATCATGGCCGAGCTCCACATGGACGACGACACGCTGGTCGCCGCCCTCCTGCACGACATCGTCGAGGACACCGGGCAGGAGCTGGACGACGTGCGCAACCGGTTCGGGCGCGACGTCGCCCACATGGTCGACGGCGTGACGAAGATCTCGAGCCTCGGCCACATCAATCCCGATGCCCGCAAGGCCGAGACCTACCGCAAGCTCATCCTGTCGACCGCCCAGGACCCCCGCACCGTGCTGATCAAGCTGGGCGACCGCCTGCACAACATGCGCACGATCGAGCACATGCCGCAGGACCGGCAGCGCGACATCGCCCAGGAGACGATGGACGTCTACGCGCCGCTGGCCCACCGCTTCGGCATCGCCAGGGTGAAGTGGGAGCTGGAGGACCGGGCCTTCAAGGTGCTGCAGCCCGAGCGATATTTCGCCATCGAGTCCGGCATCCACCAGACGCGGCGGGACCGCGAGCGGCTCGTCGAGGGGCTGCGGGTGCCCCTCGAGGAGGCCATGCGGCAGGCCGGCATCGCCTGCGAGGTGGTGGGCCGCCCCAAGCACTTCTATTCCATCCACCGCAAGATGCAGGCGCAGTCGATCGGCATGGAGCGCATGTACGACCTGCTGGCCCTGCGCGTGATCACCGAGACCAAGGCCGACTGCTACCACGCCCTCGGCATCATCCACTCCCTGTACCCGCCGCTCACCGACCGCATCAAGGACTACATCGCCAAGCCGAAGCCCAACATGTACCAGAGCCTGCACACGACGGTGCAGATGCCCGGCGGCAAGTTCATCGAGGTGCAGATCCGGACCCGCGAGATGCACGAGCGCAGCGAGCTGGGCATCGCCGCCCACTGGCGCTACAAGGAGGGGACGGCGGGCGAGGCCGACTTCAGCCAGTTCGTCAAGCTGCTCCGCGAGATCATGGAGTGGCAGCAGGACGAGGACGACCCGCGCGAGTTCATGGAGACCCTGCGCATCGACTTCTTCCAGGACGAGGTGTTCGTGTTCAGCCCGGCGGGCGACCTCTTCCAGCTGCCGGTGGGGTCGACGCCGCTGGACTTCGCGTTCGCCATCCACAGCGAGGTGGGCCTGCACTGCGTCGGCGCCAAGGTCAACGGCCGCATGGTGAGTCTGCGGACGGCGCTGGCGAACCGCGACACGGTGGAGATCCTGACGGCCAAGACGGCGCGGCCGTCGACGAGCTGGCTGGAGATCGTCAAGACCGGCCGCGCCAAGGCGCACATCCGGCGCTGGATCAAGAACACCCAGCACAACGAGAGCGTGCATCTCGGGCGGGAGATCCTCGAACGCGAGGCCCAGCGGCGCAAGATCCGCCTCAACATCGACCGCGACCTCGACGACGTGGCCACCGACCTCGGCTACCGCGAGGTCGAGAAGCTCCTGGCGGCGGTCGGCCGCGGCGAAGCCTCGTGGCAGCGCGTGCTGCAGCGCGTGCAGCCGCCCGAACGCTCGCGGCCCGATCGGGTCATCGATCGGGGCCGGGAGCTGCGATTCGCTGCTGCGTCGCAAGGCCGGCGGGGTGCGGGTGGCCGGCGAGTCGAACCTCATGGTGACCTTCGCCCGCTGCTGCAATCCGATCCCCGGCGACGAGATCGTGGGCGTGATCTCCGCGGCCGCGGCGTCGCCGTGCACCGCCTCAGGTGCACCAACCTGCGCGATCCGGCCCTGGCCGAGCGGATCATCGAGGTTTCGTGGGACGTCGGGGCCGATCAGACCTTCCTCGTCAAGCTGGTCATCCAGGCCCACGACCGCCGCAACCTGCTGGCCGAGGTCACCCGCGTGATCGGCGACCTCAGCCTCAACATCCACAGCGGCGAGTTCGCGGTCGACGGCTCCCTGGCCCGGGCCTCCTGGTCGTCGAGGTCCACAACCTCAACGACCTCCAGCGGGTCCTCAAGGCGGTGCGCCAGATCCCCGGCATCGAGCGCATCGACCGTTTCCAGGTGGGGTGAGGCATGCGCGTCGTGGTGCAGCGTTCGGGACCGGCATGGGTGACGATCGCCGGAGAGACGGTGGGCGCGATCCCGTCCGGCCTCGTCGTCCTGGCGGCCTTCGCGCCCGCCGACACCGAGGCGGAGCTCGGCTGGGTGGCCCGCAAGCTGCCCGACCTGCGCGTGTTCGACGACCCCGCCGGCAAGCAGAACCTCAGCCTGCGCGACGTGGGCGGCGGGATCCTGCTGGTCAGCCAGTTCACCCTCTACGGCGATTGCCGCCGGGGCAACCGGCCGAGCTACGTCGGTTCCGCATCGCCGGACCGGGCGGCCGCGCTCTACCGGCGCTTCGGCGCCCTCCTGCGGGATCAGTGGCCGACGGTGGCCGAGGGCCGGTTCGGGGCGATGATGGAGGTCTCGCTCACCAACAGCGGCCCCGTCACCCTCATCCTCGATCGCGAGGGCCCGGCATGATCATCACCCCGTTCGTCCCTTGGCCCGCCGGCGAGGTGCTGGTGCTGGCCAGTCAGTCGCCGCGGCGGGCCGAACTGCTGCAGGTCGCCGGCATCCCGTTCGAGGTGCTGCCCGCCGGCGACGTCGAGGCCCGGCACGCCGAGCGCCTGGCCGTCCTGCACGACCGGCCCGAGCCCTACGCCGAGGAACTGGCGCGCCTGAAGGCCGACGCGGTGGCGGCGCCGCGGCCGCAGCGTCTGGTGCTGGGCGCCGACACCATCGTGGTGCTGGACGGCGAGGTCCTGGAGAAGCCGGCGGACGCGGCGGCGGCCGAGCACATGCTGGCCCGCCTGTCCGGCCGGCGGCACGTGGTGATCTCGGCCATCGCGCTCTGCCGCGCCGACCGTTGCCTCTGGCTCGGGCATGAGCGTACCGAGGTCGAGTTCCTGCCGCTGGAGGCCCACGCGATCAGCCGTTACGTGGCCACCGGCGAACCCATGGACAAGGCCGGCGCCTACGGCATCCAGGGCTACGGCGCCTTGATGATCCGGGGCGTCCGCGGCTGCTACTTCAGCGTGATGGGCCTGCCCCTGGCGCTGCTCGGCCGGGCCCTGCGTGAGACCCTGGGCCAGGGAGGACCACGCCATGATGCATCCCCGCCTGCCGTTCCCGTTTCCGGTCGCGGCCTGGACCGGCGGACGGTCCGCCTGATCGACCAGACCGCTGCCCCAGCGGCTGGAGTACCGCGATTGCGCCACCATCGACGACCTCGCGGCCGCCATCCGCTCGCTCACCGTGCGCGGCGCGCCGGCGATCGGCATCGCCGCCGCCTACGGCCTGGTGCTGTCGTGCCGGCTCGGGCGCCTGGCGGGCCTCGCCGGCCCGGAACTCGTCGCCCATCTCGCCGCCGACCACGCCAGGCTGGCGGCCACCCGTCCCACGGCCGTCAACCTGTTCTGGGCCCTGGACCGCATGGCGGCCGGATTCCGCGCCGACCTCGCCCCGACCGACCTCGAGGCCGCGCTTCTGGCCGCAGCCCGCGCCATCCACGACGAGGATGTCGCGATGAGCCGGGCCATGGGCGCGGCGGGCCAGGCGCTCCTGCCCGACGTGGCGGCCGTGCTCACCCACTGCAACGCCGGCGCCCTGGCCACCGGCGGCTACGGCACCGCCCTGGCCGTGGTCTACGCCGCCCGGGAGGCGGGCAAGCAGGTGCAGGTGTACGCCGATGAGACCCGGCCGCTGCTGCAGGGGGCCCGCCTGACGGCCTGGGAACTGCAGAACCAGGGGATCCCGGTCACCGTGCTGCCCGACGCGGCGGCGGCCACCCTCCTGCGGCAGGGCCGGATCGACGCGGTCATCACCGGCGCCGATCGCATCGCCGCCAACGGCGACGCCGCCAACAAGATCGGCACCTACCCGCTGGCCGTGCTCGCGGCGCGGCACCAGGTGCCGTTCTACGTGGCGGCGCCCGGCTCCACGATCGACCCCGCGACCGCCGACGGCGACCGGATCGAGATCGAGCAGCGTGACCCCGCCGAGGTCCACGGTTTCGGTGAATGCCGGTTCACTCCGGAGGGCGTGGCCGCCTTCAACCCGGCCTTCGACGTGACGCCGGCCGAGCTGATCACGGCCATCATCACCGAGGCGGGGGTCCGGAGACCACCCTACGCCTTCTAGGCTGCCTTGACAGCGTGGCCGGGGGGTGCTAGATTTCCCGCCCCCGAGTCGGATACCGCGCGAGGCGCGGCCGTTTGCCGTGTCCGTACCGTTTTGCGTCCGCTGGAGTTGTGGCCCGGCGGACCGTGGAGGACAAGTTGAAGACGTACAGCATGAAGCAGGCCGAGATCGCGAAGGACTGGCTGGTGATCGACGCCACCGACATCCCCCTCGGTCGCCTGGCGACCCGGGTCGCCACGTTCCTGCGTGGCAAGCACAAGCCTACCTTCCAGCCCAACCTGGACATGGGTGACAACGTCATCGTGATCAACGCGAAGGACGTCAAGCTCACCGGCCTGAAGCTGGAGAAGAAGGTCTACCTCCGTCACACCGGCTGGATGGGTGGCCAGAAGGCGACCCCCATGAAGGTGATGCTGGAGACCTATCCCGACCGCGTCATCACGAAGGCCGTCTGGGGCATGATGCCCAAGACCAAGCTCAGCCGCCGTCAGATGACCCATCTGCGCGTCTACGGCGGTGCCGAGCACATGCATGACGCCCAGCAGCCCCAGACCGTCGAGCTCGGAGGTAAGTGATCTTGGAGGAGAGGTATTACGCCACAGGCCGCCGCAAGACCGCCGTCGCGCGCGTCTGGCTCACCCAGGGCAGCGGCAAGGTCATGGTGAACAAGAGGGTGGTCAGCGACTACTTCAGCGAGATGCAGATCCTGCACGCGCTCGCGCCGCTGAAGTCGGTCAGTTCCGAGGGTGATTTCGACATCTGGTGCACCGTCAAGGGCGGCGGCATCAGCGGCCAGGCGGGTGCGCTGCGCCACGGTCTGGCCCGCGCGCTGGTCGTGGCCAACGAGGAATACCGCAAGCCGCTGCGGAGCGGTGGGTTCCTGACCCGCGACTCCCGCATGGTCGAGCGCAAGAAGTACGGTCAGCCGGGCGCCCGCAAGCGTTTCCAGTTCTCGAAGCGCTAGTCGGTCCGGTTTACCGAAACACACACCCGGTGCGAGGCGCGGGACAGGTGGCGCAACTGCGTTGATCCCGCGCCGTCGACCGCCGGGGAGGCACAACCTGAAAGGACCAGGACATGTCCAACGTCGGACTCCGCGATCTGCTGGAAGCGGGCGTGCACTTCGGGCACCAGACCCGCAAATGGAATCCCAAGATGAAGCCCTACATCTTCATCGCCCGGGGCGGCATCTACATCATCGACCTCCAGAAGTCGCTGCGGCTGCTGAACCGCGCCACCGACTTCCTGCGCGACACGGTGAGCAAGGGCGGCTCGGTGCTCTTCGTCGGCACCAAGAAGCAGGCCAAGGTCGCCATCCGTGAGAACGCCGAGAAGTGCGGCATGCCCTACGTGACCGAGCGCTGGCTCGGCGGCATGCTCACCAACTGGCAGACCATCTCGCAGCGGGTCGAGAAGCTGGAAGACTACGAGGCCATGATGCGCGACGGGCGCATGGAGAAGCTCTCGAAGAAGGAGCAGCTCGAGGTCAACCGGTCCTACGAGAAGCTCAACCGCAACCTCGGCGGCATCCGCAAGATGAAGAAGCTGCCGACCGCCGTGTTCGTCGTCGACACCGCCGAGGAGGAGACCGCGGTGCGTGAGGCCAGCAAGCTGGGCATCCCGGTGATCGGCATCGTCGATACCAACGCCGATCCCAACCTGGTGGCCTACCCGATCCCCGGCAACGACGACGCCATCCGGAGCATCAACCTCTTCGCGCGGACGATCGCCCAGGCCATCCAGGATGGCAAGCAGATGCGCGCCGAGGGCAAGGATCAGGTGGACATGGCCGCGCAGGCGCCTGCCGAGCCGAAGGCCACGGCCACCCTCGACGAGACGACCGTGCCCGCGCCTGAGGCCGAGGCCTGACCTTACAACGGGAGACAAGGGACAATGGAAATCACCGCCAAGATGGTCAAGGAACTGCGTGACGCCACCAACGCGGGGATGATGGACTGCAAGAAGGCCCTGAAGGAGTGCGACGGCGACCTCGACGCCGCCAAGGACTACCTCCGCAAGAAGGGCATCGCGTCGGCGGACAAGAAGGCCGACCGCGCCACCAGCCAGGGCCTCGTGGGATCGTACATCCATATGGGCGGCAAGGTGGGCGTGCTCGTGGAGGTGGCCTGCGAGACCGACTTCGTGGCCCGCACCGACGACTTCGTCGAGATGGTGCACAACATCGCCATGCACATCGCCGCCGCCTCGCCGGCGGCCGTGACGCGCGATGAGGTGGATCCCGCCCTCCTCGAGAAGGAGAAGGAGATCTACGCGGCCCAGATGCGCGAGGAAGGCAAGCCCGAGGCCATGATCGAGAAGATCGTCGCGGGCAAGGTCACCAAGTTCTACTCCGAGATCGTGCTGATGGAGCAGAAGTACGTCAAGGACCCCGACATGACGGTGGAGGACTACGTGAAGTCCGTCATCGGCAAGCTCGGCGAGAACATGCAGGTCAAGCGCTTCGCTCGCTTCGCCATTGGCGCCTAGGCGTCAACCCCTGCCCGGGCCGCTCCGGCGGCTCGGGCATTCCTGTACCCCGGGGGCACCATGCGGCGATTCTCTCGTATCCTCTTGAAGCTCAGCGGCGAGGCGCTCGCCGACCAGGACTCCCAGTTCTCCCACGCCAAGCTCACCTCCCTCGCCCAGACCATCCAGCAGATCAGCCAGGCCGGCGTGCAGGTGGGCGTGGTGTGCGGCGCGGGGAACATCTTCCGGGCGCGCCAGGCCAACCTCGGCGTCATGGGCCGGGTGACGGCCGACCATGTAGGCATGCTCGCCACGGTCATGAACGCGGCCATGCTGCGCGACTACCTGCGGGCCGAGGGCCAGAAGGCCGTCATCTTCGCGCCCCGCCGACAGCCGCCGCTGGCCGACATGTTCGTCCGCGACAAGGCCCTCGAGCTGCTCAAGGCCGGCACCGTGCTGATCTTCGCCGGCGGCACCGGCAACCCCTATTTCACCACCGATTCGGCCGCCGCGCTGAGGGCCCTGGAGATCTCGGCCGACGTGCTGCTGAAGGCCACCCAGGTGGATGGGGTTTACGACAAGGATCCGCACCAGTATCCTGAGGCACGGAAGTTCGACCACCTGACCTACGACGAGGTGCTGGCCCGCAAGCTGCGGGTGATGGACCTGACGGCGATCACCATGTGCGCCGAGGGGAACCTCGCGGTCACGGTCTTCGACATCTCCGATCCGGACAACCTGATCCGGATCCTCGAGGGTGAGACGCTGGGCACCAGCATCAGCAAGGAGCCGTCATCATGAGCAAGGACGTTCTGGAGAGCAGCGAACTGGACATGGCCGAGGCCGTCGATGCGGTCAAGCGGCGGCTGGGCAAGCTGCGCACCGGCAAGGCGTCGCCCGCGCTGCTGGACGGCGTGTCGGTGGAGTACTACGGCACGCCGACGCCGCTCAAGCAGCTGGCCACGGTGTCCGCGCCGGAGGCCCGTCAGCTGACGGTCAAGCCCTTCGACCGCTCGTCGATCGGCGCCATCGAGCGCGCCATCCAGGCCTCCAATCTGGGGCTCAATCCGTCGAACGACGGCATGATGATCCGCATCCAGATCCCCGAGCTCACCGAGGAGCGCCGGCGCGAGTTCGTGAAGATGGCCCGCGATATCTCCGAGGACGGCAAGGTGGCCGTGCGCCGCGTGCGCCAGGACGCCAACGACCAGCTCAAGGCCGAGCAGAAGGACAGCGTCATCACCGAGGATCAGTTCCACGCCGACCGCGACCATGTCCAGAAGCTCACCGACCGCTTCTGCGCCGAGATCGACGAGATCGTCAAGGCCAAGGAAGCGGAGATCATGGAGATCTGATCCCATGGCCGAGGCCGATCCGCACGCCGATCTCAGCGACGACGAGCTGGTCGCGCTCCTGCGGGAGCGTGGCGGTCTGCCGCGGCACCTCGCCATCATCATGGACGGCAACGGGCGCTGGGCTCGCCGGCGTCTGCTGCCCCGGGCGGCCGGGCACCGCGCCGGACGCCACTCCGTCCGCGCGGCGGTCACCATCTGCCGCCGCCTCGGCATCGAGGTGCTCACCCTCTACACGTTCAGCCAGGAGAACTTCCGCCGTCCCGACGCCGAGGTGAAGGCCCTGTGGGGGTTCCTCGAGGAGGCGCTCATGGCCGAGCGCGCCGAGCTGAAGACGGCGGGGGTCAAACTGGTGGTCTCCGGCGAACCGGGCCTGCTGCCCGAGCGGGCGCGCCGGGCGCTCGACGACGCGGTGGCCGAGCTCGCGGATGGGCGCGAGCTGGTGCTCAACCTGGCGCTGGCCTACGGCGGCCGGCAGGAGATCCTGGCCGCGGCCCGCGATGTCGCCCGCCGCGTGGCCGCGGGCGAGCTGGCGCCCGACCAGGTCACCGAGGCCGAGCTGCGCCGCGGCTTCTACCAGCCCGAGCTGCCCGATCCCGACCTCGTCATCCGTACCAGCGGCGAATGTCGCCTCAGCAATTTCCTCATCTGGCAGGCGGCCTACGCCGAGCTGCTCATCCGCGACGAGCTCTGGCCCGACTTCCGGGAACGTCAGCTGCTGCTGGCCATCGCCCAGTATCAGCAGCGCGAGCGCCGCTTCGGCGGCCTGCCCGGTGCGGCGCCGTGACCACCCTCGAGCGCTTCCGCAACGCCGGACTCGGCCCGCGCCTGCTGGCCATCCTCGTCGGAGTGCCCTGCCTCTACATCATCACCGAGCGCGGCGGCGCCTTCTTCCTGATCCTGATCGACCTGATGATCATCCTCGGCCTGCACGAGTTCTTCCTGCTCATGGAGGCCAAGGGATACCGTCCGTCGCGCTGGCTGGGCTACTCGGGCGCGCTCGTGGTGAGCTGGCACGCCTACAGCGGCGGCCCGGGCCTCACCCTGATCATGACGGTGATCCTGCTCCTGATCATGAGCCGCGAGGTGTTCCGCCAGCAGGTCGACCAGGCGCTGACCAACATCGCGGTCACCGTGCTCGGCGTGATGTACGTGGGCTGGTTGGGCAGCCACTTCATCCTCCTGCGGGAGCTGGGCAGCGACCTGGTGTATTTCGGCACCCTGGTGATCTGGGCCTGCGACACGCTGGCCTACGTGGTGGGGGTGTCGTTCGGCCGGCGCAAGCTGGTGCCCCACATCAGCCCCGGCAAGACCTGGGCCGGCGCGGTGGGCGGTTTGGTGGGCGGCGCGCTCGCGGGCTGGCTCTGCGCGATCACCTTCGTGAGCGTCGTCACCCCGCTGTCGGGTACGCTGCTGGGGCTGCTCTGCGCGGTGGTGGGCCAGGTGGGCGACCTGGTGGAGTCGTTGCTCAAGCGCGACGCCGGACTCAAGGACTCCGCCCGCCTCATCCCCGGCCACGGCGGCGTGCTCGACCGGGTCGACTCCCTGCTCTTCACGATCCCGCTGCTGTTCTACTGGTTCCGGTTCATGGTGCTATGATCTACGCGTACCGACAGCCGCGCCCGTTGCCCGAGCCGCTCACCCTGGCGGTGCTCGGCGCCACCGGCAGCATCGGTCGCCAGACCCTCGACCTGGTCGGCCGGTTCCCCGAACGCCTGGCGGTGTCCGCCGTGTCGGTGCACCGACGCTGGCAGGACCTGCAGACCCTGCTCGGTCCGCTGCGACCCCTGGTGGCGATCGACGACCCCCAGGCCCGCGACGCGGCCGCCCGGGCCGGAGCCTTCGGCGACCGCCTGCTGCCGGGAGCCGACGCGGCGGCCGTCGCCGCGGCGCCCGACGCCCAGGTGGTGGTCAACGGCATCGTGGGGGCGGCCGGTCTGCGGCCGACGCTGGCGGCCGCGGCGCGCGGTTGCCGCATCGCCCTGGCCAACAAGGAGTCGCTGGTGGTCGGCGGGGAGCTGGTGGCGGCCGCGCTCGCCGCGAGCGGCGGCGAACTCCTGCCGGTCGACTCGGAACACTCGGCGCTCGCCCAGTGCCTGAGCGGTCGGCAGCCCGCGGACGTGGAGTCCCTGATCCTGACCGCGTCCGGCGGCCCCTTCCGCACGGTCGACCGGGAGCGGCTGGCCACGGTCACCCTGGACGAGGTCCTCGCGCATCCGACCTGGCGCATGGGGCCGAAGATCACCGTCGACTCGGCGACGCTCATGAACAAGGGCCTGGAGATCATCGAGGCGCACCACCTCTTCGGCGTGCCCTACGCGGCGATCGACGTGGTCGTGCACCCTGGTTCGTGGGTGCATTCGCTGGTCGTGCTGCGCGACGGCGCCGTGCTCGCCCAGCTCGGCCAGCCCGACATGCGGCTGCCCATCCTCTACGCCATCACCGGCGAGCAGCGCTGGCCGCTGGGCGGCGAGCGCCTCGACCTCGCGCGGCTCGGCGAGCTGCGCTTCGAGGCACCGGACACCGAGCGGTTCCCCTGCCTCCGGCTCGCCCGCGAGGCCGGTCGCGCGGGCGGCACGGCGCCGATCGTGCTCAACGCCGCCAACGAGGTCGCCGTCGCCGCCCTGCTTGCCGGTCGCCTGCGGTTCGTCGATCTTCCCGGGGTGGTCGCAGGCGCCCTCGAGCGCCTGCCGGCCGTCGCGGTGACGGATCTGGAGCAGGTCCTGGCGGTCGACCGCCAGGCGCGGCGTCTGGCCGCGGAACTCCTCGACCGTTGATGGGGTATCATCCCGACTTGCGAGGTTCTTCTTGTCTGGCAACCTGTTGATCACGCTGCTGGCGTTCGTCTTCACCCTGGGACTCGTGGTGATCGTCCACGAGATGGGGCATTTCCTCGTCTGCAAGCTCTTCGGCGTCTACGTCAAGACGTTCTCGGTGGGCATGGGACCCAAGATCCTCACCCGCCGCGTCGGCGAGACCGAGTACGCCCTCTCGCTGATCCCGTTCGGCGGGTACGTGAAGATGGCCGGCGAGGGGATGATGGAGGAGATCCAGGACACCGGGACGCTGGCCCAGCGGAAGTACCCGCTGGGCACCGAAGCCGGCAACCAGGAACGCGCGGGGCTCGACGACGACATCCCCGCCTATCGCCAGTTCCTCAACAAGCCGGCCTGGCAGCGGCTGCTGGTCTTCCTGGCCGGGCCCCTGGCCAACGTGGTGCTGGCCTATGTCATCTACGTGGGCCTGTTCCTCAACCAGGGCATGCCCATCAACGGGGTCACGGAGGTGGGGTCGGTCGATCCGGGCAGCCCGGCTGCCGAGGCCGGCCTGCAGCCTGGCGACGTGGTCCTGGCGGTGGCGGGCGAGCCGGTCACCGACTGGTACGTGATGTCCGAGAAGCTGGCCGGCGCGGCCGGCATCGCGGCCGACGTCCCGACGGCCGCGCCGGTGCCGCTGACCGTCTCGCGCGGCGGTCGCACCCTCGAGCTATCGGTGACGTTGCGCCGCGACACCGACGGCGTGTGGATGCTCGGCGCCCAGTCCCACGACAACCTGGTTGGCCGGGTGCAGCGCGGGGGCCCGGCGGACCGGCTCGGTCTCAAGCACGGCGACCGCATCGTCGAGGTGGGCGGCCAGGCGGTGGGCAGCCACCTGGAGATCATGCGCATCGTGCAGAAATCGGCCGGCGTGCCCCTCGGCATCGCCTGGGTGCGGGACGGCCGCCGGTTCACCGGGGAGGTCGTGCCGGAGGCCTACGAGGTGATGCCCGACAGCACGGTCGGACGGATCCACTACGAGAAGCTGCAGGAGAGCAGCCCCCTCGGCCTCGGCAGCGCCCTGGTCATGGGCTACCGGCAGACGTGGTACACCACCAGCCGCACCGCCGCCGAGCTGAAGCGCTGGGTGGCCGAGCGCATGGGCCTCGAATCGGTCGGCGGGCCCATCCGCATCGCCCAGGTGGCGGGAGAGATGGCGCGCTGGGGCTTCGACCGGTTGCTGACGTTCATCGCCTTCTTCTCGGTGAACCTGTTCCTGCTGAACATGCTGCCGATCCCGGTGCTCGACGGCGGCCACGTGCTCTTCCTGATCCTGGAGGTGTTGCGCGGCAAGCCGGTCAACGAACGGGTCCAGGGCATCGCCACCCAGCTCGGACTGATCATCCTGCTGCTGTTCATGACGGTGGTCCTGGTGCAGGACGGCGTGCGGCTCTTCACCGGTTGATGGTTGCGCGGGCGAGGTCCGCGGGTGAGAATCAGCCGGGCGGCAGCGGCGCCGCGAGTCGGTCGCGGCGCGGCGCGTGGGTGAGCGAGTCGCTCTCGGCTTCCAGCAGCCGTCGCAACAGGTCGTCCACGAGCTGCGCGCGACGGGGTTCGGTCGGCAGCAGCCGCCCGGCCTCGACGGCGGCCGAGTCGCCCCAGGCCGCGGCCAGGCTGTCCAGCGCGGCCTCGCCCTGGTCGGGATCGGCGAGGGCCAGGGCGCGGGCGCGTTCGAGCACCATGAAGCGCTGGACGTAGCGCGACTCGTTCGCCGTGAGGTCGGCGACGGTGAGCGTGTCGCTGCCGCGGTCGCAGCCAGCGGCGGCCAGCATGAGGATCGTGAACAGGATCGCGCGTTGCATAGGTTCCATTCAACGAGGCCACCGAGCGGACGGCAACCGGAAATTGCAAAGGACGTTGCACAAACACGCGGCGCGGTCGCTCCGTTCCGGAATCCTGCTCATCCTGGCGACGAGCGGGCTTCTGGCGACCATCGCCGCCGCCGATCCCGAACTCGACTACGGCCTGGCGGCCCACCGGCTGGCGCGGGTGGAGATCTCCGGCAACACCCTGCCCGACGGCGAGCTCAAGAAGGTTCTGCGGCTCGATGAGCCCGACTGGCGCCGACCCCTGGCCATCGCCCGCTACCAGCCGGAACTGGTGGACACGCAGCTCCAGCAGCTGCGCAACTTCTACCACCGGCAGGGCTTCCACGCCGCGACGGTGACCCTCGACTCCGTGGTCACCGAGGCCGACGACGGCGACGTGCTCTACATCTCGGTGGCCGAGGGCCCGCGCACCCTCATCAAGCTGGTGGTGTTCACGGGCGAGGAGCCGCTGCGCGAGCGCGACCTGCGCAAGGTGCTCACCCTCCGCGAGGGCGATCCCTCGCCGGCCGACCGCAACGGGTTCGGCGAGGACATCTACGGCATGCGCCGGCTCTACTGGACCCGCGGCTATCTGCAGGTCGAGATCCAGCCCGAGCTCGTGATCGAGCCCGACGGCGCGGTCGTCACCTACGTCATCACGCCGGGGCCCACCTACCACGTGAGCCGGGTGACGATCGTGGGCTCGTCGGCCACCCGCCGCGATCTCATCGCGCGCGAGGTGCGCCTGCAGCCTGGCGACCTCTTCGCCTGGAACGAGGTGGACCTCACCCGCCAGCAGCTGCTCGGCACGGCCCTGTTCCGCGACGTCAGCCTGCGCGCCGTCGCCTGGGACACGCTGGCGCACCAGGCCGCGCTCGAGGTCCGGGTCAGCGACCGCAAGCCGGCGTACTACGAGCTGGGCGTCGGCCTCGGCAGCCGCGAGCGGATCCGCGCCATGGCGGCCTGGGGCCACAACAACCTCTGGGGCAGCGGCCGCCGGGTCAGCCTCCGGCTGCGCGGCTACTGGAACGTCGAGGAGATCATCGGCGACGCCCGCAGCTTCGCCGAGGGCGACCTCAACTACCGCGCCGACGTGCTCTACAGCAACCCGCACCTCCTCGGTCGGGACTACCCGCTGGACATCAACGTCTTCGGCAAGCGCGAGACGCGCGGCGAATCGGCGCTCATCCAGAACTCGCTCGGCTTCCTGGTGGGCACCCAGGTGCGGGACGACCTGCGCTGGACCAATCGTCTGGACTTCCGACTGCGGGTGGTCGATCCGGAGGTGCATCCGCTGGCGCCCGACTCCCTGCAGTCGGAGTTCGAGGCCGCGGGCGTCACCCTGTCGCAGACCCGCTCGCTGATCCACAGCCTGTTCTCCGAGAGCCGCGACAACGTGTTCAACCCGCGGCGCGGCCACTACTTCACCAGTCAGCTCGAGGTCGCCGGCGGCCTGATGGGCGGCGACAACAGCTTCCTGAAGTGGAGCGGCTCGCTGCAGGTCTACCGGCCCGTGCTCGGCGGCGTGCTGGCCGGCCGCGTCCGCGTCGGCGCGGTGCGGCCGTACGGCGGCTCGCGTGAGCGCGGCAGCGACGGCGTGCCCTACGACGACCGCTACTTCGCGGGCGGCGCCTACTCCGTCCGCGGCTACCGGGACAACGGACTCGGGCCCCAGATCACCGACGCGGGGGAGGTCGACCAGATCGGTTGGGGCTCGGACGCGCCGCTGCCCGACGATCCGGCCCGCGGCGGCAACTACCAGCTCATCACGAACCTGGAGTGGCGCTTCCCCCTGCCGCTGCTCAACCGCTGGAACTTCTCCAGCGTGCTGTTCCTGGACGGCGGCAACGTCTGGGAGAACGTCGACGACATCCGCCTCAAGGCATTCCGCTGGCGTTCGGTGCCCGGCGAGGGTGACGATCCGGCCAGCACCAAGATCTGGGACTACCGCTACAGCGTGGGCACCGGCCTGCGCTTCGACACGCCGTTCGGGCCGTTCCGGCTGGACGTCGGCTTCCCGCTCAAGCGGGCGCGGTACCAGAGCCTGGCGCGGACCGTCGAGGACGACCGCTGGCGGGCACACTTCTCCCTCGGACACGTGTTCTGATGGCGCGCGCACGACGTATCCGCTGGCCGGCCCTCGTCGTCTCCGCCGTGATCGCGGCGGCGGCGACCTACGTGCTGGTGCGTCCGACGGTGCTGGCGCCGGCCCTGACGCACCTCATCAACCGGCAGCTGCAAGCGAGCCTGGGCGGCAGCCTGCGGGTCGGCGCGTACCACGTGCGCCTGCTGTCCGGCGTCGATCTGACCGACGTCACCTTCACCCTGCCCGGCGAGCGCGGCGGCCTCACGCTCGTGGCGGTCGATACCCTGGAGATCGATTTCCGGCTGCGGGAGGTGCTCGGCCTCGAGGTCCGCCTGCGCCGGCTCGCGGCCAGCGGGGTCGACGTCTATCACATGCAGGAGGAGCCGCGGCCGCATGCCGCGCGCCAGCTGACCCTGCCGCGGCTGCGCCTCGACCAGGCCTTGATCGACGGCGGCCAGGTGGAGGTTTCCGACCCTCGGGGCCGGCTGCGCGAGCGCATCGACGAGCTCGCCTGGCGCGGCGAACTCGCCAGCGACGGCAAGACCCTCACCGTGTTCACGCGCAGCGGCCGCATCCTCTGGTCCACCCGCAACGCCGACCTTCAGCGACTCTACGGTCGGGTGAGCGTGGACGCCGAGGGCGTGCACACCGACGGACTGGGCGGCGTCTGGAACGGAGGCGAGGTCGAGGTCGCCGGCCTCCTCGGCCACGGCGTCCTGAACCTCGACGCATCCGGCCGCGGCGTCGAGGCTGCGGCCGTCACCGACCTGACCGGCGTGCCGCTCGACTTCACGGCGGCCGGCGACATCGACATCCAGCTCGCGGCCGCGCGCGACACCTTGACCCTGGCGGCGGATTTCAGCGGTCGTTTCGAGGCCTGGAACCTGCGCAACGTCCACGGCGAGGCGTGGATCACCGCCCGTCAGGCCGTGTTCCACACGCTGGTCGGCGGCGTGGAGGAGGCCCATTACGACGGCACGTTGACCGTCGACAGCCTCGGCGTGATCACCCTCGAGGGCGACGTCCGCAACGTCGACCTGCAGCGGGGACTGATCCCCGAGACCGATCCGGCGAAGCTGCCGCGCACCGCGGGTGACGGCCACCTGCGGATCGTGCACACGCCGGGCAACGAGGCCACGTGGGTCCGCGGGGTGCTCTCGCAGGGCGAGATCGACATCATGCCGTTCGATTCCTGCGCGGTGGACGTGTGGGCGGTGGCCGATTCCCTGCACTTCCGCCGGATCGATCTGAGCGAGGGCTCGGTGAGGGCGCGGCTGCAGGGCACCAGCAACCGCCGCGAGGTCTTCGCCGGCACCCTGGATCTGACGATCGACGACCTGCGCGACGTCCCCGCCGGCTGGCGGTGGCCGCCGTTGACGGGCCGGGCGCGCGGCAGGCTGGCGCTCGGCGGGCGGGTCGATGAGCTCGGCGCCTCGGGCAGCCTCGCCTACGAGGACCTCACGCTCGGACCGCTGCTCGTCGACGCCGGCGAGGCCACCCTCGTGGGCGAACGGGTGCTGGGTGAACGCTGGCAGCTGGGCCTGGCCACCACCGGTCCTGGCTTCCACCTCGGGGGCGTCCCCCTCGGCGACTACCGCCTCTGGCTGCGGGCCGACGCGGCCAGCGCCGCCGTCGACTCCTTCCGCGCCGTGCGCGGCGACACCGTGGTCACCGTCCATGGCCGCGCCGACTTCCAGCCCGACCTGGCCACCATCGGGATCGATCGGGGTGCGGTCACGCTGGCCGGCAACGAGTGGCGGTTGGCCGGCCCTCTCGACGCCGCGATGGGTCCCGGCCGGCTCACGGTTTCGCGGTTCAACCTGGTCTCGCAGCAGGGCCAGCTCACCGCCGACGCCCGTTACAGCGCCGCCGACAGCCTGGTCGACGGCCGGCTCGAGGTGCGCAACTTCGACCTCAACCTGCTCGACCCCTTCCTGCGGGAGCGCTTCCGGCCGGGCGGTCTGGCGACGGCCACGCTGGTGGTGCGCGGCACGCCGGACGATCCGGAGGCGGACGTCGTCGGCCGACTCGTGGGCGCCAGCTTCGACGCCGCCGAGCTCGACTCGCTGACGCTGTCCGCGCGCTTTGAGGGTGGCGAGGTGAGGCTCGACACGCTCGACCTGGTCACGGACTACGGCAACGTGAGCGTGCGCGGCACGCTGGCCAATCCGGGCGTCGCCCCGCGCGGCTTCTGGGCGGGCGCGGCCCTCGACCTCGACCTGGAGATCCGCGACGGCGACTGGCGCTTCCTCGAGCAGTTCGCGATCCCGGCCCTCGACCGCCTCACCGGCCGCGTCGACGGCCGTCTGCACGCCGGCGGCACCACCGGCGATCCGCTCATCCGCGGCGAGCTGGACAGCGCTCCGTTCACCTTCCAGTGGCTGAAGCTGGACCGTCTGCACGGCAACGTGCGGGTCGACCGCACCCAGCTGGCCCTCGGCGATCTCGTCGGCAACCAGGATCAGCTGGTGCTCACCGGCCGCGTCGAGCTGCCGCTGCGCTTCGATCTGCGGTCGCAGCCGGAGTCGCCGCCGGACGGACCGTTCCTCGCGCAGCTGGTCGTACCCGACGGCTCGGACCTCGCCCCCCTCGTGGACGCGACCTCGGCCTTCACCCGCCTCGAGGGCCGGGGCGGCGGCGAGCTGATCATCTCCGGCCCCATGAGCCATCCGCGGTACCAGGGCCGCATGGCGGTCGCGGGAGTCGGCTTCGTGCTCCGCGGCAACGAGGAGGTGTTCCGCAACTGCGAGGCCAGCGGGAGGTTCGCCGACGACCGCCTGATCCTCGACCGGGTGACCGGCGAGGAGGGGCTGCGGGGCGTGTTCTCCGGCCAGGGCTATGTGCTCTTCGACGGCCTGGTGCTCACCACCTGGGACGTCGATTTCCGGGCCGACCGCTTCCTCGTGGCCTCGATCCCCGATCTGCGCGCGGTCGTGAGCACCCGCAACGGACGCTTCACCGGCGTGCCCGTAGGCCCGGACCGGCTGCTGGTGCCGCAGTTCGAGGGGGACTACGAGCTGATCAAGGGGCGCTACACCGGCAACTTCGCCGAGACGGGCGCGGGCGCCGTCGATCCCACCCTCGGCAACGTGGCGCCCGACTGGCTGGCCGACGTGCGCATCACCGGACCGCCGCGGTCGGCCCGCATCATCAACAACACCATGGAGCTCGATCTCTCGGGCGACGTCACCCTCGTGCGCGACGCGGACGGCATGGTGGTCAACGGCGGCATGACGATCGACAACGGCCGGTTGCCCGTGTTCCACAACACCTTCCGCGTGGTGCGCGGCCGGCTCGACTTCAGCCGGTCGGTCGGCGTCATCCCGACCGTCGACATCGACGCCGAGACCCGCGTGCGCCTGCGTGGCGCGACGGCGGGCCAGAGCCGCGTCGAGCGCCTCCTCGTGCACGCGGTCGGTCCGGCGAGCGCGATGTCGATCAGCTTCTCGAGCGAGAGCGGCTACCCGCGCGAGGCGATCGAGCGCATGCTGCTCGGCCTGTCGCCCTATCCCGACGCTCAGGGCGACCAGGGCGCCCTGACGAACGCGTCGATCGGCGCCGGTTTCAACCTCATCGAGCGCGAGATCGCCCGCGAGATCGACCTCTTCGACACCATCGAGATCGACCAGATCCAGCGCGAGCAGGCGCAGGGCGGGGTCGGCCTCGATCCCCTCATCGGCGTGGGCAAGTACCTGGGCACCGACCTCTACATCAAGTACGCTCAGGGCCTCAACCAGAACGATCGCGACCTGCTCATCGAGTACCAGATCAACGACCTCTTGCTGCTGCAGACCGAGGTCCGCCGCCGCATCGACGAGTATCAGGGCGACGCCACCTACAACCTGGATCTGAAGTACCGCTATGAGTACTAGACGCGTGGTGCCCGGCGTGTCCCTGCTGCTCGTGGCCGGCCTGCTGCTCGCGGCGCTGCCGGCGGCCGCCCAGCGCTACGGCAAGAACAAGGTGCAGACCGAAGACCTCCACTGGGAGGTGCTCACCACCCCGCACTTCGACCTGCACTACCACGACGGCGCCCAGGAGCTGGCGGTCCGCGCGGCCCTCATCGCCGAGCGCGCCTACGCCGAGTACGCCGACCGCCTCGACCGCGACCTGCCCTTCCGCGTGCCGTTCATCCTGTACTCCAGCCACGCCGACTTCGCCCAGACCAACATCTCGCCCTGGCTGATCGGCGAGGGCACCGGCGGCTTCTCCGAGCCGTTCCGCAACCGCGTCGTGCTGCCGTACAACGGCTCCCACGAGGACTTCGTGCACGTGATCCGCCACGAGCTGGTGCACGTCTTCATGTTCGACATGGCCTTCGGCGCCCGCACCAGCGACCTCGGCCGCAACACGTTCTTCAACATCCCGCTGTGGTTCGCCGAGGGGGTGGCCGAGTGGCTGTCCAGCGGCTGGGACGCCCAGGCCGACATGGTGATCCGCGACGCGACGCTCAACGACTACCTGCAGCCGCTGGAGTACGTGGGCGGCTACATGGTCTACAAGCAGGGCCAGGCCGCCATGCGCCTGTTGAGCGAGCGCTACGGGCCCGACAAGCTCAACGAGTTCTGGCGCGAGGTCGGCCGCCTGCGCAGCGTCGAGCGCGCGCTCATGCTCGTCTACGGCCTCGGCATGGACGACTTCAACCGGCTCTACGCCCGGGAACTGCGCGCCCGCTACTGGCCGCACTACAACGACCTCGAGCAGCTCGAGGACATCGCGCGCCCGCTGACCGGCGGCGATCGGGACGAGGCCAACTACCACGGCCGGCCGGCCCTGAACCCGGACGGCGATCTGGTCGCCTGCTTCACCGACCGCGACGGCCTCATCGACCTCTACCTGCTGTCTGCGCTCGACGGCCGCGAGATCCGCCGCCTCGGCCGCAGCATGCGCGAGAGCCGCTTCGAGAGCTTCCACAGCTTCCGCAGCGGGCTCGACTGGTCGCCCGACGGGCGCGAGATCGTGCTGGTGGCCAAGAGCGGCAACCGCGAGACGCTGCACACCCTGGACGCCGCCACGGGCCGCGAGACCCGGCGCTGGGACCTCGGCCTGGATGTGGCCGCGAACCCGGCCTGGTCGCCCGACGGCCGCCTGGTCGCCCTGGTGGGCACCGACCATGGCCGCACCGATCTCTACCTCGTCGAGCTCGTGGCCGGCGCGCTCGACACGCTCGGCCTGACGCCCAACGGCGCCCTGCCCGGCGGCGCGCGCCTGGCCCGCCTGACCGACGACGCCGGCGACGAGGGCGCGCCCCGGTGGTCGCCCGACGGCCGCCGCCTGGTGTTCGCGTTCAATCCGCGGGCGGAGGTGGAGTTCACCTGCGAGGTCCTGCCCGACGGCCGCCGCCGCCTGCTGGAGGCGGCGAGCGAGGCCGGTCCGGACACCAGCCGCGTGGCCCCGCCGCCGGCGGTCGACCTGCTCGTGCTCGCGAGCGGCGAGCGGCACCGCCTCTACGAGCCCGAGGCCCGCCGCCGCGACCCGGTCTGGATCGACGCGCACACGCTGGCCGTGGTCGATGGCCAGGATGGGATCGACAACCTGGCGCTGGTGAGCCTGGACTCCGCCGGCACCCGGGTCGCCGGCGACCGCCGCCTCACCAACATCCTCGGCGGCGTGCAGAACCTGACCTACGCGCCGGGCGCGGACCGCCTGGTGTTCAGCGCGTTCCACGCGGCGGGCTACGACCTCTACGCGGCCGACGGTTTCGCCGCTCTCTGGTCCCGGCGGGTCCCCGGGGGCGAGGATCCGCGTCCGGTGGTGGTCGAGCCGCCGACCCTGGTCACCCGTCAGGCGCCGCCCGACACCGTGCGCATCGACCCCGACCGCATCGGCCTCATCGAACCCTACCACCCGCACTTCCGCGTCGACGCCTCGCGGGCGGGCGCCGGCGGCGCCGTCTACTGGACCCAGGCCGGCGGCCTCGGCTTCGCCAACCTGCTCACGCTGACCGACGACCTCGGCGATCGCCGGCTCGACATCCTCCTCAACTTCTACGGCGCGGTCGACAACAGCGATCTGGCCTTCACCTACACCTACCTCAAGCGCCGCATCGACCTCGCCGCGGGCGCGTTCCTCTTCAACAACTACTACAACTCGGTGATCACCAGCGTGGGCGAGCTCCTCACCGACGACACCCTCTTCCGCGAGAAGAACTACGGCGTGTTCGGCCGCGCCAGCTATCCGTTCTCGACGTTCCGCCGCCTGGACCTCGACCTGCAGCTCCTCAACAGCGACCGCACGGAGTTCGACTTCGACGACGAGGGTTTCCTGCTGCCGGTGGCCAAGCGCCGCAACCAGCTCCTGCAACCCACCCTCGGCCTGGTGCACGACAACGCCCTCTTCGGCCTGCACGGACCCATGGCGGGCAGCCGCTGGTCGGTGTCCGTGGCCCGCGGCCTCTCGCTCTCCCGGTCCAGCCTCGACCGCTGGACCGTGATCGGCGACCTGCGCAAGTACTGGCTGCCCAGCAGACGCACCAGCCTGGCGGCGCACCTCACCTACGCCCAGTCGACCGGCGACGACCCGCGGGCGTTCGTCATCGGCGGTCCCTGGACCCTGCGCGGCTACCGCTACCACGACTTCCAGACCCTGCCCAACCTGGCCGGCACCCGCCTGGCCCTGGCCCAGTTCGAGTACCGCATCCCGTTCGTCGACTACCTGATCTTCGGCTGGCCGGGTCGCTGGGGCCTGGCCGGGATCGGCGGCGCGGTGTTCTTCGACGCCGGCGCTGCCTGGTACGACGACATCCGCTGGGACGACGTCCACAGCGACTACGGCCTGGGCCTGCGCGCCAACGTGGCCGGCCTGCCCTTGAAGTTCGACTGGGCGTGGCGGACCGACGGCGGCAGCATGTTCCAGTTCTCGATTGGACCGGAGTTCTAAATCGGATACGATTAGATGCTCATCGTCTGTTCGGAGGAGGGACACCTTGAGCTTCAATCACGCCTTTGTTCTTCTCGCTGTCTGCCTCGCGTTGCCTGTGTTCGGCCAGCCGTGTGACGACTGGGCCACAACCTTGCCGGCGCCGACCCATTTCCCCACGTTGACCGGTATGGACCTTCTGACCGTCGGAGATCTGCTCGTCGTGCTCGGCAGCCAGCTGAGGGTCTGCGAGTGGGTGGACGGCGAGCCGATTGTGGTTGGCAACTGTGAAACGCCGAGCAACCGGCGACGGTTGCGGCTGGTCGACGGTGAGGTCTATCTGGCGAGCGGCAATAGCGGCTTGTGGCGAGTCGATCTTGCTGATCCGTACCGGCCTTATTGCGAGCCGGTTCTCGTGGAGATCGGTGACGTGCAGGATGTCACAGGTTTCGATGGCGGGCTCTTCGTGGCTACCCGCACGTCGTTTTTCGTTCTGGATTCAGCCGGGGCTCTCGTCGCTTCGGCGGATCTCGCGGGGTTCGACGGCTCGGTCGCAGCCGTTGCGTCTTCCGGCACGACGGTCCTCCTCAATCGCTATGGCAAGTTGCAGACCATCGATCTCTCCGCGCCACAAACGCCCATCATCGGAAATGGGCTGCAGTGTGACCCCGAACACTACTATGGAGACAGGTTGACCGGCGACATCATCGTGATTGGGGATCGGGTCTATCTAACCTATTCGTGGGATATCTGGGAGACGGGCTTCCATGAAGACTACCTTCAGTGCGCGGACATTTCCGACCCGCTGAACCCGGAGGTCCTTGCATGCCGGAACCTGCCCTCGAAGGCTCTTCGCCTCGCAAGCACGGAGGGCCTGTTGGTTGTCCCGACGTTGAACTCGGTCACGTTCCATGGTCTCGACGATCTGAATCCCGCTGCTGGGGTCATGGTGCCGGAGGACCTGAGCAACGGCGTTGGTCTCGCAATTTGGCACGGCAGGACCGTCGTGGTGCGAGATGCCGACGGAATGTGGTTGCTCGAGGTCGCTCCGCTCGATGTGATCGCACCGCTCGTTGAACATGAGGTGGGCTATAACGCATATGCTGGCGGTCGCTTTGCGCTGGCGTGGTGGTCTCGTGGCGGTCATTTTGCAGAAGGGGAATATCACTGGACCGTGTTCGACCAACTCGACCCTACCGCACCCATTGCGATCGAAGTCGGCGGCGGACCGTTACCGGTCGGAGTGAGCCGTGGGCAGTCGATCATTGCCCAGCAATCGAACTGGGCGATTGTGCATTCAGCAACCAACCACTCAGATGAGCACGACTCCTGGAGTATCCAATCGATTTCTGCCGTCAACCTGGCTGGAGAGAGGTTCCTACTGGGTAGCGCGAGTTGCGACGCCGTTTGTTCACTCGGTGACGATCGAGTGTGGGTCCTTCTGTGCGACACCTGGGGGGACAACCGGATCAAGGCCTATGACCTTCTCGGCGATGAGCCGAGCTTGCTCGCGGACGTGGATACCGAGGAGATGGGCCAACTATTCGCTCGGGGAGATCTCCTGCTGGTGATCCGCGACAACGATATCGCGATCTATGACGTCTCGGATCCGTCCGCGATCGAGATCGTCGACGTCGTCGACTCCGGCCGTCTCAATCCGAGTCCGGAAATTCTGTCGGACGGCGACGTTATCCTCGTGCCGTCGCAGGACGGGGCGACAGCATTTTCCTTTACATCCGATCCGACTCGGCCACTGGCCGAACGCGGCCATGTCATCCTACCAAGGAGCCCATCCGGGTGGGTGAAGTTCGGAGATCTCGTCGCTTTTTCGACTCGATATGAATGGGGCATCTTCTCGATTGCCGATCTGGACGCACCGGCCGTGCTGTTCCTGGAACCCGGCTTCTCCGCAACGGGCTTTCACTGGCACGACGACCACCTCTACGTTGGCGGCTACGGATCCGTGTACCTCTTCGATGTGACCGATCCATCGGCTCCGGTCTGGCTGGGGCAGTCGATGCCCGGGGGCCATACCGAGGGAAGCCTCGGCGCTCGCGGAGATCTCCTCCTGGACGGCTATCGGGTCTTACCTCTGGATTGCGGGGATCAAGAGACTGGAGTGGCCGAGGATCAGCATGATCAGGCGCCGTCATTCTCTGTTCTTCTCGAAAGGCCGACTCCCAATCCTTTCAACCCTCGCACCTCGATCGGGTTCGATCTCAGCCAACTCGATGACGTCCGGATCACCGTCCACGATCTTCGAGGTCGCCGCGTCGCCATCCTGGCTGACGCGCGTTTTCCGGGCGGCCATCATACCCTGACCTGGAACGGTGTTGATCAGCGCGGCCGGTCGCTCCCCTCGGGCACCTACCTGGTGCGCTTGCAGACCGACACGGTTGTCAGGACCACCAAGGCGGTCCTCATCCGCTGACACATTGACACCATCGGGGGTGCGGCTATCCTTGGCGGACCGGCCGCGCCTTCCGTTCGCCCGCTCCCGGAGAAGGACCTCCATGCCCGACCTCCTCTCGTCCCTGAATGCCGCCCAGCGCGAGGCCGTCACCGCCCCGGACGGCCCCGTCCTCGTCGTCGCCGGCGCCGGCAGCGGCAAGACGCGCGTGCTCACCACCCGCATCGCCTGGCTGCTGGAACAGGGCGTGTACCCGAGCCAGATCCTGGCCTACACCTTCACCAACAAGGCCGCGCGCGAGATGAAGGAGCGGGTGGCCGCGACCGTGGGCGAGGACCGCGCTCCCTTCTGGATCGGCACCTTCCACGCCACCGGCGCGCGCATCCTGCGCAGCCACGCCGACCGCCTCGGCCTGCCGCGCGACTTCGCCATCTACGACACCGACGACCAGAAGCGCCTTCTGAAGGGCATCCTGCAGGACCTCGACCTCGACATCAAGCAATGGGGACTGCCGGCGATCCGCAGCGCGATCAGCGCCTGGAAGAACGACGACGAGTCGCCGGAGCAGGCGGCGGCCGCCGCCACCACCTACGCCGACGAGACCTTCGCCCGCATCTACGCCGCCTACCAGAAGGGCCTGCGCAAGTGCCAGGCCGTCGACTTCGACGACCTCATCCTCGAGACCGTCCACCTGCTCGAGACCCAGGAGGACCTCCGCCAGCAGTACGCGGGCAAGTTCCGCCACGTGCTGGTCGACGAGTTCCAGGACACCAACGAGCTGCAGCTGCTGCTCGTCAAGCTCCTCGGCTCGGTGCACGGCAACGTGTTCGCCGTCGGCGACGACGACCAGTCGATCTACGGCTGGCGCGGCGCCCGCGTGGAGAACATGCTCGATTTCGACGAGTACTTCCCCGGCGCTCGCACCTTCCGCCTCGAGCAGAACTACCGCTCGCTCGGCAACATCCTCGACGCGGCCAACGCCGTCATCAGCCACAACCGGCGCCGCAAGGGCAAGAACCTCTGGACCGACGCCGGCCGCGGCGAGCCGCTCTCGATCGAGCAGCACCTCGACGCCGAGGACGAGGCCGCCCGCGTGGTCGAGATCGTGCAGCGGGAGTGCCAGGGCGAGTTCAAGCGCGGCCAGATCACGGTCCTCTACCGCACGAACGCCCAGTCGCGCCTGCTCGAGGACGCGTTGCGCCGCGCGCGCGTCCCCCACCAGGTGGTCGGCAGCGTCCAGTTCTACGAGCGGCGCGAGATCCGCGACCTGCTGGCCTACCTCAAGCTCATCGCCAACCCGGCGGACGAAGTCTCGCTGCAGCGCGTCATCAACCAGCCCAAGCGCAAGATCGGCGACACCACCGTCGGCCGCCTGATCCAGTGCTCGCGCGACCACGATCTGCCGGTCGGCGACCTCGTCATGCGCCCCGACCTGCTGGCCGAAGCCTGCGGCCACGCGGCCGGCAGGCGGGTCCAGAGCTCTCACCCAGTTGCTCCACTGGCGGCGCGACGCCGCCGACCGGAAGCCGGTGCCCGAGCTGCTCGAACGCGTGCTCAAGGACATCGACTACGAGACGTTCCTGCATGCCGACGAGCCGGACACGGCGGCCGCCCGCATGGAGAACGTGGCCGAGCTCCTCAACTCGGCCTACGCGTTCGCCGAGGCCGCGGACGGCGGCACGCTCGGCCAGTACCTCGAGCAGACCGCCCTGGTGGCCGACCAGGACACCATCCAGGACGGCGACGGCGCCGTCCGCCTGATGACCATCCACACGGCCAAGGGCCTCGAGTTCCCCGTCACCATCCTCACCGGCTGCGAGGACGCGCTTCTGCCGCACATCACCAGCAGCGACACCGACGAGGGGGTGGAGGAGGAGCGTCGCCTCTTCTACGTGGCCGTCACGCGGGCCATGAAGCGCCTCTACCTGCTGCACGCCTCGCGCCGCCGCCGCTTCGGCTCCTACGAGGACACCCTGCCGTCGCGCTTCCTCCACGAGATCCCCGACCACCTGGCCGAGCGCCGACAGCTCGACGCCGGCTGGCAGCAGCCCGTCGCGCGGTCGCTGTTCGGCGACCTGCCCGCGCCGGCGCCGGCCCGCCCGCCCCGCGTCAAGAGCGACACCGAGCGCTACTCGGCCCGCACCCTGGCGAGCGCCCGTTCGCGGCGCAGCGACTGGGATCAGGAGGTTGCGCAAAGGGTCGGGTTCTACGAGGGCCAGCTGGTCCGCCACGGCCAGTTCGGGGCCGGCCGCGTCGTTCGCGTGGAAGGTGCGGGCGAGGACGTCGAGGTGACCGTCGACTTCCCCGACCACGGCCGCAAGCACCTGCTGCCCCGGTTCGCGCCCCTGTTCCCGCTGGACTGATTCCTGCTGCATCGCCGGTCGAACCGTCCGCGGCTTGCAATTCCCAGCCGCCAGGGCCCTCGACCAGGAGTGCGGGATTTGTTCCGTGCATTGTGCAACGCGTGCCTCGTGACCTCGCTCGTGGCCGGCGCCGCGCTGGCCGTCGCCCCGCCGCGTCCGGACTCCGACGCCCGGTTGCCCCGCGCGTTCGAGCGGTGGTCGGGACTGCGGCCCGGCGCTCCGGCCAACCCGGTCGACCTCGCCCGCATCGCCAAGTCCGGCGGCGGCGACCTCCGCCTGCTCGTCGTGCCCGCGGGCTTCGCCGACCTGGCCGGCAGCACCGAGACGGCCACCCTGCAGGCCGTGTTCACCGGCTCCGGCTCGGTCCACGACTACTGGCAGGAGGCGTCGAGCGGCGCGTTCACGATGTCCGGCGAGGTGGCCGCCTGGCGGCGCGCGCCGCAGGCGCGTTCCTACTACGAGGGCGACGCCAACGGCCTCGACGCCTGGGCCGCTCCGCACAACGCCGGCCGCTTCGTCCTCGACGTGGTGACCCAGGCCGACCAGGCCGGCCTCGACTGGGGCCGCTACGACAACGACGGCCCCGACGGGGTGCCCAACAGCGGCGACGACGACGGCACCGTCGACGCGCTGGTCGTCCTCTTCGCCGGTCCGGGGGCGAGTGCGGCACCAACGCGCCTGGAGCCACCAGCCTTCCTGGCCGGCTGTGGCTATGGCCGCTACACCACCGGGTGCCCCGCCCGGCGGCGGCTTCGTCGTGGTGGACGATTACGTGCTCGCGCCGGAGCGCTCGTGCAAGTCGGGCGCGATCGAGATCGGCGTCATCTGCCACGAGCTCGGCCACCTGCTCGGTCTGCCCGACCTCTACGACACCCAGGCCGACCGCGCCGGCATCGGCGGCTGGGGTCTGATGGGCACCGGCGCCTGGGGTGGCGACGGCAAGCAGCCGGCCAGGCCGTCCTGGCCGTGCGCCTGGAGCCGGAGCGAGCTGGGCTGGTGCCGCGTGGTGGACGTCCGCCAGGACGGCGACGTCAGCCTGCCGGCCGTCCATGCCGACGACGCGGTCCTGCGGGTCCGCGATCCCCGGCAGCCTGGCGGCGAGTGCTGGCTCGTCGAGAATCGCCTGCGCGCGGGTTACGATCTCTCGCTGCTGGAGAGCGGGCTTCTGGTCTGGCACATCGACCAGGACGTGATCGACGCCACCCGCCACCTCAACCAGGTCAATGCGGGTCCGGTGCTGGGTGTGTCCCTGGAGCAGGCCGACGGCTTCCCGCACCTGAGCACCGTGGGCGGCGGCCGCGGCGACCGGGGCGACCCCTGGCCCGGGTCCACGGGCGCCACGGTGTTCGCGGGCACCACCCTGCCGAACTCCCACGACAACGGCGACCGCTTCACCCGCGTCGCGCTGCGGGGCATTCCGGGACCGCAGACGCCGGCGAGCTTCCGCGTCGAGGTGGGGGTGGCGCACCTGGACGTGACGCCGCCCGAGGTGGCCCTGCTCGCGCCGCGGGGCGGCGAAGCCTGGACCCTCGGCGATCAGCACACGCTGGCCTGGACCGCGAGCGACGACGAGCAGCTGGCCGATGTCGAGCTATGGCTGAGCAGCGATGGCGGGCTCACCTGGCCGCGCCGGCTCGCCGCCGGCCTCGCGGGTCAGTCCGCGTGGAGCGGCGCGCTCTCCAGCCAGCCGGGCGAGCAGCTGCGGATCCGGCTGGTGGCCACCGACGCGACCGGCAACCAGGCCACGGCCACGAGCGGCGACTTCGCCCTCCGCGACCGCTACCCGCCCGGCGTGGTCTTCACCTGCGACCTCTCCGGCCTGCAGACCGTGACCGGCGGCCAGTCGGTGCTCCTGAGCTGGGACTCGGCCGACAACGTCGCGGTGGTGGCCGTGGACATCGAACTGAGCTGCGACGGCGGCCAGCACTGGCAGCCGACCGATCTCGTCGACCAGCCCGCCAGCGGCGCGGCGGTCACATGGCGGGTGCCGGACCTCGCTTGCGCCGACGCCACGCTGCGGGCCGCGGCCCGGGATGCCGCCGGCAATCTGGGCTGGGAGACGGGCGACCGGTTCACCATCCTCGGCAGCACCACCGACGTCCCGGAGGTGGCCCGCTTCCGCGTCGGCCCGTGCGTGCCCAACCCCTTCAACCCGCGGGCGGAGATCCGCTACACGGCGGCCGCGACCGACCGGGTGCGCCTGGTGGTGCACGACCTGCGCGGCCGGCGCGTGCGCGAACTGGTGGACGCGGAGGTGGCGGCCGGTCCGCACGCCGTCGTCTGGGACGGACGCGACGACGCGGGCCGCGACCTGCCGAGCGGCGTGTACTACATCCGGGCGAGCGAGGGCCGCACCCAGGAGCTGCTCAAGGTGACCCTCGTCCGCTAGCGCAGGAGGGTCACCTTGCGCACGCTGCGGTCGTCGACCGTGCGCAGCTCCAGCCAGTAGACGCCGGCGGCGGCCGGGCGACCGTCGCGGTCCCGGCCATCCCAGGTCCAGACGTTCGGCGTGGCCTCGTCGGTGGCCGGCTGCAGGCCGAGGTCGGCCGTGCGGACGAGCCGGCCGCGCAGGTCGAAGACCCGCGCGGTGACCCGGTCGTCGGCCGCGAGCCAGAACGCCAGCGCCACCTGCTCGCGGGCCGGGTTGGGCCGCGGCTGGGCCGCGAGCAGGCGCGGGGCCGCCGTCGTCGTGGTGCGCCGCAGCAGCACCGCGTCGGGGTCGATCTCCACGCTGTCGATCGGTGCGGCGGTCCACACGTCGACGCCGCCGACCTCGCCCTCCAGACCGACGGTCACCGACCGCACCTCCGCGCCCGCGTGCACGCGCAGCGGCACCGCGAGCCGGAAGACCGCGCCGGCCTGCTCCTGCACCACCTCCACCAGTCGGCGCTGGCCGCCGCGGTCGCGCCAGCGCACCGCCAGGTCGGGCACCACCTCGGTGTCGAGCCAGGGCGCGAGGAAGGCGCCGACGTCGCGGCCGCTGCTCCGGCTCCAGACGTCGGTGAAGTGGTCGCGGTCGGTGAGGCCGCCTTCGCCCGCATACTCGCGCAGGGCGGCGAAGAAGGCGTCGTCGCCGAGGTAGCCGCGCAGCATGTGCAGCACCCAGGCGCCCTTGTCGTACACGAGGATGTCGAGGATGGGGTCGGGGTCGCCGAGCAGGCCGTCGCCCACGAACAGGTCGGCTGGGCGCAGCCGGTCGAGGTACTCGGCGGCCGCGGCCGGCCCTTCGGCATGCTCGAGCCACAGGACCTCGGCGAAGCGCGCGAACCCCTCGTTGAGCCAGATGTCCCGCCAGCGTCGTGGCGTCAGGTTGTCGCCGAACCAGTGGTGGGACAGCTCGTGCACCACCACCAGCTGGGCCGAACGGGTCGGCAGCAGGATCGACGCCGTGCCCAGGGTGGTGACGGTCTGGTTCTCCATCGCGCCGCCCCAGACGAACTCCGCCTGGGCGTACTTCTCGTCGGCGAACGGATAGGGGCCGACCAGGTCGCCCAGCCAGGTGAGCATCGCGCAGGTGGGCGCGAGGGCCGGGGCGACGTCCTCGCGGTGCTCGGCGAAGACATGGAACTCGAGCGGCACGCCGTCACAGTCCTCGAACCAGCTCGCGAAATCGCTCACCGCGACCCCCACCAGGTAGGTCGCGACCGGGTGCTCGGTCCGCCAGCGCCAGGCCCGACGATCGCCGGCTACGGCCTCGGTGCCCAGCAGGCGGCCCGTGGCCACCACGGTCAGGGTGTCGGGCGCGGTGACGCTGAGGCTCAGCGTTGCCCGGTCGGCCGGGTGGTCCTTGCAGGGGAACCAGCTATGGCTGGAGAACGGCTGGCTGACGTTGCCGACGGAGGGCTGGGCCTGGCCGTGCTGGCGGGCGAGCAGACCCGCCCAGAGCGGACCGTGGCGCGGCGGGCGTCCGGAGTAGGTGACCGTGAGGTCGAGCACTTCGCCGGCGGTCGGCGCGGTCAGCGGCACGAGCAGGCTGTCGTCCGCGTGGGTGTACGGCACCGGAGCGCCGTCGCGCAGCACCCGGGAGACGGTGAGCTGGTCGACGAGGTCCAGGCGCACGGCCGCCGGGGGTGGATCGAGGAGGGCCAGACGCACGACCATCTCACCGGCCACCTCACCGGGCAGCGGTGGCAGCTGGGTGAACTCGAGCGCGAGGTCGTAGTCGAGGACGTCGATGCCGCGGTCGTCGGCGGCGGGGATCCGGCCGGGCCAGTCGGCGACGGCCGACCGGGTCTTGTCGGCAGGCGGCAGCCAGCGCGCCATGGCCACCGGGGCCAGGGTGCAGACCAGAAGCAGGAGGCTGAGGCGGGCCGTGGTCATGCCCACATGATACGGGCGGGCGGGCAAGGTTGAAAGCCCCGCGGCCGGGGCCGCGGGGCTTTCCGGGCGCTAGACGACCGAGCAGGGGGATGACTCGTCGCTCATCGCGCCGATCCTGGTCATCTCGCTGCGGGACAGGATGCTGTCCATGTCCAGCAGCAGGACGACGTTCTTCTGGAACTTGCCGACCCCGAGCAGGAAGCGGCTGGCCTCGGTGTCGCCCAGGGGAGGGGCCGGCTCGACGTTCTCGGCCCGGATGTCCATCACCTCGGAGACCTCGTCCACCATCACGCCCATGGTCACCAGGTCCTGGTTCATGGCGACCTGGACCACCATGATGCAGGTCAGCTCGGTGGCCGGCCGGGCCGACATGCCGAACTTCAGCCGCAGGTCGATCACCGGGATCACCTTGCCGCGCAGGTTGATCACCCCGCAGACGTAGTCCGCGGTGCGGGGCACCGCCGTGATCTCCATCAGCCCGATGATCTCCTGGACCTTCAGGATCGCGATCCCGTAGTTCTCGGCCCCGAGCTTGAAACCCATGTACTTGCCGGCGAGGGCAGCGGTCGATTCGGTGAGCGTCGGCATGGTCGTCCCCTTGTGGATATCGCGTTCTACCGGCCACCAACGCCCATGTTATCGGCGCCAGATCAGAAATCTTGAGGTCTGAATTGCCGAAAGGGGAAAATCGTGCCGCGGCGGGGTCAGTCCTGCCGGGTGAGGTCCCAGAGGCGGAGGGTCCCGTCCAGGAGCCAGGACCAGCCGGTCACCGCCGGCCGGCTGACGACCACCGCGCGGGTGCGCACCAGGGGTTGCACGACGCCGGCGCGCTCGAGTCGTCGCATGGCGGCCATGGCGTCGGATTCCAGGCGTGGGCGGGCCGGCCGCGCGCCCGGAGGCGTGGCGAAGGGATCGACGGTGGGGTCGTCGGCGGCGGCCACGAGCCAGTCGGCGAGCGAGAGCAGGCGGGACAGTTCGTCCTCGGCGCGGGGGAAGCGCCGCGGCCAGGGCAGCAGCACGGCGCCGACCCGGGCGCGTTGCAGGTGTGCGGTCAGGCTCGCGGCGGGAACGGCGAGAGCGCCGGGCCGGGCGGCCTCGCCGCCCAGCGGCGGCGGCGTCAGGGGGCCGCGCCCCACGTTGGGCTGGTCGCCGAGCAGGGGACGCGCCGCCAGGCTCGCGAGACGGTCGGCGAGCTCGCCGGCCTCGGGATCGTCGGCCGGCCAGAGCACGAGGTCCCGGTCGAGGGTCGGCCGCGCGGGAGTCTCCGGCAGCGGCGGCGGCACGAGGGTGGCGACCGCCGGGTCGAGGGTCGATTCGGACGACAGCGGCGGCTCGTACGCCGCGAACGGGCGGGGGCGGCCAGCTGGTCGCCCACCTCGTCGGCCAGCTCGCGACGGTCCCAGCCCGCGGTCCAGCGCCGGCGTTCGGGCGTGTCGGGCGGCGTCACGAGGTAGTACCAGCGGCCCAGGGCAGGTCCAGCTCCTGTAGGCCAGGCTGGCCCGCGTAGAACTCGCGCACCGACCGCGCGCGGGTCACGATGGCGTCCGCACCGGTGGCCAGGGCGTCGCGGGGGTCGTCGCCGTCAGGGCCGACGCCGGTCAGGGCGAGGTCGAGGCTCGGCCAGATCGGAGCCTCGGGATGGTCCGCCTGCGGCAGGAGCCGCACGGAACGGGCGCCGGGCGGGCCGTCGGGACGGCACGGGCCGCTCCCGGCGAGCCAGCCGCGCCCGTCGCTGGGACCGACGACGGCGAGGGCCGGATGCGCCAGCTGCAGCGGGAACTGCGGGCGAGGGGTGGCGAGCGTGACCTCCACGGTCGACCGGTCGAGCGCGCTGACGGCCTGGCCGCGGGGGTCGAAGTCCAGGAACGGGGAGGGCTCGCCGCGCAGGCGGCAGAGAGCCTCGGACCGCCGCCAGGACGCGACCACGGCGTCGGCGTCGACGGCGTCGCCGGTCCAGAACCGGGCGCCGGGCCGCAGGTGCAGGAGCCAGCGGCGGCCGTCTGCGAAGCTCTCCCATCCGCCGGCCAGCGCGGGTACGGCGGCGCCGGTGCAGTCGACGCGGACCAGGGTTTCGTAGAGAGCGGCGAACAGGTGGCGCTCGGCCTCGCTGGACGGCAACGGGGCGTTGGCCGGCGTCACGTCGCCGGGCAGCGCCAGCACCAGGGCCCCGGACCTGGCCGCCGCATCGCCGGGACCGCAGGCGACCGCGGCCTGCGCCGGCAACGTCTGCGGCTGTTCCGGATCGGGACCGGTGGCCACCCCGCGGCCGGGGTGGCATCCGCCGAGCAGGCCGAGGCCGCCGAGGGTCGCCACGATGAGGAACCAGGATCCGCGGTGTGTCACCACAGGCAATCTCCGGGAATGGCGGCAGGGTCGATCATCTTCAATGAGTCGGTCGAAACTGGCGGCTTGACAAGTAAGGAAACCCGTAGCCATAATACGGAACTCTTGGTATCGGCGCCGCGCTGCAGGGACGTAGCCGGCATCCTCGTCGCACGGACGCCGCTCGCTGGGGGCACACGCACCATGGCGCCCGCACTGCTGCTCTTCGGCTTGGCGATCACGCTCGTGGCGCTCACCACCCTCTTCGTGGTGCAGATGCGCCGTCAGGTGCAGGCGGCGTGGTCGGAGACCGGACGCATCTATCAGCGCAGCACCGCCCGCTTCTCCGCCGTCGGCGATCTGCTCGAACATGTCCTCTTCGAGACCGACCTCTCGCGCACCCTCATCTACACCAACCGCGCCTTCCACGACCTGACCGGCTTCCGCCAGCGCGACCTGCAGAGCGGCCTCACCCTCACCGACGTCCTGGGGATCAGCGCCGACACGGACCTGGCGGGCCTGCAGCAGCCGGGCCAGGTGCTGGTGCGCCGTTCGGACATGTGCTGCCGGGACGGAGCCCGGGTGCCGGTGGCCGTGCGCCTGAGTCCGATCCTGGAGCACGACCGGCTCGCCGGCTGGCGTGGGCTGCTCGCGCCCCTGGGCGATGCCGAGCCGGTGCCGTCGATCAGCGTCGAGCGGGTGCTCGGCGACATCCTCAAGGACGTCAACGCCTGCAGCGTCGCCGAATTGCCCCAGGCGCTCGCCCGCGGCCTGGCCGTGATCGGCCGCCACCTGCGCGCCGACCGCTGCTACCACTACGCCGTCAGCGGCGACGGAAGCAGCCTCTGCAGCTTCAGCCAATGGTACGCGCCCGGCGTCTCGCCCATGTCGGGCGACCGCACCCTGCCCGGCCTCGACACCTATGGCTGGACGCTCGAGCGGTTGCGGCATGACGGCGCCCTGGTGCTGGCCGACATCGGCGATCTCGATCGCCGCGAGGTCCCCGAGCGCGAGCGCTGGCGCCGCCAGGGCATCACCTCGCTGCTCGTGGTGCCCCTGCGCCAGGGCGACGCGATCGTCGGGATCGTCGGCTGCGAGACCCTCGGCCGGGTCCACCGCTGGACCCTCCGCGACCGTCAGCTGCTCGAGGCCATGTCCCAGATCTGCGAGCGCGTGCAGAACCAGGAGCGCGCCGCGGCCCGCCTCGCGGACGCCACCCACCGGGCCGGTTCGCTGGCCGAGCTGCTGCCCGAACCGCTGGCGGTGGCCGACCGTGACGGCGCGGTGGTCGCCTGGAACGCCGCCCTGGCCACGCTCACCGGCCTTGCCGCCGACGAGGTCGACGGCCGCCCGCTCGTCGACGTGTTCGCTGCGATCCTCCCGGCGGCCGGCAGCTGGCTGCAGACCAGGCTGGAGTGCTCCGGCGGCGAGCCCCCGCAGCCGGCGTCGAGCGATTACTTCCAGCTCGGCGACGCCTGGCTGCAGCTCTCCTTGCGGCCGCTCGAGCAGCACGAGTGCCTGGTGCACGTCTGCGACGTGACCGCGGCCGAGCGCATGCGCGACCGCAACGCGACCCTCGAGCGGACCATGGCCGCCCGTGAGCAGCAGCTCGCGGCGACCGAGGCCCGGCTGCTCGCCGCCGAGCAGGACGCCGCCGTGGCGCGCGAGGTCGGCGGGCTGGCCCGGCAGCTGGACGCGCCGGTCGCAGCGGCGCTGGCTGCCGCCGGCCGCCTGCGCGAGCACGCCGTGGAACTCGGCCGCGCCTACGCCGACGGGGTCATGAGCCGTGCCCAGTTCGAGGCGTTCCTGGCGGCCGGCGACGAGGCCTCCGCCGCCGCGATGGAGAGCCTGAGCCGGGCCGCTCGGCTGGTGTCCGGCATACGCGGGGCGCTGGGAGAGCCGCATCCGCGCTCACGACGCCCCGTCGGGCTGAGGTCCTGCCTCGAGGACGTGATCGCGAGCCTGGCGCCGCGCCTGCGGGAGCGTCACGTCGAGGTGCGGATCGCCTGCCCGGACGCGCTCACGCTCGAGGCCGACCCGGCCACCTTCACCCAGCTCGTCGCGGACGTCGTGCTGAGCACCCTGCAGCACGCCTTCGACGGCATGCTCGTGGGGACCATCACCATCGAGGCCGAGGCGGCGGGGGAGCAGGTGCGTCTGGAGATCCGGGACGACGGCTGCGGCCGACCGGCAACAGAGGTCTCGGGGGAGACCGGACCCGACGCCGTCGGCGACCTGGTCGCCCGGGAGTTCGGCGGGTGGATCGAACGCCGTCGGCGCGCCGGGCGGGGCGCCTCGCTCGTCATCGTGCTGCCGCACGGGGTCGAGGCGCGCGACCCCGTCGCCGGCTGACCGGCCCTCCGGCCGCGCCCTTCCTTCACACCGACCCGGACGCGGCCGTCGCGACCGCGCATCTCTCCCTCGCCGAGACGTAGCACGCGTCGACGATCTCCAGGGTGCGCAGGCCGTCGAGCGCGGTCACGGGCAGCGGACCGCCCGCGTCCAGCGCGTCCCGCCAGGCCGCGAGCACCGCCGGCAACGTGGGCACGCGCGCGTCGATGTCCTCGCGTTCCTCGTCCCGCCCGCGGCGCAGCACGAGGCCGCCGCGCAGGTAGTCGGCGAAGATCTGGCCGTCCTCGCCGACGGCCTCGAGCCAGCAGGCCCGGCTCCGGGTGTACTTGCTCACCTCGAAGCTCACCCAGGCGCCGTCGTCGAGTTCGCCGCGGCAGAGGAAGAAATCCTCCACCACGGGGTTGAGCACCTGGCGCTGTCGCGAGTCCACGGTCACCACCTCGCGGCCGGTGAGCCAGCGCGCGAGGTCGAAGACGTGCACGCCCGTCAGCAGCACCGAGCCGCCCACGCTCTCCTGCACGTTGCGCTGCCAGCCGAGCGAGGTGGGCTCCAGGCGCTGGCAGAGCCGCAGGTGGTGCACCCGGCCCAGCTCCGGCCAGCGTTCCTTCACGCGGCGCAGGACGGGATTCCAGCGCAGGGTCTGGGCCACCATGAGGGCGGTCGGCCGTCCGGCCGCGAGCTCGACCAGGCCGCGGGCCTCGGCCAGCGTGCCGGTCATCGGCTTCTCGAGCAGGAGGGGCTTGCCGGCCCGCAGGGCCAGCTCGGCGAAGCGGGCGTGGCTCGACGGCGGAGTGGCCACGATCACGGCGTCCACGTCCGGCCGGTCGATGAGGGCCGCGCCATCGGCGAGCCACGCCACCTGATGGCGGCGGGCCAGCTCGCGGCCGGCCGCCTCGTCACGGCGGGCGATCGCCACCGGCTCGAGCCCGTCGACGTCCAGGCGGAGGTGATTGAGGTACCGGGCGCCGTGGGTCCCGGCGCCGACGATGCCGACACGTCGCGTCATGATGGTCTGCGCTCCCGGTCGAGGGTGGTGGTGCCGGTCGATGCTATCGCCTTCGGCCGGCCGGGACAAGTCCGGCGGCGCGTCGTCGCCGCGGCGGAACGGCGGGCCGGGACCTGTCCCCGGCGGGTGACGGGGTGTCCGCGGGGGGCGGGGCGGACCTCCTGGCCGCGGCCCCCGGGGCGCGCGAAGGGCCCTGCGGTCTCGTTCCTGCAATCGGCGACCGCCGCGGCCAGCCCGGTCCGCGGCTGCACCCCATTGCGAAGGAGTCACCGCATGCACCGAGGATCCTGGCGCGCGCCCCTCTGGCTGGTCGCGCTCATGCTGCTGGCGGGCCTGGCCACGGCCCACGCCCAACTGGTCATCAACGAGCTGCTGGCCGACCCGGCCAGCGACTGGAACGGCGACGGCTCGCTGGACACGAAGCTGGACGAGTGGGTGGAGGTCTACAACCCCGGCCCCGGCGACGCCCACCTCACCGAGTACTGGCTGCGCGACGGCCTCGGCGACACGCCGCACCTGAATCTCTTCGGCGTCCTGGCGGCCGGCGAGACGGCGGTGTTCTACGGGCATCAGGCCGTGGCGTGGCAGCAGGAGAACGGCGCCGGGTCGTCCGGCCTGTCGCTCAACAACGATGGCGACACCGTCGAGCTCCTGCGTACCAACGCCGATGTGCCCGACCAGCTCGACGTGGTCGACAGCTACACCTACGTGGCGCACGCCGCCCTCGACGACCGCGCCTGCGGCCGTCTGCCGGACGGCGGCGCCTGGGCGCTGTTCGACGGGCTCAACCCGTACGAGGGCGACCTCGAGCCGGTCGGCACGGGCTGCCTGCCGACGCCCGGGGCCCTGAACGACTGCGCCAGCGGGACGGCGGCCGAGGCCCGCAACTGGTCCGCGGTGAAAGGCATCTTCAACTAGCCGCTTTGCGTGCCATCAGCCTCGAAATCTGGTATCGTGACCGGGTCCGGCCGGCGCCGCGGCGCCGCCGGACCCTTCTTGCGATGGTCTGCAGGCGACCACCGGTTTTCATCCCAGCGAGGAGACGAACGTGGGCAAGCAAGTGGTGATCTGCGGCGCGGTCCGCACCCCGATCGGCAAGTTCCAGGGCGGCCTCGCCGCCGTGCGCGCGCCCGAGCTGGGCGCCGGCGTCATCAAGGCCCTGCTCGCCCGCACGGGTCTGGATCCGGCCCGACTCGACGAGGTGATCATGGGCAACGTGGTGCAGGCGGGACTGCACCAGAACCCGGCCCGCCAGGCGGCCATCTTCGGCGGCGTGCCCGCCACCGTCAGCGCCATGACGATCAACAAGGTGTGCGGCTCGGGCCTGAAGTCCGTCGCCCTCGCGGCCCAGGCCATCCGGGCGGGCGATGCGCGCTGCATCCTCGCCGGCGGTTTCGAGAGCATGAGCAACATCCCGTACGCCCTGCCCAAGGCCCGCGAGGGCTTCCGGCTCGGCCACGGCGAGGTGGTCGACCTCCTCGTGCATGACGGCCTCTGGGACATCTACAACAACTACCACATGGGCCTCACGGCCGAGTGGGTGGTCGACACCTACGAGGTGAGCCGCGAGGACCAGGATCGGTTCGCGGCCGAGAGCCACCGGCGGGCCGTGGCCGCTCAGGAAGACGGCCTGTTCTCCCGCGAGATCGCGCCCGTCGAGGTGCCCCAGCGCAAGGGCGAGCCGGTGATCGTCGAACTGGACGAGGGACCGCGCGGCGACACCACCGTCGAGAGCCTGGCCCGGCTGCGCCCCGCGTTCAAGCGCGACGGCGGCAGCGTGACCGCCGGCAACGCGAGCAGCATCAACGACGGCGCCGCCGCCCTGCTGGTCTGCGACGCGGAGTTCGCCCGGGCCCACGGCCTGGAGATCCGTGCCGAGATCACCGCCTACGGAACCGGCGCCGTCCCGCCCAACGAGGTCATGATGGCGCCGGTGACGGCGGTCGGCCGCCTGCTCGAACGCACCGGCACCTCGATCGGCGACTACGATCTCGTCGAGGTGAACGAGGCCTTCAGCGCCCAGGCGGTGGCCGTCAGCCGCGAGCTCGGCCTCGATCCCCACAAGACCAACGTCCGGGGCGGCGGCGTCAGCCTCGGCCACCCCATCGGCGCCAGCGGCGCCCGTATCCTCGTCACCCTGCTGCACGCCCTGGAGGACACGGGCGGCGAGCAGGGGCTGGCCACCCTCTGCCTGGGCGGCGGCGACGCCGTGGCCCTCACCATCCGTCGCGTCTAGGCGGGCCTCAAGGAGCGAGACATGAAGGTTTCCGTGATCGGCGGCGGCACCATGGGCAACGGCATCGCCCACGTGTTCGCCCAGAGCGGCCATGACGTCACCCTGGTGGACGCGGCGCAGCCCGCGCTCGACCGGGCCCTGGCCACCATCGAGAAGAACCTGGGTCGGCTGGTGGCCAAGGAGAAGCTCACCGAGGCCGACGCCAAGGCCACCGTCGCCAGGATCAGGCCCGTCACCGACGTCGCCGCCACGGCCGACAGCCGACTGGTGGTCGAGGCCGTGTTCGAGAGCTTCGAGGTCAAGCGTGGCATCTTCACCCGGCTCGACGAGCTGTGCCCCGACGAGACCATCCTCGCCAGCAACACCAGCAGCATCAGCCTGACCAAGATCGCCGGCACCACGCGGCGGGCGGACCGGGTCATCGGCATGCATTTCATGAACCCGGTGCCGATCATGAAGCTGGTGGAGGTGATCTGCGGCCAGGCCACGAGCCAGGAGACCCTCGCGTTCGTCACGCAGACGAGCACGGATCTGGGCAAGATCCCCGTCACCGTGCAGGACTACCCCGGCTTCATCTCCAACCGTGTGCTCATGCCCATGATCAACGAGGCCGTGTACTGCCTCATGGAGGGCGTGGCCACCCGTGAGGCCATCGACGAGGTCATGAAGCTGGGCATGGCCCACCCCATGGGCCCGCTGACCCTGGCCGACTTCATCGGCCTGGACATCTGCCTGGACATCATGAACGTGCTGTACGACGGCTTCGGCGACAGCAAGTACCGTCCCTGCCCCCTGCTGCGGCGCATGGTGGACGCGGGCTTCCTGGGCCGCAAGACCGGCCGCGGCTTCTACGAGTACGCATAGGAGACGACGGTGGACTTCGAACTGCTCGAACACCAGCGCATGATCCGCGACATGACCCGCGAGTTCGCCACGCGGGAACTGGCGCCCCTGGCTCACGAGATGGACATGACCGGCGAGGTTCCCGACCAGCTCCTGCGCAAGATGGCCGAGGCCGGGTTCTTCGGCCTCAGCTATCCCGAGGAGCACGGCGGCATGGGCCTCGGCACCACCAGCTACGGCCTGGCCGTCGAGGAGCTGTCGCGCCAGTGCGCCGGCATCTCCATCATGGTGATGGTGCACAACAGCGTCGGCTGCTATCCCGTCGCCCAGTTCGCCAGCGAGGAGGTGAAGGCCGAGGTGCTGCCGCGGCTGGCCTCGGGCGAGCTGGCGGCGTTCTGCATCTCCGAGGCCGGGGCGGGCAGCGACGCCGCCGCCCTGAGGTGCGGCGCGCGGCGCGACGGCGACCACTACGTCCTCGACGGCGAGAAGATGTGGGTGACCAACGGCTCGCGGGCGGCCTACTACGTGGTCCTGGCGCGCACGCCGGGCACCACCGGCCACCGCGACGTCCACGCCTTCCTGGTCGAACGTGGCCAGGACGGCCTGACCATCGCCCGGAAGGAGGACAAGCTCGGCCTGCGCGCCAGCGACACGGTGGTCATCGGGCTCGACGGGGTGCGGGTGCCGGCCAGCCGGCGCCTCGGCCGGGAGGGCGAGGGCTTCAAGATCGCCATGCAGGCCCTCGACGGCGGCCGCATCGGCGTGGCCTTCCAGGCCCTGGGCATCGCGCGCGGCTGCCTCGAGGAGGCCCTCAAGTACGCCGGCGAGCGCGAGGCCTTCGGCGGCACCCTGGGCGACCTGCCGGTGATCCAGCAGAAGCTGGCCGACATGGCTTGCGACCTGGACGCCGGCCGGCTGCTTGCCTTGCGGGCGGCTGGCTCAAGGACAACGGCAAGCCGTTCACCAAGGAGGCGGCCATGGCCAAGCTCTTCGCCACCGAGGCGGCCAGCCGGATCGCCGACCAGGCCATGCAGATCCACGGGGGTTACGGCTACGTGAAGGAGTATCCGGTCGAGCGATACTACCGTGACGTACGCATCACGCGGATCTACGAGGGCGCGAGCGAGATCCAGCGGCTGGTGATCGCGCGGGCCCTCCTGCGCGACCGCTAGCGGAGGGCCACCCAGAGCCAGTTGGCGGCCACGAGGATGGCGGCGAGCCACCAGCCGCGGCGGCGGTCGGCGTCGGTGAGGCCGAGCGAGCGACGCCACCGTCGCACCGCCGTCATGGCGGCGGCCACGAGTCCGAGGGTGCAGAGGCTCGAAGCCGCGATCACGACGAGCGGGTTCTGCTGGACCGCCGCGAGCCAGTGGCCGTGGGCGAGGTCGCCGAGGGCGCGGGTGGCCCCGCAGGTGGGGCAGCGGACGCCGCTGAGAGCGAGCAGGGGGCAGGGGCCGAGCAGGTCGGACGGCCAGGCGGGCCGCTGGCGGATCAGGACGAGCGACGTGGCCAAGGACGCGGCCCCGGCCAGCAGGAGCCAGCGGGCGAGCGGCGCGTCCTGGCGGACGAGCTTCACGCGACCAGCGCGAGGCCGGCCATCGCGAGCAACCAGCTCGTCCAGACCGCGAGGCCCAGCAGGACCGGGATCGCGACCGCCACGATGGCCTTCCATTCGGCGCAGCCGTGCATGCGGGCGATGCCGATGATCGTGACGGCGAGCTCCCAGATGAGGCCCAGGACGCCGCCGCAGAAGGGGATGATCGAAAGCAGGCGGGTGGCGCGGCTGTAAGCCACGACGCGCAAGGTGGCCTCGAAACCGAACCGGGCGCCGCCGACCACACGCAGCACGAGGTGGATCAAGCCGGCGCGGACGAAGACCATGGCCACCACCAGCACCGGGCTCAGCAGGAACTGGCCTGCGCCGAACCAGGGGCTGCGGAGCAGGTTGCCGAGGCGGGGGCCGAGCAGGGCGGGCGCGCTCCCGAGCGCAAGGCTCCACATCCAGTCGAACACGGCGCCGATGACCGCCAGCACGGCGGCGAACAGCACCGGCTGCAGCACTCCGAGGCCCAGGGGCATGCCCCGGAACGGCCGACCGGGCTCCAGGAGCACCAGGCGGATGGTCAGGACGAGGGCGTTGATGAAGCCGTAACGGTCGCGTTCTTCCCAGGGCGGTGGGCGCAGACCCCGCAGTTCGGTTCGGGTCAAGAGCGGTCCTTTCGGTGCCCTGCGTACGCAGCGCGGGCGCGCACGTTGCATCGTAGAACGACCGGGGCCGCGTCGACAAGAATCCGTTGCAATCAGGTCGGGGACCTTGCATCGTGCGAGGGGATCCGCAGGGCTCGAACCACGAGGAGACGACGATGCGCTGGACGGTGAGCAAGGGTGCGCTGGGCACCATGGCCGGTGACCTGGTGGTGTTGCCGGTCGCGGCCGCGGAGAAGGGGGCCGACCTGGCGGCCGTGGTCGAACTGGCCGGCGGCCACGGCCAGCTGGCCCAGCTGATCGACCGGGCCGGGTTCAAGGGCGAGGTCGGCGCGACGCTGCCCGTGCCCTGCGGCGGCATCAAGGCGGGCTGGGTGCTGCTGGTGGGCCTGGGCGCCGTCGAGAAGGTCTCCCTGCAGAGCCTGCGCGAGGCCGCCGCCATCGGCGCCCGCGACGCGCGCAAGATGGGCGCCAACACCGTGATCGCCATGCCCACCCTGGCCGGTCTGGCCTTCGACGCCGAGACCGTCGCGCGGTGCTGGGTGGAGGGCGCCGAGCTCGCGCTCGCACCGGCCGGACCGTCGGATGCCGAGCGTCTGGCCGACCGTGGACCTCGCCTGTGGAAGCTCCTGCCGGCCGACGCCGCCGACCTGGCGGGATTGCGGATCGGCATGCGGCAGGGTGAGATCGCCGCCGCCGGCTGCCTGGAGGCGCGTCGGCTGGTGAACCTGCCTCCCAACCAGCTGACCCCCCGCCTGCTGGCCGTCGAGGCCCGCGGGCTCGCCGCCCGCCACGGTTACAAGTGCACCGTCCTCGGGCCCGCCCAGCTGCGCAAGCTGAAGATGGGCGGAATCCTCGGCGTGGGCCAGGGCAGCCACAACGAACCGCAGCTGGTGGTGCTGGAATCGCGGACGGCGCCCCGCGGCGCGCCCATGGTCGCCCTGGTGGGCAAGGGCGTCACCTTCGACACCGGCGGCATCAGCCTCAAGCCCGGCGCCAAGATGGACGTGATGAAGTGCGACATGGCCGGCGCCGCCGCCGTGCTCGGTGCGGCCGCGATCGTGGCCGAGCGCGAGCTGCCTGTCCGCCTGATCGTCGCCATCCCCACCGCCGAGAACATGCCCGGCGGCGGCGCCATCAAACCGTCGGACGTGCTCGCGATGGCCAACGGCTCGACGGTCGAGGTGCTCAACACCGATGCGGAGGGTCGCCTGATCCTGGCCGACGCCCTGCACCACGTCTGCCGTCGGCAGCCTGATTTCGTGGTCGACATCGCGACGCTCACCGGCGCCTGCGCCCTTGCCCTGGGTCAGGAGTTCGCCGGGGTCATGGGCACCAGCAGCGAACTGATCGACGTCCTCGAGCAGGCCGGCGGCGAGACCGGCGAACGGGTCTGGCCGCTGCCGCTGATCGACGCCCATCGCGAGGCCATCCGCAGCAAAGTGGCCACGATCAAGAACCTCGGTCCCAGGGAAGGCGGCGCCCTCACCGCGGCGGCGTTCCTCGACCCCTTCGTGCCCCAGGACATCGCCTGGGCCCACGTGGACATCGCCGGGCCGGCCTGGCTCGAGACGGCCGGCACGCTCGGCGCCCGCGGCGGCACCGGCTTCGGCGCCCGCCTGCTGGCCCGCACCGTGGAGCTGCTCGTCGGGTGATCGACGGGACCGGTGGCGAGCGCCGCATCCTGAGCGTGCGGCAGGTCAACGAGGGCATCCAGGGTGCGCTGCAGGTGGCGTTCCCTGAGCCGATCTGGGTCAAGGGCGAGGTCCAGCGTCTGCCCCACGACGCGGCGCGGCGCCCTCACGTCTATTTCGAGCTGCACGAGTCCGGACCCGAGGGCGCGGCGGGATTCCAGATCCCCGCCGCGCTGCTCAAGTGGGACCGCGACCGCTTCGGCCTCGGCCGCTATCTCGACGGTTCGGATCCCGCCTTCCGGCTGCAGGACAAGCTGGAGGTCTGCCTGCTCTGCCGCGTCGATTTCTACCCGCCTTTCGGCAAGGTGAGCCTGAAGGTGGTCGGCGTGGATCCCGAGTTCTCGCTCGGCAAGCTCGAGGCCCAACGGCGGCGCGTGCTGGCCTGGCTCGAGGCCGAGGGCCTCCTGCGCCTGAACGCGGCGCGCCCGCTGGCGGACCTGCCCCTGCGGGTCGGGCTGATCACGAGCCACGGCAGCGCCGCCGACCGGGATTTCCGCACCGGCCTGGCCGCCAGCGGCTATGCGTTCGGGGTGATGGCGGTCGACTGCCGCATGCAGGGCGAGCAGGTGGCGCCCCAGGTGACGGCGGCGCTCCGGCGGCTCGGCGGCCAGGAGCTCGACGTCATCGTGATCACGCGCGGCGGCGGATCCCGCGCCGACCTCAGCTGGTTCGACCAGCCGAGCCTCTGCGAGGCGGTGGCCCGATGTCCGCTGCCGGTGGTGACGGCCATCGGACACGAGATCGACACCAGCCTCAGCGACCTCTGCGCCCACACGCGCTGCAAGACGCCGACCGCGGCGGCCGAGTTCCTCGCCGCCCGCGTCGGCAGCCAGGACGAGCGCCTGCGTCAGGCGGCGCGGCGTCTCGCCACGCTCGCCGAGCGCCGGCTGGCCGCGGCGGCCCGGCGCCTGGACACCGCGGCCCGGGTCGCGCCGGCCGTCCTCGGCCGCCTGCGCGGAGCCGACCTGCGTCTGCAGACCCTGGCCGCCGGCCTCGAGGGCCGCACCGGTCGCGCGGTGGCGCGGCACGGCCGGCGGCTGCAGACCGCGGCGGGCCGGCTGGTGGCGAGCATCGCCCGGCGCACGGCGGCGGCCCGCCAGGAGACCGATTATCTTGCCGGACGGATGATTCACGCCGCGCCGAGCCTCGCGCGCTGGCACCATGGCCGCCTCGATCTGCTCGCCGAGAAGGTCCGGCTCCTGGATCCGGGCCGTCTGCTGGAGCGGGGCTTCACGCTCAGCCTCGACCGGGACGGCCGCCCGTTGCGCCGCGCCGCCGACGTCCGGCCCGGGCAGCTCCTCCGCACCCGTTTCGCCGACGGCGAGGTCACCAGCACCGTGCGCGGAGGTCGTCGCCGCGCGTCCGAAGGAGGTCCCGATGGCCACGAAGAAGACCCCGGTCAGCAAGCTCTCTTTTAGCGAGGCGGTCGCCGAGGTGGAGACCATCGTGGCCCGCCTGGAGAACGAGCAGACCGATGTCGACGAGCTGTCCGGCGAGGTCCGGCGTGCGGTGGAGCTCATCACCGCGTGCCGTGAGCGGCTGGACGCGACCGACGGCGAGGTGCGCGAGCTGGTGGCCAAGCTGCAGACCCTCGCCGGCTCCGAGCCGGCCGCCGAAGCCTGACATGGCGCCGTTGATCACCGTCCAGGGCCTCACCAAGGACTACCGGCTGACGCGCCGTCGCGAGGGCGTGATGGGTGGTCTGATCGACCTCGTGCGCCCGCGCAAGCGCACCCTGCGGGCGGTCGACGACGTCTCCTTCACCATCGACCCCGGCGAGATGGTGGGTTACATCGGCGCCAACGGCGCCGGCAAGAGCACCACCATCAAGATGCTCACGGGGATCCTCACGCCCACCGGCGGCGAGGTGCGCGTCGGCGGCCTGGTGCCCTACCGGCAACGGCAGAGTTACACCCGTCACATCGGAGTGGTGTTCGGCCAGCGGACGCAGCTCTGGTGGGATCTGGCCGTGGTCGAGAGCTTCCGCCTGCTCCAGCGCATCTACGAGGTGCCGGAGGCGCGCTACCGCGAGCAGATGGACTTCTTCAACGGCCTGCTCGGGCTCGACGAATTCCTCAGCCAGCCGGTGCGCAAGCTCAGCCTGGGCCAGCGCATGCGCTGCGACCTGGCCGCCGCGCTGCTGCACGAGCCGCGCGTCCTGTTCCTCGACGAACCCACCATCGGCCTCGACGTGGTGGCCAAGGAGAACGTCCGGCGCTTCCTGCGCGAGGCCCGCGACCAGCTCGGCGTCACCGTGATCCTCACCACCCACGACCTCACGGACATCGAGCAGCTCTGCCGCCGGATCATCATCATCGACAAGGGCAAGGTCCTGTACAACGGCCTGCTCGACGACCTCCGCCGCGGCCCCGGCCACAAGCTCCGGCTCTGCCTCGATCTGGTCGACCCGGTCACGCCCGCCGAGCTGACCGCGTCGCTCGGTGGCCTGCCCGTGGAATGGGCGGACGCCGACCAGCCCGCCGACGCGCCCAGCCACCGCCACTGCGCGCTCTTCTCGCGGTCCGAGACCAACGCGGCCACGATCCTGGCCGCGGTGCTCGCGGCGCACCGTCTGCGGGACATGGCCCTCACCGAACCCGCCATCGAGGACGTGGTGCGGCGGATCTACCGCGAGGGGCTGGTGCGCTCATGACCGAGCTCGTGCTGGCGCCCTGGCGGCGTGAGCGGGCGGCCACGCTCCGGCTCTACGTGGGCTTCATCCGGCTGGCGTTCCTGAAGTTCCTGGCCTACCGGCTGCGCTACTACACCGGCGTCCTCAGCTACACCATCTTCGTGGCCGGCAACGCCTACCTCTACCAGTCGCTCTACGCGAGTCGACCCGTCGGCGCCGGCCCGGAGATCGGCGGGCTCACCTTGCCGCAGATGATCACCTACATCGCCGTCGCCTGGATCGGACGCAGCTTCACGTTCAACAACATCGACCGCACGCTGGCCTCGCAGGTCGAGCAGGGCGAGATCGCGATGCAGCTCATCAAGCCGCTGCATCCCCAGACCGTGATGCTGTTCGAGGCTGTCGGCGAGGCCGCCTTTCGCCTGCTCCTCTTCACGCTGCCCATCATGGTGGTGGTGGTTCCGCTCTTCCGGATCCAGGGTCCGCCGCAGCCGACGCTCTACGCCTGGACCCTGCTCAGCTTCGTGCTGGCGTTCATCATGGGCAGCCAGCTCAACTTCCTGATCGGGTGCCTCGTGTTCGACCTCAAGAACATCAACGGCGTGATCCGCGCCAAGCACATCGGCCTCGATTTCATGTCCGGCGTCCTGGTGCCGTTCACGTTCTTCCCGGCCTGGTTCCAGACGGTCATGGGCTGGCTGCCGTTCCAGGGTCTCAGCTACGTGCCGGTGACCATCTATCTGGGCAAGCGGACGGGCACCGATCTGCTCCTTGCGATCGGACTGCAGGCCGTGTGGGCGGTCGTGCTCTTCCTGGCCGGCCGCCTCTACTGGAACCGCGCCATGCGCCGCGTCACGCTGCAGGGAGGGTGAGGTGAACCAGCTCGCGGTCTACCGCACCTCCCGCCGCGCCAGCCTCCGCCGCCAGCTGGGGGTCCTGGGCGCCTACTTCTCCCAGTTCCTGAAGATGCGGCTGGCGTACCGGGCCGACTTCTTCGTCGACCTCGGCGCCAACCTCTTCGCCATGACCGTCCAGCTGGCCACCCTGGAGGTGCTCTTCTCCAAGGTGCAGGAGCTGAAAGGCTGGAGCCTCGACGAGGTGCTCTTCATCTACGGCTTCAGCCTGCTGCCGCTGGGGCTCTTCAACCTCGTGAGCATCAACCTCTACGGTTTCGCCGAGCGCTACATCGCCGACGGCAACCTCGATCGGGTGCTGTTGCGTCCGGTCAACCCGCTGGCCCAGGTGCTGTGCGAGAGCTTCAACGTGTCCGGCCTGAACGAGATGCTGCTGGGCGCGGGGGTGATGGTCTACGCGGGGCTGCATCTGCAGCTGCACCTCGGCGTGCTGGACGTGCTGGTGCTGCTGCTGCTCGTGCCGTCGGCGGCGGCCATCTACGCGGCCGTGTTCCTGTCCGTCACCTGCGTGTCGTTCTGGTTCGAGGACCGCATGGGCCTGGCGCCCCCGATCTACAACGTCATCCGCTTCGCACGCTATCCCTTGACCATCTACGGCCGCTGGGTGCAAGCTTTCCTGGTGTTCGTGCTGCCGTTCGCCTGGGTCGCGTACATGCCGTCGACCTGGTTCGTGGGCGACCCGCACCTGGCCCGCTGGGCCCTGCTGACGCCGCTGGTGGCGCTGCTGGCGGGGACACTGTCGTTGAGCCTGTGGCGCGCGGGTCTGCGGCGCTACGAGAGTACCGGTCACTGAGGAGACGATCCATGCGCAGCCTGCTGACGATCACCTGCTGTATGCTCCTGGCCACGGCCGCGGCGGCCTCGAGCTTCTGCGGCGGCAACGGCATCATGATCCTCTCGTTCACACCCGGCCCGGAGCTCACCCGCGTGGCGAACGCCGACGCGGACGCCGCCGGACTGGTGACGGTCGAGGTCTACGCGGTCCTGGACCAGGTCGCGCCGGCCGACGGACCCGGCGGCGTCCTCCTGGCCATCGGCGGCTTCGAGTGCGAGCTGCGCATCGCAGGCGCCGAGCCCCTCGCCGTCGAGAAGGCGGTCCTGGTGCCGCACCGCGACTTCGGGCAGCGCCCCACGCAGATCTGGGCCGGCGTCAGCACGACCGGCGAACGCGTCGACCAGGGGCCGTTGACCCTCGTGCGCTGGACCGTGCGGTTCCAGGGCCGACCGCACGACGTGCGTTTCGACCTCGATCCGGCCGGCCTGCTCAGCTGCAAGGGCCTGGCGGGTTGCGCCGAGGCCGGCGTGTCGGCCATGTATGCCGGCGCGATCGACGTCGCGCAGGAGGGCTACATCTTCGGGGCCGGCTGTGCGCCTGCGGTGCTCAACCCCACCGGCGACCCCGACCTCACGGTCGCTCCGTGCACGGTGGGCTTCGCCGACGTCGGGATCTTCAAGCCGCACGCGCGCTAGTGCCCGGGATCCCGGCACACCTCCATGAGCACGCCGCCGCTGCTGCGCGGATGCAGGAAGACGATCTGCTTGCCGCCGGCGCCGGTGCGAGGCGCCTCGTCCAGGAGCTGCAGGCCCGCGGCGCGGCAGCGCTCCATCACGGTCGGGAGGTCCGTGGCCGCGAACGCGATGTGATGCAGGCCGGGACCCTTCTTGGCGATGAAGCGGGCGATGTTGCAGTCCGGGCTCAGGGGCGCGAGCAGCTCGACGTGGCCCGCGGCGCCCGTGCGATCGAGCTTCAGCATGGCCACCTTCACCTGTTCGCTCGGGATCTCCTCGATCCGCTCGAGCTCCAGGCCCATGAGGTCGCGGTAGAGCGCGAGGGCCTGGTCGAGGTCCTCGACGGCGATGCCGATGTGGTCGACGAAACCGGCGGTGCCGGCGGGCAGTTGGGTCATGACGCAGCCTCCCTGGGGTGACGGATCGGTTCGCCACCAAGTAAGCTCCCGGCGCCGCGCCGGGCAACCCTTGCCCTCCGGCGCCGGCGTCGTGTAAGGTCCCGGCGTCCGGCAGACCCGAGGAGGACGTGATGGATCCGCGCAACACCCGGCTGGCCACGCAGCTCATCAACTACAGCGTCAAGCTGCAACCCGGCGAGAAGGTCTACCTCGAGATCAAGGGTCTGCACGCCCTGGATCTGGGCAAGGCCCTCGTCAAGGCCGCCACCGAGGCGGGCGGCGTGCCGTTCTGGTACTACAACGACGAGGAACTGAGCCGGCAGTTCATCAAGTACGCGGCCGAGGAGCAATTCCAGGCCTGGGGCGCCTTCCACCGTCCGCTCATGGAGGCGGTCGACGCCTACATCGGGGTTCGCGGTTCCACGAACCCGTACGACCTCGCCGACGTCTCTGCGGAGCGCATGAAGTGGCACGACCAGGCCTACTGGGACCAGGTCCACATCCCGGTGCGGCTGAAGAAGAAGTGGTGCGTGCTCCGCTATCCGAACCCGGCCATGGCCCAGCTCGCCGAGCGCAGCACCGAGGACTTCGCCGACTTCTACTTCGACGTCTGCTGCCTCGACTACGCCCGCATGAGCCGCGCGATGGATCCCCTGGCCAGGCTCCTGGAGGCGACCGACCAGGTCCACATCAAGGGCCCCGGCACCGACCTCCGCTTCAGCATCAAGGGCCTCGGGGCGGTCAAGTGCGACGGCGGCCGCAACATCCCCGACGGCGAGGTCTACACCGCGCCCGTGCGCGACAGCATGAACGGCGTGATCACCTACAACGCGGCCACCATGCGCGCCGGCGCCCGCTTCGAGAACATCCGCTTCGAGGTCAAGGACGGCAAGATCGTCGCGGCCACCTGCGACGGCGACGTCCAGAAGCTCAACGAGGCCCTCGATCTGGACGCCGGCAGCCGCTACTTCGGCGAGTTCGCCCTCGGGGTCAACCCCTACATCACCAGGCCCATGCTCGACACGCTGTTCGACGAGAAGATCGGCGGCAGCTTCCATCTCACTCCGGGCAACGCGTACGCGGCCGCGGACAACGGCAACAAGTCGGCCCTGCACTGGGACATCGTATGCATCCAGACTCCCGAATGGGGCGGCGGCGAGATCTGGTTCGACGGGGTGCTCATCCGCAAGGATGGCAGGTTCCTGCCCGCGGAACTCGGGGGCCTGAACCCCGAAAACCTGAGGTAAACGCCGGATCGACCCCTGCGGGCGCTGCCTGCCGGAGACCCGGCGGCGATGCCTGTTAGTTTTTTGACCGGATTCTGCAACTCAGTTTGACTTTGCCGGCGGCGTGCACCATATCCTGCCCCAACACCGCCAACCGGAGGATGGTCCGCCCATGGCCTCGCAGAAGATCGAGAAGCTGAAGCAGGAGAAGAATCGTCTCTACAAGGGCGGCGGCGAGCAGCGCATCGCCAAGCAGCACGAGAAGGGCAAGCTCACCGCCCGCGAGCGCCTGGCCATGATCTACGACGGCGACACGTTCCAGGAATCGCACCTGTTCATGAAGCACCGGTGCACCCACTTCGGCCTGGAATCCCAGGAATTCCCCGGCGAGGGCGTGGTCACCGGCTACGGGCTCGTCGACGGGCGTCCGGTGTACGCCGCAAGCCAGGACTTCACCGTGGCCGGCGGCGCCGTCGGCGAGGCCACGGCCAAGAAGATCATCGAGGTCCAGGATCAGGCCCTCAAGACCGGCGATCCCTTCATCTTCATCAACGATTCCGGCGGCGCCCGGATCCAGGAAGGTGTCGATTCCCTGGCGGGTTACGGCGGCATCTTCTATCGCAACATCCAGCTCTCGGGCGTCGTCCCGCAGATCTGCATCATCGCCGGTCCGTGCGCCGGCGGCGCTGTCTACTCGCCTGCTCTCACCGATTTCGTGATCCAGGTGCAGGGCATCGGCCAGATGTTCATCACCGCCCTAAGGTCATCGAGCAGGTGACCGGCGAGAAGTCACGGCCGAGACCCGGCGCGCCAGCCAGCCCTGCTTCGGGTGCGTCAATACTCACTTCGTGGCCCAGACGCAGGAGGAGGCGTCTGCGCTCACCAAGCGCCTGCTCAGCTTCCTGCCGAGCAACACCGACGAACCGCCGTTCATCGAGGCGCTGCATGAGGACGTCGTCGGCCCCAACGTGCTGCTCAACACCATCGTGCTGGAGAACCTGCGAGGCGTACGACATGCACAAGTCATCACCGGCGTCGTCGACCGCGCCGACTTCCTCGAGGCAGCGCCTTCGTGCGCCCAACTCATCATCGGCTTCGGTCGGATCGAGGGCTCGACGGTGGCGTGATCGGCCAACAACCCCAGCCAGCTGCTGCCGGCGTGCTGGACATCGACAGCAGCTGCAAGGGGGGGCCGATTCATCCGCTTCTGCAACGCCTTCAACATCCCGCTGCTGACCTTCGTGGACGTGCCCGGCTTCATGCCCGGCGTGCAGCAGGAGTACGGCGGCATCATCCGCCACGGCGCCAAGATGCTCTTCGCCTACGGGGCGGCCACGGTGCCCAAGATCACGATCGTCACCCGCAAGGCGTACGGCGGCGCCTACCTGGCCATGTGCGGCAAGAGCATGGGGGCGGACCGGGTGGCGGCCTGGCCGAGCGCCGAGATCGCCGTCATGGGGGCCGAGGGCGCCGTCAACGTGCTCTACCGCAAGGAGATCGAGGAAGCGGCGGATCCTGCCGAGCGGCGTCAGGAACTCATCCAGGAGTACACCGAGACCTTCGCCAACCCCCTGATCGCGGCCGGCCGCGGCATGATCGACGACATCATCGAGCCGGCGGAGACCCGGCTCTACGTGGCCCAGGCGCTCGAGGTGCTCAAGGCCAAGCGCGAGATGCGGCCGCAGAAGAAGCACGGACTGATTCCCCTGTAGGAGCGCGAGGTCGAGCCATGCGAGTGAGGATCACGATCGGCCTGGCGGTGGCGACGCTCTGGCTCCTGGCCGCCCCGCTGGTGGCCCAGGAAGCGCCGGTGTCCCAGGACTCCGTGCGCCAGGCCGTCGAGGCGCTGGACGCGGCCGGCAAGCAGCTGGGCCGCGCCTACGGTCCCTTCCGCCACGGCGTCCCGGCGGATCGGGCCGAGTGGGCTCAGCTCGCCGCGGTGTACCGCGAAGTTGGCCGGGTGGCCGACCAGGCCGGCCGCCTCGAGGTCCTGGCCCGGACGCTGCACGAGACGACCGACCACGACCTGACGGTCAGCCGGACGGCGTTCCGCGACCGTCTCAGCCTGGCCGACAGCCTGGTCGTCGCGGCGCGGCAGCTGGCCGGGTCGGCGTGGGACGCCGGCCTGCCCGAGGACCTGGAGGAGGCCGCCCACCAGGTCACCATCCGGGCCCGCCGCGCCAAGCAGCTGGCCGACCAGACGGCCGCCGCCGCGGGCAACGTGGCCTACGCCGTGGGCGTCACCGAGGGCGTGGGGAGCCGCGCGCTCACCCTGTCGGTGGTCGGCATCCTCGTCGTGTACTTCGTGCTCACCCTCATCGCCGTCGTGGTGGGCGCCGTGCGGCGGCTCGACGACGGCTGGAAGCAGCAGGAGGCGGTCAAGGTCGAGGACGCCCTCACCCGCGCGCCCACCATCGACGACACCACCGCCGTGCTCATCGCCGCCGCCTGCGCGACCGTCATCGCCGGCCGGTTCCGGATCCGGCGGGTGCGCCGCCTGCTCTCGCCGCGGACCAAGCGCACGCCGTGGTCGGCCCAGGGCCGGCTCATCCTCCAGGGTTCCCATTCCGTCAGTCGCAAGTCTTAACGGGAGTACGTGATGAAGCTCAAGATCACCGTTCATGGCGTGGCTTACGAGGTCGATGTCGAGGTCCTCGATGCCGAGAACGACTTCCTGCAGGCCAGTCCCCTGCCCGCCTACGCGGCGCCCGCCGGCGCCGCTCCCATGGCGGCCTCCGCGGCGCCGATGGCCGCCCCGGCGGGCCCGGCCCGCCCGGCCCGTCCGACCGGTGGCGGCGACAACGTCATCAGCCCCATCGCCGGCACGGTCCTCGAGATCAAGTGCAAGCCGGGCGACGAGGTCAAGAACGGCCAGGAACTGCTGGTCATCGAGGCCATGAAGATGGAAACCGCCATCTCGGCCCATCGCGACGGCAAGGTCAAGTCCGTGCCCGTGGCGGCGGGCGACAGCGTCCGCGAGAGCGAACTCCTGGTCGAATTCGAGTAGGGGAGACGATGGAAGCGTTCTGGGATTTTCTCCAGGTCGGCATCGTCGGCAACATGTCCTGGGGCAATCTGACCATGCTGGCGGTCGGTTGCCTGTTCATCTACCTGGGCATCGCCAAGGACTACGAACCGCTCCTGCTGGTGCCCATCGGCTTCGGCATGCTGGTGGGCAACATCCCGCTGACCTCGGGCATGAACATCGGCATCTACGAGCAGGGCAGCGTCCTGGCCATCCTCTACAGCGGCGTCACCCAGGGCTGGTACCCGTCGCTCATCTTCCTGGGCATCGGGGCGATGACCGACTTCTCGTGCATGCTGTCCAACCCGAAGCTCATCCTGCTGGGCGCGGCCGCCCAGGCCGGCATCTTCGCGACCTTCCTGGGCTCCCTCGCGCTGGGCTTCCCGATCCGCGAGTCGGCGGCCATCGGCATCATCGGCGGCGCGGACGGCCCGACGGCCATCTTCCTGTCGAGCCAGCTGGCCCCGCATCTGCTCGGCGCGATCGCCGTGGCGGCCTACAGCTACATGGCCCTCGTGCCGGTCATCCAGCCGCCGATCATCAAGCTCCTCACCAGCCGTCGCGAGCGCCTGATCCGGATGAAGCCCTCGCGGCCGGTGAGCAAGCGCGTCCGCATCATCTTCCCCATCATCGCCTTCGTGCTCTGCGCCAGCATCGCGCCCGGCGCCATCTCGCTGCTGGGCTTCCTGTTCTTCGGCAACATCCTGAAGGAGAGCGGGGTCACCGAGCGGCTGGCCAAGACGGCCCGCAGCGCGCTCATCGACATCGTCACCATCCTGCTCGGCCTCTGCGTGGGCGCCAGCACGGACGCGAGCCGGTTCCTGACCCCCGAGTCGATCATGATCTTCGTGCTCGGCGCCCTCAGCTTCGCCGTGGCCACCGCCGCCGGCGTCCTGTTCGCCAAGCTGATGAACGTGTTCCTGAAGGAGAAGATCAACCCCATCATCGGGGCGGCGGGCGTGTCGGCGGTGCCCGATTCGGCGCGGGTCTGCCAGATGGTCGGGGCCAAGGAAGATCCGCAGAACTTCCTGATCATGCACGCCATGGCGCCCAACGTGGCCGGGGTGATCGGCTCGGCCGTGGCGGCCGGCGTGTTCCTGTCGACGTTCGTGCTGAGGTAGCCTACGCCTCGCCCTCGAGGGCCCTGGGGTGGCCGACCAGGGCCTTCTTCACCGTCTCCAGCAAGCGTGACGGGGTGAACGGCTTGGTGAGCGTCCCCGCCAGGTTGAGGCTCTGCACGTCGCCGCTGCGCAACCCTTCCGGATGCCCCGACATGATGATCACCGGCAGGTGCGGCCGCAGGCCGTGCACCTCGCGCACGACCTCACGCCCGTCGAGCCCGCCCATGAACTGGTCGGTGAGCAACAGATCGAAGGCGCCGGGATCGCGGGCGAACGCGGTCACGGCCTGGGCGCCGTCGGCGAAGCTGGTCACCGTCATGCCCGCTCGTTCGAGGCAGATGCGCACCGTCGCGGCCACCATGTCGTCGTCCTCGACGAGCAGGACATGGGCGGGGCGGCCGGCCGCCGGCGGGTCGTGGGCGACCCGCGGCTTGACCGCCGGCGGACGGTAGTGGTCGCCGGGTTCCACGAGCCGCAGCGCCGGCGACTCGGCGCCTCGTTCCGGACCACCGAGCACCCCGCGGGCGATCAGCGGGAAGTAGATGTCGAACCGGGTGCCGTGGCCGGGCAGGCTGGTGGCCACGGTGACGCCCTCGTTGGCCGCGAGCAGGCGCGAGACCATCGTCAGGCCGAGGCCGGCGCCGCGGCGCGGCGCCCGGGCGCTGTAGTAGGGCTCGAAGATGCGTCCGAGGGTCTCGCCGTCCATGCCGCGGCCGTTGTCCGCCACCGAGAGCTTCACGTAGTGGCCGGGGACGAGGTCGCGGGGGATGGCCGGCTGGATGCTGTCGATCGTGGCCGGATGCATGCCGATGACGATGCGGCCGCGGCGCCGGAACATCGCATGGTAGGCGTTGCTGCTCAGGCTCATGAGCACCTGCTGCACCTGGGTCGAGCTCGCGAGCACCGGGCCGCAAGCGGCGTCCAGGTCGGTCTCGATGTCCACGGTGTCGGGCAGGATGTCGCGCAGCAGCTTCACGGTGGCCCGGACGACGGGCTGCAGGCGGAGAGGGCGGCGGTCGTGGTCGTCGTCGCGGTTGTAGCTGTCGACCTCGCGGCTCAGCTCGGCGGCGGCCTCACCGGCCTGGATGACCTGCGTGAGGTTGCGCCAGACGCTCGAATCGCGGGCCACGTCGTCGCGCGCGAGCCGGGCCTGGCCGAGCACGACCGACAGCAGGTTGTTCAGGTTGTGCATGATGCTGCCGCTGAGGATGCCGAGCGCCTCCATCCGTTGCGCGCGGCTGAGGTGGCGGCGCAGGTTGATCACCTCGGCGGCCGGGTCGTCGTCACCCAGACGGCGGCGGGTCCACCAGCGGTCAAGCAGGATTCCTCCCGCCAGGCCCACCAGCAGGGCACCACCAACCCAGATGATCAAGGTTGCCAAGGCGTACCTGACCTCGCACGATGCACGTGAACGAACGTTCGGAGACGCTTCGTCCCCAAGAATGATGATAGCATATATCGTCGCCGCGCGCCTCCGCAGACGCGGGGGGTGAAGAACGTCGGAATCGGTTACCCTTTCAGCCGGAGCCGGCGGCGAACCCAGCAATTGAACAGGAGGATTCTGATCATGTCCACCGCCAATCTCAAGGTGCAACGCGATGGCGCCGTGGCCACCGTCGTGATCGACCGTCCCGCGCGCCTGAACGCCCTCGACCGGGCCACGCTCGGGGAGCTCAAGCAGGTCTTCGGCGAACTCGCGCGCGACGAGGCCGTGCGCGCCTGCGTGCTCGCCGGCGGGGGCGAGAAGGCGTTCGTGGCCGGCGCGGACATCTCCGAGCTGGCCGCGCTGTCCGGTCCGGAGGCCGAGCGTTACGCGGCCTCGGGGCAGGCCCTCATGTGGCAGATCGAGAACCTCGGCAAGCCGGTGATCGCCGCGATCGGTGGCTACGCCCTCGGTGGCGGGCTCGAGCTGGCGCTGGCCTGCAGCGTGCGTTGGGCCGCCACGAAGGCGCGCCTGGGCCTGCCTGAGACCGGCCTCGGCCTGATCCCGGGCTTCGGGGGGACCCAGCGCCTGCCGCGCCTGGTGGGGCGGGGGCGGGCGCTCGAGATGATCCTCGCGGGCGACCCCGTCACCGCCGATCAGGCCCTGGCCTGGGGGCTGGTGACCCGCGTGCTCGAGCGCGACGCGCTGCTGGCCGAGGCCCAGGCGTTCGCTGCGCGGCTGGCGGCTCGGCCGGCCGTCGCCGTACGGGCCGCGCTCAAGGCCGTCAACGAGGGCGCCAACATGGGCCCGGACGCCGCGGTGCGGCTCGAGGCGGCCCTGTTCGGCGTCGCCTGCGCCAGCGAGGACGCGGCCGAGGGATGCCGGGCCTTCCTCGCCAAGCGGGACGCCGAATTCCGGCATCGGTGACGTGGGGCGGCGGGCCGCCGGCCCGCCGCGCGATCGCATCAACTTTCTGTTAGTCCGTGCCCGCGCCGTTGACTATGTTTGACCGGCAACGACTCCCTCCCAACCGCGCGAGGTGATGCCCGATGAGCAGAGAATTACCCTCCATGGAAGTCGACTTCGAGCTGTGCAAGGGCTGCCAGCTATGCCTCGACGTCTGCCCCAAAGGCGTCATCGCGATCAGCGATAAGCTCAACAGCTCGAGCTATCATCCGGCGTACTACACGGGTGAGGACTGCACGGGTTGCGGCCTGTGCTTCTACGCATGTCCGGAGCCGGGCGCCATCCGGGTCGTCAAACCGTAAGGAACTGGGGGTAGATTCCATGGCGAGACAGTTCATGAAGGGCAACGACGCGATCATCCTGGGCGCCCTGGCGGCCGGTTGCCGCGCCTACTACGGCTACCCGATCACGCCCGCCAGCGAGATCGCCCACGCCGCCGCGCTGCATTTTCCCGCGCTCGAGGGCGTCTTCATCCAGGCCGAGAGCGAGGTGTCGGCCATCAACATGGTCTACGGCACCGCCGGCATGGGCATCCGCACGATGACCGCGTCGTCGTCGCCCGGGTACAGCCTGAAGCAGGAGGGCCTCAGCTACATCGCCGGCGCCGAGCTGCCCGCGGTCGTGGTGAACATCGTCCGCGGCGGTCCCGGCCTCGGCAACATCGCACCCGAGCAGGCCGACTACTTCCAGATGACCAAGGGCGGCGGCCACGGCAACTACCGTTTGATCGTCCTGGCGCCCAACGGCGCCCAGGAGATGTGCGACCTCACCATGCTCGCCTTCGACCTGGCCGACAAGTACCGCACGCCGGCCACCATCATGGCCGACGGCATCACCGGCCAGATGATGGAGGTCAGGAGATCCCCGAGCCGCGGCCGGTTCCGTACGATCACTCGAGCTGGTGCGTGCGCGGCGACGCCGCCACCCGCCAGAACCTGATCAGCTCGATCTTCCTGGAGCCCGAGGAGCTCGAGCAGCACAACCTCAAGCTCGACCGCAAGTTCAAGGAGATCACGAGGAACGAGGTTCGCTACGAGGAGTACCGGGCCGACGATGCCGAGCTGCTCGTCGTCGCCTACGGCGTGGTCAGCCGCATCGTCTACTCCACGATCGATCAGGCCCGCGAGGAGGGCCTGAAGGTCGGCCTGCTGCGGCCCATCACCCTGTGGCCCTTCCCCAGTGCTGCCATCCGGGCCCACCGCGACCGGGTCAAGCACATGCTGGCGATCGAGCTGAGCACCGGCCAGATGGTCGAGGACGTGCGTCTCGCGGTCGAGGGTCACTGCCCGGTGCACTTCTATGGCCGCTGCGGCGGCATGGTTCCCGGCGGCAACGAGATCCTCGAGCAGTACCGGACGATCCTGGCGGGAGGTGCGCACTGATGACGAAGGTCTACGAGAAGGCGGCCAGCCTCTACAGCGAGTTCGAGCGGAAGACCGCCGGAAGCAAGAAGACGACCCATTACTGCCCCGGCTGCGGCCACGGCAACGTCCACAAGATGATCGGCGAGGCCCTGGACGACCTCGAGATCGCCGAACACTCGGTGTTCGTCAGCCCCGTGGGCTGCTCGGTCTTCGGCTACTACTACTTCAACAGCGGCAATTTCCAGTCGGCGCACGGCCGGGCCGCCGCCGTCGCCACCGGCATCAAGCGGGCCAACCCCGATTCGATCGTGATCAGCTACCAGGGCGACGGCGACCTGGCCGCCATCGGCACGGCGGAAACCATCCACGCCGCCAACCGCGGCGAGAACATCACGGTCTTCTTCATCAACAACGCCATCTACGGCATGACCGGCGGTCAGATGGCGCCGACCACCATGATCGGACAGCGCTCGACCACGACGCCGCGCGGCCGCTCCGAGGTGGACCACGGCAACCCCATCCGCATGTGCGAGATGCTCGCGACGCTGCCCGCGCCCACGTTCATCACCCGCGTCGGCCTGGGCAACAGCAAGCAGATCATGCAGACCCGCAAGGCCATCCGCAAGGCCCTGAAGATCCAGAAGGAAGGCCGCGGCTACAGCTTCGTGGAGATCCTGGCGCCGTGCCCGACGGGCTGGAAGATGGATCCGCCGCAGGCTCGCGAACACGTCCTCGAGACCATGGAGGAGATCTTCCCCCTCGGCGTCTACAAGGACGTCTCCGAGGATCGCGAGGAGCATAGCTGGGACCGCGTCTCCAGCCCCTTCGACGTGGACAAGCGCCAGGTCTACCTGCAGGCCATGAAGACGCCGCTGGACCTCGAGCCCGTCCCTCTGGCCACCGACCTGCACTGCAAGTTCGCCGGCTTCGGCGGCCAGGGCATCCTCACCCTGGGCCTCTTCCTCGCGCAGGTGGGCATGAAGGCCGGCCACCAGGTGAGCTGGTTCCCGGCGTACGGCCCGGAGATGCGCGGCGGCACCGCCAACTGCTCGGTGAACATCTGCAAGGACCGCATCGGCGCGCCGACGGTCGAGCGTCCCAACGTGCTCGTGGCCATGAACCAGCCGTCGCTCGAGATGTTCGAGGCCGACGTGGTGGACGGCGGCTGGATCTTCGTGGACAGCGGCATCTGCACCACGACCCCGGACCGCGCGCGCCTCAAGGTCACCATGATCCCGGCCGCCGAGATCGCCGACGAGGTGGGCACGCCCAAGGTGGCCAACGTCGTCATGCTGGGCGCCATCTGCGCGGCCACCGGGATCTTCGGCGCCGATTACGTCAAGGACACCCTGAAGGTGGTGGTCAAGCGCAAGGACCTGACCGAGATGAACCTGCGGGCGTTCGACGCCGGCTGGAACTTCGTCGAGAAGCAGGGCTGAGCGCCGACCGCCGGCCACGGTGCTACCAGGACGGCCCCGTCTTGCCGAAGGCGGGGCCGTGCCGTGTCCGCCACCGGCCGGGGTGGTGCGGTCAGGCCGGCGCCTGCCGCCCGGCCGGTGTCCGGAAAGGGACTGACACGGGGTGGGCGGTCGATTATGATCGCGACGACCGACCGACCATCCGCGACGTTCAGCTCGGGAGTGGAGCATGGCCCAGACCGGCCTCACCTGGCGATTTCCGCGCATCTTCTGGACCGGCAACGCCGCCGAACTCTGCGAGCGGGCGGCCTACTACGGGACGTTCATCGCGCTGAGGACATACCTCATCCGCGTCGTCGGACTCGATGACGTCCAGGCCGGCGTCGTGGCTGGCCTCTTCGGCGGCTGGATCTACCTCATGCCGTTCTTCACCGGAGCCGTGGCCGATCGGATGGGGTTCCGCAACGCCCTGATGCTCGCCTTCGGGTTGCTCACTGTCGGCTATGCCTGCCTGGCGGTCTTCTCCACCCTGCCGCCGGTGATCGTGGGCCTGGCGGTCATCGTGCTCGGCGGGGCGTTCGTCAAGCCGGTGATCACCGGCACGGTGAGCAAGTCCTCCAACGAGGCCAACCGCGCCCGCGCCTTCAGCCTGTTCTACATGGTGGTGAACATCGGCTCCTTCACCGGCAAGACCATCGTCGCACCGATGCGGATCAAGCTGGGGGTGGAGACCGTTCCCTGGTTCTCGGCGGGCGCGGCGCTCCTGGCTCTCATCATCGTGGCCATCTTCTACCGGCCGGAACGGGAGGGGGCCGGCGCCCACACCCGGAGCATCGAGGAGACGGTGCAGGGCATGTGGGAGGCCATGAGCAACCTGCGCTTCCTCGCGCTCATCCTCATCACGGCGGGCTTCTGGGCCATCCAGGGCCAGCTGTACGCCTCCATGCCGGATTATGTCCTGCGCATGGCCGGCGAGACCTACAAGCCGGAGTGGTACGCGAACATCAACCCGGCGGTGGTGGTGATCTTCGTCGTCATGATCACCCAGTTCATCCGGACCTGGGCTCCGCAGAAGGCGATCACCGTCGCCATGGCGCTGATCCCCCTGTCGGCGGTCTGCATGGCGTCGTCGGCCTGGTTCAGCGGCCCGCTCACGATCTTCGGAGCCGCGGTGCATCCCATCACGCTGATGATGGTCATCGGCATCGCGATCCAGGGCCTGGCCGAGTGCTTCCTCAGCCCGAAATGGCTGGAGTACGCCTCCTTGCAGGCGCCGCCGGGCAAGGAAGGGACCTTCCTGGGCTTCGCGCACATGAACACGTTCTTCGCCTGGATCTTCGGCTTCATCTTCTCCGGGTTCCTGCTCAAGCGCTTCTGTCCCGAACCGACCCTCCTCAGCCCGACGGTGCAGGCGCAGCATGCCGCCGCGCTGGCCGGGCAGGGGCCGTTGCCCGAGGCGTACGCCCATGCGCACTACCTCTGGTATGCCTACGCCCTGGTCGGCTTCATCTCGCTGCTGGCCTTGCTCGTCTTCGGGGCCGTGACGAAGAAGCTGGACGAGCGATGACCGACTCCCGCGTCACGCCCCAGGCCCTCGTGCTGGTGGTGGACGACGAGCCAGAGCTCCGCCGCGCCCTGGACAAGTTGCTCACCCGCAACGGTTTCCGCGTGATCACCGCCGGTGACGGCGAGGAGGCGCTGCGCCTGTTGCGCCAGGACGAGGTCCACCTCGTACTCACCGACCTCATCATGCCCCGGATGGGGGGCCTGGATCTGCTCAAGGCCGGCAAGGTGCTCTCGCCGCACACCGAGTTCGTGGTGATCTCGGGCCACGGCACCATCGAGGCCGCCGTCGACGCGATGAAGCTCGGCGCCTACGACTTCGTGGAGAAGCCGTTCTCCACGGCGATCACCCTGAAGACCGTGCGCCAAGCCCTCGAACGCCAGCGCCTGCAGGCCGAGAACCTGGAGCTGCGCCGGCGCCTGGAGGAGATCCAGGGCGCCAACGACATCATCGGCCGCAGCGACGTCATGCGGCAGGTGGTCCAGACAGCCCGCCAGGTGGCCGCCAGCACGGCCACGGTGCTGCTGACGGGCGAGAGCGGCACCGGCAAGGAGGTGTTCGCCGACGCCATCCATCGCTGGAGCGACCGCCGCCGCAAGCCCCTGGTCAAGGTCAGCTGCGCCGCCCTGCCCGAGACCCTCCTGGAGGCCGAGCTCTTCGGTTACGAGGCGGGCGCGTTCACCGGCGCCGTCGGCCGCCGCACCGGGCGTTTCGAGATGGCCGACGGGGGCACCCTGTTCCTCGACGAGGTCGGGGAGATGAGCAGCACCACCCAGGTCAAGCTGCTCCGTGTCCTCCAGGAGGGCACCTTCGAGCGCCTGGGCAGCAGCGAACCCCGCTCGGTGGACGTGCGGCTGCTCGCGGCCACGAACGCCGACCTGGCCCGCAAGGTCGAGCAGGGAACCTTCCGGGAGGACCTCTTCTACCGCCTGAACGTCATCAACCTGGAACTGCCGCCGCTGCGGCGCCGTGGCGAGGACGTGGTCCTGCTGGCCAACTACTTCCTGCAGGTCTTCGCCCAGAAGAACGGCAAGGAGCTGGACGGGTTCACGCGCCAGGCGGTGGCCGCGCTCAGCCGCCACTCCTGGCCCGGCAACGTCCGCGAGCTGGAGAACTGCATCGAGCGTTGCGTGGTGCTCAGCAAGGGGCCCCTGGTCGATGCCGACGTGCTGCCGCCCACGGTCCTGGCCGGCAAGAGCCGTTTCGAACAGGTCGTGATCCCCGTCGGCACGCCCCTGGCGCAGGCGGAGATGCAGCTCATCGAGGCCACCCTGCGCAGCACCGACGGCGACAAGGATACGGCCGCCCGGATCCTCGGCATCACCGCGCGCACCATCTACCGCAAGCTCAAGTGAAAGCCGGGCCCGCTTGACCCTTCCCGGGCCCCTGGCTAGATTGGTTCCCCGGTCCGGGACGCCCCGGACCGCGTTTTGCGAGAGTGGCGGAACTGGTAGACGCGCAAGGTTTAGGTCCTTGTGGGGCAACCCGTGGGGGTTCGAGTCCCCCCTCTCGCACCAGGCGTCCCCGAACCCGAGGTTCCGAGCATGACGAGCCCGTTCCAGATCACCGTCGAGTCGCCCGAATCCTGGCAGCGCATCATCAAGGTGCAGGTGCCGCGGGCCGAATACGACCGTCAGTATCAGCAGCGGCTGACGGCGGCCGCCCGCGACCACAAGCGCCCGGGCTTCCGCAAGGGCAAGACCCCGCGCTCGATGGTGGAGAAGGAGCTGGGCGGTCGGCTGCGGGCCGAGACCTTCGAGGGTCTGGTGCCCCAGGCCTATCGGGCGGCCGTGGTGGAGCACCGGTTGTATCCGATCACCGAACCCCAGCTCGAGAACCTGGTGTTCGACGACGACAAGGATCTGGCCTTCGACCTGAAGGTCGAGGTGCGGCCGGAGGTGGAGGCGCGCGACTACGAGGGCCTGCCCCTCGAGGAACGCCAGGTGGAGATCTCCGACGCCGAGGTGGACGAGGTGCTGGGGCGGTTGCGGGACAGCCGGGCGGTCTATGAGCCCGTCGATCGCGCGGCCGCCGATGGCGATCAGGTCAGCCTGGACCTGGTGCCCCTGGGCGACGACGGCGAGGCCCAGGAGGAACGGCGGATGAACGGCCAGCGCCTGGTGCTCGGCGGCGAGACCAACCTGCCCGCGTTCAACGAGGCGCTGCAGGGAGCGACCGCGGGCCAGGATCTCGAGATCAGCGTGCCGTACCCGGACGACTATCCGAGCGAGGAGTTGCGCGGCCGCACCGTGGTCTTCGCCTGCCACGTGGCCGCGGTCGAGGCCAAGGTGACGCCCGAGCTCGACGACGCCTTCGCGTCCGGACTGCAGGAGGGTCAGACCCTTCTGGAACTGCGCGGCCGCATCCGCGAGGGCCTGGAGAGCGAGGCCCGCAAGCGCGTGGCCCAGGACCTCGACGACCAGGTGCTCGACCGCCTGATCGAGCGCAACGAGGTGCCCGTGCCCCCCAGCATGCTGGAGGCCTGGCTGCGATCCGGCGTCCAGGAGCTGCGCCAACGGGCGGCCCAGATGGGCCGCGAGATGAGCGAGTCCGACGTCGCGGAATACCGCGAGGCGGCCCGGCCCGCCGCCGAGCGTCAGATCAAGGGCATGTTCCTGCTCGAGGCGGTCCGCCGGCAGGAGAACCTCGAGGTGACCGACGAGGACCTCGCCGAGCGGGTGGCCGCGATCGCGGCCGAACACGGCTTCGATCTGGACAAATACCGCGAATTCGTGGAAAAAGGTGAGGAGAAGGACCGCATCCGGCACGATCTTCTCGAGCGGCGGGCCTACGACTTGCTGCTCTCGAGGGCCGCGATCACCGCGCAGGCGGCTGAGGCGGACGAAGACCGGGGCTGACGGCGAGGCCGTCAGCCTGTATGATGGCCGGGAACGAACGGCCCCGGCCGGGGTTGAAAACGGAGTGACCCTGTCGCTGAATCCAAGGAGTGACCATGCTGGTTCCCATGGTGGTGGAGCAGACCGGACACGGTGAACGCGGCTATGACATCTATTCACGGCTGCTGAAGGACCGGATCATCTTCCTGGGTTCGCCCGTGGACGACAACGTGGCCAACCTGATCATCGCCCAGTTGCTCTACCTGCAGGCCGAGGACCCCGAGCGCGACATCTACCTCTACATCAACAGCCCGGGCGGCTCCGTGTCCGCCGGTCTTGCGATCTATGATACCATGCAATACATTACGAACGACGTCGTAACCATCTGCATGGGACAGGCTTCCAGCATGGGGGCGGTCTTGCTGGCCGCCGGCGCAGCGGGCAAGCGTTCGGCCCTCAAGAACTCCCGGGTGATGATCCATCAGCCCCTTGGCGGCAGCCAGGGCCAGGCGAGCATGATCGAGATCTACACCAAGGAGATCCTCAAGATCCGCGACCGTCTCTACGAGATCCTCGCCAAGCACACCGGCCAGAAGGTCGAGAAGGTGGCGGCCGACAGCGACCGCGACTTCTTCATGGCGGCCGAGGAGGCCCAGGCCTACGGTCTGGTGGACAAGGTGATCGAGAGCCGCGAGAAGATCGAGCCGAAGAAGAAGTAGCCGATCCGGGAGAGTCCGATGAAACGCCGCACCAACGGCAGTCCGCAGATGATCAAGTGCTCGTTCTGCGCGCGCGGTCAGGACGAGGTGGCCAAGCTGGTCGCCGGTCCGAACAGCGTGTACATCTGCAACGAGTGCATCAAGCTCTGCAACGACATCCTGGAGGGCGAACTGATGGACGAGGCCACCCTGGCCCCGCCCGAGTTCCCCAAGCCGCTCGAGATCAAGGATCACCTCGACCAGTACGTGATCGGCCAGGACGAGGCGAAGATCTCCCTGGCCGTCGCCGTCTACAACCACTACAAGCGCATCCACCAGAAGGCCAGCCGCGACGGCATCGAGATCGACAAGAGCAACATCCTGCTCATCGGCAACACCGGCACCGGCAAGACCCTGCTGGCCCAGACGTTGGCGCGCTACCTGAACGTGCCGTTCGCCATCGCCGACGCCACCGCGCTCACCGAGGCCGGCTACGTCGGCGAGGACGTCGAGAACATCCTGGTGCGCCTGCTGCAGGCGGCGGATTACAACATCCCCGCCGCCGAGCAGGGCATCATCTACATCGACGAGATCGACAAGGTGGGCCGCAAGAGCGGCAACCCCTCGATCACCCGCGACGTGTCCGGCGAGGGCGTGCAGCAGGCGCTGCTGAAGATCCTCGAGGGCACGGTCGCCAACGTGCCGCCGCAGGGCGGCCGCAAGCATCCGCAGCAGAAGTACCTCGAGGTCAACACGCGCAACATCCTGTTCATCTGCGGCGGCGCCTTCGAGGGCCTCGACAAGATCGTCACGCGGCGCATCGGCAAGGGCTCGCTCGGGTTCGCCCGCACCGACGAGGAGCAGCCGCGGCGCGTGCGTCGCGGCGAGATCCTGGCCCAGGTGGAGCCGCAGGACCTCATGAAGTACGGCCTGATCCCCGAGTTGATCGGGCGTCTGCCGGTGTCCGTGCACACCGAGGAACTCGACCGCCAGTCGATGGTGCGGATCCTCACCGAGCCGCGCAACGCGCTGACCAAGCAGTTCCAGAAGCTGCTCGAGATGGAGAACGTCGAGCTGGTGTTCGCGCCCGGCGCCCTCGAGGCCATCGCCGAGGAGGCCATCACGCGCAAGACCGGCGCGCGCGGCCTGCGCTCGATCATCGAGGCCTGCATGCGCGACGTCATGTTCGAGATTCCGTCCCAGGAGGACGTGCGGCGCGTGGTGGTGACGCGGGAGGTCATCACCGAGGGCGTCCATCCGGAGGTCATCACCGGCGATCCGGACGTCGACCTGAAGGAAGCCTGACCCGGGCTGCATCAGCCCCGACACCCCGCAACGAGCCGTGGCCCAGCCCGGCTCGTTCGCCTTGAACCACGGCGGAGTCTGATCCAGGTATGAACGACCAGCATTTCGTGATCCGACGCGGCGACGACGACCACCGCGTACCCCGGCATCTGCCCCTGCTGCCCCTGCGGGACGTCGTGGTCTTCCCGTTCATGGTGACCCCCCTGCTCGTGGGGCGTCCCGGCTCGGTGGCCGCCGTGGAGGCGGCCATGGAGGGCGAGAAGCTGCTCTGCGTGGTGGCCCAGCGCGAGGCCGACACCGAGGAGCCCGACCGCGACGACCTCTACGCCGTGGGCACCGTCATCAAGGTGCTGCAGGTGATCCGCACGCCCGACGAGGCGCTGAAGATCCTCGTCGAGGGCCTCGCCCGCGTGGACCTCACCGACCTCGAGGAGGTCGACGACCATCTGCGGGTGACCGTCGCCCTGCGCGAGGACCACACGGAGGCCGGACCGCGCAGCGAGGCGCTGGCCCGCTCGATCAAGGAGCGCTTCAAGGACTACGTGCGGCTGAACAAGCGCCTGCCCGACGAGGTGCTGATGTCGGTGCTGAACCTCGACGAGATCGACCGCATGGCCGACAGCATCAGCGCCTACATCCTGGGCAAGACGTCGCTGAAGCAGGAGCTGCTCGAGGAGGCGGAGGTGCAGACCCGCCTGTCGCGCATCAACCAGATCCTGGCCGACGAGCTGGAGATCCTCGAGATCGAGCAGCGCATCGACACCGAGGTGCAGAGCCAGGTCCAGAAGAACCAGCGCGAGTTCTACCTCAACGAGCAGCTGCGTGCGATCCGCAAGGAGCTCGGCTACCACAGCGACGACGACTCCGAAGCGGAGGAGTACGCCGAGAAGATCGAGAAGAGCGATCTCTCCGACGATGCGCGCGAGACCGCCCAGCGGGAGCTGTCGCGCCTGCTGCGCATGCCGGGGATGTCGCCCGAGGCCACGGTCGTGCGCAACTACCTCGACACGCTGCTCGAGCTGCCCTGGAAGAAGCGCTCGCGCGATCGCATCGACACCCGCAAGGTGCGCGAGCGCCTCGACGCCGACCACTACGGCCTCGAGAAGGTCAAGGATCGCATCATCGAGTTCCTGGCGGTCTACAAGCTGACCCGCAAGATGCAGGGCTCCATCCTCTGCCTGGTGGGGCCGCCGGGCGTGGGCAAGACCAGCCTCGGCCGCAGCATCGCCGACAGCATGAACCGCCAGTTCGTGCGCATCAGCCTCGGCGGCGTGCGCGACGAGGCGGAGATCCGCGGCCACCGCCGCACCTACATCGGCAGCAAGCCCGGGCGGATCATCGAGAGCCTGCGCAAGGCCGGCACCAAGAACCCGGTCTTCCTGCTCGACGAGATCGACAAGATGGGCAACGACTTCCGCGGCGACCCGGCCGCGGCGTTGCTCGAGGTGCTCGACCCGGAGCAGAACAGCCACTTCTCCGACCACTACCTCGAGGTCGACTTCGATCTCTCCCAGGTGCTGTTCGTGACCACGGCCAACAGCCTGCATTCGATCCCGCCCGCGCTCGAGGACCGCATGGAGATCATCCGGCTGCCGGGCTACCTCGAGCACGAGAAGCTGGCCATCGCCGAGCGGTTCCTGGTCCCGCGGCAGCGCGAGCGCAACGGCGTCACCGCCTGGCCGGCCGGCTTCCGGAGGTCTGCGCTGCAGGCGATCATCGACGGCTACACCCGCGAGGCGGGCGTCCGCAGCCTCGACCGTGAGATCGGCGCCATCTGCCGCAAGGTGGCCAAGGAACGCGGCGAGGCCGACCGATTTCCCGGCTGGGTCACCGCCCGCAACGTCGACCGCTACCTCGGCAAGCCCCGCTACCGCCGCATGCAGGTCGACCGCGAGCCGGAGGTGGGGGTGGTCACCGGTCTGGCCTGGACCGAGGTCGGCGGTGAGATCCTCGAGATCGAGGTGGCCGCACTCACCGGCGCGGGCAAGCTCATGCTCACCGGCAATCTCAAGGACGTGATGAAGGAGTCCGGCGAGACCGCGCTCAGCTACGCCCGCGGCCGCTGCCCCGAGAAGGCCGAGTGGGTCAAGGAGCACCAGATCCACATCCACGTGCCCGAGGGCGCCATCCCCAAGGACGGTCCGTCGGCCGGCGTGGCCATGGCCACGGCCCTGGTCTCCCTCCTTTCCGGCCGGAAGGTACGCCGGGACGTGGCGATGACCGGCGAGGTCACCTTTGCGCGGCAAGGTCCTGGCGATCGGTGGGCTGCCGAGAAGGCCGTGGCCGCCGTGCGCGCGGGGGCCCGGCACCTGATCATCCCGCGGGATAACGAGAAGGATTATCAGGAGTTGAGCCCCATCGTCCGCAAGCGGCTCACGGTGCACCTGGTGGAGACCATGGACGAGTGCTGGACCTGGCCCTGCTGGGCGGGGAGTGAGCGTGCAGGTCGAGTTCCTCGGCAGTTTTCCAGGTCTGCACGGACGGCCTGAGCCGGTGCGGCCGGAGTTCGCCCTGCTCGGCCGCAGCAACTGTGGCAAGTCGTCCCTGATCAACTACTTGCTCGGGCGCAAGGAGCTCGCCCGCACCAGCCGCCAACCAGGCAAGACGCAGCTGCTGAACTACTTCCGGGTGGACGCGCGGTTCGACCTGGTCGATCTCCCCGGCTACGGATACGCCAAGGTGAGCAAGGCGCAGCGCGAGTCGTGGTGGTCGTTGTTCCGGAGATATCTTACGACCGATCAACGACTTGCGGGCACGCTACATCTGCTCGACGCCCGCCACGAGCCGGGTGACCACGACCAGGAGATCTCGGCCCTGCTGCGCGATCAGGGCCTGCCGTTCGCCGTCGTGCTCACGAAGATGGACAAGCTGACGCAGCGTGACCGGCTGCCGGCGTTCCGTCGGATCATCGACGGCCTCGCGCTGCCGGCCGAGACCCCGTTCCTGCTCACCTCCTCGCGGCGCGGCCGCGGCCGGGACGAGGTGCTGGCCTGGATCGATGAGGTCTTGACAGGGGACGATCACGGCGTTTGACTTTCGACCGGAGCCGCCGATATAATGAAGGCCCGCGATCTCGCGATTCGAGGAGCGACCGATTTGACCGCATCGTTGCCGACGCATCACCACACGCTCCGCTGGGTCGCCGCCATGGCGCTCGTGGCGGTACTGTGCGGCGCCGCGTCGGCCACCGACGCGGACATGGCGCTCCTGCCGGTGACCGAGCCCTTCCTCTGCGCCATCTGCCACACGTCGGCTGACCCGAATCCGGCCGTGTTCGAGCTGAACAGCTTCGGCGCCGCGTTCCTCGCCGAGGGGCGCCAGTGGACGGTGGATCTGGCCGCGGCCGATGCCGACGGCGACAATTGCGCCAACGGCGTGGAACTCGGCGACACCGATGCCGACGGTTTCGCGGACGGCAACGTGACCACCCTCCAGTCCAACCCCGGTAATGGAACCGATTGCGGGGTCAACACCGTCGACCCCACCACCTGGACCGAGTTGAAGGGTCTGTTCAACGGCCGGAAATAGTCTCTGCGGTCGGGCTGGGCCCGGCCGCGTCCTGCAAGGCCCGCGCGCGGGCCTTATTTGCTGGTGCCCTGGAGGCACCGAGGAGTGATCGTGGAGAACCGGACCATCATCGGCGGCCAGTGGGGCGACGAGGGCAGGGCAAGATCATCGATGCCTTCGGCGCCGGCTTCGACTGGGTCATCCGCTACCAGGGCGGGGCCAATGCGGGCCACACCATCCGCATCGGCGCCCAGGAGCACGTCGTCCACCTGATCCCATCCGGCGTGTTCCGCGACGGTGTGCGCAACTACCTCGGCGGAGGCATGGTGATCGATCCCTGGGCGCTGCGCGACGAGATCATGGCCCTCGAGGACGCCGGCTATCGCCTGCGCGACCGCCTGTTCGTCTCGAGCACGGCCGCGCTGCTGATGCCCTACCACAAGCGGCTCGACGAGCTGCAGGAGGCCGGCCGCAAGCGGCGGTCGATCGGCACCACCGGCCGCGGCATCGGTCCCGCCTACCAGGACAAGCTGCGCCGCACGGGCCTGCGGCTCGGCGACCTCACCATGCCTCTGGAGAAGCTCGAGCGTCTGGCGATCGAGCACGTCCTGGAAGCCAACGAGCTGCTCGCCAGCCAGTACTCGGCCGAGCCCCTGCCGTCCAAGGTGATCGCCGAGGAACTCGTGATCCTGGCCCAGACCCTGCGTCCGATGATCACCGATGGCTTCACCGCCCTGCGCGGAGTCCGCGAGGGCACCGAGTCGGCCCTGTTCGAGGGCGCTCAGGGAACCATGCTGGACGTCGACCACGGCACCTTCCCGTTCGTCACCAGCAGCAACTGTACGGTCGGCGGCGCGCTCACCGGCACCGGGTTGCCGCCGCGCTGCCTGGGCGAGATCGTGGGCGTGTTCAAGGCCTACTGCACCCGGGTGGGCAACGGCCCGTTCCCGAGCGAGCTGCTGGCCGAGGAGGGCGAGAACCTCCGCCAGCTCGGCGGCGAGTACGGCGCGACCACCGGACGGCCCCGTCGCTGCGGCTGGTTCGACATGGTGGCCGGGCGCTACGCCGTGGGCGTCAACGGCCTCACCGGCGCGGTGATCACCAAGCTGGACGTGCTCGACACCCTGCCGGTGGTGTCCGTGGCCGAGGCCTACGAGCTCGATGGCGAGCGCCTCGAGGACTTCCCCGTGCGCCCGGACCGGAACCAGCGCGTGCGGCCGGTGCTGCGCGAAATGCCTGGCTGGGAGAAGCCGACCGGCAAGGCCCGCAAGCTGAGCGACCTGCCGGCGGCGGCCCGCAAGTACCTGGAGTACCTCGAGCGCTCCCTCGGGATCCTGATCGTGGGCGTGTCCGTGGGCAAGGACCGCGAGCAGATGATCTTGACGCCCAACGGCGTCACGACGTAGGTTACCGACCTCCGATTCCTGGGCCGCTAGCTCATCTGGTCAGAGCATCTGCCTTTTAAGCAGAGGGTACCCGGTTCGAGTCCGGGGCGGCCTACCAGGGCGACGCGCGGTATGGTCCCTTGCCGATGTCCTCGGGCCCCACGGGCCCACTGGGGCTCGGCCGCGGACCATGCCGCGCGTCCTTGCTTGCGGTGGCGAGGTGTGGCGGGAGTCGCCAGAGGAGGTTGGCCATGACGCTCGCGGACGTGATGGCCGGGCTGGCCAAGGCGGACGTGGTGAAGGTGCCGCGGCGGGACTGGCCCCGCCTGCGGCGGGATTTCCAGGAGACGGCGGCGTACGAGACCGGACTCGCGGGGACGTTGCGGATCGGCAAGCTGGAGGGCACCCTGGTCGCCGTGGAGGAGGCGACCGCCGCCCACCTGGCCATCCGGGCGCTGCGCACGACGGCTCGGGCGCGGACGTTCGTCAAGGAGCGGCTCGCCGCCTACGACCGCATGTGGGACGGCTGAGGCTGCACCCGTATCGACGACTTCTCCTAGTCTAGGAGCGTGCTCGGAACCGCTGCGCGACGGGGTTCCCCGTCCCGATGTCCGCGGGCCCGCCGGGCCCGGTGGAGTCGCGGGCTGGGCGCTGCGTACGATCGCCGTGCCGGGGGGGGCGGATCCTGGGAATGCCGCTAGATTGTCGTGGCAACAAGCAATTGATCGGTTGCCGAGACCTGAACAAGGAGATCAGCATGGAGACGTTCGAGGCCATCACCAGGCGGCGGGCCGTCAAGGCCTTCGACCCCGAGCACCGGCTTTCCGCCGCGGAGGAGCGGAAGCTGCTGGAGGCCGCCATCCAGGCGCCGACGAGCTTCAACATCCGCTTTGGCGGTTCCTGGTCGTGCGCGATCCGGCGCTGCGCCGGCGCATCCGCGACAGAGTTCAGCAGCAGGCGGGCGCAGGCTGACCGACGCCTGCTCGCTGCTGATCATCCTCACGGCCGACGTGAAGGCGTGGCAGAAGGACCCCGCGCGCTACTGGCGCAACGCTCCGCAGCAGGTGGCCGATCTGCTCGTGGGCTGGATGGGTCCGTTCCACGAGGGCCGCGAGTGGCTGCAGCGTGACGAGGCCCAGCGTTCGATCGGCATGGCCATGCAGACGCTCGTGCTGGCGGCCACGGCCATGGGCTACCAGAGCTGCCCCGCTGATCGGTTTCGACATCGACAAGGTGGCGAGCTGATCAACCTGCCGGCCGACCACGTGATGGGGCCCATGGTGGCCATCGGCAAGGGCATCCAGGAGCCGTGGCCGAAGCCCGGCCAGCTGCCGCTGTCCGAGGTTGTCTTCGAAACACCTTCTAGCCGGCTGCAACGAGCGAGCCCCCGGCCGGGTGGCCGGGGGCTCGCCGCTCGCACGGACCGCGGGCCGGAGGGCGCCGCGATTCCTCCCTACTGCTTCTGCGACTTCACCCACACCCGCTCGAAGTCATCGAGCGTGCGCGCGAAGAGGTCCATCGCCGCCTGGATCGGCGCGGGCGACTCGAGGTCCACGCCGGCGCTCTTGAGGATCTCCAGCGGGGGCGCGCTCGCGCCGGCCTTCAGCATGTTGTTGACGTACTGCTGAGCGGCCTTGTCGCCCTGCTTCTCGATGCGGTCGGCCATGGCCAGGCCGCTCGTCAGGCCCGTCGCGTAGGTGAACACGTAGAAGTTGTAGTAGAAGTGGGGGATGAACATCCACTCGCACTCGTCGTTGGCGGCCATCTCGAAGTCGGGGCCGTAGTAGGTCTCGATGAGCTCCTTGTACTTGGCGTTGAGCCACTCGGCGGTCAGCGGATTGCCGGCCTCGGCATGCTCATGCAGCTGCAGCTCGAAGTCCGCGAACAGGGTCTGCCGGAAGATGGTCGTGCGCATGCTCTCGAGCCGCTGGTTGAGCAGCAGCATGGTCATCTCCGGGTCCTGCTTGTTCTGCGCGAGCAGGTAGTTGGTCAAGAGGGCCTCGTTGCAGGTCGAGGCGATCTCCGCCAGGAACGTGGTGTAGCCACGGTACTGATAGGGCTGGTTCTTGCTGCTGAAGTAGCTGTGCATGGCATGGCCGAACTCGTGGGCGGTGGTGGACACCGCGTCGAGCGTGTTGTCGAAGTTCTGCAGCACGTAGGGATGCAGCTCGTAGGCCAGGGCGCCGTTGCTGTAGGCGCCGGAGCGCTTGTCCTCGTTGGGGTAGACGTCGGTCCAGCCGTTGCTGGGGTCCATGCCCACGGCGGCCACCTCGACATACTCCTTGCCCAGCGGCTTGAGCGCCTTGGCGATCAGGGCGCGGCCCTCGTCGTAGGTCATGGGCTTCTCGACGTCCTCGATCATGGGGTTGTAGAGGTTGGCGAAGTCGAGCTTGCCCTCGACGCCCATGACCTCGCGGCGCAGCTCCACGTAGCGGTGGAGGGTCGCGGGCAGGTTCTGGCGGATGGTGGCGATGAGGTTGCGATAGGTGGCCTCGGAGATGTTGTCCGGCGACAGCGCGGCCTGCAGGCAGCTGTCGTAGCCGCGGGCCTCCTTGGTGGCGATGTGATTCTTCACGACGCCGTCGAGCAGGGTGGCGAAGGTGTTCTGGTACTGGCGCAGGGTGCCGAAGAAGCCCTCGGCGGCCTGCTTGCGCACGGCGTAGGTGCTGGAGGAGCGCAGGGTGCCGAAGTTGTTCAGCGTCAGCGGCTGCTTCTGGCCGTCCAGGCCCACGATCTCCGGGAACTCGATATCGACCGAGAGCAGCGCCTCGAACGCGTCGCTCGGGGTGCCCCGCATGCCGCCGTTGATGGCCATCAGGCGCTCGCCTTCTCCGTCGAGGGTATGCGACGCCAGCCGCCACATCTCCTCGAAGCTGTAGCGCCAGCTCGCCAGATCGGGGTCCTCGGCCATCCAGGCCTCGACCGTCGCCCGGGGAATGGTCAGCAGCTCGGGCTCCATCCAGCTCGTCGCCTGGCCGAACTTGGGGCCCAGCTGCGCGACGCGGCCCTGGCGCGTGCGGGCCTCGTTGTCGCCCTGGTCGATGTCGAACCGGAGCTGCGCGTAGATCATCAGGTTGCGGAAGCGGTCGCTCATCGCCTCCATCTGGGCCTGCGCGGCCTTCAGGTTCTCCTTCGACTCGCCCAGCCGCCCCTTGTACTCGGTCAGGGTAGGGATGTCCTTCTCGAAGGCGGCGAGCTCGGTCTCCCAGGCCTCGAGGCTGGGGAAGATCTGGCTCCACTGCCACTGGTACTCGGCGGGAACCTCGGAACGGGGGGCGGCGGCATTGGGCGTGTAGGCGAGGGCGGGCAGGGCCAGCGCCAGACAGCACGCCGCCAGGATCAGGCGGACTCGCATGCCAGTGGCAACGCGGGACATGGGACACCTCCAGGTGGGTTCAACAGGCAGGAGCCCGGCCGTGGGGCCGGGCTCGTCGGGGGGCTGATGCGGCCGCTCAGTGGACGGGTCGGCCAAACTTGTCGAAGACGGGCTGGGCATGACTCTTCAACTCGGGCAGAGGCAGTTCCTCCTCCACCCACTGGTACTCGCCGCCGATGTCGGTGAAGTGCAGGACGCGGCCCTCGATGCCCACGGCGTAGAGGTCGGTGCCGCTGGAGCCCCAGATGTCGAACAGCAGCTTGCCGCCGGCATAGAGGGGGTGGAACGAGTTGTCGGGATCGACCCGGTTGATGCGTCCGTCGTCGGTGCAGACCCAGACGGTGTCCGCGAGGTCGACGTACACGCCGTAGACAGTGGCGCCCAGCGCGGGGCTGTACCGCTCCTGCCAGGCCAGCAGCTCGTCCTCGGACTGACGGAGCTGGAACAGGTGGCCGCCGTCGGTGGCGATGAAGTTGCCGGTGATGCGCTCGGCGCTGCTGGAGCAGGTGATCCACTCGGAGCCGCCGAGCACCCGACGCAGCTGCCAGTCGGTCTCGGGATCGGCCATGAGGATCACGCCGTCCGCGCCGGTGACGCCGTAGTAGGATACGGAGGTGAGCGACTCGATGATCTCGGACGGATCGTCGTCGCTGTCGAGGTAGATGGTGTCGGAGACCGCCTGCTCGGCGTCGCGTACGAAGATCTCGTTCGCCGCGGCGCTCCAGCTGCCGCCCGCCAGCCGCCGCAGCGCGGGCAACTCGTCGGTGCGGCCGCAGGCGTAGATCGTGCCCTGGTAGTTGCCGATGCCGAACAGGTCGGCGTCGGTGCCGCTGGCCATGGCCGACCAGCTGCCGCCCTGGCGGCGCAGGATCACGCCGTCGTGGCCCGTGGCGTAGACCGTGCCCGAGCCGTCGCCCCAGACGTCGGTGAGGGCGACCGTGGTGCCGCTCTCCTCGCGCGACCAGGCGGCGCCGTCCCAGTGGTAGATCAGGCCGGGCTGGCCGACGACGAACACGTCGTCGGGGCCGCTGCCCCAGACCCCGAGGAACCAGAGCCCCGGCTCGGGCGCCGGCTGGTCGGGGAACGTGGGGGTGGTGTCGTCACTGCCGCAGCCGATCGCCAGCAGGGCCAGCAGGCCGACGAGGCCCAGCAGTCCGGCGAGGGTGGGTCGCGCAAAGGAAGCCCGTGCACCAGTCATCGGGGCAACTCCCTGGGATGGATGGTTCGCTCCGCAGAGGGCCGATCACCACCGCGGCGGACGGGGCGGTCCGGGCGCGGTGGGAGATGCCGTTCGTTAGCGTAAAAGTAATGAGTGGCGCGGGGAAAGTCCACAGTCAACCCACTTGCCGCCGGCCGGGCGCGTGACGACATTGGGCGGGCATCCGGCTCGGGTCCAACCAGGAGTTCTGCATGACCGACGTTGCCCACGCCCTCGATCCCGTGGCGGAGATCCAGCGCCTCCGCCGGGAACTGAACGCCGTCATCCTGGCCCATTTCTACCAGGAGCCGGCGATCCAGGACCTGGCCGACCACGTGGGCGACAGCCTCTACCTCGCCCAGCGGGCCGCGGCGACCGACGCCGACGTGATCGTGTTCTGCGGCGTGCACTTCATGGCCGAGACCGCCAAGATCCTGAATCCGGACAAGCTCGTGCTGGTTCCCGATCTGACGGCGGGCTGCAGCCTGGCCGACGGCTGCCCGGCCGACGAGTTCGCCGCCTGGCTCGCCGACTACCCCGGCCACAAGGTCATCAGCTACATCAACTGCTCGGCGGCCACCAAGGCCCTCAGCGACATCATCTGCACCAGCGGCAACGCGGTGAAGGTGGTGGAGAGCTTCCCCCGCGAGCAACCCCTCGTGTTCGCGCCGGACCGCTTCCTGGGCCGCTGGGTGAACGAGCAGACCGGGCGCCGCATGGTCCTCTGGCACGGCAGCTGCGAGGTTCACGAGGTCTTCAGCGCCATCCGGCTCGAGGAACTCCGCGAGGAGCATCCGGACGCCGTGGTCGCCGCCCATCCGGAATGCCCGGGCGTGATCCTCGACCAGGCCGACCACGTCGGCTCGACGGCCAGCATCCTGGCGTTCGCGCGCACGACGCCGGCCCGGAAGATCATCGTGGTGACGGAACCCGGGATCCTGCATCAGATGCAGAAGGAGAACCCCGGCAAGACCCTGCTGCCCGCCGCGGGCGCCGACGAGACCTGCAGCTGCAACCTCTGCCCGCACATGCGCAAGAACACCGTGGCCTAGCTCAACGCCTGCATGCGCGACCGGACGCCGGCCCTCGAACTGGATCCGGAACTCGGCCGGCGCGCCCTCGTCCCACTGCAGCGGATGCTCGACCTCGGACGCTGAACAGACGAAACGGCCGGCTCCCTCGCGGGGAGCCGGCCGTCGATTCTTCCGCCTCAGTCTCCGGCGTAGTCGGACGCCTGGCGCCGCGACAGCGAGATGCGCCGCCGCTGGTTGTCCACGTCCATGACGCGGACGGTGATGGTGTCGCCCTCGCTGACGACCTCGCGCGGGTGCAGCAGCCGCCGTTCCGACAGCTCGCTGATATGGATGAGGCCCTCGAGGCCGGGCTTGAGCTCCACGAAGGCTCCGAAATCGACCAGGCGGGTGATCTTGCCCTCGACGTCGCTGCCGACGCTGATGGCCTGGGCCTCGCCCTGCCAGGGATCCGACGCGAGCGTCTTCATCGACAGGCTGATCCGCTCGCGGCGTCCCTCGCCGGGGTTCTGGATCTCCACGACCTCGACCTTCACCTCCTGGCCCTCGGTGAGCACGTCGGAGGGGTCGTTGATGCGCTGGTGGCTGATCTGCGAGATGTGCACGAGGCCCTCGACGCCGCCGAGGTCGACGAACGCTCCGTAGGGCATGAGACGGGTCACGTGACCGGTGAACACCGCGCCGCGCTCGAGGGCCGCGCGGGTGGACGAGGCCGCCTCCTCGCGCTCGGTCTGCAGCAGCGCCCGGCGCGAGAGCACGATGTTGCGGCCGTCGGCCGACACCTCGAGCACCTTGAACCGCTGCGTGGTGTTCACGTAGGGCTCGGGGTCCTCGACGCGCCGCAGGTCCATCTGGCTGAACGGGCAGAAGCCGCGCTTGCCGCCGAGGTCGACGGTGAAGCCGCCCTTGTTGGTGGCGGTGATCTTGCCGTCCACCGGCACGCCGGCCTCCATGGCCTCGCGCAGCATGTCGAGGGCCCTGGACCCGGCCTGGGAGGCGCTGACGCTCCGCGTGAGCATCAGGCCGTCGGGGCCCTTGGCGACGTAGCCGGTGACCTCGTCGCCCTCGGCGACGGTGAGCTTGCCGTCCGCGTCGTGCACCTGGTCGACGGGCATGGCCAGCTCCGTGCGGGCGCCCACGTCCACGAAGATCTCGGTGGGGGTGATCTGGACCACCCGTCCGGTGACCTGCTCGCCCGGCTTGGGCTCGGGCTTGCCGTCCTCGGCGGCGGCCAGCATCTCGCTGAATTCGGTGCTGTCCTGGTCGTCCTGGAAATCCTGATTGATGGGCTCGTCGTGCATGATCGGGTCCTGTGTTCTCCTGGAAGGCCGGTCGATAAAGGGCGAATGGCCGCCCTCGCAGCGGGCGGCGGCAGCTAGCATAACGCATCCGGCGCAGCGTGGCGTGTTTTTTTTGTTCAGGATCGGGGATGGCGGTGACCGCCGAGAATCAGGATTCTTCCTTCCAGAACTCCTCGACGAAGATCTGGCCGGGCTCCTTGCGGCTGTGCTTGCGGAAGCCGAGCTCGTCCAGGTAGTTGAGCATGCCCTGCACCATGTACGGGTTTCCGCAGAGGAAGACCGAGGTGGTGTCCGCCGTGAGTGGATGGCCCAGGGCCCGCTCCACCGTGCCGTCGTCGAAGAACCGGTTGACGAACCCCACCGGGCCCTGCCAGGCGGGATCCCGCTCGGGCATGTCGATCACCGGCAGGTAGGTGAAGGCGGGGTAGCGGGCCGCCAGGCCCTCCACTCGCTGCGGTAGCCGAGGTCGTAGGAGACCCGGCTGCCATGCACCACCACGGTCTTGCGGCCGCTCTCGAACTGGTACCGGGAACGCAGCATGCTGATGTACGGCGCCAGGCCGGTGCCGGTGGCCACGAGCACGACGTCGTGGTGGTCGGGCACCTCGGCCATCGTGAACATCCCCACGACCCGGCGGCCGAGGAAGATCCGGTCGCCCTGCTGCAGGGCGAACAGCCGCGGGGTGAGGGCGCCGGAACGCACCAGGGCGACGTAGAACTCGAAGAACCGTCCCTGCAGGCTCGACGAGGCGATCGAATAGGCGCGCTTGATGAGCTTCCCGGGGTCGGCCGGCGGCTCTTCGGGATCGGCCGTGTGGTGCCGCGGCGCCGAACCCGGCAGGCCCAGAACCGTGTACTGACCCGCCTCGAACGGCTGCATCTCCTCGTCGGGCGACACCTGCAGGACCAGCAGTCCGTGGTTGATCTCGTAGCGCATGGTGACGGTGGCGTTGAGCTCGGTGGACATCGACAGTCGACTCCCGACGGCGGTGAACGAGTCCTCGAACCTGCGTTCAGGAGCAGCGGCTCCCGGATCCAGCGCACCAACATAACATCCCGGCCGCGGCGTCAAAAGGCCGAATCCGGTCCAATCGGCTCCTGGACCGCGCGGCGAGAGAAATATATTGACTAATACAGTATTGTTTTTAAGATGGGGGACGGATCCAGTCGCCTCTGGCGAGCGCCGGAGGCATCACTCGAACGAGGCGAACGGACATGCTGAGGATCACCAAGGCCGAGGACCAGGCCGTCAGGCTGGTCATGCAACTGGCGACGACCGGCGAGCAGATGACGCTCGGTCAGCTCGCCGAGCAGGAGGCGCTGCCCGAGCCGACGGTGGCCAAGCTGCTGGGGCTCTTGCGGCGCGGCGGCGTGGTCGAGGCCATCCGTGGCCGCCACGGCGGCTACGTGCTGGCCCGCGATCCGGGCGACATCTCCGCGGCCGACGTGCTCAGGGCGCTGGGCGGCGACCCGGCCCCGGACCATCCGTGCGTGGAGGATCCGGAGAACGGCGGCGGCTGCCCCCGGACCGGCGACTGCGGCCTGCGGGCCGTGTGGCGCCATCTGCAGTTGCAGGTCGCCGGCCTGCTCGAGAAGACCTCCGTGGCCGACCTGCTGCGCGTCGAGGCCAGCGTGGACGGCCGCCTGCACCAGCTCTGGCCCCGTGAGGACGGCGGCCCCGAGATCATCGACGCCAAGCGTGCGTTTTCCGAAGGAGCCTGAACACCCATGACCGACCACAAGACCGCGCCGCTGTTCGCCTGCCATGACGTGCGGGTGTTCGTGGAGGACAAGGAGATCGTCAAGGGCGTCGACCTCGAAGTCCGCGCCGGCGAGAAGCATGCCCTGATGGGCCCGAACGGCTCGGGCAAGTCCACGCTCGCAGCCGCCCTCATGGGGCACCCCGCGTACCGGGTCGAGGGGCGGATCGAGCTCGCGGGCCAGGACATCTCGGCGCTCGAACCGCACGAGCGGGCCCGGCTCGGCCTGTTCCTCGGCTTCCAGTATCCCGTGGCGGTGCCGGGGGTGACGGTCGCCAGCTTCCTGCGCGCCGCCCTGGCCGCCCGCCTCGGCCGCGACGTGCCGGTCAAGGAGTTCCGCCAGAAGATGCAGGCGGCGTTCACGGCCCTCAAGGTGCCGCGCGACTTCGCCGGCCGCTACCTCAACGACGGCTTCTCCGGCGGCGAGAAGAAGCGGCTGGAGATCATGCAGATGCTCCTGCTGGAGCCGCGGATGTCGCTGCTCGACGAGACCGACAGCGGCCTCGACATCGACGCCCTGAAGGTGGTCTCCGACGGCGTCAACCTGGCTGCGAGCCAGGAGGCGGGCGTGCTGCTGGTCACCCACTATCAGCGGATCCTCGAGTACGTGAAGCCCGATACGGTGCACGTCTTCATGCAGGGCCGCATCGTGCGCACCGGCGGCCCCGAGCTCGCGCTCGAGCTCGAGGAGCGCGGCTACGACTGGCTGAGCGACCCGGCCACCGCCACGGCGGGAGGTTGATCATGAGCGTCGAACGCATCGCCGATCTGAACCTGGACTACGCGACCCGGTACGGCTTCCACGACCCCGAGGAGTACCTGCACAAGGCGCCCAAGGGGCTCGACCACGAGACCGTCGAGATGATCTCGCGCTTCAAGAACGAGCCGGACTGGATGCGCGCCTACCGCCACCAGGCGCTCGACACGTTCCTGGCCAAGCCCATGCCGCGCTGGGGCGATCAGTCGCTGCTGCACGGCATCGACTTCGACGACATCCACTACTACCTCAAGAGCAGCGAGGGGTCGGCCAACAACTGGGACGACGTCCCGGAGAACATCAAGCGGACCTTCGACAAGCTCGGCATTCCCGAGGCGGAGCAGAAGTTCCTGGCCGGCGTGTCGGCCCAGTACGAGTCCGAGGTGGTCTACCACTCCATCAACGAGAGCCTCGAGAAGCTGGGCGTCATCTTCACCGACATGGACAGCGCCCTGGCCAAGCACGAGGACATCGTCAAGCGGTACTGGGCGACGGTGATCCCCGCGGAGGACAACAAGTTCTCCGCGCTGAACAGCGCGGTGTGGTCGGGCGGCTCGTTCATCTACGTGCCCAAGGGCGTGAAGGTGGAGATCCCGCTGCAGGCCTACTTCCGCATCAACGCCCAGAACATGGGCCAGTTCGAACGCACGCTGATCATCGCCGACGAGGGCGCATCCGTGCACTACATCGAGGGCTGCACGGCGCCGGTCTACACGACCAACAGCCTGCACTCGGCGGTGGTCGAGCTGGTGGCTCTGAAGGGCGCCAAGATCCGCTACACGACGATCCAGAACTGGTCCAACAACGTCTACAACCTGGTCACCAAGCGGGCCCACGCCCACGAGGACGCCGTGGTGGAGTGGGTGGACGGCAACATCGGCTCCAAGCTCACCATGAAGTATCCGGCCATCCACCTGCTTGGCGAGCGGGCCCACGGCGAGGTGCTGTCGATCGCCTACGCCGGCACGGGCCAGCATCAGGACGCCGGCGCCAAGATGATCCACGCCGCGCCCAACACCTCGAGCCGCATCATCAGCAAGTCGATCAGCAAGGACCGGGGTCAGAGCACCTACCGCGGCCTGGTCAAGGTGCACAAGGGGTGCCACGGCTGCCGCACGTCGGTCGAGTGCGACGCGCTCCTGATCGGAGCCGAATCGCGCACCGACACCTACCCGACCATGGAGATCGCCGAGGACGACGTCCGCGTCGAGCACGAGGCCCGGGTCAGCAAGCTCGCCGACGAGCAGCTGTTCTACCTGCAGAGCCGCGGCATCGACGCCGATCAGGCCCGCCTGATGATCGTCAACGGCTTCATCGAACCGTTCGTCCGCGAGCTGCCCATGGAGTACGCCGTGGAGATGAACCGCCTCATCGAGCTGGAAATGGAGGGGAGCGTTGGCTAACACCACCATGACCGACCTCGCGAACGCCGTGATCCCTGCCCCGCGGACCGAGTTCACCGACGCGGCGCTGGACGCGTTCAGCCGCCGTCTCGGGGAAGACCCCGCCGGGGCCGCGTGGCGCCGCGCCGCGGCGGCCGTCAACCGAACGATCGGGTTCCCCGATCGCGTGCGTCATCTCTGGCGCTACACCGATCCCGCCGACCTGCTGCCGGGCCGCGCGCTCCTGCAGGCCACCGAATCGCCGGAGCGCACCGAACTGCCGGCAACGCCCGCGGTGCTCCTGCGGCCGGGACACGAGCCGCTCGTCAACGCGGCGGCGGCCGCGGTCGGCGTGACGGCCGAGGCCCTCTTCGGCGAGGCCGATCATGCGCAGCTGGTCGGCCGCGCGGTTGCCGCCGACCACGGCTACTTCGAATCCCTGAACGCGGCGGCCTTCGATGCCGGCGTGGTGGTGCGGGTGCCCCGTGATCACGTGGCCGCGGCCCCGCTCCGGCTCGTGATCGCGGCCGTGCCGGGCCGGGACGTGCTGCCGCGGGTGCTGGTGGCGGTCGGGGCCGGCGCGTCGGTCACCGTCGTCGAGGACCACCTCGGCGGCGGCGCGGGCGCGGTGGTGGTCGGGGTCACGGAGATCCTCGTCGGCGCCAACGCCGACGTTCACCACGTGCTGGTGCAGCGCTGGGAGGACGGCACCGTCGGTCATCTGACCGTCCGCGCGCGCATCGAGCGCGACGGCCGCTACCTCGGCGCCTCGGCCGGGTTCGGCGGCGACGTCGCGAAGTTCGACCTCGGCGCGATCCTGGCCGGGGAGGGTGCTCGCAGCGAACTGGTGGGCGTGACCCTGCCGGACCGACGCCAGCATCTCGATCATCACACCATGCACCGGCACCTCAGCGGCCACACCTGGAGTAACATCGACTTCAAGGCCGCCGTCGCCGGGCGCGCGCGTTCGTCCTACACCGGCCTCCTGCGGATCGAGAAGGATGCACCCGGCAGCGAGGCGTACCAGGAGAACCGCAACCTGCTGCTCTCGGAGAAGGCCCGGGCGGACACGATTCCGGAGCTGGAGATCTTGACCGACGACGTCAGCTGCAGCCACGGCGCCACGGCGGCGCCCCTGGACCCGGAGCAACTGTTCTACCTGCAGTCGCGGGGCATTCCGGCCGACGAGTCGTTGCGCCTGGTGGTGCGCGGGTTCGTCGAGCTGACCCTGCGCCAGGTTCCCGAGGGGCTCCGGGCGGATCTCGAGGCGCTCGTGGACGCGCGGCTCGAACGGCTCGTCGGGGAGCGTTGATGATGGGCTGGAAACCACTGCTGCCGCTGGCCGAGGTGCCGGTGGGCGAGGCGCGGCCGGCGCGCCTGGGGCGTGTGAACCTGCTGGTTTGCCGCACGTCGGACGACGTCGTGCACGTGCTGGAGGACGTCTGCAGCCACGACGACTCGCCGCTGGGAGCGCAGACGCTCGCGGACGGCATGGTGACCTGCCCGCGGCACGGTGCGCGGTTCGACATCACGACCGGCGCGGTCCGTCGCAGCCCCGCGCCCGTGGGCATCGACGTCGTGCCGGCGCGCGTCCAGGGTGGCTGGGTCGAGGTGGATCTGGAGGATTGAGCATGGCCAGGATTCCTCATCCGATCCCGGCGCGACCGCGCCGGATGCCGGCAGCCTGATCACGGGCCTCGCGCGCGAGCGGTTTCCGCTGCTGCAGCGGCCGCTCCACTACCTCGACACGGCGGCCACGAGCCAGAAGCCGGCCGCCGTGCTCGCCGCCCTCGACCGCTTCTATCGCCACAGCAACGCCAACGTGCACCGGGGCCTGAACTCCCTGGCGGCCGAGGCCACCGAGGCCTACGAGGCATGCCGCCGCCGCGTGGCCGCCTTCGTCGGCGCCGCGTCGGCCCGCGACGTCGTGATCACCCACGGCACCACCGCGGCGCTGAACCTGCTCGCCCGCGGCCTCGAGCACCAGCTCGAGCCGGGCGACGAGATCCTGCTCACCGAGATGGAGCATCACGCCAACCTGGTGCCGTGGCAGATGCTGGCCCGTCGACGTCAGCTCACGCTGCGGTTCCTCCCCGTCACCGACGGCGGGGAGCTCGATCTCCGTGACCTCGATCGGCACTTCACGTCCCGCACCCGCATCGTCTCGCTCGTGCACGTGAGCAACGTCCTGGGCACGGTCAACCCGGTGGCCGAGGTGGCCGCCGCCGCCCGCCTGCGCGGCGCGCTGGTGCTCGTGGACGGCGCCCAGTCCGTGGGGCACCAGCCGCTGCGATTCGCCGATCTGGCCTGCGACGCCCTGGTGTTCTCGGCCCACAAGGTCTACGGACCGATGGGCCTCGGATTCATGATCGCCCGCCCGGAGCTGCTCGACCGCCTCGAACCGCTCGAGGGCGGCGGCGAGATGATCGAGTGGGTCCACCTGGACAACGCGACCTGGGCGGAGGTGCCCCATCGCTTCGAGGCGGGCACCCCGAACGTGGCCGCGGCGGCGGCGTTTCCGCCGGCCCTCGACCTGCTCGACGAGTTCGGCCTCGACACCGTCCGCGACCACGAGCGACGGATCACCGCCTACGCGCTCGACCGCCTGCGGGACCTCGGCGGCCTGACGCTCTACGGCCCGAGCGATCCGCGCCGGCGCGGCGGCCTGGTCTCGTTCTGGGATCCGGACGTGCATCCGCACGACCTGAGCACGATCCTCGACCAGTCCGGCGTCATCGTGCGCGCCGGACACCATTGCGCGCAGCCGCTGCACCGCCGCCTCGGCGTGCCGGCCACCACGCGGGCGAGCTTCGGCATGTACACCACCAGCGACGAGGTCGACGCCCTCATCGACGGCATCCGCACGGCAAGGGAGGTCTTCGGACGATGACGGACGGACCCATGGACGCCCTCTACCGCGAGGTGGTGCTCGACCACCACCGAGCCCGCGCGGCGCCAGGCCGCTCGACCGCTTCGACGTGCAGGCGACCGGCAAGAACCCGAGCTGCGGCGACGAGTGACGCTGCAGATCCGCTTCGACGGCGAGCGGATCGCCGCCGTCGGCGTGCTCAGCCACGGCTGCGCCATCTCCACGGCCAGCGGCAGCATGATGGCCGAGCTGATCGAGGGGCTGACCGTGGCCGAGGCCGAGGAGGTGGCCGACCGCTTCCGCGGCGTCATGCACGGCAACGAGTTTCCCATCGACCTCGACCTCGGCGACCTCGAGGCCCTCGAGGGGGTCAGGCAATTCCCGGTGCGCATCAAGTGCGCGCTCCTGCCTTGGGTGACCCTGCTGGACGCGGTCCTGGCGCATCACCAGGGGCGGCCGCCGGGCGCGGTCTCCACCGAGGGCCTGCCCGATCACGCCGGGCCGATGGACGTCACCCTGGAGGACCGCCGATGAGCAGCGACAAGCCCACCCCGATGAGCGTGCTGGATGGCCTGCGACCGGTGATCGACCCGGAGCTGAACCTGTCGATCGTCGACCTCGGCCTTGTCCGCGGAATCACGATCGACGACGATTCCGGCGCGGTGGCCATCGACCTCACCCTCACCAGCCCCATGTGCCCGATGGGCCCGGAGATCATGGCCGCCACCAAGCATGCGGCGGAGAAGGTGCCGGGCGTCGCGGGCGCCACCGTCAACCTCGTGTGGTCGCCGATGTGGGATCCGCGGGTCGACGCCTCGGACGACGCGAAGGCGGAACTCGGCATCTGGGACTAGCCCGACAGTCGCTTCACCAGGCCGCCGCGCTGGTTGTCGACGTCGAACCCCAGCCCCTTGAAGAACTCCTGCAGGCTGAAGTGCGTGCGCAGCACCGTGTGCCCCTCGTCGGCCAAGCGGCGCGAGAAGTCCTCGATGAGGGCGCGAGACAGGCTCCGTCCGCGCAGCGACTGCGTCACCGCGACGCCGTCCAGGTGGGGCTCGCCCGATGCATCCAGGCGCCAGACCACGCCGCCGGCCAGCTGCTCGTCACGGTCCACCATCACCAGGTGCCGGTCCTGCTCGCTCACCGCCAGGGGGAAGTTCGAGCGCAGGAACAGCCGGTACAGGCGGCCCATCTCCGCCGCGTCTCGCGGCTCGTGCACGAAGTAGCGCACGCCGCGGTTGTCGGCGACCTCGGTCTGCAGCACGACGTGGTCGCGGGCGCGGTCGCCGACCGCCTGCAACGCCGGACGCGAGGCGCCCGCCGACTGGGGGAACGCCAGCCGCGCCAGGACGTCGCGGTGGTCCTGGTCCTGGATGGCCGCCTGCAGGTCGCTGAGTTCGACCGTGCGGGCGGCGCGCAGACCGCCGTGGCGATAGAGGCGGGCGAGCAGCCGCTGGCAGGCGTCGCGGGCCTCGTCCGATCCGTCGGCCAGATAGGTGTCGCGGAACAGGGTGAATACCGCGAGTTCGCCCTCGCGGTCGAGCCGGTAGAGCCGCAGGAGCGACTCGAGCTGGTCGCTGCAGGCGTGCGGGGCGGCGTTCGGGTTGGCCTGGCGCCAGCGGTGGTAGCGCTCGGTCGCACCCTCGACCGCCAGGCTCGGCCGGTAGGACGTCCGGAGCCGATCGGCGTAGCCGGCCACCGCGTCCGCCCAGCCGGCCTCCGCCTCGTCCAGCGGAGTGCGTCGCAGCTCGTCGGCCAGGTCGGCCAGGAACTCGGCGCCCTCGCGTCCGCCCAGCGCCTCGGCCACGGCCTCGAGCAGCCAGCCGTCGTCGAGCATGCCGCGCAGCGCCGGATAGTGGCTCACGGGCAGGCGCAGGAAGTTCTTCAGGAGCGGCCGCACGAGGTCCAGCGGACCGCGGTAGGGCCGCCAGCCCGCCAGGCTGATGAGCAGCCGTCCGCGCTGCCAGTCGCGCTCGGGAACGACGACGTTGGACGGGGTGACCATGCCGGGCACGATGCTGCGCTCGGCGTGGCGCCAGGCCATCATGACGGTCGCCATGCCGGAGATGAAGAGGCGGCGCAGGCGATCGCGGCCGAACTCGCTGGCGTCGGCCGGCGTGGCCGCGTGCTGCCGCACCTGGTCCCACACCGAGAGGCCGCTGGCATAGGCCATGGACGCGGCGCCGAGGTCGGTGCGCACGGCGCCCAGGCGGGGCAGCACCGGGGCCTCGTCGGGCCAGGAGCGGATCTGCGCCACGAGCTGGAACGTGCGGGCCACCTCGCGGTCGGCCAGGTCGTCGCGGAGGATCACCAGCAGGTCGTAGTGGCGGCCCGTCTCGGTGTTGATGCTCACCCGGTAGCGCGAAGGGTAGGGCTGCGACAGCGCGCGGCTGATCCACACCCCGCCGCGCGGGACGGTCCGCAGGTCGAGGTCGGTGTCGAAGGCCAGGGCCACGGTCTCGGTCAGGAAGGTGGTGCCCCGCAGGACGTGCTCGAGCCGCTCGATCTCCGCGTCCGACAGGCCTTCCTGGTAGACCAGGCGTCCGGTCCAGTCGACGCCCACGAGGCGGGCCTCGAGCCGCTCGAGGTTCCAGGCGGTGAGCTGGGCGCGCAGCGCCACCGCATGCCGAGCGAGGTCCGGATCGCGGTCGAACAGCTGCCAGCAGATGAGTTCGCGCCGCACGGTTGCCACGTTCTCGGGGTGATGGCGCGCGAAGTCGACCAGCAGCTGCAGCAGGTCCTGGAAGATCTGTCGCACGGCCGGCGTCGCCGGCCAGGCGAGGTGCTGGCGGTAGGCATGCAGGCGACGCCGGAAGCTCAGCAGGCGGCGGGGTTCGCTCGCGCCGCCGGCGATGGCGGCGATGCTGTCGCGGCAGAGGAACGGCCGGCCCGACATCACGAAGGCCGGCAGGTAGCGGCCGTAGTCGGGCTCCGGATCGTCGAGCACGAGGATCCGGTAGGCCTCGCAGCGGATGGCGAGCTCGGGGTGGCCGGCGAGGGCCTCGAGCCGCCGCCGCAGCAGCACGGCTTCGCGCGGGGGCGCGGCCGGCAGCCGCCTCTCGAGCGCCAGGACCGCGGCGCGGGCCTGGTCCAGCTCGCCGAAGAGAGCGGTGCGGCAGAGCTCGTCGAGCTGCCCGAGGCGGTCGTCGCGCCGCGGCGGGCAGACCTGCCCGTCGACGCCCGCCTCGCGCGCCGGCAGCAGCACCTGCTCGTCCACCTGGTGGAACGGCGAGTCCCAGCCGTCGCGGCACGGCAGCAGGCTCTGCAGCGCGGGATTGCCCACCCAGAGCAGCGGCTGGCGCGCGAACTGGCCGAGGTCCAGCGGCCGGTCGGGCCGCCGGGGACGGTATTCGAGGTCGCCGAGGCGCAGCCAGCCCTCGCGCGGGCTCTCGGCCAGCACCAGACGGGCGCCGCTGCGTCGGTTGACCAGGGCGTCGCCGTCGATGTCGAGGTCATCGGCGAGCAGGCCGAGGTCGCGCAGAACCCAGTCCGGGACCACGAGCGTGCGGTCGCGCCAGTGCAGGGTGCGTGGACGGTAGAGCTGATCGAGGAGGTCGGCGAAGTTGGCCGCGATGGCCTTGCGGCGGAACGTGCCCTTGGCGGTCAGCTCGCCGTGGTCGGCGGTGAACTCGCGGTCGATCACGGCGAACTCGACCACGCGCTCGTAGGCGGCGAGGTCCAGGTTGGCCTGGCTGACCACGCGGTGGAAGTAGGCCTCGCGGTCGGTCGGCGTCAGGCCCTGCAGGACGGGGTCGTTGTCGTCGGGCACGATCAGCAGCACGTTGAACGGCCGGCCGTCTCCGGCGAGGAAGGCCGACTTGATCCCGGGCACGCCGGCGAAGCGCGACTCCACCTTGCGCGGGGCCACGGTCTGGCCGCGGTTGTTCTTGTAGATGTCCTTGATGCGGTCGACGATCTGCAGGTGGCCGTCGGCCAGCGTCTCGAAGAGGTCGCCGGTGCCGAGCCAGAACTCCTCCTGGCTGCGACCCTCGGGCGTGAGGTCGCCGGCCGGCCCGTCCTCCGGCAGGTAGCGCGCGACGTAGGGGCCGGCCACCTGGAGCTCGCCGTCGGGCCCCAGGCGCACCGACACGCCGGGCAGCGGTCGGCCGACCGACTCCTCGCGGTAGTCGCCGGGAGGGGTCATGGTCAGCCCGCCGGTGCCCTCGGTCATGCCGAACCCGCTGCAGAGCTCCACGCCCTGCGCCTGGTACCAGCGGAAGGTGTCGGGCGCGAGCCAGCCGGCCGCCGACAGGCCCCAGCGCAGGCGGCCGCCGGTCACCTCGGCGAGCTCGGTCTCGCCGCTGTCGCCGACGCGCTCGCGGATCTGCTGCCAGCGCAGCGGCACCGAGATGAACCCGGTGGGGCGCAGCCTGGTCATGCCCGCGAGCAGCGAATCGAGCGACGGGTTGTCGGCCAGCGCGTAGGTGCCGCCCCAGTAGAGCATGCCCATCAGCTCGAGGTAGCGGCCGAAGGTGTGGTAGAGCGGCAGGTAGCTCAGCAGCAGCTCGTCGCGGCCCACGGCGGGCAGGGCGGCGGCGCGGGCGAACCGCTTGCTCACCAGGTTGAAGGGCGTGAACACGATGCCCTTGGGCCGCCCGGTCGACCCGCTGGTGAAGAGGACGGTGGCGGGATCGTCGAGGCCGAGCCGGGGCCGGGCCGCGAGCCGTCGCTCGATCTCGCCGGCGGCGAGGCCGGAGAGGTCGCGGTCGAGCTGGTGGACGTCCTGGTCGGTCGTCGCCACCGCCCCGCCCAGGACGTGGATGGCGAACGGCCGCGCCGTGCGGTCGCGGATCTCCAGGGCCCGCTGCAGCCGGTCCGGTCCGTCGACCACCAGGTCGGCGACCTGCAGGCGATCGCAGATCCAGGTCAGGGTCGCTGTGTCCTCCTGGATGTTCAACGGGGCGACGGGGATGTCGTGCAGCAGGCAGGCGAGGTCGCACACGGCGCCGTCGAGGGTGTTGGCCACGAGCAGGCCGACCACCGGCCGCGGTCGCGAGCGGGGCGTCGGGCCCAGGAAATGGGCCGCCACCTTGCGCATGCGTCGCGCGGCCTGGGCGTAGGTGAGGGTCGGCTCATCGGGCGCGCTGAGGTCGTGCAGGAACACGACGCCGCCGCGGGTGCGCACCCGCCAGTCCAGCAGCGACGCGAGCCCGAAGTCGGCCCGGCGCAGGGCCCAGAACACGAGGTCGGCCCAGGCTTCACGGGCCTGATGGTCCGGCAACGAGATCAGGAACGCCGAGGCGCCGGTGGTCTCGAGGAACCGTCGCCAGAGGGCGGGCTCGCCGCGGCCCGACGCGCGGGTGGCCATGGCCGCGGCGGCCAGCCGGGGCGCGAGGTCGGGGTCGGGAGCCTGGGCCGCGGCCCACAGGTCGAGCAGCCGCTCGAGTTCCAGTTCGCAGGTCACGGCGATCGACCTTCCGCCAGATGGTTCCGCACCGCGGCCGCGGCCCGGCCGGCATCCTTGAGGCAGGCGTTGACGGCGATGCCGTGGTAGCTGCTGCCCGACAGGACGAGGCCGGGCGTCCGGGCCGCCGCGCGCGTGAGAGCGGCCACCCGCGCGAGGTGGCCCACCTCGTATTCGGCGATCGCGCGCGGATGCCGGAAGACCCAGGCCCGCCGGGGCGCGCCGCGGGTGCCGTAGAGCTGGGCGAGCTCGTCGCAGGTGCGCCGGACGACCTCCGCGTCGTCGAGGGCGAGCCAGGCGGGATCGCCGCTCATGCAGCGCAGCAGCACGGTGCCGGCCGGGGCGCGGCCGGTCCAGATGCTGCTGGTCCAGAGGACGCCGAGCAAGGGACGGCCCTCGGTGCTGGGGGTCAGCATGCCGAAGCCGTCGAGGGGATGGGCGACGTCCTCGCGACGCCAGGCCACGGCGACGACCGTCAGCGGGTTGTAGCGGATGCCGGCGAGCAGCTCGCGGATCTCCGGGTCACGGTGGTAGCCGGCGGCCGCGTGCGCGGGCGCGGAGTCCACCACCGCGGCGAACGGGCCCTGGCGACCGGCCGCCGTGGCGACCCACCAGCCGTCGCCCTCGCGGACGAGCTCGGTCACCGCCTCGCCCGTCCTCACCGGGCCGCGCAGACCGGCGGCCAGCGCCCGCGGCAACTCCTGCATGCCGTCGCGGAAGCTGGTGAGGACGCCGGTGGGGCCGCCCGTTCCGCCCTCGCGCCGCCTGCCCTCGCGCCGGCGCTGCCGGCCCAGGGCGATCAGCGCGCGGAACAGGCCGCCATGGTCCCGCTCGAGCTCCAGCATGCGGGGAAACGCCGCGGCCAGCGAGACCCGACGGCATTCGCCGCCGGTGATCCCGCGGACCATCGGGTCGAGCATCGTGTCGGCGAACTCGGCGCCGAGCCGGCGGGCGCCGAACCGCCAGACCGTCTCGTCGGTGGCCGGGTCGACGGCCGCCCGCCCCAGGTCGCGCCGGCCCGGCACGAAGACCTCGCCCAGGCAGCGCAGCTTGCCGCGCAGGGAGAAGAGGTCCGAGCGCAGGAACGCGCCGGGGCTGGTGGGGATCTCCCGCAGCTTGCCCCGCACGAACAGGAACCGTCGCCGGGCCGCGTCGTTCGAGCGCAGGAGCCGGTCGCCGAGCCCGGCGGCCGTCGCGAGTTCCAGGGTGGCCGGTTCGCTGTCGAGGAAGCCGTTCGGGCCCCACTCCACCCGGTACTCGCCGTCCGCCTCGGTGCGCAGGTTGCCGCCCACGGCCGGGGCGGCCTCGAACACGGTGACGTCGCAGGGCGCGGCGGTCGGATCCGTCGGGCGCTCCAGGCGCCAGGCGGCCGCGAGGCCGGCCACCCCGCCTCCGATCACGGCGACGCGCCGGCCGCGGTCAGCCATGGGTCACCTCCGCCGAACCGGCGAGTCCGAATGCCCGGTACGCGAGGCGATCGGCGAACGACCGCAACCAGCCCGGGTCCAGGTTGAGGGCGGCGGTGCGGACGAAGCTCGCGGCGCCGGCCGCGCGCACCGCGTCGCCGAGCTCGCGGTCCAGCTCGTCGAGGGTCTCGATGTGCTCGCAGTTGAAGCTCACCGGCACCAGGCCGAGGTGGCGGACGCCGCCGCGCACGAGGTCCAGGCAGGTCGCCTCCGTGGGCGGTCCGATCCACTTCACCGGGCCCACCTTGCTCTGGAACGCGAGCAGGGGACTCGTGCCGCCGGCGGCGAGCCGGGCCAGGCCGGAGGGCGCCGAGAGCCGGCCGGCGAGCCGACGGTGGGCGGCGGTGACGGTGGCGCGGGTCTGGCGGACGTAGGCGTCGCCGCCGCGGTGGAAGCGCTCGGGCAGGGAGTGGGCCGTGTAGACCAGGGCGCATTGCTCGGGGCGATGTCCGACGGTCTGCCAGTCGACCAGCACCCGGGCCGCCTGCCGCGAGAGCAGCTCGATATAGCCGGTCAGGAGCGGCCACTCGCGCAGCACGTGCCGCGGTGGCCGCCAGCCGACCCGGGCGCACCCGGCGTCCAGCTCCCGCAGGCTCGAGCCCGTGGTGGCCACGCTGTACTGCGGATACGTGGGCACCACCAGCAGCTGCTCCGCGCCCGCGTCGCGCAGCGCAGCGAGGGCCTCGTCGGTGAAAGGGTGCCAGTAGCGCATGGCCACGGCCGGCACCACGTCGAGTCCGCGTTCGGCCAGCAGGGCCGCGAGCTGCGCGGCCTGCCGTTCGGACCAGTCGAGCTGGGGCGAGCCGCCGCCGAAGCCGAGCCCGCGGTACTTGGCGCGAACCTCGTCGACGCGGCGCGCGACGATGATGCGGCCCAGCGGGCCGGACAGCCAGGCCGGCAGCGGCAGGACCATCGGGTCGGCGAAGAGGTTGCGCAGGAACGGCGCGACCGAATCCTCGCCGTCGGGGCCGCCGAGGCCGAGGTAGAGCAGACCGATGCGCCGATCGGGGTGCAGGCGGACGGCCGGTTGCAGGGGCGGAGCGAACCGCACGGAGTCCTCCTACACGGTACGCGAGTACTTGGGCGTGTCGCCGCCGGTCTCCAGGTAGGCGTCGAACACCATGGCCACGTTGCGCAGGAACCAGCGTCCGAGCTCGGTCGCGTGCAGGCCGTCGTCGTCGAGGGTGATGAGGCCTTCGACGGCGAGCGGCGCCAGGTGCTCCATCACGCCCGGGATCAGCTCGAGCACCGATTTCCCGTGGCTGGCGCGCGTGAACTGCCACGGCAGCTCCAGGTTGCACATCAGGTGGAGGATCACCGACCGGCGCAGCCGGTCGTCGTCCGAGAGGTGCAGGCCCCGCACGATCGGCAGCTTGCCGCCCGCCACGGTCTCTTCGTAGGGGCCGACCAGCGGCGCGTTCTGGGCGAAGCGGTTGCAGACGTCGCCGATCGCGCTGTTGCCGACGGCCAGCATGTCCAGGGCCGGCCGCGTCGTGTAGCCCATGAAATTGCGGTGCAGGCGCCGTTCGGCGAGCGCCACGGCGAGCTCGTCGTCGGGGCGGGCGAAGTGATCGAGGCCGATCCACACGTAGCCGGCGGCGGTGAGCGTGGCCACGGCCTGCTGGTAGAGCACGAAGCGTTCCGGCCCGGACGGCAACGCCCGCTCGTCGATGACCGACTGGTTGGGCTTGGACCACGGCACGTGGGCGTAGCCGAACACGGCCAGCCGGTCGGGGTCCAGCTCGATGACGCGGGCGAGGGTGTCGGCGAACGTGTCGGGGGTCTGGTACGGCAAGCCGTACACGAGGTCGAGGTTGATGCTCTCGAATCCGGCCTCGCGCGCGTTCTCGACCCAGCGGCGGGTCACCTGCTCGGGCTGCTTGCGGCCGATGGCCTCCTGCACCTGGGGGTCGAAATCCTGCACCCCGAGGCTGATGCGGTTGAAGCCCACCTCGCGCAGGAGGAACACCTGGTCGGCGCGCGCGGCGCGCGGATCGCACTCCAGGGACAGCTCGCCGCCGAGCTCGAAGCGGTCGGCCAGCATCCGCCACGTGCGCCGCAGCTGCGGCTCGGTCTGGAAGTTCGGCGTGCCGCCGCCCCAGTGCATCTGGATGATCTTGCGGCGGTCGAGGCGCGCGGACAGCAGGTCGAGCTCGCGCTCGAGGTGATCGAGGTAGCGGTCGACGTCGCCGCGCTGGTCGGGCACCGCGGCGTTGCAGCCGCAGTAGTGGCAGCGCTTGACGCAGTAGGGCAGGTGCACGTAGAGGCTGGCGTCGCGCTCCGCAGAGGCGGCCAGCTCGTCGAGGGCCGCGAACCAATCGGCCTCGCCGAAGCTGCCCGTCCAGGCCGGCACCGTGGGGTAGCTGGTGTAGCGCGGGCCCGGCCGGTCCAGGCGCTGCAGGAGCTCGAGGGGCACTTGAACGGTCATCGTCACGCTCCCCGCCGGTGGCTGTGGACCGTCTCGACCAGGAGCGCGAGCGCCTCGGGCCGGGTCTCGGTGAGGATGCCGTGGCCCAGGTTGAAGACGTGGGCGCGGGCGTGGTCGCCGGCGCGGCAGACAGCGCGCGTGCGCCGGACGATCTCCTCGTCGCTGCCGTGCAGCACGACGGGGTCCAGGTTGCCCTGGAAGACCATCGCGGGGGCCAGGCGGGCGGCGTCGGCGAGGTCGCAGGTCCAGTCGACCGAGAGCGCGTCGGCGCCGCTCTCCAGCAGCCACGGCAGGTTGGTCAGGCCGCCCTTGCTGAAGAGGATGCGCGGCACGCCGAGGTGGGCCACCCCGTCCATGATCTTGCGGATGCCCGGCAACGCGAACGTGCGGTAGTCGTGGGTGTTGAGGATGGACGCCCAGCTGTCGAAGACCTGGATGGCCGCGCAACCGGCCTCCACCTGCATCTCCAGGTGACGGGTGACCTGCGTGGCCAGCTTGTCGAGCAACGCCAGGCCCACCTCGGGGCGGCTGTAGAAGAGGGCCTTGATGTTGCGGAAGTCCTTGCTGCCGCCGCCCTCGACGAGGTACGCCGCGAGGGTCAGGGGCGCGCCCACGAAGCCGATGATCGGCACCTGGGGCTTCTCGGCCCGTACGAGCTTGATGGCCTCGCCCACGAAGCCCAGGTGCTCGCGGGGCTCGATCAGCCGCAGGGCCGCGAACTGCCGCTCGTCGCGCAACGGGGCGGACAGTCGCGGCCCGCCCTGGCTGAAATCGAACTCCGCGCCCATGGGGGCCAGCGGGGTCAGGATGTCGCTGAAGATGATGCCGGCGTCCATGTCGTAACGCCGGAGCGGCTGCAGCGTGACCTCGGCCGCCAGCTCCGGCGTGGTGCACATCTCGTGGAAGCTGGCCGTCTCGCGCACCTTGCGGTACTCGGGCAGGTAGCGTCCCGCCTGGCGCATCACCCACACGGGGCGGCGGCTGGGCTCGTTGCCGGCGAGCGCGGCGAGGAACGGAGAGGTGTCGGCGGTCGGTCGATTCATTGACGATGTCCTTGCTGGGAGTTCGAAGTTGGACCAAAGATAGCGCCTATCTGCGCTCACGTCACGGACCGGCCTCGCCTGCGGCCGATCACGGCCTGCGCCGCCAGGGCGGCCGCCAGGCAGGCGGCGCCCAGCAGATACGGAGCGGCGAGCGGCAGGCCCAGCCTGACCAGCACGCCGGCCAGCAAGGGCGCGGCGAAACCGCCGGCGCCGATCAGGCCCTCGTGGATCCCGGCGCGTCGGCCGCGGACCACCGGGTCGGCCAGGCTGGCCGTGATGCTGGCCTGATAGCAGACGCCGCAGCCGAGGCCGAGCAGGGGAGCGGTCAAGAGCAGGGGCCACGTGTCGTTCCACAGCGGCAGCAGGGCCATGGCCAGCAGCGCGCCCGCCTGGGGCCACCAGAGGCCGCGGCGCGACCAGACCTGACGCCGACGCAGGCCCAGCCAGAGGAACACCAGGGTCTGGCTGGCCAGGATCGCGCCGAGGAACCAGCCGTACTGGTCGGCCTGCCAGCCGCGGTGCCCGAGGTACTGCGGCAGGTGGTAGGTGAGGATCCCGAAGGCGCTGTAGGCGGCGGTGTTGGCGACCCAGCTCATGGCGAGGAAGCCCGGCGGCAGGTCGGACGTCACGATCGCCGCGCCGTCGGGCGCCGCATCTTCGGCCGGGCGGGCGCCGCGACGCGGCAGGCTCATGGCGGCCGCCACGACGCAGGCGGCGCCCGCGAGGTAGGTGGCCTCGAAGCCGGCGCGCGCGAGCAGCAGGCCGCCCGCCACGAACCCCAGCCCCTTGCCGCCGGACCAGGCGAGGTTGTAGCGGCCCAGGACCCGGCTGCGGTCGGCCGCGGGGGTGAGGTCGCCGACCGCGGCCTGCGCCGGCGGCCAGTAGAGCGCCTTGCCCAGGCCCATGAGCACCTGCAGGGCCACGAGGAGGTCCAGGCGCCGGATCCACCAGGCCAACAGCGCGCACGCGACCAGCGAGGCGGCGCCCAGCGCGGCCAGCGGCCGGCGCGCGGCGCGATCGGCGAGCCGTCCGGCCAGCGGGGCGGCCACGATGTAGGCGACCGCGCCGGTGGCCGCCGTCAGGCCGAGCGCGAGCGCGCCTCCGCCGAGGTCGAGCACCCGGAACGGCATGGCCGTCATGATCAGGAAGAACCCGCCGTCCATGAACGCGGCGGAGGCGAAATAGCCGGCCGGGACCACGCGCCGCCCGTCCGGCGAACCTGCCGCCATCTACTGGTACTCCGCGCCCAGGAAGATGATCGAGAAGATGATCGCCCCGACCGCGATGGGCGCGACGTACCGCAGGGAGATCCGCAGCAGCCCGTTGATCCAGCCGAGGCGGCCGTGTCCGGCCTCGAGCTCGTCCTGCACGTCGGCGCGCGCCATCACCCAGCCGACGAACACCGCGATCAGGAGGCCGCCGACGGGCAGCATCCAGTTGGCCGCCAGGTAGTCCAGGGACGAGAAGACCCCGCCGGTGGAGCTGCGGCCGAAGAGGTTGAACCCCGACAGGAAGGCGTTGCTGCCCAGGCTCAGCGCGCTCAGCACCCCGAACGCGGTGATCGCCAGGCCCATCACCACGGTGGCGCGGCGGCGGTCCCAGCCCAGCTGGTCGATGGCGAAGCTCGACACCACCTCCATCAGGCTGACCGTCGACGTGAGCGCCGCGAACGCCACCAGCACGAAGAACAGGCCCAGCACCACGCTTCCCAGCGGCAGCTGCACCAGCACGGTGGGCAGGGTGGTGAAGAGGATCGTGGCCGACTGGGTCACCTGCAGGTCGAAGGTGAAGATGATCGAGAACATCACGACGCAGGCCAGGATGCCCATGGCCGAGTCGAGGATGCAGATCTCGGCCACCGATCGCGGGATGCTGCTCTGCTTCTGCATGTAGCTGCCGTAGGTGAGCATGGCGCCCATGCCGAGGCTGAGCGAGAAGAAGGCCTGGCCGACGGCCTCGAGGATGGCGCCGGGCCGGAGGTCGCCGAAGTTCGGCCGGAACAGGAAGCGCATGGCCTCGCCGAAGCCGCTGGTGGTGGTGGCGTAGATCACCAGGAAGATGATGATGCCGAAGAGCATGGGCATGAGCACCCGGGCCACGCGCTCGATGCCGCTCTTGACCCCGAAGAAGACCGCACCGACGGTGGCGGCCATGAAGATCACGTGGTAGAGGACCTGCTGGCCGCCGTTGGCCAGGAACTCGTTCACGAAGTGCTCCTGCAGCGCGGCCGGGTCGCGGGCGAGCACGCTCAGCTTGCCGGCCAGCGACAGGAGCACGTAGTGCACCGTCCAGCCGGCCACCACGCTGTAGTAGGAGAGGATGACGAAGCCGGCCGCCACGCCGAGGAAGCCGACCGCCGCCCACGCCTTGCCGCCGATGCGGCCGCGGGCGAGCACGAGGAAGGCGCCGACCGGGCTCTGCTGCGAGCGGCGGCCCATGATGACCTCGGCGGCCATGATCGGGAAGCCGACCAGCACCACGGCCGCGATGTAGACCAGCACGAACGCGCCGCCCTGATTCTGGTGCGTGATGTAGGGGAACTTCCAGAGGTTGCCCAGGCCGATCGCGCTGCCGGCGGCGGCCAGGATGAACCCGAGGCGGCCACTCCATTGACCACGTTGCTGCTGCATGCCGGGATCCCTTCGAGCGTGGGCGAGGGGGCTGGGTCACCGATCCAGGCAGACTAGGCCAAACTCCGCGGTGGAGCAAGGACCGGCCGCGGCCGCTCAGCCGCCGAAGCGGTCGGCGAGCAGGCCCTCGCGCAGGCCGGTGGCGCTGATGATCAGCGGGGCGGCGGGCCAGCGGTCGGCGACCGCGCCGGTGATGAGGCCGCCGGCCAGGATCACCGGCGCCCGACCCGCGTGCAGGCCCGGCAGCCCGGTGCGCGCGGCGAGGTCGAGCCCGCGGAGCCGCGCGCACAGTCCGGCGATCTCGTCGCGTGCGAGCCGGGCGCCGTGCACCTCGAGGCTGTCGGCGACGTCCCGGGCCTCGCGGATGGCCACCAGGCTGCCGGGCGTGGCGCCGATGCCGACGAGGCGCCGCACCGCGGGCACCGGCGGCAGCAGGTCCAGAGCCGCGGCGACGGCGCCGGCCGCGGCGGCGGCCACCTCGGGCGTCACCGCGCCGTCGAGGCCGTACGCGTTCATCAGGCTGATGGTGCCGAGGTCGAGGCTGCGCCGGTCGTCGGGGATATCGCGGCGGCCCCAGGCCAGCTCCGTGCTGCGTCCGCCCACGTCGAAGGCCAGGTCGACGCCCTCGTCGTCCGAGGGGGCGAGGCCGCCGACGGCGCCGAGGTACGTCAGCCGCGCCTCCTCGTCGCCCGAGATGACCACGAGGTCCAGACCCGTCTCGCGGCGCACCTGGTCGACGAAATCACCGGCGTCGCGGGCGCGCCGCAGGACGGCGGTCCCGGCCGTGACCACGTCCGTGACGCCATGGTCGCGGCAGATCCGGGCCAGCTCGGCCAGCGCGGCGAGGGTCCGGGCGCGTCCGGCGGGGTCGAGGCCGTCGCGGTCGGGATCGCCGAGGCCCAGGCCGGTGACCACGACGCGTTCGAGGTGGCGCCGCCAGGCGCCCTGCGGGTCGCGGCGAGCCAGCACGAGCTTGGTGGAGTGGCTGCCGACGTCGATGGCGGCGAACATCAGGAGCCTTTCGGCCGGGAGGCCGGCCTGGCTTCCAACGCGAAGGCCCGACCGGATGGTGGGGCCCAGCGATGAGGTCGATCGCAGGGGCAGGGCAGGGAGATCCCCGATCCGGCGGGCGCGTTCCACATGGCGGATGACCACATTCCGTGAACCTCGTTTCTCCTCAGCGCTGTCGGCCTGCGTCCGCCGAGCCGGTCATCGGGTGGCGGCGGCCGGACTCGCTCCCAGGTCGCCCAGCATTTCCAGGAATCGCGCCTTCCCGATGCGGCCGACCTCGTAGTCGAGCACCGTCCCGGCGGGATCGGTGAAGATCGTGACCGGCGTGCCGCCCACCTGGTAGCGTGCGAAGACCGCGTCGGCCCCGGGCTCGCCCGCGTAGAGCATCAACGGCACGACGGACGCATCGATCGCCTGCATGACCTCCCGGTCAGCAAACACCTCGCGCTTCATGACGCGGCAGGGCACGCACCACTCGGCCGTGAAGAAGAGCAGCAGGGGACGGTCCGACTCCGCGGCGAGCGTCCGGGCCTCGTCGAAGTCCTGCGCCCAGGCCACGTCGTTGGCCGGGACGTAGAACGAGTACCAGGCGTACGCGAGCGAAGCCACGAGGAAGGCGAGCCAGAAGACCCGCCAGAACGGGTGGGAGCCTGTTCTGGCGGTCGCGGACGGAGCGCTGTGGGTGTCGTTCGTCATGGGTCGGCAAGGTCCTTTTTCGGGCCGCCCGGGAGGGGGTCTGTGACCGGGTCGGCGCGAGTCCCTCTTCCTGGCGTGCCGCTTCGTTGCGTTCAGCACAAGGATGCAAGGCGGCTCCGATATGGCAAGTCGCCGATGGTCGTCACTCCGGCGCGAGGCGGTCGATGCCGCAGGCCGCGTTCACCAGGCCGACGTCCACGAAGCAGGTCTCGAAGGCCGAATCCACGAGGGTTGCGCCCGAGATGACGACGCAGGCTGGCGCAGCCGAGCGATCTCGGAGCGGGGGCCGTACCCGGCGAAGATGCGGACGGTTTCCGGCGCGCCTCCGATCGGCATGTCGTCGCGACGTCTCTCAGGAAGCCGACCATGAGCAGATCCCCGAACGTCGTCGACCAGCTTGCGCGTTGCAGCGGATCCAGCAGCGAGCCGGCGGCGATGTCTGGCAGGTCGGGCCGGTCCTCGTGCAGGGAGGGGAGGGCCGGGATGGCTGAGGGCGTGGCCTGGATCTCATCAGAGATAGAGACGTGATGTGGGGTCGTCGATGGGGCCCCTGTCGACCAGGTGTTCCCGCAAGCGACGTTCGAAGACCACGGCACCACGGGAGACCGTAAGCGCGTCGTCCGCGCCTTCGTCGACATCTGGCGGTGGATGGGGTGAACGGCACCGGCGAGCTCCGAACGAAAAGAATCCCCGATGCGCTAGGCATCAGGGACTCTTTCAAGATGGTAGCGGGGGCAGGATTTGAACCTGCGACCTTTGGGTTATGAGCCCAACGAGCTACCAGACTGCTCCACCCCGCAACCAGAACTGATTTGGTAGCGCCAATGTAGGTCGCAGTCAGGAGCGTGTCAAGGCGCCTTTGCGGCCTCCTCGGGCGTGACGAGGCGGATGACCTGCTCGCCCTTGCGGCGCATGTTGTAGCGTTCGCGGGCGAGCGCCTCGAGGGCGTCGGGGTCGTGCCGCAAGGCGTCCAGATCGGCCTCGAGGGCGGCCGTCTGCTGCTCGAGCGCGCCGGCCTCGGCGGCCAGCCGTTCGTGCTGATGCGAGAGCCGCAGGTACTCGGTCAGTCCGTCCTGGCCGAAGAGCGAGAGAAGCGCCGCCAGGAGCACCGCGGCCACGAGCAGCCAGGCGAGCGGGCTGCCGGGGAAGCGGCGGGTGCTCGCCGGTCGCCAGAACGCCGTGGTCGCCAGGGGCTGGACATCCTTGTCCGGCATCACCGTCTCCCGGGGAGGTGGGGGGCCGGTCGTCGCGACCGGCCCCTCCGCACGTGCGGCTAGCGCAGGTTGTAGAAGCAGGAGTGTCCGGGAAACACGGCCAGGTCGTCAAGCTCTTCCTCGATCCGGAGCAGCTCGTTGTACTTGGCGATGCGGTCGCTCCGGCACAGCGAGCCGGTCTTGATCTGGCCGGCATTGGTGGCCACGGCCAGGTTGGCGATGAAGGCATCCTCGGTCTCGCCCGAGCGGTGGCTCACCACGTTGGTGAAGCTGGCGCGCTTGGCGATCTCGATGGTCTCCAGGGTCTCGGACAGGGTGCCGATCTGGTTGAGCTTGATGAGGATGCTGTTGGCGCAGCGGGCCTCGATGCCACGGCTGAGGCGCTCGGGGTTGGTGACGAAGAGGTCGTCGCCCACGAGCTGGATGCGGGTGCCGAGCTTGTCGGCCAGCTTGGCCCAGCCCTCCCAGTCGTCCTCGGCCAGGCCGTCCTCGATGCTGACGATCGGGTAGTTGTCCACGAGGTCGGCGTAGAACTCGACCATCCTCTCGGCGCCCCAGGGCTCGCCGCCCTCGGCCCCGAGCACGTACTTGCCGTCGCGGTAGAACTCGCTGGCGGCCGGGTCCAGGGCGATCGCGATCTCCTCGCCGGGCTTGTAGCCGGCGGCCTCGATGCCGCGCACGAGCCAGTCGAGGGCCTCGCGGTTGCTGCCCAGGTTGGGGGCGAAGCCGCCCTCGTCGCCCACGCCGGTGGAGAGGCCGGCCTCCGAGAGCAGCTTCTTCAGGGCGTGGAACGTCTCCGCGCCGTAGCGCAGGGCCTCGGAGAAGGTGGGCGCCCCGAGCGGCATGATCATGAATTCCTGCAGATCGACGTTGTTGTCGGCGTGCGAGCCGCCGTTGAGCACGTTCATCATCGGCACCGGCAAGGTGCGCGCGTGGACGCCGCCGAGGTACTGATAGAGCGGCAGGCCGACGGAATCGGCGGCGGCCCGCGCCACGGCGAGCGAGACGCCCAGGATGGCGTTGGCGCCCAGCTTGCCCTTGTTGGGGCTGCCGTCCAGCTCGATCATGATGCGGTCGATGAGGATCTGGTCGGTGGCGTCCAGGCCCACCAGCTCCTCCTCGATATCCTGCACGTGCTTGACGGCCTCGAGCACGCCCTTGCCGCCGTAGCGGCTCTTGTCGCCGTCGCGCAGCTCGAGCGCCTCGTGCTCGCCGGTGCTCGCGCCGCTGGGCACGGCCGCGCGGCCGGCCGAGCCGTCGGTCAGGAGCACGTCGACCTCGATGGTGGGGTTGCCCCGCGAGTCGAGGATCTCCCGGGCCTGGATCATTTCGATGGAACTCATGGTTCACTGCCTCCTGCAGGACAAGGCCTCGTGCCCGGGCCAGCGGACACCTCGACGAGCGGATCGCTCCGGCGCGGCATGTTAGGAACAGCCGCGGCGGGTGTCAACGCGCATGATGGCGTCTGAACGCGTTGTTGACCGCCTGTCGCGAAGCTGCGATGTTGCGCGGGAACGGCGCCCGGACCGGCGCAACCCACCCGAGGGACAGCATACACCGCGGACCACCGATCGACCATGTTCGACCGTCGTGAAGACCTGAAGCTCATCCGCCGTTGCAAGCGGGGCGAGGAGGCCGCCTTCCAGGAGGTTCTCGCCCGGTACCGTGCGCCCATCTACAACCTCTGCTGGCGCATGACCCGCAACGACGAGGACGCCCGGGATCTGGCCCAGGAGGTCTTCATCAAGGTCTTCCGCCTGCTCGACCGCTACGACGAGCAGTACGCGTTCAGCAGCTGGCTCTTCCGGATCGCGTCGAACCACTGCATCGACCACCTCCGCCGCCAGCGCCTGCGGTTCCTCTCGGTCGAGCGCGACGGCGTCGCGGGCGACGAGGACGCGGAGATGCAGATCCCCAGCCCCGGGCCGCAACCCGATCAGGTGATGGAGCGGCGCCAGGCCCTCGAGAAGCTGGACGAGGTGATCGCCGAGCTGCCGCCGCACTACCGGATCATCACGCTCCTGAGGCACGACCAGCAACTCTCCTACGAGGAGATCGCCGAGACGCTGCAGCTGCCGCTCGGGACGGTCAAGGCCCGCATCCACCGGGCCCGCAACATGATCCAGCAGCTCCTCGTCGAGAAACGTTATGAGATTTAGTGAAACCCGACTCCGGGCCGGCCCGTATACCGGTCTGTCGGCACCCGGAGGCCCCACGGCCCCGCGGCGCCGGCGCACCATCGCAGGACCGTGGCGGGCGGACATGTCGTTGTCGGGGGATACGTCGTTCGTCGCGGTCGGGGGAGCGGGGACGCCCTGCGTGCCCGCTCCCAACCGCATCGGGATGCGCGGGGTCTGACGGTCCGGCGAACCCGAGCAGGGGCCTGGCGACGGGCTTCCTCAGGTAAGGAGACGAGATCATCATGAGCGGTCAGCATTCCGGCCAGGCGCCCCACCTGTCCTGCGGCGAATGTCGACAGCGGCTGCAGGACTATCTGGATGACGGCCTCGAGCGTCGCGAATCGATGCAGGTATATCTGCACGTGCGCGATTGCGAGGACTGCGCGGCGCAAGCGGCGGCCCTCGCGGAGCTGGTGGCGCAACTCGAGAGCCTGCCCGATCACGCGGCGCCGGCGGATTTCGACGCCCGCGTCCTGGCGTCCGTGCCATACGATTCCTACCGGGCAATGGCGGCGCTGAGGGCGCCGCGCGTTCCGGTGTTCCTGGAGCGCGACGCCTTGCCCGCCTGGCTGCGGCAACCGGCGGTCCGCGCGGGCGGACTCGCGCTGGCCGCGGCGGCAGCGGCCGGCAAGCTCGGTGGCCTGGAGGCCTCGACGCTGCTGGCGGCGGCCATGCTGGTCGGCGTGGTGCCGGAGGCCCTGATCCGGCTGCAGGCGCTGGCCCGTTCCGCAGCCCGGGCGATCGGCCACGCACGCGAAGGAGCCTGACGCCATGTTCGGCGCGTACGGGATCCGGCGGCACCTGACCAGGCTCGGCCTGCTGGTCGCGGTGTGCCTGGCGTCCGGCGGCGCGCTGGGGCAGACCGGTGCGCCCCCGCCGCCGCCGGAGGCGCCCCGATCCGCCGAGGCGGCCTCGCGCGAGGCCCTCAAGGCGGAGATCCGCAAGTACTCCGCCCTGGTCCAGGCCATGCGGGAGTCGCTGGCCGTCCGCGAGGACGGCGCCCAGCGGACCGACGAGATCGAGGCCACCGTCCGCGACCTCACCGCGGCGGTCGGCGCGATCACCGAGCAGCTCGCCGACCTGGAACTCAACGTCGAGGACAACCAGGTCAGCCTGCGCGACGGCCGCGGCGGGCAGGTGACCCTGGAGATCCCGGACAACCTCTCCGAGCAGCTCAGCTCGAGCATCTCCACCTTCACCCGGCGGTTCCTGCAGGACATGCCGGACACCGTGCGGATCGGCGACACGCAGACCGGATTCACCTGGGACCTCGGGCAGAACGGCCTGCAGATCGTGCCCCTGCATCCGCGACGCGAGCGTCGCGTCATCGAGGGCGGCCTCGTGAAGGTCCGCGACGACCTCGAGGTCGCCGCGGACGAGGATGTGCTCGGCGATGCGGTCGGCGTCCTTGGCGACGCCACGATCGCCGGCCGTATCCGCGGCGATCTGGTGGTGGTCCTCGGCGACGTCCTGCTCACCGAGACCGCCGAGGTCGATGGCCGGGTCGTCACCGTCCTCGGACGCCTCGACCGGGAACCTGGCGCCAAGGTCGCGTCGGTGACGGTCGTCAGCCCGGGCCGCGCGGCCCTCTCCGCCGATTTCTTCGACGTCACCCGGGGCTGGGGCTCGTTCCTGGTCTTCCAGGGGCTCTTCGTCGGGCTCGTCATCCTCGCGCTGCTGCTGCTGGCCATCGTGCCGCGGGCGCGGTGCCTGGCCCTCGTCGATGCCGCCGAGCGCCGCCCGGCGCCGTGCCTGGGGCTCGGGTTGCTCGCGGTCCTGGCCGGCCATGCCGTGGTCGTGGGGCTGGCGGCGATCCTCGTGCTCACGGTGATCGGCATCCCCGTGGCCCTGCTCGCGCTCGTCGCCCTGCTCCTGTTGGACCTCGCCGGCGTCGTCGTGGGGGCCATGGTGGTCGGCCGCACCCTCTGCCGGCGTCTGGGACTCGGGTGCCCGCATCTCTGGCGGGAGCTGCTGCTCGGCCTGCTGGTCCTGCACCTGCCGGCGTTCCTGGCCTCGCTCCTCGGCGCGTTCGGCGCGCCCGGCCTGCTGGTCGGCGTCATCGCCTGGTTCGGCGGCCTGGTCAAGCTCGTGGCCTTCGCCATCGGCCTGGGCGCGCTGCTGCTCAGCCGGTTCGGCGGCCAGCCGGGACGTCCGCCCGTCCAGGTCCAGCTCGATCCCCTGCCCGAACCTCCCTTGCGCTAGCACGGCCGCCCGGCCTGGTCGGCGGTCACGCTGAGACCCAACAATGTGCGCCATGTGGCGCACATTGTTGGGCTTTTTGGCGCAATCCTGTGGCCGCGACGCGTAAGCTTTGCTCTCGCATTGATCTTACGGCCGGATTCATGATATCATAAGCCTCGTATCGGCTGCGGATTGCCCGCGTCCACCGCGAGGGTGGGCGGAATCCCGCAGGGATCCGGGCGCCGCCTCGGGCGCGGGTACGAACCCTGCGTGATCTCGCGTGGACAGCGGCCGGCGTTGCCGGCCGGGGACGTACAGGGCGAACGATGGCGCAGAGCGGCGCAGGAGGGCACACGATGGACCTGACGGCACGATCGCGGCGCACCCGACCCGGCTCGTGGACACGCGTGGCCCTGTCCGCCCTGCTCCTGGTGATCGCCGTCTCGGGCCGGGCATTCGAGGTGACGAGCGCCACCGGTTTGCGGGCGGAGATCCACACGCCCGCGGATATCGCCGACGGCCTCCTGCGGCGGGACGGCGACCGCCTCTGGTTGCAGCATCCGCAGACCGGCGACGTCGAGCTCATGACCGCCGCCCCCGGGGGGCGCGACCTCGTGACCCCATCGGCGGACGTGGTCGCCGCCGCCCTGGCCAGCGTGCAGGGCTTCCGGAGCGACCTGCGGGTGCACGTGTTCATCCTGCCGGCATTCCCCGCCGGCGTCGAGTCCAGCTTCGCCCGGCGCGACGCCATCTACCTCGCGCCCGCGTTCGGTCCGCAGGCCGACGAGGTCGTGGCCTACACCGTGACCCACGAGCTCGGCCACGTGCTCTGCTGGGCGGCGATCGACGGCCATCCGGACCGCTGGGACACGTACCGGGCCCTACGTGGGCTCGACGTCCAGGACGATCCGGAGAGCCTGCCGCACGCCGAGCGCAACCGCGAGATCGTGGCCGAGGACTTCCGGGCCCTCTTCGGCGGCCCGCTGGCCACCGCCTCCGGCACGCTCGAGAACGGCCGGCTCGCGCACCCGGACGCCGTGCCGGGTCTGCGCGACCAGCTCGGCGACTGGCTGGCGACCGCGGCCGCCTCCGGGCCGGACCGCGCCGTCAGCTCCGTCTACCCCAACCCCTGCCGCCAGGAGGCGCGGATCGAGCTGCGCCTCGGCGACGCCGCGGACAAGACCGCGCAGGCCGCGCCCCGCCTGGAGATCTTCGACGTGCGAGGTCGCCTCGTGCGGCGCGTGCAGGGCGGCACGGTCAGCAACGGCCGCGCGACCGTCACCTGGGACGCCCGCGGCGGCGACGGTCGGCGCGTGCCGGGCGGCCTCTACCTGTACCGCGTGTCCGCAGCCGGGACCGTGAGCACCGGCCGCCTGCTCCTGCTGGAGCCCTGAACGGCGTTTCCCGCTGCCGGAACTTCGACCCCGATGCTATGGTTGTCGGCCTGATGAGCGGCGAGCCGGGCACCCCCCGGCGCGTCCGGCCGCGACCTTGCCACCACGGACGGATGGTCCGCATGCGCGCCCTGTTCCTGCCGATCGCCGTCGCCGTGTTCCTGGCCGGACCGGCCCGCCCCGTCGCCGGGGCGCCGCCCGTGGTCCAGGCGGGATCCCTCGATCTCGCGGCGGAGCTGCGCACCATCGACGCCTGGCTCGACGCAGGGGAGGCGGCGGCGGCGCTGCAGCGGTCGTCGGCGTTGCTGGCTGCGCCGGACCTCGACCCGCGCAACCGCTGGCGGGTCCGTCAACGCGAGGCGGCGGCGCTGATCGCCCTCGGGCGTCCCGGCGAGGCCGTCGACATCCTCGAGTCCGTCCTCCAGGATGCCGACGAACCCACGCTGCACGTGAACCTGGCCCGGGCGCTGGTGGCCCTGGGGCAGCGAGGGCGGGCGATCGCGGAGTACCAGCTGGCGGTCCTGGCCGACGCGTCGGACCCGGCCTGGCACCTCGAGTACGCCGACGTGCTGCGTGACCTCGGGGCGCTGCGCGATGCGGCGCGGGAGATCGCCGAGGCGCGCCGGCTCTGCGGCGATTGCCCGCCGGCCCTGCGGGCGGACGCCAACCTCGCGCTCTCGCGCGGCGACCATCTGGCGGCCATCGCACCGCTGCAGGCCCTGCTCGAGCGCGGGGGCGGCCCGGAGATCCGGGCGCTCCTGGTCGCGTCGCTCTGGAACGGCGGGCAGACGGACACCCTCGCCGCCGTGCTCGACACCGTGGCGACGAGCGACCTGTCGCCGGCCGAGATGCTCGTGCTCGTGCAGCTGGAGCGTCGCCGGCAGCGCGCCGAACGGGTCCTGGCGTGGGTGCGGCATCCCGAACGCGAATTGCCGACGGGCTGGCAGCCGTCGGCCGACTTCTGGGCCCTCTCGGGCGAGGTCTGCCTGGGCGCCGACGCGGCGGCCGAGGCGCTGCTCGCCTTCGATCGCGCGATCGCCCTGCAGCCGCGCGCGGCGCTCTATCATCACAACCGCGCGGCGGCGCTCGTGCGCCTCGGGCGGGACCGGGAGGCGCGCGAGGCCCTGGACGAGGCGCGGCGTCTGGATCCGGATCTGGGGAGGACGCCATGATCCGCCGCGGCTTGTGGCTCGGGTTGCTCGTGGCCGTGGCCATGGCCGGCCGTCTGCCGGCGACCGAGGTGCCGCCGCCCGACGGCCCCTGGCGGGCCTATCGGCTGCAGCGCTGCGATCATCCGGCGCCGCCGCCGCCCGCAGTCAGGGCGATCCTCGACGAGGCCCGCGAGCTCTTCGACCTGCAGAACGGGGGCGATGCGGTCGTGGTCCTGGAGGATGGCCTGCGTCGTGAACCCACTAGCGCCTGGATCCGGCTCTTCCTGGCCCAGATCTACATCCTGGCTGGCCAGGGGGAGCCGCATTGCCTGCCCTCCGGCGGACCGGCGGCGCCGCGCGGCGACTGGCCAGCCGACCGGCGCCGTTGCCTCGAGCGGGCCGACCGGCTGCTCGGTCAGCTGGCCGCCACCTGGCCGGACGACGGGATCGTCTGGTTCCTGCGTGCGGATGCGGCCCGGGCCCTCGACGATCCGGAGGCCGCGAGCGAGGACGATCTGCAGGGTCGCCGCTGCTGCACGCGCCTGGAGAGCCTCGAGTTCATCGCCGACCTGCGCGACCTCCAGCGCAAGCCGGGCGAGCTGATCACCCCCATCGCGCCGGAATATCCGGAGGCGTGCCTGCGCAAGCGGATCACCGGCCGCGTGGAGCTCGATCTGCTGGTCGACCCGGAGGGGCGGGTGGCCGAATCGGTGGCGCTCGGCCGCGCCGACCGGCGTCTGCAGGCGGCGGCCGCCGAGGCGGCCCGGGACGCCGGCTTCCAGGCGGCGCGCGTGGGTTATTACCCGATCTGGTCCTGGATCCGGGTCTCGGTGAACTTCACCCTGGAGAACTGACAGTTGATTTGGTCGCCTAAGTGCCATTAATTTATCGCGTCACCCGCCTCGGCCCGGGCGGGAGCGCCTCACCGGACCCGCCCGATGGTCCACCTGATCTTGCGACGGCCGATGGGAGGTCGGAGTCTGATGACCCGGTTCCGTGATCGATATCTGGTGTTCGCGTACGTGCTGGTCCTGCTCGGGATCTTCGCGCTCGGGTGTACCACCCGACAGGATCCGTCCGAGGAGTTGATCGTCTGCGGCAACCATACGTGCGGCGACCTGACCATGGTCACCATCGACACCAACGGCCCCGGCGGCTACCAGTACCTCGAACCGGCCATCTCGCCCGACGGCACCCGGGTGGCCTTCACGGCCGACTGGGAGGTGATCCCCAGCCTGCCGGAGGAGGACATCGACGATCCGATCCTCAACCGGCAGATCCTGGTGATGCCGCTGCCGATCGACGCCTGGTCGGACACCATGAACTTCCGCGATCCCGTGCCCAGCGTCGCCCTCCTCGGCGCCGAGCTCGTGCACTGCCGGCAGTTCATCAGCGAGATCGGCGGTTCGGCCACGATCATCGACAACGATCAGGCCGGGACCATGACCAAGTCCGGGCCCAACTGGATCGACGACAACACCCTGCTGTTCAACGCGCGCTTCTCGCGCCGCGACCGCCTGGTGAAGGTCGACATCTCCAATCCCGATCAGGCCGAGGTCACCCCGATCTTCTACGAGCCCGACGACACCCTGGCCACGGGCTTCCGTTACTACTACCACCAGGATCCCATGCTCAGCCCCGACAAGCGCTGGTGCGTGTTCACCCGCTTCGGCTGCGACGACGAGCCGAACGTCGAGGGTGTCGATTGCGACGGCGAGTCGCTGTGGGTCATCGACATGACCACCACCGACGACCCCACCTCCGTGCTCGCGGTCGAGCTGACCAGCGAGGCCGCCTACATCGAGGACCCGACCTGGAGTCCCGACGGACGCAAGATCTGCTTCTCCGCCACCACCGACCTCGTCGGCAACGCCTCCGGTTTCGTGGCCGAGCTGTTCACCATCACCTTCGATCCGGCGCAGGTCGAGACGGGCATCGTTCCTCTGGATCAGGGCCTGCGTCGGGTGACCACCACCGAGGTGTCCGCGGGCGATCCGCTGGTCGGCCTGCACAACCAGGCGCCGGTGTTCACCGCCGACGGCAGCGAGATCGTGTTCGTCTCGTCGCGGCGGGCGCCGGGCGCCACGCAGCGTGGCCGCAACCTCTGGCGGGTGCCGGCCGACGGTCGCCTCGAGCCCGAGCTGCTGTTCTTCTCGCGCTTCGACGACCTCGACCCCACCTTCGACTGGCAGGACGGCCTGTTCCTGTTCTCCAGCCGCATGGGCTTCCCGACCGAGATGCTCGACGCCCTGCAGCAGGAGACCCTCGATTTCCTCACGAACGTGTACAACGACACGGCGATCTTTCCGCTCACCGAGGTGGAGATCCAGCGGCGCGCGGCCGACGAGCGTGAGGAACTGGAGCTCTTCGAGGACAAGATGGCCCACATGTACCTGTTCCGCGGATTCTAGCGGCACGGCCGTGGATCACCTGGCGGAGCGGCAACACCTGGCGCGCGTGGGAGCCGAGCTCTACGCGCGCCGTCTCGTCGCAGGGGCGGAGGGCAACCTGAGCCTGAAGCTGGCCCCTGACCATTTCCTCACCACGCCGACCGGCCGCTGCAAGGGGTGGCTGGACGCGGCCGATCTGGTGGACGTCGACCTGGACGGCCATCCGCTCGCCGGCGCGAACGGTCGGCCGAGCAGCGAGTGGGGTCTGCACCGGGAGATCTATCTGCGTTGCGCCGACGCGACGGCGGTATGCCACGGCCATCCGCCGTACGCGACGGCGTGCGCGGCGGCGCACCGGGAGCTGGACGCGCGGTTGCTCACCGAGACGGCCCTCCTGCTCGGCCCGGTGCCGCTGGCGGCGCCGGCCGTGCCGGGAACGGCAGAGGTCGCGGCGTCGGTCCGGCCTTACCTGCCGGCGTCCAGGGGCCTGCTGCTTGCCAACCATGGCGCGGTGGCCTGGGGCGCGAGCCTCGATGAGGCCTATTTCAACCTCGAGAGCGTCGAACGTTTGGCCGAGGTGACGGTGCTCACCCACGCGCTCGGCGGCGGACGTCCGCTCTCCGATGACTTCCTGCGGCGCGCGGGCCGGCCGAGCCCCGGTCAGGACACCGGCCCGCCGCGGTAGATGACCTCGAGCCGCCCGATCACCGCCGTCCAACTGAACTCGCGCACGACGTGGTCGCGGGCCCGAGCGGCCCGCTCGGCCGCGGCCTCGGGACGGCCGGCGAGGTCCACGACGGCCGCGATGAACGTGTCGGGATCGGTGGCCCAGCCCACCAGGTCCTGATCCCGGGTCGCGATGCCCTCGGCGCCGATGGGCGTGGTCACCAGGGGGATGCCGCGGGCCATGGCCTCGAGGATCTTGATCTTGATGCCGCCGCCGGTGAAGAGGGGCGCCAGGAAGAGGCGGCTCGCGGCGAACAACGGATCGAGGTCAGCCACGAATCCGCGCGCCTCGATGCCCGCGGGCACGGTCGTCCGACGGACCAGGAATTCCCGGCTGCCCGGTCCGGCGAGGACGAGGCGCCAGCCGGGGAGGGCGGCCTGCACGGCCGGCCAGATCCGGTCGCAGAGCAGGGTCGCCGCGTCCCGGTTGGGGGGATGGGCGAACGAACCGACGAAGAGCGCCTGCGGCGGCCCGGCGTCGGCGGGGCGGGGACGCAGGGCGTCGGTGTCGATCCCCAGGGGCACGGTGACCAGGTTGACGGCGCCGGCGTCGGCGAGCAGCCGTCGGTCCTGCTCGGTCACGCAGAGGACGGCGTCCATGCGCCGGCTCACCTCGCATGCCAGGCGGTCCCAGGCCGCGGCCTCGGCTTCGAGCCGGCGTCGCCGCCACGGACCCGCCAGCGCCGCGCGGCGTCGGCGCGGCAGGGCGCCGTGTTCGTGGCTGTCGAGCACCAGGCGCGGCGGTCGGCCCGGCGGACGCCGCGCCGCCAGGTCCAGCGCCACGCCGGCCAGCTGCAGGTATTCCACCTGCACCACGTCGGGCGCGAAGTCCCGCACCAGCTCGCTCGCCCGCGCGCTCAGCCGCGGCTGGTGATACTTGGCCACGGAGTAGGGATGGCCGCGGCGCCAGGCCAGCCAGGCGGCCCGGACGCGGTCGGCGATCAGCTGCAGGCGCGCCGTCGGGCCCCGGGCGTCGCGGTCCTGGAACGGCACGGTCTCCAGCCGGACCGCCGGGCCCAGATCGGCCAGGTGCGGCTCCGGGTCTCCCGGTCGGGCAGGCTCAGGACGCAGACCGCATGGTTGCGGCTCAGCGCGCCACCAGCTGGCGCACGGCCGTGCCGCCGCCGTGGCCGACGCGGGGGTGGGGCAGGTCGGGGGTGATGATGAGGATGCGCACCGCGGCCTTTCGGGGGGGTGCCGCCGGTTGCGGGTCAGCGGATCACGTAGCCACGCGCGACGGCCAGCTCATCCTTGATCCGTTCCATCTCCAGGTCCCACTCGGTCGACCCCTCCTCGACCCGCGCGCGGTGCTTGCGCAGCCAGGCCGTGGCCTCCTCGTCGATCTCGCCCTCGATCTGCAGGTCCCGGATGATGAGCGCGGCGACCAGGAACTCGAAGCGGTCCTCGTCGATCTCCAGGTCGACCAGCTCCTCGTCGAGCAGGGTATTGCAGATCTCGCGCGCGAGCACGTTGATCCGCTCCTCGGACAGTCGCATGGCAGGCCCTTCCGCTCAGAGGACGAAGCCGCGCTTACGGGCGACTTCACGCTTGAATTTCCGCCGCAGATCGCTCACGTCCATCTCCATGGTCCGGATCTCGCCGCGGTGCTGCTCGAGGAGCTTGTCCACCTCGTCCTCGATGTCCTGCTCGGCGCGCATGTTGGCGAAGATGGTGTCGGCGACGGTCTTCCAGACGGTCTCGACGTGGGCGGTGAGGTGGATCTTGCCATCCTCCTGCATCATGGTCACGATCCGGTCGGCCAGGTACTCGATCTTGTTCGGCGAAAGCCTCACGGGGATCTCCTTCGGGACGCGCGGGTGGTTCCGCGCAAATTCAACGGTCATCCGGCGGTCTTGGCAAGGGAAAAGCCGCACGGTACATTGGCGGTCGCCTCCGCGCTGCGCAGGCGGCCGTCCGCAGGACGGAACTCCGCGGGCCGTCCGGCGTACGAAGGGGCCGGTGTGACGGCAGGAACTCCAGGTCCATCAACCACGAGGTGGCGACGACCCATGCAGGAGACGACGTTGGACAAGGTCCAGGCGGAACAGCTGGCCGGACGCCTGCGGGCGGTGCTGGCCGAGGCCGGCAAGGTGATCGTGGGGCAGCAGGAGATGCTCGAGGGGCTGCTGCTCGGGCTGGTGGCCAACGGCCACATCCTCCTGGAGGGCCTGCCGGGCCTGGCCAAGACCCTGGCCGTCAAGACGCTCGCCCAGACCCTGGACGCCAGCTTCCAGCGCATCCAGTTCACGCCCGACCTGCTGCCCGCCGACATCACCGGCACCACGATCTACCGCCACGAGACCGGGGAGTTCACGGTCAAGCAGGGGCCGGTCTTCAACAGCATCATCCTGGCCGACGAGATCAACCGCGCCCCCGCCAAGGTTCAGAGCGCCCTGCTCGAGGCCATGCAGGAGCGCCAGGTGACGATCGGCGAGCGCACCTTCCCGCTGCCCGAGCCGTTCCTGGTGCTGGCCACGCAGAACCCGATCGAGCAGGAAGGCACCTACCCGCTGCCGGAGGCCCAGGTCGACCGCTTCCTGCTGAAGCTGCGGGTCGGCTACCCGGACCGCGACGAGGAGCGCCTGATCCTCGACCGCATGGGGCGCGGCGTGACGCCGGAGGCTTCGCCGGTGATCAGCCCGGGCGACGTCGCGGAGTTCCGCACGGCGGCCGAGTCGGTGTTCGTCGACGAGAAGATCAAGTCGTACATCCTCGACCTGGTGTTCGCGACCCGCGATCCCCGCGGCTACGGCCTGGACCTCGGTCCCTTGCTCGCCTTCGGCGCTTCCCCGCGTGCGTCGCTGGCGCTGGTGCGGTTGGCCCGCGCGCGCGCCCTGCTGCAGGGCCGGGCCTACGTGGTGCCCGAGGACGTCAAGGCCGTCGGGCCGGGAGCGCTGCGGCACCGCCTGCTGCTGTCCTACGAGGCCGAGGCCCAGGAGCTCACCAGCGACGACCTCGTGACCCGGCTGTTCGAAACCATCGACGTTCCCTAGCGAGGACGACGTGGACGACCGCACCCCGATCGCCATCCCGCCCGAGATCCTCGCGGCCGTGCGCCGGATCGAGATCCGAACGCGTCGGCTCGTCGACGAGGTCTTCAGCGGGGAGTACCACAGCGTCTTCCGCGGCCGCGGCGTGGAGTTCCGCGAGGTGCGCGAGTACGTTCCGGGCGACGACGTGCGCGCCATCGACTGGAACGTCACCGCGCGCAGCGACGTGCCGTACGTCAAGCAGTTCGAGGAGGAACGCGAGCTGACGGTGATGCTGGCGGCCGACGTGTCGGGCAGCGGCCGGTTCGGCAGCGGCGGGCGGACCAAGGCCGAGGTCGCGGCCGAGCTCTGCGGCGTGCTCGCGTTCGCGGCGACGAGCAACAAGGACAAGGTGGGCCTGCTGCTCTTCAGCGACCACGTGGAGAAGTACATCCCGCCGGCCAAGGGCCGCAGCCACGTCCTGCGCATCATCCGCGAGCTGCTCACCTACCGGCCCGTCGGCGTCGGCACCGACCTGCGTCCGCCGTTGGAGACGCTCGGCCGGGTGCTCAAGCGCAAGGCGACCGTGTTCCTGGTCAGCGACTTCTGGACCGGCGACTTCAGCCACAGCCTACGGACCGTGGGCCGCCGCCACGACTGCGTGGCCGTCCGCCTGCGGGACCACCGCGAGACCGACGTCTGCGACGTGGGGCTGGTGAGCTGGCGCGACGCCGAGACCGGCCTCGAACTGGTGGTCGACACGGGCGACGCCGGCGTGCGCGACCAGTTGCGGGAGCGCGCCGCACGCCACGACCGCCGGCTCGAGCGGGACCTGCGCCAGGCCGGGGTCGACCTCGTGGACGTGGCTGCGACCGAGAGCTACGTGGAGCCCCTGCATCGGTTCTTCGCCGCGCGGGTGGGGCGGCGCGGTCGGCGGGGTGGGGCATGATCCGCGTCCGGTGTGGGTTCGCCCTCGGGCTCGTGCTGGCCTCCGTGGTGGCGGCGCAGATGCCGCCAAGCGGTCCGCCGCCGGTGGCATCGCCGCCCGATACGGCGATGGTCCATCTGTCCTGGTCGGTCGCCGCGCCGGCGCCCACGGCCATCACCGTCTGGCCCGACAGCCTGACCTTCGGCCAGGACGCCCTGGTGATCCTCGACCATGCCGACGGGACCGTGCCGCTGCCGCTGGATTCGCTCCGGGTCGACGTGCCCTGGCTCGAACCCGTGCCGGCCGGGGCGCTGCGCGACCCGGGCGGCTTGCCGCCCGCGGAGGGCACCCGGCAGCTCGCGCGGTTCCGGGTCTATCGCGAGGGCCCCTGGCGCGCCGTCTGGGCCGACGGACCGACGAGCCGGGCGCAGACGGTGATCGGTCGGGTCGACGATCCGCAGGCGGTCGAGCCGGTGCGCGACCCGCGCTCGATCGGCGGCGTGCCCGCCTGGCTGCTCATCCTGGCGGGCATGCTGCTCGCGGCCCTGGCGGGCGGGATGCTCTGGTGGCGTTGGCGCCACGCGCGGCAGGCCTGGCAGCCCGCCCACCGCGCGCTCGCGCCTCCGGCCTGGCTGGCCGCGGCGGTGGCGCTGAGATCGCTGGAGCAGCGCTCGCTGCTGGGGCGCGAACACCTCGACGCCGTCGCGTCCGTCGTGCGTCGGTACCTGGAGGGCCGTTTCCATCTGGCCGCGACCGAGATGACCGCCCCCGAGATCCGGGTGGCCGCCCACGCGGCGGGCTGGCGCGGACCGGTGATCGCCGGCTTCGCCGACCTCGTCGCCGCATGCGACGATGCGCGCTACGCCCCCGATCACGTCGGGTCGCAGCGGGTGTTCGAGGCCATGCAACGGACCCTCGATCTCATCGAGGAGGTGCGGGTCGAGCCGATCTGGACGCCCGTTCCACCCGACGCGCTGGCCGAGGCCCGCAGCGCCTGGGCCCAGCTGCGCCAGCGCTATCCCGCGACGGCGGACGGCGACCGGAGGCAGGCATGCTGACGCTGGCGCACCCCTGGGCGCTTCTGGCCGTGGTGCCCGTGGTGGCGGTGTTCTGGTGGCGCCGACGGAACCCGGGGCCCCAGGCCGCGTTGCGACACTCTCACCTTCCGCTGTTCGGCCCCGTGCGGGTGGGCTGGCGGCTCCGGCTCTGGCGGCTGGTGCCGACGCTGGTGCTGCTGGCCGCCTTGCTGATGGTGGTGGCGTTGGCCCAGCCGCGCCGCAGCTACCGGTCCGAGACCGTCGAGGGCGAGGGCATCGACATCATGATCGCCCTGGACATCTCCGGAAGCATGCGGGCCCTCGATTTCGCCCCGCGCGACCGCCTCGAGGCGGCCAAGGACGTCATCCGCGAGTTCATCGATGGACGGCCGAACGACCGCATCGGGCTCGTCGTGTTCGCGTCGCGGGCGTTCACGCAGTGTCCGCTCACCGTCGACCGTCAGGTGCTCAAAGGCTTCCTCGACGAGATCGAGGTCGGGCTCATCGACGACGGCACGGCGATCGGCCTGGGTTTGGCGACGGCCGTCGGGCGACTGCGACACAGCACGGCCAAGAGCCGCACCGTGATCCTGCTGACCGACGGCATGAACAACGTCCCCACGCTCGAACCGGAGACGGCCGCGGAACTGGCCCGCACCCTCGGCGTGCGGGTCTACACCGTGGCGATCGGCCGCGAGGGCGTCGCTCCGTATCCGGTGGACACGCCGCGCGGGCGTCGGATGCAACAGATCGAGACCCACATCGACGAGGACCTGCTGCGGCGCATCGCCGAGCGCACCGGCGGCGTCATGGATCGGGCCACCGATCCGCAGGCCCTCGAGCGGATCTTCGCCACCATCGACAAGCTGGAGACCAGCCGCTACGAGACCAGGGTGTCCACCTGGCACCGGGAGCTCGCCGGCTGGCTGCTGGCGCCGGCGCTCCTGCTGCTGTTGCTGGCGGCCCTGGTGCGCGAGGTCTGGCTGCGGCGCCTGCCGTGACCCGAGGAAAGGAGCGAGTCGCATGCATTTCGCGTCCGAATACTGGCTCCTGGGACTGCCCCTGCTCGGCGGGCTCTGGCTGCTGGTCAAGACGGCCGACCGCCGCGCGCGGCGGCGGGAGACCGCCCTGCTGGGCGAGCACCACCAGCGTCAGCGGGAGGACTGGCATCCGCAGACCCGCGGCTGGCAACGCCTGTGCTACGTCCTGGCGATGGCGTCGCTGCTGGTGGCCCTCGCGCGTCCGCGGTGGGGCGCCAGCGAGGTCACCGTCACCCAGCGCGGGCACGACGTCGTGGTGGCCCTGGACATCTCCAACTCGATGCTGGCCGAGGACGTCACGCCCAACCGGCTGGAGCGGGCCAAGGCCGAGCTCACCAGCTTCCTGCGGTCGCAGTCGGACAGCCGCGTGGGGCTGGTCCTGTTCGCCGGCGCGGCCTTCGTCCAGTGTCCCTTGACGGCCGATTACGGCACGGCCGAGATCTTCCTGCAGATGGCCGAACCGGACATGATCTCCGCCCAGGGGACGGCGCTGGCGTCCGCCCTGGCGGTGAGCCGCGGGCTGCTCCTGAGCGGGCGCGTCGCCGGCCACACGGACGATTTCCAGGCCATCCTGCTGGTGACCGACGGCGAGGACCTCGAGGGCGCCTGGGAGGCCGAGGCTCGTGCGTGCCGGGACGCGGGGATCACGGTCATCCCCGTGGGCATCGGCGAGGAGACCGGCGGCCTGATCCCGCTTCCCGCGGATGCGGGCCAGGGCGGCGGCTTCCTCAAGGACGACGACGGCCAGCTCGTGCTCTCGCGGATCGACCTGGCGTCGCTCGAGAAGCTCGCGGCGGTGGGTGGCGGCTCGACCTTCCGCGTCGGGCTCGACGGACTGGCGGGCCAGCGGCTGCGCACCGTCCTCGAACGTCTCGGCAGCCGCGATTTCGAGCAACGACGCGTCACCGCCTGGCAGGAGCGCTACCAGTGGCCGCTGGCCCTGGCGCTGGTCTGCTTGCTGATCGGGATCGGCCTGCGGCCTGCGCGGACGCACGCCGGCGCCGCGCTGCTGCTCGTGGCGTTGCTCGGGATGTCCGCGGCCCGGCCGGCGGTTGCCGAGGTCCTGCGGCCGGCGAGCGCCGATCCCGCCAGCCGTGGCCGGGAGCTCTACCGCGCCGGCCAGTTCGAGGAGGCCTTGCAGGAATTCGAGGCCGCGCGCACCCTCAGCCCCGACGACCCGCGCCTGGCCCTCGCCGTGGGAGAGACGCTCGCGCGCCTGGAGCGCTGGGAGGATGCGGAGCGGGAATTCGTGCGGGCCCGCTCCTTGACCGCCGCCGCCGACCTGCGCGCCGAGAGCCTCTACAATTCCGGGACGGCCTTGCTCCAGCAGGGTCAGGCCGACAAGGCCGCGGCGCTCCTGCGTGACAGCCTGCGGCTCGAGCCCGATCGTGAGGATGCTCTGCGCAACCTGGAGGCGGCCATGACGCTGCTCGAACAGCAGCAACAGCAGCAGGACCAGCAACAGCAGGATCAACAGGATCAACAGGATCAACAGGATCAACAGCAGCAGGACCAGCAGCAACAGCAAGACCAGCAGCAACAGCAAGACCAGCAGCAACAGCAGGACCAGCAGCAACAGCAGGACCAGCAGCAACAGCAGCAACAGCAGGACCAGCAACAGCAGGACCAGCAGCAGCAGGACCAGCAGCAGCAGGACCAGCAGCAGCAGGACCAGCAGCAGCAAGACCAGCAACAAGCCAACCCGGACGATCAGCCGCAGCAGGATCAGCCCACGCCCGAGGAGCTCGACCGCGAGCACGCGCTGCAGTTGCTGCGCGCGCTCGACCGGGACGAGCAGGAACTCAAGCGGTCGGTCCAGAAGCGCCTGCAAGGCGGCAACAACAGGAGCGGCAAACGGTGGTGACCACGACGGACAGGGCAAGGATGAGCCGCGCGCTGGCGACGCTGGCGCTGGCGCTCGTGCTGGCGCCGCTCGCGGCCGCGGCCGCCGACGTCACCTGCAGCGCGGAGGTCGACCGTCGGGTCGTGGCGCCCGGCGGACAGGTGGTGCTCACGCTCCACGCCCAGGGCGACCTCGGGCAGCAGCCCGGCCACCAACCTCCGCAGATCGATGGCGTGGAGGTGGTGCCGGGCGGCACCAGCCAGAGATTCCAGCTGGTGAACGGGCGCTCGGAGTTCTCGGTCGACGTGACCTACTATCTGGTCGTCGACCGCGACAGCGATTTCCAGATCCCGTCCATCGTGTTCTCGGGCGGCGGCCAGACGTGCCGCACCGACCCAATCTCCATCACGGTCAAGGCCGGTGCGCCGCCGCCGGCGCCGTCAGCCGGCGAGCCGGCCGATTCGGGCGCCCGCGCCGGGCGGCCGGGCGACGCCTACTTCATCACCCTCGCCGTCGATCGCGACGAGGTCTGGGTCGGTCAGCAGGTCGTGCTCACCTTCCGCTACTACCACAGCAAGAGTCCCTGGAACCAGCCGTCGTACACGGCGCCGCGCACCGAGGGCTTCTGGCGCGTGGACCTGCCGCCGGAGCGCAACTTCCCCAGCACGCTCGCGGGCAACCGGTACGATGTCACCGAGCTCCGCTACGCCCTGTTCCCGACCCGCGCCGGCAGCTTGACCGTCGAACCGGCCCGCCTGGAGATCGCCGGCGATCCGTTCGACCGCATCTTCGGCCGCCGGTCCCGCGGTCCGGTGATCCTGGCCACCGACCCCATCACGATCGAGGTCAAGGATCTGCCGACGCCCCGGCCGCCTGCCTTCTCCGGCATCGTGGCCGACCGGCTGGCCTTCACGGCCACCGTCGATCGGGACACCGTGCCCCGTGGCGAGCCGGTGAGCCTGCACCTCGAGGTGACGGCCGACGGCTTCCTGAAGAGCTTCGAGGGCGTGCGCCTGCCTGAACAGCCGGGCGTCCGCTTGCACGACGCCGCCGAGAACCTCCGCGAGAACGTCAACGGCCCCCGCTACGAGGCGACGTTCAGCGAGGAGAAGGCCGCCGTCCCGGTCACCGAGGGGACCCTCGAGTTCGGGCCGCTGGACCTCGTGTACTTCGACACCGGGCAGGGCCGATACCGATCGGTGCGGGCGACCGTCCCGTCGGTGGTGGTCACGCCGAGCGACCTGCCGGTCCTGGGCGACGATCGTTCGGGCTTCCGCCGGACGGAGATCGCGCGGCTGGGCAACGACCTCGCGTTCATCCACCAGCGCGGGGGCTCGTCCGACGGCCCGATCCTCCTGCCGCTGGGGCATCCGGCATGGTGGCTGCTCCTGGTGGCGCCCTGGCTGGCCCTCGGCGGTCTGCGGCTCTGGCTGCGGCGGCGCGAGGCCGACCGTCGCGATCCCGTCGGCCTGCGTCGGCGACGCTCCCTGGAGGTGGCGCGGCGGCGGCTGGCCGAGGCCGAAGCGGCCTCCGATCCCGACGTGCTGGCCAGGGCCATCCTCGGATTCGTGGCCGATCGACAGGGTCGTTCCGCGGCCGGCTTGACGGCCGCCGATCTGGTCGCCTGGGCCGGATCCCAGGGTCAGCCGGCCGTGGGAGAGCGCCTGGCCGCCGTGCTCGTCGAGTGCGACCAGGCTCGGTTCGGGGGCAGCGCCGACCACGACATCACCGCCCTGGCGGGAGAGGTCCGCGGTCTGTTGCAGGCGGTGAGCGGCGGCCGGCCGGGTCCGGGCAGCCACACCGTGGCGCTGCTTGGTACGCTCGCCCTCGTCGGCGTCCTCGGGGTCGGGGTCGGCGTGGCCGGCGATCCGGCCGGGGCGCCGGGTCCCGATCCGGCTCGCCTGATCGCCGAGGGCAACCAGGCTTACACCGAGGGCGATCTCGACCTGGCGGTGCGGCGCTACACCGAGGCCCGCGAGCTCGGCGCGGACTCGGCGGACCTCCACTACAACCTCGGCAACGCCCACGCCCGGGCGGGCGAACTGGGCAAGGCGATCGCCAGCTACCTGCGCGCCGAACGCTACGCACCCCGTGACCGTGATCTCCAGCGGAACCTGGCGTGGGTCAGGCAGAACACCCGTGACCTCGAACTCGCCGCTCACGGCCTGCCACCGGTGGTCGCACAGCTCGACCAGGTGGCGCACCTGCTGGCGGTCCGTGAGTGGGGGCTCGTGCTCCTGGTGCTGTCGTGGCTGGTCTGCATTCTCCTGGCCTGGACGTGGTGGACCGGTGATCTGGGGGCCGGCCGTCGGCGTCTGCTGATCGCGGTCGTCACCCTCGCGCTGGCCGTGGCCGTGGTCAGCGCGACGCGCTGGTACGAGGAGCACTGGCGACGGACGGCCGTGGTGGTGGTCGACGAGGCGGAGGTCCGCAGCGGTCCGGCCACCACGTTCCCGGTGGTGTTCCGGGTCCATGATGGCCTGACCCTCGAGGTCCGGGGCGAGCGGGACGGCTGGAACCGGGTCGGCCTCGGCGGCGACTGGGGCGGCTGGGTGCCGGCGGGGACCCTGGAGGAGGTCGATCAGGGACGGTAGCAGGCCTCGGCCGAGGGGCTCTCGCACACCGCCACGTCGGCGAGCAGGGGCAACGCCGGCTTCAGCGCCTCGAAGATGTAGACCGCCAGGAGCTCCGCGGTCGGGTTCTCCAGGCCGCTGATCTCGTTGAGCACCTGGTGGTCGAAGCGCCGCAGCAGCGGGGCGAACGCCGCCTTCAGCTCGCCGTAGTCTTGAACCCAGCCCAGCCGGGGATCCAGCTCGCCCTCGAGCCCGAGCACCACGCGGTAGGTATGGCCGTGCATGCGGCGGCACTTGTGCCCCTCCGGCACGTGGGGCAGGAAGTGGGCCGCGTCGAAATGGAACGCCTTGGTGATGCGTGCGCGCATGGGGCCTCCGCCGGTTGCGGGGGGCGTGATCGCGACGGCACGCCCCCACGGGACGGCCTACGTAACTCGCTGTGCAAAAAACTGTCAAATTCCCGGTGCGCGGTGCCGATAACCCGGGGGACCAACCGGGCTCTCACCATCGGCCACGAAGGACCGTCGTGTCGGACCAGCGCAACGACATCACCCAGCTCCTCGATACCCTGGGCCGGCTGAAAGGCCGGGTCCAGGACCTCGGGGCGCAGATCGACACCGCGGTGGCCGGCGAGCCGGCCGGGCCGGAGACGCCCGACGGCGTCGATCCGATGGTGCTCCTGCGGGCGACGCTCGCCGAGGTGGACGTCGCCCAGCGGGCGTCCGACATCCCCGGCATCTTCCGCCGCTTCGCCGAGCGCACGGGCCTGCGCATGCTGGTGATCAAGCGCTGGCGCAGCGGCCTGCAGGTGGTGGCCGAACACAACATCAACCTGCCCGAAGAGGCCCACCGCAAGCTTCCCAACGGCCGCGCGCCGATCGTCTGCGATCCCGACGACATCTTCGCCGTGGCCGGCCGCGACCGGCAGGTCTACGCCGGTCCCGTGCCCATCAAGGCGTTCCCCACCGACCTCACCCTCCTCATGGGGCGGGGAGCCCAGGACCGTCACGTGATCATCGTGCCGCTGCCCGCGCGCGAGCGTTGGTCGACGTTCCTGTACCTCGACGGCGAGCCCTCCCAGCAGGCCGTGCTCACGGTGGCCGAGTTCCTGGCCCGCCACACGGTGGATCGGATGCGGCTGCTGCAGATGGGGGAACGGCCGCACGCCGACGGCGTCAACGACGTCCTCAAGCACGAGCTCTACCGGCGCCAGCAGCGCGAGGCCGATCCGTCGGCGCCCGCGGCGCCGAGCCTGGACCGTCGCGAACCGCGTGCGACGGCGCCGGATCTGGTGCCTGACCTCGAGGTCGACTGGTTGTCGCGTGGAGACGAGCCGGCCGTCGCCGAACCCGCGCGGCGGCAGACCAGCCCCCTGGACCTGGGCGCCGAGCCGCCGGTCACCGACGCGGTGCCCCGCACCGCCAGGGTCGCGAGCCAGGCCCGGGCCGAGGCCGACGCCATCGTCGGCGCCTGGGAGGACGCGCTGCTGGGCGGGCCCTCGCAGCCGTCCGACTGCGCGATCGACCGCGGCGTTCCTGCGGCGCCGATGGCCCCGGCCGCCATCCTGCATCAGAGCGGCGACCTGCCGGCGATGCCCAAGGCGGCGCTGCACATCCTCTCGGTGATCGACGACCCGCGCACCACGGCGACCCGCCTCGAGAAGGCCGTGGCGATGGACCAGGCCCTGACCGCGAAGATCCTGCGGATCGCCAACAGCCCGTTCTACGGTGCGGTGCGGGAGATCAAGACCGTCAGCGAGTCGATCGTCAGGTTGGGCTTCGTGACCATCCGCAACTGGACCCTGGTGACGGCCACGAAGGCCGTGTTCCTCGGCGCCGGTGCGACGCCGCTCTTCCACAAGATCTGGCGCCAGTCCGTGCTCTCGGCGATGGCCTCGCAGCTGGTCTCGCAGGCGCTACGGAAGGGCGAGCCGGAGACCGTGTTCGTGGGCGGCCTCATGCAGAACATCGGCCAGTTGGTGCTCGCACGAAGCCAGCCCGACCTCTTCCACCAGGTCCTCAGCATCTCGGCGGAGGAGCAGTTGCCCTATTACGTGGTCGAACAGGAACTGCTCGGTTTCGACCACGGGGACCTCGGCGCGCTCCTGATCAAGGAATGGAACCTCAGCGAGGACCTCGAGCAGGCCGTCCGCTGGCACCACCGCCTCGACCATCCGGATGTCGAGTGCGTGGACCTGGCGGCCCTCGTGGCCCTCGGCGAGGAGGTCGCCGCGTGCTCGGGCAGCGCCGACCCCGACGGCGCGGTCGCCTGGGGCCCGAGCCTGGCGGCCCGGCATCTGGGCGTCAGCGCCGACCTCGTGACCCGGCTGCGCCAGCAGTCCCGCGATCTCGCCATCGATAGCAGCTTCTTCGCCTGATCCCGTCGCGCGCGCAACGACCCCCGCCCGTGGACCGAGCGGGGGTCGTCTGGAACGCGCACCACGGTTGCGTGCTACCATATCCCCGCCGTGGACGAAATCGCGTTCGCAGCCGTCGTGACCATCCGGAGTTGCCTCGCCTGCGGCCACCGGCTACCATGAAGGTCCCCGTGGTTCGAGTGCGCACCAGCAGTGGAGCATCCGATGATGCAGATCGTCAACGGCAGGTCGGGCTGGATCGAGGTCATCTGCGGCCCGATGTTCTCGGGCAAGAGCGAGGAGCTCATCCGCCGGTTGCGGCGGGCGGAGATCGCACGCCAGCGGGTGCAGATCTTCAAGCACAACCTCGATGCGCGCTACGAGGCGTCCAGCATCGTCAGCCACAATCAGCAGAGCCTGCCGTCGGTGGCGGTCAATGCGGCGCGCCAGATCCTGGCCAGCACCGAGGACCGCACCGAGGTCGTCGCCATCGACGAGGCCCAGTTCTTCGACCACGACGTGGTGGACGTCTGCGTGCGGCTCGCCAATCTGGGCAAGCGGGTGGTGGTGGCGGGCCTGGACCTCGACTACCGGGGTCTGCCGTTCGGGCCCATGCCCGAGATCATGTGCCGCGCCGAGTACGTGAGCAAGCAACTGGCCATCTGCATGGTCTGCGGCGAGCCGGCCGGGTTCACCCAGCGCCTGACCCCCAGCCGCGATCAGATCCAGGTCGGGGCGGCCGGCATGTACGAGGCTCGCTGTCGGCATCATTTCGAGCCGCCGGCCGAGGAGGTCGCCGAGCAAGAAGCGTGACGGTCCGAAGCACGACGGACCCATCATGCATTATGAGACATCAAGCAAGCGCAGCGTTGCTCGTGATGCCTCACGATTCCCTCCAAGCTGGTATCTCTCTTGCATGCAAGACATTAGGCTTTCATTCCGCGAGGCGCATTGCCCGCGGTCCTGCTGTGTCCTATAATCAAGGATCAAATGCCGCCGATCCGGCGGTGTGATCCATCGCGCCACACTGCGAGGTCTGATACCATGCGTCACGCACACCGCCGACCGCCATCCTGCCGTCCGGCCCTCGTGGCGGGGTTGCTGCTGCTGGCCCTGCCGGCCCTGGCCAACCACCCGTTCAATGGCGAGGAGATGTTCCTCAAGCAGCCGGACGGGACACGGGTCCAGGTCACGGTCTACGGCGACGAGTGGTACGCGCGCATCGAGAGCCCGGACGGCTACACCCTGGTGCGCGATGCGGCCACCGGCGTGATCTGCTACGCGCGGCTCTCGAGCGAAGGTCAGCAGCTGGTGTCCACCGGCGTCCGTGTCGGCGCCGGCGTGCCGGCTGGCCTGCCGCGCGGCCTCGACCTTCCGCCGAAGGTCCGCGCCGCCCTCCGCGACCGCGAGCGGTCGCGTTTCCAGGCCGAAGAGGCGGCCATGTTGGCCGGCAAGACGCGCAGCCCAGAACCCAGCAACCATGGCAACGTGCTGGGCCTGACCCTGATCATCGACTTCTCCGATGAACCGGGCACGGTGCCGCCGACCGATTTCGACGACTACCTGAACCTCGAGGGCTACAACGGCTACGGCAACAACGGTTCGGTGCGCGATTACTTCTTCGACGTCTCGGGCGAGGCCCTCACCTACACAAACTACGTGCCCGCGACCTACATCCGGGCCCCTCAGCCCAAGTCCTACTACGAGGATCCCAGCGCGCCGTTCGGCACCCGCGCCCGCGACCTGGTGGTCTGGGCCCTGAACTACCTGGAAACGTCGGGCCACGACTTCAGCCAGTACGACTCCAACGGCGACGGTTACATCGACGCCGTCAACGTGTTCTACGCCGGCTACCCCGACGGCGGCTGGTCGGTGGGCCTCTGGCCGCACTCGTGGGTGATGACCTTCAACGCGGACGGCGTGAGCTCCTACAAGTATCAGATCACGAACATCGGCAACAGCCTGCGGCTCTCGACGTTCTGCCACGAGAACGGCCACATGATCATGTTCTGGCCCGACCTCTACGACTACGGCTACGAGTCCAGCGGCATCGGCGGCTTCTGCCTCATGTGCGGCAGCGGCGCGGGCACCAATCCGGTGCGTCCCTGCGCCTACCTGCGCGCCGAGGCGGGCTGGGAGACGCCCGTGGCCCTCAGCGGTCTGCAAGGCGGTCTGGTCGCATCCCACGACGACATGAACATCTTCAAGGTGCCGTATGCCGGGCACGCCAACGAGTTCTATCTCGTGGAGAACCGGCAGCGGCAGGGCCGCGACGCGAGCTTGCCGGCCCCCGGCGGTCTGGCGATCTGGCACGTCGACGTCAACGGCAGCAACGACAACGAGCAGCAGACCCCGTCGCAGCACTACCTGGTGACCCTCGTGCAGGCCGACGGCCGCTGGGACCTCGAGAACGGGCGCAACAACGGCGACCTGACCGACCTCTGGTACGCGCCCAACTACACCGAGTTCGACCCCACGACCAGCCCCGCCGCCACCTGGTGGGACGGCAGCGAGGCGCCGCTCTTCATCGACGGCATCAGCGCGTCGGGCACCGAGATGACCTTCAACTATCGCGAGGCGCTGGGCACCATGGCGGTCTCGGTCGAGCCCCAGCCCGCGGGCCTGCTGGCTCCCTGGACCCTCACCGGGCCCAACCTCTACCAGCAGACCGGCGAGGGCGCGGCCAACATGCTGGTCTGGGACGCCGGCCTCTACACCCTGACCTGGGGCGACGTGCCCGGCTGGAGAGAGCCCGACCCGATCTCCGAGAGCTTCGAGATCGTCGATGGCGGCGCGCCTGCCGTGTTCGTCGGCGTCTACACCGACCCGCCGTTCACGTCCGTCGCCGCCGGTGATGCCGGCGACAGCGGCGCGGCGGCCGGGATCGCCCTCGTCGATTTCGATGGAGACGGCGACCAGGATCTGCACCTGATCAACGACGGCAGCGCCGATCGCCTGCTGCGCAACGACGGCAACCTGGTGTTCACGGACGTGACGCCCGCCGCGCTCGCCGACGCGGGCGCCGGCCGCGCCGCCGCCTGGGCGGATTACGACGACGACGGCGATCTCGACGTGTTCCTGGCCAAGCACGGCGAGGCCAACCGCATGTTCTCGCAGGTCGACGGCGTCTTCACCGATGTCACCGCCCTGAGCTACAGCTTCGACAACCCTGGTCCGGGTATGGACGCCCAGTGGACCGACTTCGACGGCGACGGCCGGCTCGATCTCTTCCTGGTGCAGGACGGCGCGGCCAACGTGCTCTACCGCAACAACGGCGACATCGGCAGCGGTCACCCCTTCATGTTCGCGTCGCCGCAGCCGCTGCTCCAGGATACCCATGCGGGCGTGGCGGCCGCGTGGCTCGACTTCGACGGCGACGGCGACCGCGACGTCTACCTCGTCAACGCCGACGCCGCCAACCTGCTGGCCGCCAACTTCGGCGGCGCAGGGTTCGACGACGCCGGCCAGGCGGTCATGAACTCGGCCGACGCCGGCCAGGACGCGGCCTGGGCCGATTTCGACAACGACGGCGACTGGGATCTCTACCTCGTCAACGATGAGGACGCCGACGGCCTCTACATCCAGGTCTTCGGTTTCTTCCAGCGGGTCCTGCAGCCGGTGGTGTCGGACGACGGCGCGGGCCGCGCGGTGGTGGCCGCCGACTTCGACAACGACGGCGCCCTCGACATCTATGTGGCCCGGCGCGGGCAGGATGACCTGCTCATCTTCGGTGACGGCGCCGGCGGCTTCACCCGCACGTCGCTCGGCCTGTCCGACACCGCCGGCCTCTGCTCGACGGTGGCCTGCGCCGACCTCGACGGCGATGGCGGCGTCGACGTCTACGTCGGCCGCGACGGCGAGCCGAACCTCGTGCTCCGCAACACGATCCTCGACCGTGGCCACTGGCTGGCGCTCGACCTCGCGGGCGGAGCGCAGAACCGCACGGCCGTGGGGGCCAAGGTGCGGGTGGTGGCCGGCGGCGTCACGCAGCGTCGCGAGGTCGTCGCGGGCGACGGCCGCGGCGAGCGGCCGCACGTCCTGCACTTCGGTCTCGGCGCGGCGACCGCCGCCGACAGCGTGGTCGTCACCTGGCCGGACGGCGAGGTGACCGTCCAGACCGGCGTGGCCGGCGATCGCCAGCTCATCGTGCACCAGGACCCGAGCACCGTGGCCGTGGACGATGGGGAATTGCCCGGCGTCACCCGCCTGCTCGCGGCCTACCCCAACCCGTTCAACCCGTCGACCACCATCGCCTTCGACCTCGCGCAGGCCGGCCATGTGCGGCTGGACGTGTACGGCCTGGACGGCCGGCTGGTGGCCACGCTGCTCGACGAGGACCGCCCGGTCGGCCGCCATCAGGCCGTCTGGCAGGGCGCCGATCGCGGCGGCCGCCCGGTCGCCTCGGGCACGTATCTGTGCCGCATGATCGCCGGCGACGGCGTGCGGAGCGTGCGCCTGATGCTCGTGAAATGACCTGACGCTTCACCGCACCCATCCGACGGGGCCCTCCGGGGCCCCGTCGCGTATGACGGCACCTGCAAACGGGATCGTACGAGTCTATATTGTCCGGGCCACGCTTGCATGCCGGACCAGGGCTCCGTAGTATCACGAAAGGCTCCGTCCCCCCGGCACGGACCGTGCGCCGCTCGCGGCTGCCAAGCAGCAAGGATTTCCGATGTTCACTCCCTGGACCGTCCAGCGTTCGGTGCGCGCGGGTGCGTGCGCGGCCCTCCTGGTGCTCTCGGCGGCGGCCTTCGGATCCCCGGTGAGCGGCCTGCGCGCCGACCTCGAACAACCCGACGGCAGCGCGGTGGCCGTCCGCGTGTGGGGCGACGAGTATCACCAGCGCATCGAGGACCTGCAGGGCTTCACCCTGATCCGCGACCCGCGCGATGGCCGTATCTGCTACGCCGAGCTGGCGGCCGACGGCATGCTCGTCAGCACCGGAGTCGTGGCCGGGGATCCCGTGCCGGCGCGCCTGGTGCGGGGACTCGACCTCGCGCCCGACCGTCTGGCCGCCAAGGTGGAGGCGGCTCGCGAGGCAGCCGGCCAGCCGCGTCCGCACCCCGACAAGGTCGACTATCCGATCCCTGCGGTCACGGGCGAGGTCCGCGGCATCGCGCTGCTCGTGGACTTCAGCGATGAACCGGGAACCATCCCCGTGGCCGACCTCGATCCCTTCCTCAACGGCATCGGCTACACCGGCAACGGCAACAACGGCTCGATCCGCGACTATTACCGCGACGTCTCCGGCGGGCGCCTCGACCTGACCCATGCCGCGCCGACGTATTACTACCGGGCAGCGCATCCGAAGTACTGGTACGAGGACCCCAACCAGTCGCCTGGCTGGCGAGCCCGGCTGCTCGTCGAGGAAGCGCTGCAGGACCTCGAGCGCCGCGGCTTCGATTTCAGCGAGTACGACGCCAACGGCGACGGCTACGTCGACCTGGTGAGCTGCTTCTACGCCGGTTACCCCAGCTGGGGCTGGGGCACGGGCCTGTGGCCGCAAGCCGGTGAGGGCGGCTACCACGCCGACGGCGTCATCGCGCGGCTCTGGCAGATCACGCCGCTCAAGAACACGCTGGTCATCAGCACCGCGGCCCACGAGATCGGACACGCGCTCTGCCAGTGGCCCGACCTCTACGACACCGGGGGCGAGTCCTTCGGCGTCGGCCTCTACTGCCTGATGAGCGCACCCGCGGACTACACCAACCCCGTGCAGCCCTGTGGTCCCTTGAAGCTGTTCTCGGGCTGGACGGAGACCGTCGCGCTCGATGGCGTCATGGCCCAGCTCGAGGCGCCGGCCACCGGCAACCGGGTCTTCACCGTGGCCCATCCGTCGGTGACCAACGAGCTGTACGTCATCGAGAACCGCCAGCGCAGCGGCCGCGATGTCGACCTCCCCGACGCCGGCCTGGCGGTCTGGCACGTCGACTGGCGCGGCAGCAACAACCGCGAGGCGCAGCTGCCCGATATCCATTACATGGTCACCCTGGTGCAGGCCGATGGCCGCTGGGACCTCGAGCGGCGCCACAATCAGGGCGACACCACCGACCTGTTCAAGGCTCCGGATTTCAGCACGTTCGGGCCGGATACCGACCCTCCCGCGAGCTGGTGGCGCATCCCGACCGCGGATCTCAACCTCACGAACGTCAGCGCCTCGGCCGACGTGATGACCTTCGACTTCCATGATGGCATCGGGATTCATCCCGTCGAACTGGTCAACGAACCCACGGAGCTCTCGGCGCCCTGGCGCATCACCGGGGCCGACGGCTACGTCAAGCGCGGGCAGGGCAGCCATACCGCCTACGTGCCCACCACCGGGTCCTACCTCGTGACCTGGGGCGAGGTGCCCGGCTGGCTGGCGCCGCCTGCGGCGACCGTCTATGTCGACGGGCAGGAGCCGCGGCCGGTGGTCGAGGGACTCTACACCCACCCGCCTTTCGGCGTCGCCGAGGTGCCGATCCTCATGGGCGCGGGCCGTGGCAGCGCCGCCGAGGCCGTCGACTACGACGCCGACGGCGATCTCGATGTGTACATCTGCCGCCGCGAAGGCGGCGACCTGCTGCTGCGCAACGACGGCGGCTGGCAGTTCACCGACCGCACGCCGTCCGCGCTGCAGCAGACGGCCAACAGCATCGGTGTGCAGTGGGCCGACGTGGACGCCGACGGCGACCGCGACGTCTTCGTCGTACGCGAGGACGGCCCGTCGGTGATGCTGCGCCAGACCGGCGGCGTCTTCGGCGAACCGGAGTTCCTGCCGGACGAGTTGAGCGGGGTGCGCGGCGCGCTCTGGATCGATTTCGACGGCGATCGCCGCCTCGACCTGCACCTCATCCGCGACGGCGAGGCTGACCTCCTGCTGCGGGCCCCGGACAAGACGGCGCCCGCGTTGCCCGAATTCGAGGCGCTCGACATCCTGCCCGGTCTCTCGTTCGCCCGCCGGCAGGCGGCGGCCTGGTGCGACTACGACGGCGACGCACGGCCCGATCTCTATTCGATCACCCTGTACGGCGCGAACGTCCTCGCCTCCAACCGCATGCCGGAGCGGTTCGCCAACGCGACCCATGGCGGTCTCGGTCTGCCCTGGCGCGCGGGCGCCGCCGCCTGGGGCGACTACGACAACGACGGCGATTTCGACCTCTACAACGCGCAGGACGGCGCGGCCGACGTGCTGTTCACGCAATACGACGGCGTGTTCGTCATGGAATCGGGCGCCAACCTCGGCACCACGGGTGCGGGCAAGGATGTCGTCTGGGCGGACTTCGACAACGACGGCGACCTCGATCTCTACCTCTCCCGCTTCGATCAGCCCGACCGCCTGCTGCTGGGCGACGGCGAGGGCTCGTGGGACGAAGCGCCGCTGCTCATCGACGGCCTCGCGGGCCCGTCCGTGGCCGCCGTTGCCGCCGACCTCGACGGCGACGGGGGGCTCGATCTGACCATCGTCCGCGACGGCGAACCCACGCTGATGCTGCACAACACCATGGCGCGCGGCCACTGGCTGCAGGTCGACCCCGTCTGGGCCGGATCCCAGCGCGAACCCGCCGGCTCGGTGTTGCGCGTCCACGTGGGCCAGGAGGTCTACCTGCGGCAGGTCGAGAGCCGCAGCGGGCCCTCCCAGGTGGCCCGCCGCGTCCACTTCGGGCTCGGCGGCGCGGCTCGCGTCGACAGCCTCGTGGTGATCTGGCCCGACGGCAGCCGGCAGGTCGAACGCGACCTCGCGGCCGATCAGACGGTGGTGGTCGCCAAGGCGAACGCCGACGGTCCCGGCGACGAGACGCCTGGTGTCACCGGCCTCTTCCCGCCCTATCCCAACCCCTTCAATCCCGGCACCACCGTGGCGTTCGACCTCGCCCGCCCGGCGCGGGCGGTCCTCACGGTCTACGACGTGCGTGGCCGACGGGTGGCCGAACTGCACCGGGGCGACCTGCCGGCCGGCCGCCACACCTTCCGCTGGGAGGGGCGCGACGACCAGGATCGGGGCGTGGCGGCGGGGGTCTACCTGGTCCGCTTCATCGGCGACGGGGTGGTCCAGAATCAGCGCATGACCCTCGTCCGCTGACGGGCGACGCGACGGCGGGCGATGTGCCTGGTTGCCAGGGCGCGCCCTGGGGCTGTATCGTTGCCCGCATGTGGAACCGGACGACATTCCAGGCGCGGTTTCTGCCTCCGTGCATCGGCATGATCCACCTCGAACCCCTGCCCGGGGCGCCCGCTTACGGCGGCAGCCTCGCGACGGTGATCGAGGCGGCCTGTGGCGACCTGCAGGCGCTGCAGGAGGGCGGCATCGAGGCCGTGATGGTGGAGAACTTCCATGACGTGCCGTTTCATCCCGAGCGGGTGCCCGCGGCCACCGTCGCGGCCCTGGCCGTCGTCGCCGCCGAGCTGAAGCGGCAGGCTCCCGGCCTGGCGCTCGGCATCAACGTCCTGCGCAACGACGCCGAGGCCGCCCTCGCCGTGGCGGCCGCGGTCGGCGCCCAGTTCATCCGGATCAACGTGCATGTCGGAGCCATGGTCACCGACCAGGGCCCGCTGGTCGGCCAGGCCCATCGGACCTTGCGTCGTCGCCGCGAACTCGGCCTCGAGGCGGTCGGCATCCTCGCCGATATCCGCGTCAAGCATGCCGCGCCGCTGGCGCCGCGCGGACTGGCGGACGAGGCCCGCGATCTGCGGCTGCGCGGTCTCGCCGACGGCCTGATCGTCTCCGGTGCGGCGACGGGCGCGGCGGCCGATCCCGCCGACCTCGTCGTCCTGCGCGATGCGCTGCCCGACTGTCCGTTGCTCGTCGGCAGCGGCGTCACCCTCGAGAACCTGCCGGCCTACGTCGACCTCGCGGACGCCGTGATCGTCGGCACCTCCCTGAAAGCCGCCGGACGCGTGGACCCCACGCGGGTCCGGGCTCTGGTCGCGGCCCTGAGCCGCGGAAAGGACCCGTCATGAAAGGTGTCATCCTCGCCGGAGGACTCGGCACGCGCCTGCTGCCGTGCACCAAGATCACCAACAAGCACCTCTTGCCGGTTTACGACCGGCCCATGGTGCACTATCCCCTGCGCTGCCTGGTGAACGCGGGCATCAACGAGGTCCTGCTCGTGACGGGCGGCAACTTCGCCGGACATTTCCTGCAGTTGCTCGGCAACGGCAAGGAGTTCGGCCTCAAGGACCTGCACTACACGTACCAGGAGGGCGAGGGCGGCATCGCCGACGCCCTGCGGCTGGCCGAGGACTTCGCGGACGGCGGCAAGCTGGCCGTCGTGCTCGGCGACAACATCGTCGAGCGCAGCATCAAGGGCGCCGTGGATGCCTACCTGGCCCAGGGCGAGGGCGCCCGCATCCTGCTCAAGCAGGTGCCCGACCCGCAGCGCTTCGGCGTGCCGGTCTTCGCCGACGGCCGCATCGTGCGGATCGAGGAGAAGCCGCGTCACCCGCGCAGCGACTACGCCGTCACGGGCATCTATTTCTACGACCATCAGGTGTTCGACATGATCCACCAGCTCCGGCCCAGCGAGCGTGGCGAGCTCGAGATCTCCGACGTCAACAACATGTACATCGAGCGCGGCCAGCTGGAATGGAGCGAGCTCGAGGGCTGGTGGACGGACGCCGGCACCTGGCCCTCGCTCCTGCACGCCAGCAACCTGGTGGCCGAATCGGGCGCCAACAAGACCGAGTAGGAGACCGCGTGAACATCCTCGTCACCGGCGGCGCCGGCTTCATCGGCAGCAACCATGTGCGGTTCCTGCTCGACCAGACCGACGATCGGGTCGTCAACCTCGACCTCCTGACCTACGCCGGCAACCTGGAGAACCTGGCCGGCCTCGAGAACCATCCGCGCTACCGGTTCGTCCGCGGCGACGTGCGGGACGAGGATCTCGTGGCGCGCCTGCTGCGCGACGAGGCCATCGACGCCGTGGTGCATTTCGCGGCCGAGAGCCACGTCGACCGTTCGCTCGACGCTCCGGCCGCCTTCCTCGACACCAACACGCGCGGCACCCTCGTCCTCCTGCAGGCCGCGCTGGCCCATGGGCTCGGCCGCTTCGTCATGGTGTCCACCGACGAGGTCTACGGGTCCCTGGCGGCCGACGCCCCGGGATTCACCGAGTCCACGCCGCTCGCGCCGAACTCGCCGTACGCGGCGAGCAAGGCGGCAGCCGACCTGCTCTGCCGCGCCTACCACCGCACGTTCGGCCTCGACGTCTGCATCACGCGTTGCAGCAACAACTACGGGCCGTACCAGTTTCCGGAGAAGCTGATCCCGCTCATGATCGCCAACGCGCTCGAGGACAGGCCGTTGCCCATCTACGGCGACGGCCGCCAGGTGCGCGACTGGCTGCACGTCGGCGACCATTGCCGGGCCGTCGATCTCGTGATGCGCCGCGGACGGGCCGGCGAGGTCTACAACGTGGGGGGGCGCAACGAGTGGGCCAACCTCGACCTGGTGACGTTGCTGCTCCAGAAGCTCGGCAAGCCCACCTCGCTCATCACCTACGTCAAGGATCGTCCGGGCCACGACCGCCGCTACGCGATCGTCGCCGACAAGATCCGCGACCAGCTGGGCTGGGAGCCCACGCTCGCCTTCCCGGCCGGGCTGCAGCAGACGGTCGACTGGTACCTGGAGCATCGGACGTGGTGGCAGACCATCCGCAGCGGCGCCTACCGCGACTACTACGAACGCCTGTACGGCAAGACAGGACGCTACTCCGACCGTGTCTGACTCCGAGGAGCCTCCATGCCCGCGAGCCTCACCCTGCCCGATGGCCGCCGCCTAGGCCTGGATGCGACGACCGCGGGCCGCGTCCGCGCCGGCGTGGTCGTGCTCGGTGGGGTGGTGGTCCGCGAGGAACCCGCGGTGTGGGCGGAGATCGACACCCTGGCGGCGGCGTACCGCGAGGAGTTCGCCGGCTGCCTGCCCAGCGAGATCGCGCCTCTGGGGGAGGCGCGGCGCCTCTACAAGAGCTTCGGCATGGATCCGTCGCGACACCGGCCGAGCAGCGAGGCGCTCCTGCGGCGGGTCCTCAACCACAAGGGACTCTACCGCCTCAACAACGCCGTCGACACCTGCAACCTCGCGAGCCTCGCGTTCCTCCTGCCCATCGGCATGTACGACCTCGACCGGATCGTCGGTGACGTCGTGATCCGCCGCGGCCGTCCCGGCGAGGAGTACGAGGGCATCCGCAAGGGCCCGGTGCACCTCGCCGACCGCCTCGGCCTGTTCGACACCGACGGCGGGTTCGGCTCGCCGACCAGCGACTCGGCGCGCACCGCGGTCGGCGACACGACGACCCGCATCCTGGCCGTGATCATGGCCACGGGCGCCTACCCGGCGACGCGTCTAGAGAGCCATGCCGACCGCTTCGCCTCGCTCTTCGTCCGCCACTGCCGGGCCACCGGCGAGCTCACCGCCTTGCTGGGAGACTGACATGCGATCCTGTGCCGTGGCCATGCTCCTGCTCGCATTCCTGGTCGCTGCGGCCGCCGCCACCGACGCGCCGGCCGTGGGCCAACTCGCCATGGTCGTCACCGCCGAACCGCAGGCCACGCGTGCGGCGCTGGCCGTCCTGGCCGAGGGTGGCACGGCGGCCGACGCGGCCATCACGGCGGCCTTCATGGTGGCGGTGACCGAGCCCTACAGCAGCGGTCTGGGTGGCGGTGGCCTCCTCGTCGGCTGGCAGGCCGATGCGGCGTCGGACTGGGCGCTGGATTGCCGGGAGACGGCGCCGGCTGCCGCTGCGCGCGGCATGTTCCTGGACGCCGACGGCAAGGCCCGACCCGAGCTGAGCCGCACCGGCGCCCTGGCGGTCGCGGTGCCCGGCCTGGTGCGCGGGCTCTGGGACCTGCACCAGCGCCACGGCCGCCTGCCCTGGCGGCGTCTGGTGGCGCCGGCCTGCGACGCGGCCCGCGACGGCTTCCCGGTTGCCGAGATGCTGGCGCAGCGCCTGGCCGACCACCAGGCCAGCGGCCGCCTCGATGAGGCCATGCAGGCGGTCTTCTGCCCCGACGGCGTGCCTTTGCGGACGGGCCAGCGGCTCCGCCAGGCCGACCTCGCGCGGACCCTGGCGGCGATCGCCGAGGCGGGCCCCGACGCGTTCTATGCCGGCGACGTCGCGACGGACATCGTCCTCGCGGTGCAGTCCGGCGGCGGCGTGCTGACCCTCGCGGACCTGGCCGCCTATCGGTCGGTGTGGCGCGAGCCGGTGCGCGGCCGCTACCGCGGATGCGACGTGATCGGGATGCCGCCGCCGAGCAGCGGCGGGGTGCACGTCATGCAGATGCTGCACATCATCGAGGGCTTCGACCTGGCCGCCGCCGGGTACGGGTCGGCGGCCGCCTGGCACCCCATGCTGGAGGCCATGAAGCTCGCATTCGCCGATCGCAGCCGCTTTCTCGGCGATCCCGACCACGTCGACGTCCCGGTGGCCATGCTCCTGAGCGGGGAACGTACGGCGACCCAGCGGGCGCGGATCCGCAGCGACCGGGCGCTCCGATCATCCGAGATCGAGGGGGCGCCCCTCGCGCCCGATCCGCCGCACACCACGCACATCTCGGTGGTCGATCCCCAGGGCAATGCCGTGGCGGCCCCGCTGACCATCAACCTCAACTTCGGCGCCGGCATGATCGCCGCCGGCACCGGCATCATCCTCAACGACGAGATGGATGATTTCGCCGCGGCGCCCGGCACCCCCAACGCCTTCGGCCTGATCCAGGGCGAGCAGAACGCCGTGGGACCGGGCCGGCGTCCGCTGTCCAGCATGTCGCCCACCATCGTGCTGGAGGACGGCCGGGTGCGCCTGGTCACCGGTTCGCCCGGCGGATCGCGCATCATCTCGGCGACCCTGCAGAGCATCATCCACGTGCTCGACTTCGGCATGGACGCCCGCGAGGCCGTCAGCGCGCCCCGGGTCCACCACCAGTGGCAGCCCGACCTCGCGTATTTCGAGCGCTTCGGGATGTCGCCGGACACGCAGCGGTTGCTCGCCTCGATCGGCCACCGACTTGCGGCTCGCGAGCCCATGGGTAACGTGCAGCTCATCGTGCGCGATCCGCAGACCGGCGGATGGCAGGGCGCGAGCGATCCGCGCGGCATGGGGCTGGCGGCGGGGTTCTAGGAGGTCGTTCCGGTGCTGCCATGCCTGCTGATGCTGGCCAACCTCTTGATCCCGCTGGCGACCGGCGCGGCCGATCGCGATCTGCTCGGCCAGACCGTCGCCGCGCTCGCGGCGCCCGAACTGGCCGGCCGTGGCGCCGGCACGGCCGATGAGCGACGGGCCGCCGAACTCATCGCCGGCTGGTTCGCCGACGCCCACCTCGAACCCGCCCTGCCTGCGGGGGGCTGGCTGCAGGCCGTCCCCTGGGGCGACCGCGAGACACTCAACGTGCTCGCCGTCGCACGCGGCCGGGGAACGCTCGCCGACCGCTGGGTGGTGGTGGGGGCCCACCTCGATCATCTCGGGCGGGTCGATCCCGGGGCGGCCGGCGATCCCGAGATCGGCGGCTACTATCCGGGAGCCGGCGACAACGCCTCGGGCGTGGCGGTGGTCCGCTGGCTCGCCGACCGTCTGGGCGGCGAGGCGGACCAGACCGGCGACCGCCGCTCGGTGCTGGTGTGCGCGTTCGGGGGCGAGGAGGAGGGACTGGTGGGGTCGCGCTACCTCGTGTCTCACCTGCCGATCCCGGTCGAGACGGTCGACGCGATGCTCAACCTCGACGCCGTCGGGAGGCTGGAGCAGGGACCGCTGCACGTGGCGGGAGCCGGCACCTGCGACCAGTTCGCCCACCTTCTGGCCGCGGCTGCGGACGGCGTTCCCCTCGTCCTGCATGAGCCCCTCTTGCTCGGCAGCGATCACCTCGGGTTCCTGGAGGCCGGCATCCCGGCGCTGTTCTGCTTCACCAGCGCCTATCCCGAGATGAACAGTCCCGCCGACCTGCCATCCTCCGTCGACCTCGACGGACTGGCCACGGTCGCCGGGCTGGCGGGCGACCTCCTGGACGGTCTGCGGACGAGCGCGGGCCCGTTCACGTTCGTGGCGCCGACACCGGTGCAACGTCCGGAAGGCGGCAACCGAGCCACGTGGTTCGGCACGGCGCCCGATTTCTCCGGCGCGACCTCGGATGACGGCTATCTGATCGGCGGCGTCACGCCGGGCGGTCCGGCGGCGCGGGCCGGTCTGAGGACCGGCGACGTGGTGGTCACCCTCGGCGGCGGCGCCGTGAAGGACCTCGCGACGTTCACCCAACGCCTGCGCAGCTTCGCACCGGGCGAGGTGGTGGAGGTGGCGGCGTTGCGGGACGGCCGAAGGATGACCTTCCTCGTGACCCTCGGCGACCGCAGCCAGCGGTGACTCAGGACAGCCCGTGCCGCACCACCGGATCCTGGAACGGTTCGACGTGCACGAACACCCGCGAGAGCTCGGGGAACTCGCCGCGCAAGGCCAGTTCGACGGCGTGGGCGAGGTCGTGGGCTTCGGCCACGCTGAGATCCGGGTCGACCGCGACCCGCAGGTCGGCATGGTAGACCGAGCCGCGCTGGCGGACCCGCAGCTCCCGCACCTCGCGGATGCCGGGCGTCTGGAAGGCGGTCTCCCGCATGTTCCTCAGCACGTCGCGTTCCGGCTGGGTATCCATGAGGGCCAGCACGTTCTGGTGGGTGAGCCGCCAGCCTTCCCGGAGCACGAAGGCCGAGATCACCAGGGCGCCGAGGCTGTCCAGCCAGGTCAGCCCGAGCATCGCGCCCAGGATGCCGAGCGCCGCGGCCGCCGAGGTGACGGCGTCGGTGCGGTGCATCAGGCCGTTGCTGCGCAGGGCCGGACTGTGCGTGTAGGCGGCAGCCACGAGGGTATAACGGGCCATGGCCTCCTTGAAGACCACCGAGAACAGCGCGACCGCGAGCGCGGCGGCTTCCGGATGCAGGTTGGCGCCCTGCAGCAGGCGCACCACGGCGTCGCGGCCGATGAGGACGCCGGTGACGATCATGAGCAGGGACACCGCGATGGCGCCGAGGCTCTCGAAGCTGTCGTGGCCGTAGGGGTGGTTGTCGTCGGGTGGACGCCGGCTGGCCCGCAGCGCGAGCAACACGCCGAGGTCGCTGATCACGTCGGCGAAGCTGTGCACGCCGTCGGCGACGAGCGCGGCCGAGCCAGCGTGGAAGCCCACCCAGATCTTGCCGCCGGTGAGCAGGAGGTTGCCCACCATGCCCACCAGCGTGCACTCGGTGGGACGGTACCGGCGTGGGATGTCGGTCGCACGTTCGTTCACGCCGGCTCCGGGGGCGCGGCGGCCGCCAGGCGGCGGCCGCGACGAGTTGAAGGTCCGCAGGACGGTCGAGGCACGCACGAGGGTGGCGCATGACGACTCCGGATGCAACGAAACAGTGGGCGTCGGAGGATCGAAGTTCGCGGCAACGGGCCTTGCTCGACTGGTACGACCGCCACGGACGCGACCTGCCCTGGCGACGACGGCGGTCGCTCTACGGGACCTGGATCTCGGAGATCATGCTGCAGCAGACCACGGTCGCGGCCGTGCTGCCGCGCTGGTCCGCGTTCCTGGACCGCTTTCCCGACGTGCACGCCCTGGCGGCCGCCCCCGAGGCCGACGTGCTGGCCGCGTGGTCGCACCTGGGCTACTACCGGCGCGCGCGCCTGCTCCATCAGGCCGCCCGTCGGATCGTCGCCGACGGCGGACGGCTGCCCTCCGACCTGGCCGGCTGGCGGTCGCTGCCCGGGGTCGGCGACTACGCGGCCGGCGCGATCGCCAGCATCGGACTGGGCGACGTCGCCGCGGCCGTCGACGCCAACGTCCGGCGCGTGCTCACGCGGTGGTGGAGCGATTCTCCCGGCGCGGCGGCCGGGCTCAACGCGCGCCGGCTGCAACACCTGGCCCTGCAGCACCTGCCGCCCACCCGTCCGGGCGACTGGAACGAGGCGCTCATGGACCTCGGCGCCACGGTCTGCCGCACGGACCAGCCACGTTGTGGCGACTGTCCGGTCGCGGCCTGGTGCGCGGCTGCGCAGGCCGGAATCGTCGACCAGGTGCCGGCCCCGGTCAAGCGGGTCGAGCCGGCGGCGGTCTGCCTCGGGGCGCTCGTGGTGCGTTGCGGCGACCGCATCCTGGTGCTGCCGCCGGAAGCGGCCGTGGTCGTCCGCGCGCGCGGCCTCGGTCGGCCGTACCGCGAGGACCTCGGCGGGCTGCTCGCCGGCACCCTGTGCGTGCCGCTGACGCCCTGGTACGCCGGGCATCTCGACGACGGCCAGCCGTTCCTGGCCGCGTGGCGCGCCTGGTTCCGCTCGCTCGGAATCGATGCGGGGCAGCCGACCTTGGCGGGGGTGGTCCGGCACGTGATCACCCACCATCGGTTGCAGGTGCACGTGTCGGCCGTGACGATCGACGTTCGACCGCCGCTCGGCCGCTGGGTCGAGCCGACGGGGGACTGGCCACGATCGACCCTGGTGGCCCGATGTCTGGCCAAAGAAAACATGACTTGATATCAAAACTGCAGAGCGTTCATGGCGAACCCGTCGCCCGATCTCGCGGTCCCGTCCCGGCGGCAGGACGGCGGTCCGGACGGGCCCTCTGCTCGCCATGGCGCCAGTCAGGATGAACCAGGCGCGGCCTGAACACCGCCTTGCAAATGATCTTTGACAATGAAGACTGCATCTCCCACTTTTGGCTGGCAGGAAGCAATCTCGAACCCACTCCGGTCGGCCTGCGCGGCCGGAATCCTGGTGGAAGGATGTACGATGCTCCAGATCACGCGTCAGACGGAATACGCCATCCGCGGCCTGCAGGAACTGGCCCGCCGCAATGGCGACGCACCGGTGCAGCTGAAGTCCATCGCCCGGAACTGTGACGTCTCGGAGGCTTTCCTGGCCAAGATCTTCCAGATGCTCTCGCAGCAGCACATCGTCAAGAGCCACCGCGGGGTCAAGGGTGGGTTCAGCCTCGGCCGGGATCCGCAGGACATCACGCTGCGCGACATCGTCGAGGTGTGCGAGGGGGGCATCGCTCTGAACCATTGCCTGCGCGAGACCAACCGCTGCGAGAGCGCCGACGAGTGCAATGTGGCCGAGGCCTGGGGCAAGGCCCAGCACGCCCTCGTCGGAGCGCTCGAGAAGACCCGGCTCGCGGACCTGCTCTAACGAATCCCCACGTTCCCGTCGCCACCTCCGCGCGCCGCGGTCCTCGCGACCGTGGCGTGCGGCACGTCAGGGCTGTTCGAGCTCTTGACGTCGGCGCCGAAGCTGCCCGCAAGCCGCGCCGATATCCCGCCCTCCCGAGACCCGGATGAACGCGGGCACGCCCGCGTCGGTGAGCACGCGCTGGAAGGCCAGGACCTGGGCCCCGCCGGTGGCCTGGAGGTCGTCGTCGTCGAGCTCGTTGAGGGGGATCAGGTTGACCTTGAAGGGCCGGTTGCGCGTCGCGGCGGCGAGCAGGGCGGCCTGGTCGAGGCCGTCGGTCCGCCCGGCGATCAGCACCCATGCCACCGTGACCCGCCGGCCGTGCCGCTGGGCGTGGGCTGCGGCCGCGTCGAGCACCTCGGCCACGCCGGCCTTGCCCGACACCGGCATCACCTTGCGGCGCGCCTGGTCGTCGGCGCCGCCGAGGCTGATGGTCAGCCCCACGGGCAGGTCGAGTTCGGCGAGGTGGTGCAGGCCGTGCGGCGGGCCGCTGGTGGAGATCTGGACGCGCCGGCAGGACAGGCCCAGGCCGTCGTCGTCCGTGAAGATGCCGAGCGAGGTGCGCACCGCGGCGAAGTTGTCGAGCGGTTCACCCATGCCCATGAAGACCACGTTGTAGCCGCGTTGCCCATGCTGCGGGAACGGATCGGCCTCGAGGTCGGCGGCCAGCCGCTGCACCTGCTCGACGATCTCGCCCGGGCTCAGGCCGCGCATCAGGCCGCCACGCGCCGTGGCGCAGAATCGGCAGGCCATGGCGCACCCGACCTGGCTGCTGATGCAGAAGGTCGCGTGGTTCTCCATCGGAATGATCACGCTCTCGACGGTGTGGCCGTCCCGCAGCCGGAACAGGAACTTCCGCGTGCCGTCGGCGGCCACGCGGCGTTCGATCACCGAGAGTCCGGCCACGTCATGGTCGTCGGCGAGCTCGGCCTTCAGCTGGCGCGGCAGGTTGTGCATCGTCTCCCAGTCCCAGGCGGCCTGTCCGTAGAGCCATTGCGCGAGCTGCCGCCCGCGGTACGCGGGGGCGCCGCGGGCCGTCAGGCGCGCGGGCCAGTCGGCGGGAACGATGTCGCGGAGCAGCGGTTTCAGCATGATCCTCACGGTGTCCGGAGTCGGGACGGCCGCAGCGCGGACCGGGGTTGACAGACCTCGCGCTCACGCGCAACCTCCAGCGCAAGCCACGTCAAGATCGCCAAGGAGGCGGGAATTGCAAACAGTGCTGATCGTCGACGACGAGGTCGCCATCCGCGAGACGGTGGCCCAGATCCTGGGCTACGAGGGTTTCCGGGCGCGCACGGCCGCCTCGGGACCGGACGCGCTCGCGGCGCTCGACGAAGCGCCTGTGGACGCGGTGCTCCTGGACATCAAGATGCCGGGCATGGACGGTTTCGAGGTGCTCGCCCGCGTCCGCGCCGAGCACCCCGGCGTGCCCGTCGTCGTCATCTCGGGCCACGGTGACATCCAGACGGCGGTCCAGGCGGTCAAGGACGGCGCCTACGACTTCCTGGAGAAGCCCCTCGACCGCGCCCGGATGCTCGTGACCCTGCAGAACGCGGTGGCCCACCGTCGGACGCTCGCCGACCGCGACCAGCTGGCCGCCAAGGCCGGCCGCACCACGCCGCTGGTGGGCGAATGCCCCGCCATGCGCGAGGTCAAGGCGTTCATCGCCAAGGTCGCCCCCTCGGATTCGACCGTCCTGGTCACCGGCGAGAACGGCACCGGCAAGGAGGTAGTGGTCAGCGCCCTGCACGCCGCCAGCCGCCGCGCCGCCGGGCCTCTGGTGGAGGTCAACTGCGCCGCCATCCCCGCCGACCTCGTGGAGAGCGAGCTCTTCGGCCACGAGAAGGGCGCCTTCACCGGCGCCGACCGGCAGCGCATCGGCAAGTTCGAGCAGGCCGATCACGGCACCCTGTTCCTCGACGAGATCGGCGACATGGGACCGGCGGCGCAGGCCAAGGTCCTGCGGGCCGTGGAGGAGGGGACGTTCCAGCGCGTGGGTGGCCGCGAGTCGCTCAAGGTGGACGTGCGCATCGTCGCGGCCACCAACCGCGATCTGACCGATCCGGCGTCGGGATTCCGCCGCGACCTCTTTTTCCGGTTGAACGTGCTGGCGATCCACCTGCCGCCGCTGCGCGAACGACGGGGCGACGTCGAGCTGCTCCTCGATTTCTTCATGGCCCGGCTCTCGGTGGCGATGAAGACCCGTCCGCGGCGCTTCGCCCCCGAAGCCCTGGCCCTGCTGCGGGAGTACAGCTGGCCGGGCAATGTGCGCGAACTCCGCAACCTCGTCGAACGCCTGCTGATCCTCGCACCCGGAGAGACCGTGCGGCCCGGCGACCTGCCGATGCTCACGGGAGCCGCCGTGGCCGAGACCGGCCTGCCCGATTTCTTCCGCCTCGAGGACTTCCAGGAATTCAAGTCGCGAGCCGAGGCGGCGTTCCTGCAGCAGAAGCTCCGCGAGCAGCGCTACAACGTCAGCCGCACGGCGGAGGTCCTGGGCATGCAGCGCAGCAACCTGTACAAGAAGATCAGCCGGTACGGGTTGCAGACGCAGGTGTCGGAAGAAGAAATATAACTATATCGCAAAAATGCGAATGAATGGGTGTTGACGGCCCCCGCGCGATTCCGTATCGTCTTTCAGGTCACCGTGGCGCGACGAGCGCCGTCCACGTTCCCCCCGTGTCCCCGTGCCGGCCGTGGCCGTCACACAACCCGTGAGGAGGAAGGCATGAAGAGACTTCTCGCCATCCTCGCCTTGACCATCATCGCGATGAGCTGGCCGCTGGCGGCCAGCGCGGGCCAGGCTTCCAGCGACGCGGACATGCAGGCACCGGCCGGAAGCCAGGGCCTGGAGATCCCGACACCGCCGCACCACCTGGAAGGTCTCGAGCAGGACCAGCAGGACGCCAACGGCGATCCCCACGACCTCGGTGGCGGATTCCGCGGCACCGGTTCCGTGATGGGCGGAGGCGGTTTGGTTCCCGTCTGGATCGGTCCGGTTGCGACGTTGATCATGCAGTTGATCTGATCCGGTCGCCGGACCGAGACCGGCGACCGACCGTTGACTGATCTGCGATCCACCAACTCGCCAGGGGATGCAGATACATGGCTGAATTCGAAGGCTTCGACATCGATCCTGGACCCCGTGACCACGTGGGCAACCGGGATCTGACCGCCGAACTGGAGCGGCTCGAGGAGGTGGGGGATCTCCACTTCCACGCCGCCGCGTTCAAGACGGCGCTCGACTACTACAACCGGGTGCTCCCCGCCGAGCAACTGGCCTCGTTGCCGGCCGAACGGGCGCTGGCCGTGCTGCGCAAGGCGCTCACCGCGTGCCTGCACCTGGGCTGGACCGACCGGGCGGACCAGCTGCTCGCCCGTTGCCACGCCGAGCTCGACCGGGTCGACGTCACCGATCCGGACCTGCGCGAGACCGAACTCGCCCGCATCCTGGTGCGGCAGTCTGTCCTGCTGATGCAGCGGGGCGAGTACCAGCCCGCCCTCGATGTGGCCAAGCGCGCCTTCACGGTGCTCGCACTCACGGACCAGCACGTCGAGGTGGCCAACCTTCAGCTCACGATGGGCGCCTGCCATCAGTCGCTCGGACGCCTGGACAAGGCCGAGGAGTTCTACCTCGACAGCCTGAGCACCTACCGCCGCGTGGACGACGAGGTCGGCGTGGCCACGCTCTACAACGCGCTCGCCATGCTCAAGAAGGCGGCCTGCCGCTGGGAAGAAGCGCTGCAGCTGCTCGAGAAGGCGGTCGACCTGGCCACGCGTCACGGCGCCCCGCAGCTGCTGTCGGGCTTCCTGCTCAACCGCGGCATCGTGCTGGTCAAGGCCAACCGCCTGGCCGAGGCCCGGCTCGCCCTGGAGAAGAGCCTGGAGCTGTGCCGCAGCCTCGGCGATCGGATCCGCGAACCCAAGGTGCTGCTCGCGCTCGGTCGGCTCGAGTTGCTGAGCGGCCGCCTCATGCGGGCCGAGGAGCATATCGTCGCCGGCCAGCACCTGGCCGACCGCGAGCGGATGAAGCGCGAGGCCATCATCGCCGACGAGTACCTCGGCGACGTGCTCATGGCTCGCGGCGACCTCGCCGCGGCCATCCTGAACTACGAACTGGGACTGGACAAGACCCGGCCTCTGGGCCGCGCCAGCGATGTCGAGGGTGAACTGCTGCGCCGTCGGGCCGAGGCCCATCGCCGTGGCGGCGACCTCTCGCGGGCGGTGGCCGACGCTCATGCTGCCGTGGCTGTCTGCGAGGAATGCGGCGAGGTCTACGAGCTCGGCTTCTGCCATGTGACCCTCGGCGAGGCCTATGCCGCCAGCGAGGACTGGTCGCAGGCCGACGCACATTTCCGCCAGGCCGTGGAGTTGTTCCAGTCCCAGAATCTCCTGCGCGAATGGTGCGACGCGGTCTGCGCCTTCCTCGACGCCCGCCTCGCCAGCGCCGACAAGCCCATGCTGCTGCTGCTGCGGCGGCTGCTGCTCGACGTCCAGGACCAGGCCGCCGCAACGGTGGGCGACCGGCCCCTGGCGCGCTGCCTCGAGCGCCTGGCCCGTGTCCAGCTCCGCCTCGGCCTCTGCGACGATGCCCTGCTTACGGTGTTCGAGCTCGAGCGCGTCGCCCGTGGCCTCGAGGATCCGCAGTACCTCGAGGGCGTCTCTCGCCTGAGGCGCCTGGTCGATGCCGGGCTCGTCGGCGCGGTCGAGGCCGACGCGTCGCCGGTCCAGGTCCTGGCCAGCATTCCGGGTCTGTTCCAGCCCGGCGATACCAGCCTGAACCAGCATCTGGATGCCGTTCTGGCCGCGGTCTGCCAGCGGTCCCGCGCCCGCTGCGGCTTCTTCGCGCTGCGCGACGGGGGCGGCCGGCTCGAGGTCTCGGCGCGACAGAGCATCCACGAGAACCTGGCCACCCAGCTCAGCCGCTGGTACGCGAACCGCCCCGACGGCCAGACGACCGCGCGCTACTTCAGCCGCCTGGGAGCGGACTCGGCCCTGGTCGCCAAGGTCCCGGGCCTGGCCGGCGTGGTGGGCGGCTGCCTCTTCATGCCGGTGGCGAGCCCGCGGCGTGACCTCGGTGTCCTGTTCCTGGGGTTCGACGAGGCCGAGGTGTCGAGCCAGGCACTCGACGGGCCGACGCTCCAGTACCTGTCCGGGTACCTCGGATTCCTGGCTCTGTTCCTGGCCGAGAAGGCCGGTGACGCCCGCCTGGCTGCGCCGGCTGCCGGCGCCGAGGGTTTCGACAACATCATCACCGGCGACCCCGGCATGCACGAGATGCTCGACCTGCTGCGCAAGGTCGCGTCGAGTGACCTGACCGTCCTGCTGCGTGGGGCCACCGGTACGGGCAAGGGCATGCTGGCCTACGCCCTGCATCGGTTGAGCCCGCGCGCGGATCGTCGGTTCCAGTCCATCAACTGTGCGGCGATCCCCGAGACCCTCCTCGAGAGCGAGCTCTTCGGCCATGTGCGTGGGTCCTTCACCGGCGCCGACACCGACAAGAAGGGACTCCTGCTCGAGGCCGAGGGCGGCACCGTGTTCCTCGACGAGATCGGCAAGATGCCCCTGTCCATGCAGGGCAAGCTGCTGCACTTCCTGGACACCAAGGTCGTCCGGCCGGTGGGCTCGAACGACGAGCGCCGCGTCGACGTCCGGATCGTCTGCGCGAGCAAGACCGACCTGCAGGGTCTCGTGCAGGGCGACCGCTTCCTCGAGGACCTCTACTTCCGCCTGCTCGATTTTCCGCTCGTGGTGCCGCCGCTGCGCGAGCGCCCGGGGGACATCGCGCTGCTCGCCGCCCATTTCGTGCACAAGTATGCCGATCCGGCGGCCGGGCCTGCCCCCGAACTGAGCGACGACGTGCTGGACGCTCTCCAGCAGTACGACTGGCCGGGCAACATCCGTGAGCTCGAGAAGTGCCTGCAACGGGCGCTCATCCTCGCCCGCGGGGAACCCCGGTTGCGGCCCGAGCATCTGCCGCGCGAGCTCACGCCCTACCTCGCCCTGCACGGGCGTGGTGGCGTCACCCCGTTGCGGGAGACGCTGGCGGCCGTCGAGTCCCGCGAGATCGCCCAGACTCTCAAGGCGTGCGCGGGCAACAAGGCGGCCTCGGCCCGGGCGCTGCAGATCAGCTACCCCAGCCTGCTGAAGAAGATCAAGCTCTACGGTCTGGACTCCTGACCGCCGCGTGCCGTCCAGGTCTGCGCCCACGCCGCCCCCGTCGCCGGGGGCGGCGTTTCCGCGCCGGGTCAGCGGCCTCCGGGCAGGTCATCTGATCTTGGCCCGAGCCCGCAGGTGGCAAGCGGATTGACGACGGAACGTGCCTGTTTGCAGGAGGTTGGCGGGCCGGGCAGATGTCTGTAAAGAATGTTTATATCCGGGCTCCCCATGGCTGGAATCGTCGCCGACCCTACGTCTATAAAGTCATTGTTTGCAACATGTTAAGAATATCGTTCGGGGCCCGCATTCCGGCACGAGGCGTGCAGATATCCGGATGTGAAGCGGGACGTTGCAGGGACGAACCCTTCATGCTTGAGCATATGGTCGTGGCTTGGGGGCGCGGAATCGTTCCTCGGGCCGACCGGCAAATCGAGGATGTTTTCCACGAATAGGCCCGCGGCCGTGTCGATGAAGAGGTGGGGTCTGATTCGAGCGCGGCACGAGGGAAGGGAAAACGACGATTCCGGCCTCCAGGCGCGATCACATGCCCTCCTGAAGTGATGGATTGAACGAAGGAACCCCTCTGGTCTTGAATTGGCGAGATTCAAGATCAGGATGCCATCTCGGTGGCGGGGTTCCTTCTCTTCTCTTGCCGGATGCCGCGCGTCGGGCGCTCCGGGCCCCGGTTACGGCGCGCCACGCCGAGCCGCACCGGCGTCCTTCAATGGAGACGGTGTCCTTTCCAACACACACCCAGACCGCTGCCGCCGTTCCGCCTCCGACACCCCGGACGCGCCGGGCGAATCTCGCAAATCATTGTTTATGAAGGTTCTACGAGGTCGCCGGCCGGTTGCCTGGCGGCCCGGGCCACCTGGCACGAACCGTGCGTTGTGGGAACCTGTCGCCATCGGACGGCGACGGGAAGGAGCAGCCATGATGCAGCGATGGATTCCCCGGATTCGGCAGACCTGGCCTGCGTTCGCCCTGACGGCCGTGCTGTGCCTCGGCATGCTGGCAGGATGCTCGGAGGATGATTGCGTCAGTTGCGTCGAACCGCCGCCGGTGGCCCCGACCCAGGTCTATTCCGAGAGCGGCGACGGACGGATCACCGTCTACTGGAACGACTACCCGGAGATCTACAACAGCGACATCATCGGCTACCGCGTCTGGTGGCGCTTCTACCACCCGGGCGACGCGAGCAACCCGGCCCGGACCTTCGAACTGCTCGACGAGGTCCTCGTTGGTCAGAACTACGATGCCGACACCGGCCAGTACTTCTACCGCGACATCGGCGTCGACAACGCCGTCGACTACGAATACGCCGTGAGCGCCTACACGGCGTCGGCGGAGAGTTACCTCAGCTTCGAGTTCGTCGTGGACACGCCGCTGCCCATGAGCGAGTCGCCGCTCGCGATCCATGACGTGCTCGGCGGCAACGCCGCGATGTCGGGCTTCGATTTCAGCGTCGCGGCCGAGTTCGGCGAGTATGGCGAGAACGGCGGTGCCGGCGTGGTCGACCCCACGACTCCGGGCACCCAGGCCGACGTCCGCGTGCGCTTCGACGCGCAGGACGTGCCCTGGCTGGAGACCATGTGGGGCGGCGTTCGGGTCCAGGACTACGGCACCTTCCTCGACGCCCAGGGAGGCCTCGATTTCGGCGGCGTCTCCTGGGCTCCCGAGTTCGGCTGGTCGGAGAGCGGCGTGCTCGAGCTCATCCCCGGGCACATCTACGTGGTGGAACTGTACAACGAGGCGGGGACGCAGGACCTGCACTACGCGAAGCTGGGCGTGGTGAGCGTGGAGGATACGCCGACAGGCGGTGCGGTCCGCGTGATGTGGGCCTACCAGCTGGTCGATGGCTTGCCGGAACTCGCGGCCCCGGAGCCGCAGCGACCCGGCCGCGACCCGAACCTGCAACTGATCAAGCTTTGACGAGCACGACCGTCGAAGGAGGACAGGCCATGCGCACGCTCCACGGATCAACGACCTGGTCGAGGGTGATCGCCCCGGCGCTCGCGGTGTGGACGTTCCTGGCGCTCGTCGCCGTCGCGCAGGCCCAGGACGTGGCCGCCGCCGACCAGGACGACGCCAACTACGCGGCCCAGACGTTGCGGGTGAGCATCTGGCACGGCAAGGATGCCGATCAGATCTACAGCCGCGGCGAGCCGCTCAGCGTCACCTTCCAGACCAACGAGGACGCCTACGCGGTCGTCTATCATATCGACGTGGACGGTCGGGTCACCGTGCTCTGGCCGACCAGCCGCTACAGCGACGGCTTCGTGTTCGGCGGCCACCAGTACCGCCTGCCGACGCGTGACGGCGAGCGGCTGCGCGCCGGGACCTCCGAGGGCCAGGGCTTCTTCGAGGCGGTCGTCTCCAGGTACCCGTTCGACCTGCGGGACCTCGAGCTCGACTTCCACAACGAGCCCGAGGCCGTGGCGCACGACTACTACGTGGCCGGCGACCCGTATCTGGCGATGAACGAGGTCAACTACGTGGTGACCGGCCTCGAGGATCCGTCGGCCTACGCCGTGTCGAACTTCACGTCGTACTACGTCCACCGCCAGGTCGATCACCCGCGCTACCTCTGCTTCCAGTGCCATGACGGCGACGACGCCTACGATCCCTACCGCGACACCTGCACCATCACCGTGGAGTACGACTACGGCTGGCAGAACCAGTGGTGGGAACGCTGGGGCTATTTCCCGGTCTATTACTACCCCGTCTATCTGTACGTCGATCCCTGGAGCGGCAGCCGCTGGGTCAACTACTGGTACGACCCCTGGTACGTCTGGCCGTCGTCGCGCTGGTACAACTGGCGGTACGACTGCTACCAGTGGCAGTACTCGCCCTACTGGCGCCACGATGTCTATGCAGCCCGGAAGTACGAGCACCGGCGGTATCGCCCGCTCGACCGAGATCACCTGCGCCGGGACCGCACCACGGTGCGGACCAAGAGCGACCTCGTCCGCGCCGACCGTCCGTCGGACGACCGGATCCGATCCATGAAGGACCGCAAGGTGGTGGCCGCCACCCGGTCCGGCAACCTGGACCTCGACACCAGGGATCGGATCCGGGGCGGCGGCGGCAGCCCCGACGTGGGCGCCGGCCCGCGCGAACGCCAGCCGCGCGACCAGGAGCGCTTCGAGTCCCGGCCGACGACCCGCACGACCTCGCCGGGGCTTCGCCTCGACGGCGCGCGCAACGGCAATTCGCAGGTCTCGCGGCCGCCCGGCGCGCCGTCCGACGAGAGCCGTGTACGGACCGACGAACGGCGCGATCCCCGCACCCGGTCGGGCCGCGAGACGACCCGCATCGGCAAGCCGCCGGTGAAGCAACCGGGCGGGACGGCGCCGACGGTGACGCCGCGCGACTCCCGGGGGCGACGCCGGGCGCCAGACCATCCGCCCGGTGGCGCCGCGCAAGGAGAGCAGCCGCAACTGAGCACGCGGCGCAGCCAGGGTTCCGCTCGCCAGCGCCCGACGCCGCCGCCGCCGCGCACGGGCAACGACAGCCCGCGCCCGACCAGGCAGGATCCGCCGCGCGGGGCGGGGGTCCGGAGCGCACGGTCAAGCCGCGTAACGAGAGCCCGGCGCTGAGCAAGCCGGCTTTCGCCGCCGCCCGCGACCCCGCCCAGCCGCGAGAGCGGCGGGGGCAAGACCAAGGCCCGCAGTTCGGGAGGCTTGTTAAGAAGGCGCCGCAGGCGCGCGACGATATCAGGTTTGTGTTGGCAGCTTTTCCCCCATCTGCCTGGCCGAAGGGACGGACCGGATCCTCGCAGAGGTTGGCAGCCAAAGGACGGTGAAGGTCGGCCGAGCGGACGGCCGGGGGCCACCAGCACAATGGGAAGGGTTCTGGACGAAGCTGTTGTCGATCAGGGGTGGCAATGACGGAGTCCGGAACCCTTCCTTGCATCTTTTTCGCATCCGGCGAGCAGGCCGCGTTGACCGATCCCGGGGGCGTTTCTATACTCTGCCGCGGTCCTGCCTTTACCCCTCGCGCCCCGGAAGGCCTTCATCCATGCGCTCCTGGTGCTCTTGCCTCTGGCTCTTCGTCCTGATCTGCGCCGTGCCCGCCCTGCGGGCGAACGCCGGCGGGTTCTCGGGGCCCCATCCGGGCTGGACCACGGCCAAGGCGATGCCGGCCGGCGTGGCGTCCGATCGACTCCTGAACTCGACCCTGCCGCTGCTCGACGACGGGTCGGCGCGGTTGCAGGCGGCGCGGGCGTCCGGCGAGCGGGCGCCGGCGACGGTCCGGGCCCTGGCGCTGATGGTCGCCTTCGCCGACACCTGCTTCTACGGCAGTCCGGACGACGATGACGGCGCGTTGCCCAACTCCACCCAGAGCGAGTTCCTGTACGCCGCCCACGACTCCTCGTTCTACGCCCACCTCTTGCAGAACGTGGCCGACTACTACACCGCCGCCAGCGGCGGCCGCTTCACGTTCGAGCCGACCGTGTATGGCGTCACGGTCGCACTGGCCGAGGGAATGGCCCACTACGGCGACGATCCGGAGGCGGGCGAACAGCCGATCCTGCTGGCTCAGGACGTGATCGCGGCCATCGACGCCGAGGTCGACTTCTCGCTCTACGACACCGTGATCCTCATCCATGCGGGCGCGGGCGAGGAGACCGACGGCAACGGCGATTCGCCGGAGCAGATCTACAGCGCCTACCTCGGCTACGAGGACTTCGCCGCGGCGGTCGCCGACAGCCTGCTCGACGAGCCGTTCCTGCCGACCGACGACCATGCCGCCGGTGACGGCGTGCGCCACGTGCTCGTCCTGCCCGAGTGCGAGTATCAGGATCCCGGCCCGGCGAGCTCGGGCTACTATGGAAGCCTCGGGGTCTACTGCTTCGAGCTGGGGCTGCGCCTGGGCATGCTGTCGCTCTTCGACTTCACCGACAACGACAGCCAGGGCATCGGACAGTTCGGCCTCATGGGCTTCGGGCTCTGGTCGGCGGGCGGCCTCGTGCCCCCGCAGCCGTGCGCCTTCAACAAGCAGCTCATGGGCTGGCTCGAGCCGCTGGCCGTGGACGTGGACGCCGCCGCGGTCTGGACCCTCGATCCGGCGGCCGAGGTCGGCGGACCGCGGGCCGCCGCCCGGGTCGACCTCACCGGCGCGGAATACTACCTCATCGAGTACCGGCTGCAGGATCCCGACGGGAACAACCGGTTCAGCTTCGACGCCGGCGATCTCAACCACAACGGCGTGCCGGACTTCTACGACGCCGATGCGCCCGGCGGGATTCCGGCCAGCTACTTCGACCCGGCCACGGACACGCCCGAGCGCTTCCTGGGCGCCGAGTGGGATTTCTTCCTCAGCGACAACGCCGCCCGTACCGGCCCCTACAAGGCGGCGGGCAGCGGCCTGTTGATCTGGCACATCGACGAGGGCGTGATCCGCGGCGTTTGGGATGCCGAGCGCAACCTGTTCAACGCCGATCCGGCGCGCAAGTCGGTCGACCTCGAGGAGGCCGACGGCATCCAGGACCTGGACCAGCGCCAGGGCACCGCCTACTGGCTGGGTGCCGATGTCGACACCTGGAAGCACGAGGGTCACGACACCTTCGGCCCGCAGACCAGGCCGGACACGCGCACCAACGGCGGCGTGGCCACCGGGCTGTTGATCGACGGGATCGCGGCCGTCGTCGTCGACTCCGTCCACGTCTACAACGCCGGCGCCGAGGACGAGTACACGGGCATCCTGTTCAGTCCGACCATGAGCTTCCGCTGCGCCCACGCCAACCAGCCTGGCGGGCCGCCGGCTCTGATCGTGCGTGACCTGCCCGGCGTGGATCTGGGGACGAGCCATCTGCGCGCCGCGCGTCTCGCCGAGAGCGACCTCGGCTTCACCGTGGTGGCCGTGGCCGACTCGGGCCGCGTCTACGCCTTCGGCACGGACCTCGCCGAGGCCGTCGACCATGACGCGGATCCGGCGACGTTCGCACCGCTCTGCACGGGTACCGACCTCGACGGCGAACCCGTCGCCTGGCTCGGCTCCGCGGCGCTCGGCCGCTTCGAGGCCGGCGACATGGACCTCGACCTGGTGATCGCGGCCGCCGGCGGGCTCTACGCCTTCCGCCACGACGGAACGCCGGTGATGACGGGCGGAGTGCCGGGAACCGCGGTGGGTCTGGTCGCGCCGCTGGACGTGGTCACGCTCCCGGCGGTGCTGCTGCCCGGGACCGCCGACGGTGTGATGGTGGCCTGCGTGGGCACCGTCGATCCCAACGTTGACGGCGCGCCGACCCAGCTACGGTTCCTCGACGCCACGGGCACCGAGGTGCGGGATGCGGTCGCTCTGCCCGGGCAGGCGGCGTCCGTGCCGGTCCTGGTGGACGACCGCCTGCTGGTGCCGGTCGTCGGCCATGCCGGCGACGGTCTGTTGACGGCGGTCGCGTGGCCCGCGTCCGGTCAACCGGCCATCCTCTGGACGGTGGCCCTCGACCTGGTTCCGGGCGACCGTCCGCTCACCGTCACCGACCGCACCGCCCTCGTCAGCGACGACGCGGGGCGGGTGCAGACGGTCTCGCGGGTCGACGGCACGCCCCGCCTCGATCCGCCCTGGAACCAGGAGTTCCGGATCACCTCGACGGTGGGTGCCGGCGGCGCCGTCCTGGCGCCGGGCCGGTTCGGTCGTCTGGGTGAGGGCGGCGCCTGGCAGACCGGCTGGCCGGTGGCACCGACGGTGGCGGCGGAGACGGCGGGCGCCGAGCCGCTGGCGCTCGGCGATCCCGGCGATCCGGGGGCCTTCCTGTTCGGAACCCGCGACGGTCGCCTGTACCTCGTGGCGGCCGACGGGACCGTGGCGCCGGGCTGGCCGGTGGCCGGTCCGGCCGACCTGGTCGGCACGCCCATCGTGGCCGCCGAGCCCGGAGCCGAGGGTCGCGTGAGCATCGTCGTCGCGGGCGTGACGCCGCAGGTGGCCGGCACCGACCCCGACGTCGACGGCCTGTTGACGCGGCCCGTCACCCGGCTGCGGGCCTGGACCCTGGAACTGGCCGCGGACCGGCAGCCCGCCGCAGGCGTGGCCCAGTACGGCGGCACGGCCGCGGGCCGGGCGGCGGTGCGGCCGCTCGTGGCCGCGCGGGACCTCGCGGACGCCGACGAACTCGCCCGGTCGCACGTATGCTATCCTCAACCCCTGCGCGGCCGCGCGCTCAAGGTGCGTGGACTCGTGGCCGCTGACGGCCGCGCGCGGGCGGTGATCTATAACCTCGAGGGCGAGGTGGTCCGGGACACGGGAGAGGAGCCCGTCCTGGGCGGCGCACCCTTCGAGCTCGAAGTCGATCTGGACGGGGTGGCGTCCGGGCTGTATCTGTGCAAGCTGGTGGCCGGCGGGCAGACCAGCGTCAAGACGATCGCCGTGGCGCGCTGAGCGCGTCCGGATGGGATGGTCAGGCCGCGACGGCGCGGCCGTGAGCGAAAGGCGAGCGATGCGCAAGCGATTCTCCGTGGTGGGCGTGGGGCTGCTGGCCCTCTCCCTCTTCCTCCAGACGGGCAGCGCGCTCGCGTCCGGGCAACCGGGCGATGCGGGGCTGCTCTTCCTGCGTCTGGGCCTCGGCACCCGGGAAGCGGCCATGGGCGGCACCGGGGTGGCCAGCGCGCAGGGTGCGGCGGCGGCCTACTGGAACCCCGCTCGCGCCAGCCTGGGCAAGGCCGGAACCAGCGCCATGCTGCAGCAGCAATCGTGGCTCGGCACCTTCGACTACACCGCGGCCGCGCTGATCCACTCGGGAGATTTCGGGGCCTTCGGCCTGTCGTATGCCGGGTTCTATTCCGACGCGATCGACCGCTACTCCAGCGACACCGTCGGTGTGCCGGAGGGCACGTTCTCGCCCTACGACCTGGCGTTCGGCGCCAGCTACGCGCGGGCGCTGTCGAGCCAGTTCGCCGTCGGCGCGCAGGCCAAGGTGGTGTACGAGAAGATCGACATCTACAGCGGGACCGTCATGCTGTTCGACCTGTACGGCTCCTGGCGCGTGGAGCGGCTGCCCGGTCTGGACCTCGGGGTGAGCCTCACGAACGTCGGCGGGCAGATGACCATCAACGAGGAGCCGTTCGACCCGCCGCAGACCCTCACGGTGGGCATGGGGTACACGCCGCTGCAGGGGCGCCTGGCCGAGCGCCTGTCCCTCGCCGCCGACGTCGGGTTCTACAACGACGGCAACGAGAAGGCCCACCTCGGCGCCGAGTTCAAGGTGGTGCCGGAGCTGGCGCTCCGGCTGGGTTACCGCGTCAACTACGAGAACCAGGGTCTGACCGCCGGCCTGGGCGTCCGCTGGCGCGAGGTCGGGCTGGGGTACGCGTACGAGGACGTGGCCGACAGCGCCCTCGACCCGGGACACCGCTTCTCCCTGGAGTTCTTCTTCTAGGCTGGAAGCAGCCGCGACGTGCGACGGGGCGGTCCGCCGGTGGTGGGCCGCCCCGCGGCGTGTCAGGCGGTCGGCCAGAGCCGGTGCTCGAGCCGCCCGGCTCGCCAGACGGCGTAGTGCAGTTCGTCGAACCAGCCGCCGAGGCAGCTCAGGCGGCGCTCCTGGTGGGCCACGGTGTAGCAGTGGTGCACGTGGCCCATGACCAGGTGGTCCCAGGGCGCCGCGTCCTGACGGGCGAGCCAGGCGGCGGCCTTGCGTTCGATGCCGGCCGCCTCGTCGCGGGTCGAATGCCGGCTGCTCTTGCTTAGCCAGGCGCTGAAGGCGAACAGCGCCTCCGGATGCAGGCTCTTGCCGAGCAGCACCCCGGCCGGATGGCGGACGATGGCTCGGAACGCCCGGTAGAAGAGGTCGCGGCCGAGGAGGCCGTCGCCGTGGACGCAACGGACCCGGTGGCCCTCGATCTCGAGGGTGACGGGCCCCGCGGCAGGGGCGGTGCCGTACCGGTCGTGCAGGAAGCGGGCGGCCCAGATGTCGTGGTTTCCGCCCACGAAGTGCAGTCGGGTGCCCGAGTCGCGCAAGGCATCCAGACCCCGCAGCACCGGTTCGTAGCCCTTCATGTAGAAATGCGGATAGTCGAACCAGAAATCGAAGATATCGCCGAGCAGCACGACATCGGGCGCACCGCGGTGGGCGTCCAGAAGTTCGCAGAACGCGTGGAGCCTCCGCTCCTCGGTGGGGTCGCGGTCGACGTGGAAATGGCTGTCGGCGAGGAAGACGGCCTCGACGCCCGCGATATCTTGGTTGCAAGTCATGGCCTTCAATTTGTAGGTTAGGGACCACGCGACGGCAACCCGTTTCCGCCGCGGCGTCGAGATTCCCGTCCGGTCCGAAGGAAGTCCGCCATGTCGATCATGGATCAGGTGAAGAAGACTCTGCGCGAGTGGTACGCCCTGGCCGCCGACCGGACCGGGGACATGGCCAAGATCAGCGTGCGCATGTACGACAAGTACGGGATCAGCCGCGAGATCGAGCGCCAGCTCTCCGAGCTGGGCAGCTACGTGTACCATGCCGTGGACGAGGGGCGTACGGACTTCGCGGGCGACGAGGCGTTCCTGGCGGCGGTGACCCGGGTCAAGGAGCTCGAGCAGGACCTCGACGCCAAGGTGACGGAGATCGAGGAGATCCGGCTTCAACGCCAGCAGCGGCAGGCTGCCCGGGAGCAGGCGCAGGCCGATGACGCCGACGCCTACGAGGACACCGCCCCGCTGGATTCACCGGAGCCCGAGCCGGCGTCGGCCGCCGAGTGGGGCGACGATCCGCAGCCGTCGGCCTCCGTCGGGCCCGACGCCATGCAGGCCGGCGGCGAGGCCGACGGGTCGGCCGCCGACCAGCCCCGTCCGTGAACCGCCACGCGCCCTCGCCGCCCCGCCCGAGGAGCCTCGAGGAATCCTGAGATGGTCTTGATCCGGTGTTGACACGCCTGACGACCTCGGGTACTCTGTAATTGTCCCTGCGGAGGCACCCCCCATGCCTCCTCCGAGTCCGGTTGTCCCCCCACACGAGCTGAACCTTGTGAGGACGCGTATGTGCCCGTTCGTCGGCCATATCGCGCACCTGGGGCGGACGATCCGTTCCGGCGCGATGCCCAGCCTGATCCTGGTCGCGGTGGTCCTGGCCGCCGTCATCGCCGTGGGCGGCGGTGGCGTCGCGGTCGCCGTGGCCGGTCCGGCGCTGGTGACGTCCGACGCGCCCCGCTCGCCGTTCGTGGCCGTGGGTCGGGCGGTGCGCCCGGCGGTGGTCTCGATCCGCATCTCCCGGGCCGTGGGCGCCGGCGGCGTCGACCGCACGCCGTTGCAGGAGCTCTACCGCCAGTTCTTCCCCGACGAAGAGGGCAAGGGCGGGCGCTTCGAGAATCCCGGAACGGGCTCGGGTTTCGTGGTCGCGTCTACGGGCGAGGTCCTCACCAATCACCACGTGGTGGCCGGCGCGGACCGCATCTTCGTTCGGTTCCCGGGCGAGGCGAAGGAATACCAGGCCGAACTGGCCGGATCCGACCCATTGACCGATCTGGCTCTGCTCCGGTTCGATCCGGCGGGCCGCGACCTGCCCTACTTGGCGTTCGGCGATTCCGATCAGCTGGAGGTGGGTGATTGGGTGGTCGCCGTCGGCAACCCCTTCGGCAACCTCGAGGGCTCGATGACCGTCGGCATCCTCAGCGCCAAGGGCCGTGGCGACCTCAGCATCCAGGGCTTGACCCCGCGCTACCAGGACTTCTTGCAGACCGACGCGAGCATCAATTTCGGCAACAGCGGCGGTCCCCTCGTGGACCTCGGCGGCCGCGTCGTGGGCGTCAACACCGCCGTCAACACGGCCGGCCAGGGCATCGGGTTCGCGGTGCCCAGCCGCATGGTGCGCCATATCTACCAGCAACTCGCGGCGCAGGGACGGGTGATCCGGGGCTGGCTCGGGGCGTCCGCGCTCGACGCCGACGGCGCGGTGATGATCGGCCGCGTGGTGCCGGACTCGCCCGCCGCAGTCGCGGGACTCGCGGACGGCGACCGCCTGCTGAGCTTCGCCGGGACGCCGGTGAGTTCGCAGCGTCAACTGCTCTTCCTGGTGGCCGAGACGCCCGTCGGCCAGCCGGTGGCATGCGAGGTGGAGCGCCAGGGAGCGCGACGCGCGCTCACCGTGACGCTCACCGAGCTCGACCCGGCCCGGCTCGACACGGCCGACCGCGGCCTCTGGCTGGGCCTGGAGGTGGCCGACCTGGGGGGCGACGATCCCCGGACGGTGCGCCTGAAGGAGAGTTACGGACTCGAGGCGACCTCCGGCGTCATCGTCGTGAAGGTCGAGCCGGAACGGCCCGGCGCCGAGGCGGGGATCCGCCCCGGCGACGTGCTGGTCGCCATCGAAGATCATGAGCTGACCGATCTGGCGGCCTGGAAGGCTGCCCGCGCCGCGCTGAGCGGGCGCCGGGATGCTCTGAATGTGCTGGTCCGGACGGGGACGAACGAGCGATTCGTCCAGGTGACGCCCCGCGACGCGGGAACCCTGCAGTAGCGCCACACCGGCCGGGCCGGCGACGGCCCCACGCAGCGAGGAGGAAGCCATGGCTGGCAGGAGACACATGTTCCCCGCAACCCACGAGAAGGGCCTCGAGGTCTATTTCCGGGACATCAACCGGTATGCCTTGCTCACTCGCGAGGAAGAGGGCGATCTGGCGATCCGGATCCGCCAGGGCGATGACGAGGCGCTGTCGCACCTCGTGCGGGCCAACCTGCGCTTCGTCGTGTCGGTGGCCAAACGCTACACCGGTCAGGGTTTGCAGCTCTCCGACCTCATCAACGAGGGCAACCTCGGCCTGTTGAAGGCGGCCCGCCGCTTCGACGAGGCCCGTGGCTACCGGTTCATCTCGTATGCGGTGTGGTGGATCCGGCAGGCCATCATGCAGGCGCTGCTGGACAAGTCGCGGACCGTGCGCCTGCCGCAGAACCAGACCGCGCTGCTCATCAAGATCCATCGGACGCGGGCCGCGCTGCAGAGCGAGGGCGTGCCCAACCCCGACGCCGGACAGATCGCACAGCGCCTGGAGGTCGACGAGGGTGACGTCCTGCACGCGCTGGCGTCCGATCGGGTGGAGATGGGCTTCGACGATTTCGGCAGCGAGGGCTCCGAGCGGCCGTTGCGCGAGACCCTGCCCGACGAGAACGTCGCGTCGCCCGACTACGACGTGCTCATGCGAGGCCTGCGTGAGGACGTGCGTCGGGCCCTGTCGGTGCTGACGCCGCGCGAGGCGCAGGTCATCATCCAGTACTTCGGCCTCAGCTTCGAGGATGCCCAGACGCTGCAGACGATCGGCGAGCGCATGGGGCTGACCCGCGAGCGGATCCGCCAGATCAAGGAGCGGGCGCTGGCGAAGATGCGTGGTTCGCTGGGCAAGGAGTTGCTGCTCGACTACTATCGGGGTGAGTTCTAGCCCGAAAACGGCCTGGATGACCAACATGGGGGCCATCTGGCGCTATTCTTGCTCGGGCTGGTCGATCGTGGCGCTCGGCGGCGGATTGCAGGCCGCCGGGGGCCGGGGTTGACAGCCGGGCGGGATGGCCCCATGGTGTGGGGCGACCGCAAGGATGCTCACGACACTCGAAGGACGCCCCGTCGTTCATGAAGTTGCGCCGCAGATATTCGTTCCTCTACCTGCCGGCAGACGATGGCCGCACGCGCGAATTGCACGTGTCGCGGGCTGTGATCCTCGGCGTCTGCGCCGTCCTGGGTCTTCTGGTGGCCGCCTCGGCCCTGTTCGCCGTGGATGTGAGCAAGGGGGTGGCGTGGCGCCCGGGCGGCTCGCCGGTGGTACGGCAGAACCTCGCCTTGCAGGCGGAGGTCGACCGGTTCGAGGACCGCGTGGCGTCCATGCAGTCGGACCTCGACGAGGTGTTCACCTACCAGCAGGCGCTCGCGGCCGCCGTCGACATCACCCCTCTCGATGACGAGACCCGCGCCGCCGGCATCGGCGGCCGGCAGCCGCTCGTCCTGTCCGGCGAGCTGTCGGGTCTGCGCGTCTCGCCCGACCTCGATCGTCTCGTCCGTCAGGCCCGCATCCAGCGTTCCGGCATGGCCGCGATCCTCGACAGCCTCTCGGCGCGCGAGGGCTCCCGCGATCATATGCCCTCGATCCGGCCCTGCGATGTCGGCTGGTTGAGCTCCCGCTTCGGCAAGCGGGTCGATCCCTTCACCGGCAAGCTCGCCTTCCACCGCGGGATCGACTTCAGCGTCCCCGTCGGCACGCCCGTCCGGGTGACCGCCGACGGCGTGGTGACCGCCGTCGAGAAGCAGCGCGGGCTCGGCCGCCTCGTCAAGGTGGATCACGGCAACGGGATCGTCACCGTCTACGGCCATCTGCAGGAGACCAAGGTCAAGCGTGGCCAGCGCGTGAGCCGCGGCGAGGTCGTCGCCCTGTCCGGCAACTCGGGCCGCTCGACGGCGCCGCATCTGCACTACGAGGTGCGGGTGGCCGGGTGTGCGGTCAATCCGATGACCTACGTCCTCGACACCTACGCCGACCTCCACTAGCTCGGCGGCCTCCGCCATTCCGATCATCGTCCGTCTTCCGGGGCCCGGGCTCCGGCCGCCGATGTCGTCCGAGTTGCAGGCGGGTATTGACCCCGGCGGCGAGGCGTCGGACACTGGGCCCGCTGATGACGTGTCCCGCCCCGGAGCGGGAGCGATCGTGGCCCGGACATCCGAGGACCTGCCGGAAGGGCGACCCGCGCCGTGAAGAACCTGACCCTGAAGATCGCTTGTGCGGTGGTGGCCGTCCTGGTCTGGATCCAGGTGGCCGCGACCACCATGGTGGAAGCCGACGTCAGCCTGCCGATGGAGATCGTCGGCCTGGGCGACGACTGGACGGTGGCGGGCAGTTCGCTGCCGCAGGTCGCGCACGTCCGGCTGCGGGCGGCCAAGCTCGCGTTGATGGCCAACAATTATTTCGGCGTTCCCCTGGGCAGCGTGCAGATGGACCTGGCGAACTACCAGCCGGGCCCGCCGGTCCTGTACGTGCTCAAGGAGTCGGACGTCCGCACCGAGGCCGAGGTCGTGACCCTGTTGCCGCCGGTGCGGCTGCCGCTGCGGATCGACTGGCTGGACCACCGGCGCCTGCCGGTCAGGGTGCCGCTGCGCGGACAGCTGGCGATCGACCGGCTGCTGGCCGGACCGGTGACGGCCGTGCCCGACAGCGTGACGGTGACCGGGCCGCGACGCTTCTTCCGCGGGGTGGATTCCCTGCTGACCGAGCCGGTGGACCTCGCCGGACTCACCGCCACCCTGGCCCGCGATCTGCCGATCACGCCGCCGCCGCAGCCGCTCAGCCTCGGAGTGGCGACGGTTAGGGTCAACGTCCCGATCACGCGGCTCGACGAACGGGTGGTGGCCAACATCCCGGTGCTGGCCGAGGCGGGCGGTCGGATGGTGTCGGCCGGGATATCGCCCCCGGTCTGCGACGTGCTGGTGCGCGGGCCGGCCGATTCGGTGGCCGCGCTCACGCCCGCGCAGCTGCGGGTGACCGTGCCCGTGGCCGGCCTCGGTCCGGGGGTGCACCAGGTGATCGGCCGGGTCCGGCACCCCGATTGGGTCATCGCCGTCGGCCTGGAGCCCGAGGGATTCATGGTGATCATCGACGGTGAGCCGCCGGCCGAGCAGGGGCTGCGGTGACGTCGGCGGCGGGCGCGACCCGACCGCGATTCCCCCTGATGATCGCCTTGCTGCTGGCGATCCTGGCCGCGGCTGCCGGCTGGTGGCCGGACGCGCCGCGGTCGCGGGACGGCGGCACCCTGCTCGTGCTGCTGCCCGAGGCGGATCTGCGGCGCGAGGCGGCGCTGGAGGCCCTCACCCGACATCTGGCGCACGCCGGGCGGCTGGACCTGCGGCTGGCGGTCGTCCGTGACACCCGCGCGTTGCGCGACGGGCTGTCCGAGGCCCTGCTGGTGCTCGGGCCGGACGGGCCGCTCCTGTCGCTCGACCCGGCGGACTGGCACCCCCTGGTGTCCGGCCGCCGACGAGCGCCCTGGAACCTGCGGCCTACCTCGGTGCTCGTCAGCCGGCGCACTCGCCAGGCGGGCCTGCAACCCTGGCGCACGGCTCCGGCGCGCACGGTGTTCGGCGACTCCCTGTCCCTGGTCTGCCTGGCGCCGCTGTGCCGCGAGACCGGTTCTGCGGTCCGGCCGGCGCGGGTTGCCTGGGGATCGGATCCGTACGATCATCGCGGGGTGCTCCCGGCGCTCGAACGCGGCGCCTATGACCATGCCGTGGTGCGGCAGTGGGACGCCGCGGCCCTGGTGGCGGCCGGACGGCTGCCGGCCGATCGCTGGCTCGTGCAGCGCCTGGGCGATCCCATGCCCGACATCCTGGTCCTGGCCGCGCGACGCCTGCCCGCCGCCACGCGCCTGGACCTGCAGCAGGCCTTGACCATGCTCGGCCGACCCGCCGACCTGCCCGCTGCCGTCGACGCGGACGTGGCCACCGGACTCGGCCTGCTCGGCCTCGACGGCTTCAACCTGCTGCGGGTCACCGACATCGAACGCGTGCGCCGGCGCGACGGCGGATGCTGGCCCCTCACGGGCGAATGACCCATATTATGCCGCCCGGGGCCCGCGGTGGCCCCGTCCGGGCCGCTGTGCTAGGCTACGCGCGCCGCCCGCGCCTCCGGAACGAAGAGGATGACGACCGATGAATCTGAAGTACCGCCGTCTGAAGGGCACCCGCGACCTCATGCTCGAGGAGATCGAGCGCTGGCGCTGGTGCGAGGAACGCTGGCAGGAGACGCTGGCCCGCTACGGCTACGGCGAGATCCGCACCCCGGTGATCGAGCCGCTGGAACTCTTCCTGCGCTCGGTGGGCGAGGGGACCGACATCGTCGACAAGGAGATGTACGCCTTCGAGACCAAGGGCGGCGAGCAGCTGGTGTTGCGGCCCGAGATGACGGCGTCCGTGGTCCGGGCCTACCTCGAGAACGGCCTCACCCGCCAGCCGGGCACCGTCAAATTCTGGTACGGGGCGCCGATGTTCCGGCACGATCGGCCCCAGGCCGGACGCTACCGGCAGTTCCACCAGATGGGTGTCGAGGCGCTGGGCTCGGCCAGCCCGGTGCTCGACGCCGAGGTGATCCAGACCCTGCTGGCCCTCTTCGACGCCGTGGATGCCCAGGGTCTGACGTTGCTGATCAACAGCATCGGCTGCCCGGATCCGGCCTGCCGCCCGGCCTTCGTCGCGAGCCTCGGCGACCACCTCGCGGCCAGCCGGGAGCGCATCCCGGCCGAGTTCCACGAGCGGATGGCGCGCAATCCGCTGCGCATGTACGACGCCAAGGACGACGCCGTGGCCGCGGTGCTGGCCACCCACGCTCCGATCACCGATTTCCTCTGCGAGGCCTGCCGCGAGCACCATGCCGTGGTGCTCGGGTGCCTCGATGATCTCGGCATCGCGTACGAGGCCGATCCGACCCTCGTGCGGGGGCTCGACTACTACAGCCGGACCACGTTCGAGGTGACCTCGCGCACCGAGCGCAAGCAGAGCAGCCTCGCCGGCGGCGGTCGTTACGACCACCTCGTCGAGCAGTGCGGCGGACCGCCGACGCCCGGTATCGGCTTTTCGCTGGGTGTCGAGCGCACCCTGCTGCACCTGGCCGATCCGGTGCCCGACCCCCAGCGCAGCCGCCAGTCGGTCGTCGACGTCTACGTGGCGTGCATCGGGCGCGACGCCCAGCGCTACGCCCTGGCGATCACCGACCTGCTGCGGGACATCTGCCGGGTGGAGATCGACATCACCGACCGCGCCCTCAAGGCCCAGGCCCGGGCCGCCAACCAGCGGCTGGCGCGGGTGCTCCTGGTGGCGGGCGAGGAGGAGCTCGCGACGCGGCGCTTCCAGCTGAAGAACCTGGCCACCGGTGAACAAGAGACCGTGGCCGCCGACCACATCCTGACGGCCGTCCGGGAGGTCCTCGAACAGTGAACACGCACGACACCATCGCCCTGCGCACGCACCGCTGCGGCGCGATCAGCACCGCCCACGTGGGCGACGACGTCACCCTCGCGGGCTGGGCCCACCGGATCCGCAACCTCGGCGGCGTGATCTTCATCGACCTGCGCGATCGCTGGGGCGAGGTGCAGGTGGTCTGCGAGTCCGGCGACGCGGTGGCCGGCGCGGCGGCCGCCAAGCTCGAGTGCGTGCTGCAGGTGCAGGGCCGGGTGCGGCCGCGGCCGGCCGACATGGTCAACCCCGACAAGGCCACCGGCGCGGTCGAGGTGGAGGCCGTGGCGGTGCAGGTGCTCAACGGCTGCAACCCGTTGCCCTTCCAGATGGACCAGATCGGGGGCGTGGAGGAGGAGATGCGGCTGCGCTACCGCTATCTGCATCTGCGGACGCCGGAGATGGCCCACAACCTCGTGGTCCGGCACCGCGCGGCCATGGCCGCCCGACGCTACCTCTCCGAGCGCGACTTCCTCGAGGTGGAGACCCCGCTCCTGATCAAGACGACGCCCGAGGGCGCCCGCGACTACGTCGTGCCCAGCCGTATCCACCACGGGGAGTTCTACGCGCTGCCCCAGTCGCCGCAGCTCTACAAGCAGATCCTCATGGCCAGCGGCGTCGACCGCTACTTCCAGCTCGCGCGGTGCCTGCGCGACGAGGACCTGCGCAAGGACCGGCAGCCCGAGCACACCCAGATCGACCTCGAGATGAGCTTCATCGAGGAGGGCGACATCTTCAACCTCGTCGAGGGCATGATGGCCGCCATCTTCGGCGAGGCGGCCGGCATCACCCTGCAGACGCCGTTCCCGCGCATCGCCTACGACGACGCCATGAACCTCTACGGCTCGGACAAGCCCGACCTGAGGTTCGGCTGCCCGATCCACGCCGTCGACGACCTGGTGCCCGGCTGCGGCTTCAGCGTCTTCGAGTCCGCGCTGGCCGACGGCGGCACGGTGCGCTGCCTGCGCGGCCCCGGCCTCGGCAGCTACAGCCGCAAGCAGGTGGACGACCTCGAAGCCCTGGTCAAGAAGAAGGGCCTGGCCGGACTCGCCCGCACCAAGGCCACCCAGGACGGCTTCGATTCGGGCATCGCCAAGTTCCTGTCGCCGGCCTTCCAGCACGCGCTGCACCAGCGGCTCGGCTGCCAGGAGGGCGACCTCGTGATGTTCGGCGCCGGCCCGGTCCGCAAGGTGCTGCCGGCCCTCGGCGACCTGCGCCTGGAGCTCGCGCGCCGCGAGGACTGGATCCCCGCCGACCGCTGGGCGCTGGCCTGGGTGCACGACTTCCCGCTGTTCGAGCCCGACGACCAGGGCGGCTGGACGGCCTGCCACCACATGTTCACCATGCCGCGCCCGGAGTTCGTCGACAACCTCGAGGCCGACCCCGGCCGGGTCTACGCCCGTCTCTACGATCTCGTCTGCAACGGCGTCGAGCTCGGCTCGGGCAGCATCCGGATCCACCAGCGCGAACTGCAGGAGCGCATCTTCAAGATCGTGGGGATGCAGGCCGAGGAGTACCTCGCCAAGTTCGGCTTCTTCCTCGACGCCCTCGGCTACGGCGCGCCGCCGCACGGCGGCATCGCCCTCGGCCTGGACCGGCTGGTGATGCTCATGTGCGGCGCGCCCAGCCTGCGTGAGGTGATCGCGTTTCCGAAGACCACGCTGGCCGCCTCGCCGCTGGACGGCTCGCCCGGTCCCATCAGCGCGGCCCAGCTGGCCGAACTGAACCTGACGATCGTGCCGCCGCCGGCCGGGCAGGACGCGGGCGCATGAACGAGGGCCGCGAAGGGCAGCAGGAGGAGATCCGTTTCGATCTGCGGGGCGTCGATCAGATGGCGCTCTGCGGGCCGGGCGATCAGAATCTGCGCCGCCTCGAGCGGCGGTTCGACGGCACCGTGGCCGCGCGGGGCGACCTCCTGCGCATCGTGGGCCCGGTCGATCAGGTGCCCCGCATCCGCGACGTGGTGGCCGACCTCCTCGAGCGGGTGCGCCGCGGGCAGCGGATCGACACGGTCACGGTCGACTACCTGCTCGCCGGCCACGACGGCGGCGGCGCGGCCGGCGACCTCGACCTCGCCGGCGAGTCCTCGCCGCTGCTGCACGCCAGCGGCACGCGACGCCCCATCCGGGCGCGGACCGACGGCCAGCGGCGCTACGTCGAGGCCGTCCGCGACCACGACGTGGTGTTCGTCCTCGGACCGGCCGGCACGGGCAAGACCTACCTCGCGGTCGTGCTGGCCATGGACTACCTCAAACGCAACCTGGTCGACCGGATCATCCTGGTGCGGCCGGCCGTGGAGGCCGGCGAGCAACTCGGCTACCTGCCCGGCGACCTCAAGGAGAAGATCGATCCCTACCTGCGCCCCCTGTACGACGCGCTCTCGGATCTGGTGGGGCCGTCGCGGATCGGCAAGTACATGGAGGCGGGCATCATCGAGGCCTCGCCGCTGGCCTTCATGCGCGGGCGCACGCTCAACAACGCCTTCGTGATCCTCGACGAGGCCCAGAACACGACCGTCGGCCAGATGAAGATGTTCCTGACCCGCCTCGGGGAGCAGTCCAAGGCCGTGATCACGGGCGACATCACGCAGATCGACCTGCCGCTCGCCGAGCGCTCCGGCCTCGTCCACGTGCGCGGCATCCTGGCCGAGACCGAGGGCGTGGCGTTCATCGACCTCGACAGCGGCGACACCCAGCGGCATCCCCTGGTCCGCCGGATCGTCGACGCCTTCGAGGACGCCGAGCGCGCGGCGCCACGGACGGCGGCCGCGCGGCCGGGGGCGTCGGCACCAGCGGAGGGAGGCGACTGACATGTGGGTCCGGCTCGCGCAGTTCCTGCAGCGTGGCCTGGGTTACGGCTCCGGCGGCTGGGGGCCGTGGCGCTTCCTGGGCGAGGCGAAGGTCGAGCGCACGACCCGCGCCCGCACGCTCGCCGTGCTGGCCGCGCTGGTGCTCACGCTCTGGCATCTGCTGCTGTTCCCGCCGTTGCCGAGCGTCGATTTCGACGTGCTGCCCGCCGCCGGCGGCATCGCGGAGGACGACGTGCGGGCGCCGTTCTCCTTCGCGGCCGATCTGCTGCCGCGGGACGTCGAGCTGCTCCGCATCCAGAAGGTGCTGCAGGAACCGCCGGTGCTGCGGCGGCTGCGGGCCGCGCAGAATCCGGGCGGCCTGCCCCGCCTGCAGGTCTTCGCCGAGAAGCTCCGGGAGGTGCGGCAGCTCATCGACCTGACTCCCGAGGAGCAACGGCGTCACCTGGCCGTCCAGTTCCCCTATCTCGAGAGCGGCGAGATCGAGCGCTCGCTTGCGAGTCCGGATCCCGACAGGCTGATGACGGCGCTGGAGACGGCGGTCGCCGAGGTGACCGGCCGCGGCGTGGCCGACATGCTGCCGCAGGGGCAGTTCACCAAGGTGCTGATCGTCGATGCCCAGGCCGAGGTGCTGCGCGACCTCTCCACCATCACGCCCCAGGGCCGGTTGCTGGAGGTGCTGACGGAGGCCTTGCGCCGGGCCGGGCTGGCGCCGGCCGACGCGGTCTGGGCCGCGTCCCTGGCGCGTCGCTTCGTCACGCCCAATCTGATCTACGATTCGGACGAGACCCGGATCAAGCAGGACCTCGCCCGCGAGACCGTGCCGACGACCCGCGAGTTCATCAAGGGCGAGAAGATCGTCGGCCGCGGCGATCGGGTGACCGAGCAGCAGGCCGTGTACCTCGAGGCTCTGCGCTCGCGGCTGCGCGACGACATCACCACCGCCGCCGGCGCCGGCGCCCACGTGCTGGCGGTGGCGGCGCGGCTCCTGGCGATCCTGCTCGTGCTCGGCGTGTTCGGCTGGCTGGGCTGGGTCTACTTCCCGAACACCCTGCTGGCCTGGCGCACGCTCGTGGCCCTCCTGGTGTTCATGGCCCTGGGCCTGGGGGCGGCCGCCTTCGCGCTGAGCCGGCCGGGGCTGGGCTACTTCGCGGTGCCGGTGGGCCTGGTGGCGCTCCTGACCACGGTGCTCTTCAAGGACCGCGTCGGATACGCGACGACGGCCACGCTGGTGGCGCTACTCGCGGTGTTGCCCGAGGCGCCGCCCCTGGATCTCCTCGCTCTGCAACTGCTGGGGATCACCGCCGTGGTGGCCGTGCGGCGGATCCAGAAACGCAGCCAGTTCTACCAGATCATCGGGTTCCTGACGCTGTTCTCGTTCGCGCTGCTCGTGGTGGTGCGGTCGGCCCGCGGCGAGATGGCGGGCACCGGCGGCGCGGAGATCATGACGGCGCTGCTGACGCCGGCCGCCTCGGTGATGCTCGCGCTGTTCATGCTGCCGTTGGTCGAGCCGCTGGTCGGCATCAGTTCCGACCTCACGCTGCTCGAGCTTTCGGACCTCAACCACCCGTTGCTCAAGCGCATGGCGCTCGAGTCGCCCGGCACCTACCACCACAGCCAGGTGGTGGCGCAGCTGGCCGAGCAGGCGGCCCGGGCCATCGGCTCCAACGCCCTGCAGGTCCGCGTCGGCGCGCTCTTCCACGACATCGGCAAGATGCTCAAGTCGGACTATTATGTGGAGAACCAGCGCCCCGGCCAGGGCGGCAACAAGCACGACGAGCTCAGCCCGAGCATGTCGGCGCTGATCATCGCCTCGCACGTGCGCGACGGCATCGAGCTCGCGCGCAAATGGCGCTTGCCGCGCGAGGTGATCGACTTCATCCCGCAGCACCACGGAACCCAGGTGATGGAGTACTTCTATCACAAGGCGCTCGAGGGCGACGGCAACGAGACCGTCAAGGTCGACGATTTCCGCTACCCGGGTCCGAAGCCCCAGCGGCGCGAGACGGCGGTCCTCATGCTGGCCGATGCGGTGGAGGCGGCGACGCGATCGCTCGCCAAGCCGACCCCGAGCCGGATCAAGGAGATCACCAAGCAGATCTGCGACAAGCGCATGCTCTCCGGCGAGCTGGACGAGTCGCAGCTCACGCTGCGGGACCTGGCGCGGATCCGCGAGGCGTTCATCCCCTTGCTCACGGGCATCCATCATGCCCGCATCGCCTACCCTGGGCAGAAGGACCGCGAGGCCGAGAAGCGCGAGAACAGGAGCGGTGACTGATGCGACTGGAGCTGGTGGACCAACGCACCCGGCCGGCAGCGACGGCGCTCGGCTCCGACGCGCTCGCCCTCCTGGTGGCGCCGTTGGGACGTCCGGAATGGTGGCTCAACCTGGTGCTGGTGGACGACGACCAGATGGGTGACCTGAATCGGCGCTGGTACGGCGGGCAGGGCCCCACCGACGTGCTCTCGTTCTCCTACCTCGAGGCCGCGGGCGAGGGCGCGGCCGCGCTTCCGGCCGGCGAGGCCGGGGCCGCCTGCGACCTCTGGCTCGACGCGGCCGACGCGACCGAGGATTTCGTGGCCGGCGAGGTGATCGTCGCGCCCGGCTTCGTGGCCGACCGCTGCGCCCGCGAGGGCTGGAACCTCGAGGATGAATGGGCGCTGCTCCTGGTGCACGGGGCCCTGCACGTGCTCGGGTGGACCCACGAGACCGACGCGCTCCGGCGGGACATGCAGGCCCGGGAGGCCGGACTGCTCCAGGCCGCCGGCATCACGCATCCGCTCCTGCGGACGGCCGAGGAGGATTCATGACGGGAGCGAGTGGGACCGCGGGCCTCGGCTGGACCCTCCTTCTGGCGGCCGCCGGCTACCTGCTGGCCATGCTGATGGCGGGGCTGCTGTCGGCCTTCCAGCGGGTCGACGTGCTGCAGCGCAACGGTCTGCTGGACGAATCGCGCCTGGGCGCCGTCGTGCGGGAGTACCTGCGCGAGCGCCGGCGCTACCAGGTGACGGTCAGCAACCTCTACCTGGTGGCCACGGTGCTCGGCGTGCTGGCCTGCGGGCAGCTGATGGCCGGGTCGTGGTCGGGCGACCTCGGCCCCCGCTTCTACCTGGTGTACGCCGTGCTCATGCTGCTCGCGTGGACCCTCGGCGCGATCCTGTTCAAGATGATGGCGCTGGGCACCGCGCTGGGCTACGTCCGCGCCGTCGGGATGCTGACCTGGCCGCTGGCTCTGCTGCTGCGGCCCTGGGTGGCCCTCCTGCTCCTGATCATGGACCGGTTGGACGACACCCTCTGGGCGGCCGAGGCCCAGCCGCTGCTCTCGTCGGGCGAGATCCGCAGCCTCATCGACGACAACGACCAGGACGTCGACCTGGACGCCGACGAGCGCGAGATGATCCGCAGCATCTTCAACTTCCACGACACCTCCGTGCGCGAGATCATGGTGCCGCGCATCGACATGGTGGCCTTCGAGCAGGCCACGCCGCTCGACGAGGTGCTCGCCGTCGTGCACGAGTGCCGCCATTCGCGCCTGCCCGTCTACGACGGCAGCGTGGACAAGGTGGTGGGGGTGCTGTACGCCAAGGATCTGCTAGGCCTCGTGCGCGACGGCACGCTGGCGACGGGCGAGCGCACGCTCGCCGAGCTCGTTCATCCGGCCTACTTCGTGCCCGAGAGCAAGAAGATCGACGAGGTGCTCGACGATTTCCGCGCCCGTCGCAACCACATGGCCGTGGTGATCGACGAGTACGGCGGCACGGCGGGCATCGTCACCCTCGAGGACATCATCGAGGAGATCGTCGGCGAGATCGAGGACGAGTACGACGACGACGAGCCGCTCTTCACCTGGATCGACGAGCGGACCGTGCGGGTCGACCCGCGGATCGACCTCGAGGATCTGGTCGACGTCCTGGGCCGTCCGCTGCCGTTGCCGGACGACGCCTATCCGGAGACCCTGGGCGGTTTGATCTACGAGTCCGCGGGCAACGTCCCCGATCCCGGCGACACGGTGGCCTTCGCCGACCTCACCTTCGAGGTCGTCACCGTGGAGGACCAGCGGATCCTCGCGGCCATCATCCACTCCGAGACGCCGCTGCCGGGCTGGGCGCAGGCCGTCGGCGGCAGCGAGGCGGGCTGAGCATGTGGCGCTGGCTGCAACGACACTTCCTCACCGGCTTGCTGGCGGTCACGCCGCTGGCGGTCACGCTGTGGGTGCTGGTGAAATCGTACGAGTTGATCAACGTCACCATGCGGCCGTGGCTGCGGCGGATCCCGCACCTGACCGAGACCTATCCCGACCAGCTGCTGACGGTCATCGCCTTCGTGTCGTTCCTGCTGCTGATCGTGCTGGTGGGGCTGGCCACGCGCAGCCTGGTGGGCGTGGCGTTCTTCAACGTCGTCGAGCGCGCGATCTGGCGGATCCCGGTGGTCAAGACGATCTTCGTGGCGACCAAGCAGATCGCCAGCGTGTTCCTGACGGACAAGCGGTCGGCCTTCAAGCAGGTGGTCCTCTTCGAGTATCCCCGCCTGGGTTGCCACAGCCTCGGCTTCGTGACCCGTGACGAGGACGGCTCGCCGCTCCTGAGCGTGTTCCTGCCGACGACGCCCAACCCGACCAGCGGCTACATGCTGCTCTTGCCGCGGGCGGACGTCGAGTTCCTGAGTTTGACCGTCGAGGACGGCATCAAGCTGATCATCTCGGGCGGCTCGGTGACGACCGAAGCCCAGGCGGCGATCCTCGAGGAGGCCGCCGCGCGGCTCGAACGCCGCGGCCCCGGCCCGGAGGAGACGCCGTGACCGACGACCGCCCCGACGAGTCCCAGCGCCCGCGCGAGACGGAGCGCGTCCTGGATCCGTCCAACCTGGACTCGGCGCGCCACCAGTACGTCGAACGCTTCGAGGAGCTGCTCGAGTCCGGCGACGAGGCCGGGCTCCGCCAGCTGGCGAGCGAGCTGTCGCCCGGCGACCTCTCGGAGATCCTGCGGCCGTTCAGCGTCGAGGAGACGGTGAAGGTCCTGCGGCAGCTCGAGCCCGAACCCCTGGCCGAGGTGCTGACCGAGATCGACGCCCGCAGCACCAGCGCCTTCTTCACGCTCCTGGACCACGACGAGATCGCCGACATCCTCGAGGAGATGCCCTCGGACGAGGCGGCCGACATCATCGGCGAGCTGGACGAGGAGTCCCAGCAGGCGGTGCTCGAGGCCATGGAGGCCGACGAGGCCAAGGACGTGGCCGATCTGCTGCGATACCCGCCCGAGTCCGCCGGCGGCATCATGGGCAAGGAGGTGCTCACCGCCGGGGACGGCCAGACCTGCGGCGAGGCGGTGGCGGTGCTGCGGCAGCACGACCAGGACGAGCTGGCCGAGATGCACTTCGTGTTCGTGCTGGACGAGCGCGAGCGCCTGGTGGGGCGGGTGCCCCTGTTCCGGCTGCTGCTGGCCGCGCCGTCGCGACCGATCACGGAGATCATGGAGACCGACCCCCTCTACGTCGAGGTGGACCTCGACCAGGAGGACGTGGCGCAGTTCATGATGACCCACGACCTCATCAGCCTGCCGGTGCTCGACCATCGCCAGCGCCTCGTGGGCCGCATCACGGCCGACGACGTCATGGACGTGCTCGAGGAGGAGGCGACCGAGGACATCTCGCGCATGGCGGGCGTGAGCGTGACCGAGTTCGGCGAGCAGTCGCCGGCGCGGGTGGCGCGGTCGCGCCTGCCATGGCTGCTGGGGGGGATGTGCGGCGAGATCGGGGCGATCCTGGTGCTCAAGCATTTCAACCACAGCCTCGAGAGCATGGTTGCCCTGGCGTTCTTCATCCCGATCATCATGGCCACCGCCGGCAACGTCGGGATCCAGGCCAGTTCCGTGGTCGTCCGCGGCCTGGCGACCGGCGAGGTCCATGTCGCGAGGGTCGGCCGGCATATGCTGAGGGAGCTCGGCACCGCCCTGCTGATCGGCTTCGCGGTCGGCGTCGCCTTGTTCGTGGTCTGCACCCTCGTCGAGCAGAACACCTCGCTGGGCCTGGTGCTCGCCCTGGCCATGATGACCGTCGTCATGTTCGCCGCGGTGGTCGGCACGGGCATCCCGCTGCTGCTGCACCGCTTCGGCGTCGATCCGGCGGTGGCGACCGGCCCGTTCATCACGACCACCAACGACTTCTTCGGCCTGATGATCTACCTGGGGCTGGCGACCCTGCTCCTGGGCCTCGGCGGATCCGGCTCGTGAGCGTGCTGCCGCGGCCGACCGGCAGCAGCCGCGCGCTGGTGCTGCGTACCTGGCCGTCGGGCGAGACGAGCCTCGTGGCGTCGGTGCTCACCCACGAACACGGCATGGTGCGCCTGATCGCCAAGGGCGCGCGACAGGAGCGCTCCCGGTTGCGGCCGCTGCTCCAGCCCGGGCGCCTGGCCGACCTCGAGTACTCCCTCGAGCCAGGCCGTGACCTGCAGTACCTGCGGGGCGGGGCCCTGGTGCTCGACCCGCTGGTGCGGTCGCCGCGTCTGGAGACCACGAGCTACCTGCAGGCCGCGCTCGAGATCGTCGACCGCTGCCGGCCCGGCGACGGCCACGAGGCGGGACTCTTCGCCCTTTGCCACGACTTCGTGCAGGTATTATCCTGCGCGGACGCCGGTTGCGAGGTGGCCGTGTTCTACGCCTTCGAGGCGGCGTTGCTGGATCTGCAGGGCGTGCGCCCGCGGCTCGAGGCGTGCACCCAGTGCGACCGCGCCCTGGACGAGGTGCGCGGCGGCGCTCTGTGGCTCAGTCCGGCGGCGGGCGGCCTGGTATGCGCCGCGTGTGCGGACGGCGAGGCGCTGGCCGGCGCCCGGCCCCTGGCGGCCGCCACGCTGGCGGTTTGGCCGGAACTGGGCGAGGCGCCCGCGGCCTGGCCGGACCGGCCGCTGGCGAGGGGCGTGGCCCGGGACTGGGGGGTCATGCTCCACCGGTTCCTCGAGTATCATCTGCCGGCATACCGCCTGCCGTCGGCCCTGGAACTGCTGCGCGCCGGGCGCGGCGGCCGGTCGCAGACCACCGCGAAGGAAGGCTCTTGATGGTTTACCAGGACATGATCGCCGCCCTGCAGGACTTCTGGCGGCAGCGAGGTTGCGTCATCGTGCAGCCCTGGAACTCCGAGGTGGGAGCGGGCACCTTCAATCCGGCCACCTTCCTGCGCGCGCTCGGCCCGGAGCCCTGGCGCGTGGCCTACGTCGAGCCGAGCAAGCGCCCCAAGGACGGCCGCTACCTCGAGAATCCCAACCGGGTGCACCAGTTTCTGCAGTACCAGGTCGTCCTCAAGCCCAACCCGGCCAACAGCCAGGAGCTCTACCTCGAGAGCCTGCGGGCGATCGGCATCGAGCCGGAGAAGCATGACATCCGCTTCGTGGAGGACGACTGGGAATCGCCGACCCTGGGTGCGGCGGGCCTGGGCTGGGAGGTGTGGCTGGACGGCATGGAGATCAGCCAGTTCACCTATTTCCAGCAGGTGGGCGGGGTGCGCTGCAAGCCGGTGTCGGTGGAGCTGACCTACGGCCTCCTGCGCATCGCCATGTTCCTGCAGGGCTGCGACCACGTGAAGGACCTGCAGTGGGGCGGCGGCCTCAGCTGGGGCGAGGTCATGGGGCAGTTCGAGAAGGAGTACAGCGCCTTCAACTTCGAGCACGCCGACGTCGAGATGTACCGCCGGCATTTCGAGGACAAGGAGCGCGAGGCGGCGCGTCTGCTGGAGGCCGGGCTCGTGTACCCCGGTTACGACGCCGTGATCCGCTGCAGCCACATGTTCAACGTGCTCGAGGCCCGCGGCGCGATCTCGGTGACCGAGCGCACGGGATACATCGCGCGCGTCCGCAACCTGGCCCGCCTGACGGCGCAGGCCTACGTCAAGAGCCGCGAGGACATGGGGTTCCCCCTGCTCGCCAAGGAGGGACCGAACTCATGAGCAACCCGACCGCACGCCGCCCGTTCGTGCTCGAGATCGGCAGCGAGGAGATCCCGGCCCGCTTCACGCCCACGGCCATGGCGGAGCTCGCGGCCCGGCTCACGGCGCTGCTGGCCGACCTGCATCTGGATCACGGGCCCCTGCAGGTGCTGGCCACGCCGCGGCGGCTGGCGGTGCTGTGCGACGGCCTCGCGGTCGGCCAGCCCGACCGCGAGGAGGAGGTCAAGGGACCGCCGGTCTCCGTCGCCTTCGATCCGGAGGGCAACCCGACGCGGGCGGGCGAGGGGTTCGCGCGCAAGGTCGGCCTCAGCCTCGCGGATTGCGGGCGGGGCGAGGACCAGCGTGGCGAGTACCTGCTGGTCACGCGGACGGTGGCCGGACGGTCGGCGGCCGAGGTGCTCGGCGAGCAGCTGCCGGCCCTGGTGCTCGGCCTGCCCTTCCGCAAGACCATGCGCTGGGGCGATCTGGAGCTGGAGTACGCCCGGCCTCTGCAGTGGCTGCTCTGCCTGCACGGCGACCAGGTGGTGCCGTTCTCGATCGGCCCGCTGACGAGCGGGCGCGCGACCCGGGGACACCGCACGCTGGCCGCCGATGCGAGTCGGGACGTGGCGTCGGCGGACCGCTACCTGGCGGTGGTCGAGGATCTGGGCGTGATGCCCGACCCCGCGCGGCGCCGCGCCGAGATCCTGGCCCAGGCCGCGGCCCTGTTGGCGGCCGAGGCCGAGCCGTCGGCCCTGCGGGTCGACGACGAGCTGCTCGACGAGGTGGTGCACCTCTGCGAGTTCCCCACGGCCTTCCTGGGCCGCTATGCGGCCGAGTCGTTCGAGCTCCCCGAGGAGGTCATCGTCACCGCCCTGAAGGCGCACCAGCGCTACTTCGTGGTGGAGGATCCGGCCACCGGGCGCCTGCGGCCCCGCTTCCTGGCCGTGCGTGACGGCGGCCGCGAGCACCTGGACACAGTGACGGCCGGCAATGAGCGGGTGCTGCGGGCCCGGCTCGCCGATGCGTTGTTCTACTGGCGGTTCGACCAGCAGAAGTCGCCCGCCGAGCACGCCGCGGGCCTGGCGAACGTGACCTGGCTCGAGGGCTTCGGCAGCGTGGCCGATCAGACCGCGCGCGCGGCCCATCTCGCGCAGTTCCTCTGGCGTGCCGGGCTGGGCGAGGGCGAGCCGCCGACCAGCCTGGGCCGGGCGGCCGCCCTGTCCCGGTTCGATCTGGTGACCGAGATGATCAAGGACGGCAAGGAGTTCACCAAGCTCGAGGGGGTGATCGCCGCCCGCTATGCCGCGGCGGCGGGCGAGAGCGAGGCGGTCTGCCGGGCCCTGGAGGAGAGCCAGTTGCCGCGCTCGGCCCAGGGCGCCCTGCCCGCCGACCGCGTCAGCCGCGTGCTGTCGGCGGCCTGGCGGCTGGACACCCTGGCCGGCTGCTGGCTGGCCGGTTTCGCGCCCACCGGGGCGAAGGATCCCTACGCCCTGCGCCGCCACACCCTGGCGGTGTTGCGGATCATCCTCGCGCTCGAGGCGAGGGTGGACCTACGGGTGCTCATCCGCGAGGCCCTCGCCCCCTACGCCGCGGTGCGCGCGGGGCTCGACCTCGGCCGGGCGGCCGATGAACTGCTCGAGTTCGTGACCGTCCGCTTCGCCGGCTGGCTGCAGGAGGCCGCCGCCGCCGATCCCGACGTGGTGCGGGCCGTGCTGCCGATCAGGGGCCTGGACCCGACCGACGCGCGGGCCTGGATCACGGCGCTCACGGGATTCCGCGGGCGGGACGATTTTTTACGTTTGGCAAGAGGTTTCAAGCGCTGCGCCAACATCCTCAAGGGCGATGAGCTTCCGGACGACCAGCGGACCGCGGCCCTCGAGCGCTGGCGGCAGGGGGGGCGGGGCGCCGCCGGAGAGTCGTTCGCCGACCTCGTCGAGCCTGCCGAGGTGGCCTTGCGCGACGCGGTGGTGGGCCGGGTGCCGGCTCTGCTGGCGGACGAGGGTCGGGGCGACTACGTGGCCGTTTTTCAGGCTCTATCCGCTCTCGGGCCGGGGATCGACCGTTTCTTCGACGAGGTCCGGGTGAACACCGACGATCCGTCCCTGACCCGGGTCCGGCTGGGGTTCCTGCGCGAGGTGCACGCGCTCTTCCTGCACTTCGCGGACTTCTCCCAGGTCGCTCCTGACGATGAATGATTCTCGATATTCAGCGATCCCCCGGCTCCGGCCGGGGGATTTTTTCGTTTCGGAGAGGCCATACTCTTTTTTGCGGAAAGGCTATTGACGCTGGTGGGGCGCTCTTGTAAGGTTACTACGCGACTCATGGGCAAATGAGTTCCCAACCCCTGTGAGAACGGTGTCGTCCTTACTTTCCGCTCGTTTGTTCGATCACTTGACACGTTCACTCGTCACTCTAGGTCTGCGAAACCAACAGGAGGTTCCTTTTGCGACGTGCGTGGCTCTCGGGTCACGCAACAAGGACGGCCGCAAGAGGGAACAACTTGTCTGCTCCGTTCGTGCGACGGGAATCTGTTTGTCGTCGCAGGAGAATTGTTCGCCAATCCATGTGTTGACTCTGGTCAACGATGGGGGAAAAGCATGAAGCGATTTGTTCTGTTCGCTACCTTGGCTCTGGCTCTGGTCGCGGTGACCGCGCTGGCTGACACGCGCCCTCAGATGGTGCGTGGCAACTTCGGCGTGCACACCGGCGGTGCCGTGGACATGGCCAAGGCTCTCGGTGATACCGTTTACCTGATCGGCAATCCCCAGGTCGCCGATCAGGGTGCCATCGAGAATGGCACGTTCCAGGACCAGTTCGGTGCGCCGAACTGGAATGGCTGGACCCATGAGGATCTCACCTTCTCCGCTGACACCTTCTGGAACGTCAGCACCTTCCAGGCCATCAACGGCAACTACTCCTACTGGTGTGGGACCGACTTCGATGGCAACCCCGGCTACGGCAACGACTGGAACCAGGTCGTGCTGTACACCTATACGGTGGCCAACAGTGGCGTCGCCAACTCCGTGACCTGGACTGCCACCGTGCATGCCGACTCGGAGCCCAGCTACGACTTCACGTACCTGGAGTGGAACCAGGGCGGCGTCTGGAACGTCCTGAACACCGGCGGCTACGACGGCAACCGGACGTACAACTTCAACGCCTCCTTCACCTACAACCCCGGTGACTACGTCGGCGCGGGTCTCAACCAGATCCAGCTGCGTATCCGGTTCACCTCGGACGGCGCCTGGTCGGACGAGGACGGTCTGTGGGAGACCAACGGTGCCGTTCAGGTCGACGACATCAGCGTGACCGTCGGCGGCGTCGTGGTCGAGTCCGAGAACTTCGAGGACCAGCTGGCCCAGAACTGGCCGCCGGACCTGCTGCCCGGCGTGGGCGACTACGCCCAGCTGTTCGTCAACCTGCAGGACGAGGATCCGTGCCGCAGCAACTTCACGCCCCAGGTCGCGTTCATCGACGACGGCGTGATCGTGCCCGGCACCGGCGGCTCGCCCGGTCAGACCTGGCGCTACGGCCCCGGCGGCTACATCGTGAACAACACGGGTGGCCCGGCCGGTCCCGACTTCTACATCAACAACATCATCATCAGCCCCGTGCTCGAGTGGCCCGCCGGCGCTGAGGCCTGCTACTTCGAGTGGGAGACGTTCCGTCACGAGGAACTGGGTGCCTACGGCGTGTGGCCGGGCATGTTCTACCAGTGGCACGTGCGTTCGGTGAACACGGGCAACGCGGCCGATCTCGAGGCCGCCACCTGGGTCAACCGCAACTTCGTGCAGTACGGCGGTCCCGACTACCTGATCACCCGTGAGACCATCACCGACCTGCTCGAGACCGGTCGTACCCACATGCAGGCCAGCCTGCGCGTGATCGAGTACGGCTACGTCTGGGGCTGGATCGGCACCGACGGTACCCCGGCTCCGTACTTCGACAACGTGAAGGTCGTCGCGTACCCGTTCGAGGGCCCTGGCATCGCCGGTCGTCCGATCGACTGGTTCCAGGACAACTTCCCCGCGAGCGGCGTTCTCGACTACGCGAACCTGGGCAACAACTCGGTCCGCCTGGACTGTGCCCAGAACATCGCGCAGCAGGACGACAACGTGAACTACCCCGGCGACAGCTGCTGGTTCGACATCTCGGCCGTGCGCGCGAACTCCGTGATCGTGGAGTACCCCGAGTTCCACGTCCGCATGCGCGCCAACCCGCTGTTCGACAGCTTCCGCACCCTGCCCGCGAACTTCACCTCCACGCCGAACTTCTTCGAGGACGGCTGGACGTTGATCGAGGGCTTCGTGTACGTGACAGCTGCTTCAACAACAACCAGGATCCCCCGACCCCCATCGAGAACCGCTGGACGGTGGATCTGCCGGACGAGAACTTCTTCTACCCCGGCGACGTGCTGAAGTGGTACATGCGGGCCCAGGACCAGGTCGGCGCTGACATCGGCACTCGCTGCTGCCGGCCGACACGTCGGGCTTCTCCAGCTTCGTCTACGACCTGGATTACCCCGTGGACTACATCGTCCGCGCGCTGCCGACGATGAACTCGGCCACGCCGGGCGATCAGCCCAAGGTCATCTTCTGGAACGACTTCGTCGGTCGCGGTGGCGACAACGAGTGGCTCTTCGCCCTGAACAACATCGGCTACCAGATGGGCGTCGACTACGACATGTACGCCACCAACGGTCCGTCGTCGGGCGTCGGCAACGGCCTCGGTGGCCGCGCCCAGAGCCAGCAGCTCGCCGGTTACAGCACCCTGCTGTACACGTCGGGTGACCTGAGCGTCAACCTGCTGGCCAACGGCGACTTCAACAACGACCCGTCGAACGACATCCAGGTGGTTTCGAACTGGTTCCTGCAGGGCGGCAAGCATGCCCTCTTCACCGGTGACGATTTCGTGCGTGGCATGCTCGACGCCGGTTCGGATGGCATCGGGTTCGTCAACACCTACCTGTCCGTGAACCTGCCGAGCAACAACGTCGGTCCGCTGATCGCCAACCAGACCGCTCCCACGGTCAAGGCGTCCCCGGGCAACGGCGTGATCGTCAACGTGGACGAGTGGATCGCGTACGGCGGCTGCCTCGGCATCAACACCTTCGACGCCGTGGAGACCGTCGGTTCGTCCGTCCGGATCGCGGAATTCGCGGATCCGAACGGCAACGTCGGCGCCTACTCCTACGCGGCGGCGATCAGCAACTACAACACGGTCCAGGACGCCACCGTGGTGTACCTGCCCTACGACTTCATGTTCATCTACAACGCTCCCAGCTGGACGCCTCCGACCGGGTTCGAGGGCTACTCCGCCCGCGCTCTGATCCTCAAGGACATCCTTGATGGGTTCGGCGAGTCCGGAACGTCGGGCAACGTCGGCAGCGACCTGCCCGCGAACGTCCTCAGCGTGAGCAACTTCCCCAACCCGTTCAACCCGAGCACCACCATCAAGCTGAACCTGCCCAAGGCGGACATGGTCAGTCTGAAGGTCTTCAACGTGCGCGGTGAGCTGGTCCGGACCCTGGTCGACAGCCGGATGGAAGCTGGCGAGCACAGCATCATCTGGGACGGCAAGACCAACACCGGCAACCAGTCCGCTTCGGGTGTCTACTTCTACGAGACCCGGACGAACGGCCAGGTGAAGATCAACAAGATGGCCCTCGTGAAGTAACCTTCACGTTTCCCGGGACCATCGGCGGCGGCCTGCCTCGGCGGGCCGCCGCCTCCTTTTGGTCGCCTCGCTGGCGGCCCGCCGCCGCAGCCGCGCGTCGGGAAACCCGAAGTTGACACTGGCGCGGCGTAATCCCTATATTTCACACGCGTTCATGAGGGATCCAGCGGCAACGGCTCTGCCCCGGCCAATGCCTCGCCAGGACGCTGTCCGACCCCCACCCGGACCAGCCCGTGATCCCGGTTCCGAGGCCTCCAAATTGCTCAGGGAGCGCAATCTTATGTGGAGCCCGAGACACGCCATTGTCAGCCTGTTCCTCTGCGTGCTCGCCGCGTCGCTGCTCTTCGGTTGCCGCGCGTTCGAACCGGAGGCCATCATCGTCAACCGGCTGCCCGAGACCTACCTCGTGGGCTCGCCGGCCGAGACGTCGGGCGCCTACTTCCACTTCCATGTCTGGTGGTACGGCACCGATGCCGACGGGTATGTCGAACGGTACGTCTGGGCCCTCACCGACACGTCGATCCAGGACACCGAGACGGATGACGACGAGGAAGACCTCAACTTCAATCCCGCGACCAACGCGAGCACGCTGGAGATCGGCACCTACACCACGCGCACCGACTCGGTCTTCGACTTCCGGATCAACCAGGGAGCGAGCCTGAGCTACGACATGACGCTGCACATGGTGGCGATCGACGACCGCGGCGAGTTCGACCGCACGCCCGCGCGGCTGCACTTCTTCAGCAACGCGCTGGGCAACCCGTCGGTCGATTTCTACCGGGTGGTGGACGGCGCCGAGCAACCGTTCGCCGACCGCGACACGGTGGCGTACGGCGAACCCCTGTTCCTGCGCTGGCGCGGCACGACGCCCAACCTGTTCGCCTACGATCCCGTGTTGCTGGCGCAGCGCGACACCGTGCCGCCGTACGACGACGGCCTGCTGGGCTTCAAGTGGCGCCTGCCCGAGGAAGACGGCTGCAACAGCGCGGTGGACGATTGCTTCAACCCCAAGGCCTTCGACGAGGCTACGGGCGACAGCTTCAGCTACTTCGGCGACGTGACCGGACTGAACTTCCTGAACGACGGCTCGGGCAACGGCGTGTTCGGCGAACTGCTGCCCGCCGAACCCCTCGTCCTGCTGGTCAACACCCTCGACGTGGCCGGCGTGCAGGTGCCGACGCTCGACCAGGTGCTCACCATCCTGCTCGACTACGAGCCGGATACCCACATCCTCGACGGCGAGCAGGATCCGGTGGCGGCCCACAACGACACCATCACCTACCCGCGCTACCGCGTGTTCTTCGGACCGGACGCGGGCTGGTGGAACTTCACCTCGGGCGACACCGTGCCCGACGGCGCCTACGTGCAGTTCAAGGCGCTCGGCTGGGACGATCCGCGCGATCTGCAGGTCAGCCCGTCAATGCGATGACCTTCCAGGGCAAGTACCGCGCCGGCCAGAACCTGAACGTCGACGGCGTGTTCGTCTCGTTCGAGACCACCTTCAGCGACCCCAACAGCACGGTCGAGTGGCTGGCCGACGATCCGACCGAGATCAGCGCCGACACCCTGGGCTTCCTGGTGGGTCCTTCGACTACGACGATCAAGGCGCGCGCGCGACGAGCACGGCAAGCCGGACGGCAGTCCGGACACGCTGAGCTTCGGGCAACTTCCCGCCCTGCGTGCAGTGCATCGAGCTCGGCCGGCTGGACATGACGCCGAGCTCCGCGTACGACGACATCACCGCCGACAACTGCTACGACGGGAGCTGCTCGGACACCACGGCCGAACTCGAGGTCTTCGCCAACCTCGGCAACCCGAACTACGATCCCACCAATCCCAACCATCTGGGACAGCGGGCGAGCTCGACCAACGGGCCCATCTGGGTCAACGCCTCGGCCGGCACCATCTCGCTGAACACCGTCCAGCCCCCTGGGGACAACTGGAAGCAGGTCGTCGCGCAGTACTACTACATGATGGTGTACCTGCACGGCAAGGATCACCCCCGGGAGTACTGGGCTCCCGGCAAGGCCGAGCGGCGGATCAAGGCCTGGCGGTACCAGATCGACTACGCGGGCGACCAGGGCAACGCCCTGGCCGACGGCGGCGGGCGTGACAACATCAACCTGCTGACGGGTTTCGACATCAACCTCAACAACCCCGATCCGCAGTCGAGCGACCTGTTCATCGACCCGGACACCGGCGTCTGGGGGGTGGCCGTCAAGGTGGCGGCTCCGTTCAGCCTCATGACCGCCGGTCCGGCGGGCCTGTGGCAGGAGCTCCGGACCGCGTACGGGGCGGCGGCCTTCCCCTCCGGCGGCACGCCGGAGGAGATCCTGGCCTGGCAGGCCACGCAGCCGGTACAGCTGGCCTACCGTGCGTGGCGGCTCGTGACGGCCCAGTTCTCGCCCGGCGAGGTGCGGGCCGTCGCCGTCGACCAGAGCACCTGCGCCTTCCGTTTCGACACCGCGGCCTACCACTACTACTTCGGGACCCGGGAGCCGTCGCCCAACCGGAACCCGCGGCGCACCTGCAACCCGAACGCCAACGACATCGCGCCGGACGAGGACGTCGACCCCACGGGCGTGATCGAGGCCGGCCTGAAGTACCTGACCAACTACGCCGCCTACAGCAACCAGCAGGTGCCGGTGGTCAAGGAGTTCCAGATCACCTTGCACCCCTTCAGCGGCAACGATTTCATCGGCGGCGGCGATCCGCCGAACTGGGTCAGCGGCAAGAGCCGCGGACTGAGCCTGCGCTAGGTTCGGTCGCAAGAGCAACCGACGCCCGGCCTGGCGGCCGCGGCGGTGAGAGCCGGAGCGGATTCCGGCGGGAGGATTGAGCCCATGGTGAAGCGAATCACGGCGAGCGGACTGGTGGCCCTGGCCGCCCTGGCGCTGGTGCTGGGGATCGGTTGCGGCCCATCCACCGACCTGACCGGCAGCCCCATCCCCAACTCGCTGCCCGACACCCGGGTCACCGCCCGTCCGCCCGACGTGCTCGAGACCGGGTTCGTGGTGCAGTTCTTCTGGACCGGCTTCGATCCCGACGGCCGCATCGCCGGCTATCAGTGGAAGCTCAGCAACAACGGCGTCGACGGCATCAGCGTGCAGGACACGCTGACGTTCGACCCGGTGACCGGCGACACGCTCAACCCGTGGTACACCACGGCGTCGACCGACTCCACCTTCCTGGTGACCGCCGACATCCCCGACTTCCCCAACGATCCCGACGATATCAGCCGCAGCTACCAGACCCACACCTTCCTGGTACGGGCGATCGATGAGGACGGTGGCGTGGACCCGACGCCGGCCTACGTCAGCTTCAACAGCACCACGATCTTGCCGACGGTCAAGCTGACCGGCCCCAAGAGCGTCACCATCCAGACGGAGATCACCAACCTGCCGTCCACGGTCGCGTTCCTCTTCGAGGGCGAGGACTCCGACTTCGCCACCGGCCTGCCCACGTCCTACCGCTACCTCTGGAAGCGGGCGCTGCTGCCCGACGGCAACTACGTGAGGTCACGGACCACCTTCAACAACAACGTCGATTTCCTCGTGCCGTTCGCCGATTCGCTGTGGACGCCGTGGTCGGCCTACGACCCCAACGACGAGACCCGGCGCGTGACCCTGCCCGATCAGCAGGAGCTGGACGCCCAGAACAACAAGATCGCCTACGTGTTCGCCATCCAGGTCCGCGACACGGCCGGCGCCGTGAGCATCGACCGCGTCTACAACAAGCAGATCGCCAACATCCAGATCACCCGCAGCCTGGCGCCCACCCTGCGGGTGCTGGAGACGTTCCTGGGCGAGATCGAGGGCGCCGGCCCGAACCTCACGCGGGCCCTCGACGTGGCCGCCGGCCAGTTGCTGGAGTTCTCCTGGTCGGCCACGGCCGCCGACTACGCGGGCATCGTGCAGAGCTACCGCTACGGCTGGGACGTGTCCGACCTGAGCGACCCCAACGACCCCAACTGGTCGCTGCCGCCGGGCAACACGCCGCAGCACCGCCGGGCCCAGCCGATCTCGTTCGGTTCGGGCAGCCACACGCTCACCGTCGAGGTGCGCGACAACTCGAATCAGCTCTCCCGCGCCACCGTGATCCTCAACGTGGTGCCTGTGCCCGATCCCACCGATCAGGAGCCGGTGCTGCTGGTCGACGACGTGTTCGACCGGGCGTCCAACACCTGGGAGGGGCCGCCGCCGGTCAGGGCGAAGCTCGACCGCGACGCGTACCGCGACGACTTCTGGCGCAGCGTGATCGGCGGGCCCGGCGGCGTGGCCGGCTGGGATTCGCTCGCCCACACCATCGACAGCGAGGAGCGCCGCCTCAACTATCGGGAGGCCGTGGGCTACCGCAGCCTCGTCTGGACCGGGTACCGGGTTTCGCAGGGGAACTCCGCGGTCGCCGACCTCTTCCGGCCCGCCGGCGGCAGCGTGACCTCGGGCGATCTCGACAAGTACGTCTGGATGACGCCCTACCAGCAGACCGTCGGCAACCTCCTGTACGTGGGCAGCAGCGCCATGCTCAACTACCTGGCCGATTCGTCCTGGGAGCTGCCGATCGTGTTCCAGTCGCGCGAGGGCAACGCGGCCACCGGCTACGAGCGGGTCCGCACCTACGACGTGCGGCGCGGGTTCGGCTACCGCGAGCTCCCCGACGGCACCCGGGTGCAGGTCGGCCTCTCGCGGTATCCGTTCAGCACGATGGGCGTCTCGGTGATCGACCTCATGTCGCCCAACTCGTCGCTCTACGAGTTCGGCACGGGCCTGCGGGCCGATACCAGGCGCAAGCGGCCGTGCGTGGGCCTGAAGGGTCTGGCCATCGACCCGGCCTTCAAGTCCGAGTACATGCCGGGCGGCGAGGTCTTCGCCGACACCATCTGGACCGAGCCGGGCATCGACTGGAACGACAACGCCATGCCCACCGTCGGCGACGTGCTCGCCTACCCCTACTACTGGGGCAACGACGAGTTCTACAACGCCGACCGGATCGGCCGCGGGACCGGCTGGGATCTGCAGCAGGGCGAGGAATGGGGCTGCGAGGGGCTGTGCATCGAGCCCATGTTCCGGTCGATCGCGCGCTTCGAGTGGGTCAAGATCAAGCGCCAAGAGGTGGACCCGAGCGACACCTGGCCGGAGGGCTATTACGGACCGCCGCCGCTCCAGTCGCTCAACAACCTGTGCGGTGACAAGTGGCGCGACCCGTCGTTCCGGTCGCTGACCACGGATCAGACCGTGGCCTTCATCTCCAACAAGACGGCGGAGAGCAAGCCGAGCCAGGTGGGCGATGTGGTGTTCGGCTTCGACCCCTACCGCTTCGACAACGTCCAGATGCGCAAGGTCATCCGCTGGGTGCTGGGGGAGCACTTCGGCCTGAGCATGACCGCCGAAGGCAAGTAGCTCGGGTCGCCCGGCCACGGTCGGGCGACCTGGTTCTCCGAACGTCAAAAGGTAGGCGAGAGCATGGTTTCTGGGACGATGGGCCGCAACGGGCGGATCGGCATCCTCGGCGTGGCGCTGGTCCTGACGCTGGCCGCCGCGGCTGCGGCGCAGCCGACGAGTTGCGAGTTGCCGTTGACGGTGCCGGCGACGAGCGAGATCACGTACGAGCTCCGCTCGACCTCGCGCGGCCCGGGCCTGTTCCTGACCTGGCCGGAGCCGAACGACGCCCTGTCGACCTGCGTGGCGCTGGTCGACACGGCGGGCCTGGGCATCCCGATGCGGATCGACGGCGACTACCTCGATTCCGTGGACCGGACCCTCGAGTTCCGTTTCACCACCGGCGGCGCGGTCGGCGACGCCGCACGCAACCGCATGGTCTGCGCCTGGAGCAACGTCAACAACGTGCGTACGGGCAACCTGAACGGCGAGATCAACCTGTCGAACACCGGGGGGCTCTGGTCGCAGACCGGCAGCGCCTGGACGCAGTGGAACGAGGGGCTGCCGTACTCCCTGCCCTACACCAACCTCATCGCGTTGAGCCGGGCGGCCGACGGCACCCGCCTCGCGGCGCTCACCGCCGGCGCGTGGCCGCAGGTCCAGAATGATCCGGTGGGAGTGTACCTCGCCACGGCGGGTGGCGACTGGACGGAGATCGGCGCGGCGCTCTTCGGCCGCGCACGCGGGGTGGCGGCCGTGGCCGTGGACCCGGACGCGGCGGCGAACCTGGCGGTGGGCACGCGACGCGACGGCGTCTTCATCTCCACCGACGGCGGCGCCACGTTCACGCAGTGGACCAGCAACCTGGACCCATCGGCCCCCAACATCCCGAACTCGTTCGAGGTCACGGCCATCACCTGGACGGGGACGCGGCTCTACGTCGCGGTGAGGAACTTCGGGCTCTTCATCAGCGCCGACGGCGGCGCCAGCTTCACCCGTGCCGCCGCCCTCGAGGTGCCCTCGGCGCCCGGCAGTTCCACCCTGGTGCGTCCGGTGATCAACACGATCGTCGAGGATCCGTCGCTGGCCTCGCGAGTGCTCGTCGGGCTCACCACCCACGGCGTGTGGGAGTCGCTCGACGGCGGCACCACCTGGCAGAGCATCTACGTCGACTACGCCGGTTCGGATCCGGGCTGGGCCGTGTCGGTGCGGAGCCTGGCCATCGATCCGCTCGCTGGCCAGCATCTGACGGCCGGCACGGTGGCCCAGCTGATCCAGCGCACGGTCGACGGCGGCGCCACCTGGACCGCGGCCGTCACGCCTTACGACGGCCTGGCCATCAAGCCGCAGATCTGGAGCGTGGTCTACCACGGCGCCACGCTGCTCGCCCTGGCCGATGCCTACGGCATCCTCACGACGGCGGACGCCGGAGCGAGCTGGTCCCTGCTGGCCGACCAGCCCTACAACCGGCTCGGGCGGCAGCTCCTGTCCGACGGGACGGTGCTCGATCTGGCCACCACCGGCGGCGGCATCTACACGCCCGGTCTGCCGGTGTCGCTGACGTCCACCATCCTCTCCAGCGGGACCGACTCGAACCTGCGGAGCCTCGCGCTCGGCCTAGACCTCACCTTCTTCCCCGGCTCGCTCACGCTGGCCGACGAGAACAACGATGGCGCGCTCGATCCCCGCATCTTCCGGATCATCTGCCAGGACTACCAGGGGTGGATCGTCTGGCGATCGCCGCGCGGCAACCCGGATGCGATGGTGATGATCGGCCGCTACGACAAGAGCAATCCGGAGACCTGCATCGAGGGCTTCTGCGGCGACGAGAATTTCGTCATCCGCCCCAACTGCTTCGACGAACGCCGCGCGGCCTGCTTCGAGTTCGACGGCGCGGGCAACGTCTCGTTCTACGATGACGATGTGTTCAACGGCTTCACCTACCAGTACGCGGTCACGCCGTTCGATTTCGGCGACATCTCCCTGGTGATCGACCCGGTGGCCGTCAGCAGTCCCATGGTGTTCCCGAACCGCTACCCCGGGGACGACGTCGGCGTCGACGACGGCCCGGGCAACCGGTTCTCCGTCCAGGTGAACACGGAGGCGGCGGCCGAGCTCGACGGCGAGGAGATCTACGTCTATCCCAACCCGCTGCGGCTCGGCGCGGGCATCGTCGGCGGCGAGGGCGAGGAGGTCGTCTGGACCAACCTGCCGCCCGAGAGCCGCATCCAGATCTTCACGTTGGCCGGCGACGAGATCGCCGAGCTGCCCCGCGACGGCTCGCCCCAGGTGGGCGCGAACATGTATTGGGTGGCCCGGAACAACGACCGCAAGCTCCTGGCCTCCGGCATCTACATCTGGCGGGTCCTGATGCCCGCCCGCGGGGACTACTGGGGCAAGCTGGTGATCATCAACTGACGCCCGTCGCGGCGGTTGCGTGGCCCGGCGCCGGCCCCGGTCGGCGCCGGGCCCGTCTGCGGACGGATCAGGCTTGTTTTGCCCCTCCTGATGACTATACTGGTGACCCGTGCGCCCGGGCGGCGGGTGTCGCCCCTCACTGCATGACGGTTCAGACTCCGAGGAGAACATGATGAGCGAGAAGAGGGTCTATTTCTTCGGTGACGGCCAGGCCGACGGCCAGGCGAACATGAAGAACCTGCTGGGGGGCAAGGGCGCCAACCTGGCCGAGATGACGCGCATCGGCGTGCCGGTGCCGCCGGGCTTCACCATCACCACGGCCGAGTGCACCATCTACCAGCAGACCGGGCAGCTCTCCGACGCGCTCAAGGACGAGGTGCGCGCGGCGCTGAAGCGCTGCGAGAAGGTGATGGGCAAGACCTTCGCCGACCCCGCCGACCCGCTGCTGTTCTCCGTGCGCTCGGGCGCCCGGGTGTCCATGCCCGGCATGATGGACACCGTGCTCAACCTCGGCCTCAACGACGAGACGGTCCGCGGCCTGGCCGACAAGAGCGGCAACGAGCGCTTCGCCTACGACAGCTACCGGCGCCTGGTGCAGATGTACGGCGACGTGGTCATGGGCGTCGACGGCGAGGCGCTCGAGCACGCCCTCGACGCGTTGAAGGCCAAGCGCAAGGTGCGGCTGGACAACGAGCTGACGACCGACGACCTCCGCGAGCTCATCGCCACGTTCAAGGCGATCGTCAAGCAGGAGGCGGGACGCGACTTCCCCACCGATCCCTGGGAGCAGCTGTGGGGCGGCGTCAGCGCCGTGTTCAAGAGCTGGGGCGTGGCGCGCGCGGTCGAGTACCGGCGCATCCACCACATCCCCGAGGAGTGGGGCACGGCGGTCAACGTCCAGGCCATGGTGTACGGCAACCTGGGCGACAGCAGCGCCACCGGCGTCGCCTTCACCCGCAACCCGTCCACGGGCGAGAACCTCTTCTACGGCGAGTTCCTCGTCAACGCCCAGGGCGAGGACGTGGTGGCCGGCATCCGTACCCCGCAGCAGATCAACCAGGCGGGCCGGGCGACCCTACCCCAGAGCCACGAGGCGAAGAACCTGCCCACGATGGATGAGGTGATGCCCGGGCTCTACAAGGAGCTCGACGCGATCCGGCTGAAGCTCGAGTCGCACTACAAGAACATGCAGGACATCGAGTTCACGATCCAGGAAGGCCGCCTGTGGATGCTCCAGACCCGCAACGGCAAGCGGACCGGCGCGGCGGCCATCCGCATCGCCGCCGAGCTGCAGAAGGAGGGCCTGGTGGACGAGCGCGGCGCGGTCATGCTCGTCGAGCCCGGTCACCTCGACCAGCTCCTGCACGACCAGATCGATCCCAAGGCCGAGGTCCACGTGCTGGCCAGCGGTCTGCCGGCGTCGCCGGGCGCGGCCCAGGGCGAGATCCGCTTCACCGCCGAGGACGCCGTGGCGGCCGCCGCCAAGGGCCACAAGGTCGTCCTGGTGCGCCGCGAGACGAGCCCCGAGGACATCGCCGGCATGAACACCGCGCAGGGCATCCTCACCAGCCGCGGCGGCATGACCAGCCACGCGGCCGTCGTCGCCCGCGGCATGGGCAAGCCCTGCGTGGCCGGCTGCGGCGACGCCGAGGTGGACCAGAAGGCCAAGACCCTCACCATCGGCGGCAAGGTCTTCCGGGAGGGTGACATCATCACCCTCGACGGCACGAAGGGCGCCGTGATCGCAGGCGCTCCCGCCCTGGTGCCGCCGGGCATGGACGATCCCAACCTGGCCATGATCATGGGCTGGGCCGACGGTTTCCGGCGCCTGAAGGTGCGCACCAACGCCGACACGCCCCACGACAGCCGCCAGGCCCGCGAGTTCGGCGCCCAGGGCATCGGCCTCTGCCGCACCGAGCACATGTTCTTCGGCGAGGACCGCATCCGCCGCATGCGCCAGATGATCCTGGCCGACGACGAGGCCGGACGCCGCGCCGCCCTCGAGCACATCCGCCCGCTGCAGCAGGCGGACTTCGAGGGCATCTTCGCGGCCATGGACGGCCTGCCGGTGAACGTGCGCCTGCTCGACCCGCCGCTGCACGAGTTCCTGCCGCAGGGCGAGAAGGAGATCGAGGAGCTGGCCGGCGACCTCGATGTCTCCGTCGCCCACATCGAGCACAAGATCGAGACCCTGCACGAGATGAACCCCATGCTCGGCCACCGCGGTTGCCGCCTGGGCCTGACCTACCCCGAGATCTACGAGGTGCAGGTGGAGGCGATCATCGGTGCCGCGCTCGTGGCCACGGGCAACGGCGTCCATGTGCATCCGGAGATCATGATCCCGCTGGTGGGCACCCGCCGCGAACTCGCCGAGCTGCGCAAGCTGTGCATCGCGACGGCGGAGCGGATCATGGCCGCGCACGGCAAGAAGGTGGCCTACAAGGTGGGCACCATGATCGAGATCCCGCGCGCCGCGCTCACGGCCGACGAGGTGGCCGAGGAGGCCGACTTCTTCAGCTTCGGCACCAACGACCTGACCCAGATGACGTTCGGCTACAGCCGCGACGACATCAACACCTTCCTGCCCATCTACCTGCGCCAGGGGATCCTGCCCTGCGACCCGTTCCAGCAGCTCGACCAGACCGGCGTCGGCCAGCTCGTGGAGATGGCCTGCAAGAAGGGCCGGGCCCGCAACCCGAAGCTGCACGTCGGCATCTGCGGCGAGCACGGCGGCGACCCGGCGTCGATCGCGTTCTGCCACAAGGTGGGGCTGGACTACGTGAGCTGCTCGCCGTTCCGCGTGCCGATCGCCCGGCTGGCGGCCGCGCAGGTGGCCATCCAGGAGGAACTCGGAAGCTAGTTCCGGCGTAACAATGTATCCTGATCGCAGCGGCGGTCGTCGGCCTCGGTCGCGACCGCCGCCGTGCTTGAACCCTCACCCGCGCCGGCGCGAGGAGCGACGTGCATCTGCAATGGTTGTTGCCGACCTGGGCCTGGCTGCCGCTGCTGCTCGCGGCGGCGGCCTGGGCGGTCTGGGTCCGCCGGGTCTACGGGCGCACCGTGCCCGCGCCGACCATGCGGGTGCGGCGGCTCCTCGTGGGCTTGCGGACGGCCGCCGGCCTCGTGGTGCTGCTGGCCGTCGCGCGACCCCTGCTGATCACCGAGCAGACCGTCGATGACCCGGCCGTGGTGGCCGTGGTGGTGGAGGATTCGGGCAGCATGGCCCTGCAGGATGGGGCGGACCGGCCGACGCGGTGGCGGCAGGCTCTGGCCGTGGCGGCGTCCGTGGACTCGCTGCTCGCCGCGGCCGACACGGGCGCCGAGTTCGTCCTCCTGCGCGGCAACGGTCTGGCGGACCTGCGCCAGACGACGCTCGCCGAGGCGCGGCAGGACACGCCGCGGGCCGTCGGCAGCGACCTCCCGTCGCTGGTGACCGAGGCCCGGCAGCGGCTGCTGGCGCGACCGCTGCGCGGCCTGGTCGTGCTCTCGGACGGACATTCGGACCGTGGCCAGGCCACCGGCCAGCCCGGCCGCACACCCCTGTGGCTCGTCGGGGTCGGCGATCGCTCCGGCGTGGCCGACCGCGGCCTGGTGGACCTCCGCCATCCCGATGCCGTCCACGTCGGCGAACCGCTGGTGGTCGAGCTCGCGGTGCGTCAACGCGGGGCGACCACGCCGGACGATTCCGTCACCGTGAGTCTGCGGCGAGGCGACGAGGTGCTCGACCGCCGCACGGGACCGGCGCGCGATCTCTCGCGGTGGGAACTGACCTGGACGCCCGACGCGCCGGGCCTGGCCGTGCTGCAGGTCGACGTCAGCCCGCTGGAAGGCGAGCGCTTCCTCGGCAACAACCAGGCGACCCTGGCCGTGGACGTGGCCAAGGAGCGGGCCCGGGTATTGCTGCTGGCCCCGCACGTCGGCTGGAACGTGCGCTTCCTCGCCCAGGCCGCCCTGGCCGAACCGCGGCTGCAGGTGCGGGTGGTGCGGCCGGGGCCGGAGGGGCCCGTGTTCGCCGACGATCGGCAGCCGTGGCAGGCGCCGCTGTCGGCGGCCGATTGGCGAGACGACTGGGAGGCCGTGGTCCTGGCGGGCCCGCCGGGCGCGTGGCTGCCCGACGATGGCCGGGAGCTGGCCGGCGCCGTGCGCCAGGGGCTGGGGCTGCTGGTGCTCGCGCTCGACGCCGACGTCGTGGGAGAGCCGCGGCCCTGGAGCGGGCCGCTCGCCGACCTGCTGCCGGTGGTGCCCGGCGGCGGCCGAGTGCGCACCGGGGAATTCGCCGTCCAGGTGGCGGACGCGGGTCGGGGGCATCCGTTGCTGGCCGACCTGATCGCCGCCGGCGGCCTGGCGGCCCTGCCGCCGTTGCAGGCCGTGCTGCCGGTCCAACTTCGGGCCGGGGCGCGTCCGCTCCTGGTGAGCGACACGAGCCCGGTGCTCGTGGCCGCCGAGCCGGGATCCGGGCGTCTGCTCTGGTTCGGCGCGCGGCGGCTCTGGGAACTCGCATTCTGGCAGCCGGCCATGCCGTCGACCGCCGACGATCACGCCGGACGCCGCCTCCTGCGGCAGCTCCTGCTCTGGACCGCGCTCGGCGATCAGCGTGGCGGGGTGTCGCTGCTCGGACGGCAGCGGGTGTTCGAGGCCGGCGAGCCCGTGCCCGTGGCGGTGCGGTGGCGCGACCTGCGCGGCGATCCGGTGACCGACCGGGGCGTCACCGTGGAGGTGCGGCGCGAGGGTGAGGCCGCCGGCGGGCAGCCCTACGCGCTGCGACCGGAACCGACGCGCCCGGGCGAGTTCAGCGGAGTCCTGCCGCTGTTGCCACCCGGACGCTGGCAGCTGGTGCCGCGCGGCGAGGGTGATCCGCCGCAGCCCGGCGAGCCGCGTACGGTGGCCGTGACCGCGGCCGAGAGCGAGCGGGCGCAGGTGAGGCAGGACTGGCGCAACCTGCGGCAGACCGGCTCGCGCCTGGGGGCGATGGTGCTCGACGCCGGCCAGCCGAACGACCGGCAGGTGCTGCTGGATGCGCTGGCCGACCTGGCGCTGGACGCCGAGCGTGCGCCGCGCCAGGCCCGTCTCGAGCCCACGGCCACCTGGGCCTGGCTTGGGCTGGTGGTGGTGCTGCTGGGCGCCGAGTGGCTGGTGCGTCGTCGCCAGGGTCTGCTCTGAGCCGGAGTTCCGAGGTCTCCTCCCGGAACGTGAGCCGTCGCCATGCCGACGGGTGGGTTGTGCCTGCTGGCCGCCGCGCTGGTCCTCAACGAGGTCTGCTACGATCCGCCGGGAGCTGACGCCGGCGCCGAGTTCGTCGAGCTCTGGCACACGGGGCCCGACACCCTCGATCTTGCCGGCGTGGGCCTTGAGTTCGCCAACGGCGCCGAATCGCCGGTCCGGTGGCAGGTCCGCTGGACCGCGCCCGCCGGGACCCGCCTCGCTTCGCGGACGCCCTTCCTGATCGCCGACCACGGCTGGACGGGCGTCCCGCCGCAGGCCGAGGCGGCCTCGGGCTGCAGAACGGTCCGGACGCCGTGCGGCTGGTGCGCGATGGTGTCGTGCTCGACCTCGTGGGCTGGGGCGACCTCGCCTGGCCCGAACTGAGCGAAGGACCGCCCGCCCCGACGTCACCAACGCGTCGCTCGCCCGCCGGCCCGACGGTCAGGACACCGATCGCAACCTGGATGACCTGCGCGGCGCCGAACCCACGCCCGGTGCGGCCAACTGGCGCGAGTTCGCACCCGTCCTCGCCCGCATCGTCTGGGAGCCGCCGTCCGTGGCGATCGCCGGCGCCGATGTGCAGGTGGAGGTGGAGGTCGCCAACGCCGGCCTGGCCGCGATCGGCGGCGCCGCCGTGACGCTCGAGCGCGCGGGGCAGGCGTGGTCGGCGCCGCTGCCCGCCGTGCCGCCGGACGGCGCGGTCACGGTCGTGCTCGCCACGACGCCGGCGTCAGCCGGGCTTGTGCGAGTCGGCGACGCTGCGGGTGACGGCTCCGCAGGGGACGGCCGACCTCGCGGCGGGCCGTTACCAGGTGGGTCTGCCCGAGCTCCAGCTCGCCGAGGTGATGGCCGCCCCGACCGCGGGCGGCGAATGGTGCGAGCTCGTCAACCTCGGTTCCCTTCCCCGGAGCCTGGACGGCCTGCAGCTGCGCGACGAGGACGGATCCTGGCGCGCGCTGCCGGACCTGGTCCTGGCTCCGGGGGAGGTCCAGCTCATCGCCCAGGACCCCGAGCAGCTGGCCGCCTGGCTGGCGGACCTGGACGCCGACGGCCTGGGCCCACGGTGCGAGGTGCGGGATCCGCAGCCCTGCGCGGCCTGGCCGAGCCTCAACAACACGGCGCCCGGGTCGCGCTCGTTCGCCGACCGGCTGCTGCTCGGCGACGCGGACGGATCCGTGCTCGACCACGTCACCATCGGCGGCGACGACGGCCAGGCTCCGGCCGGCCGCAGCCTCGAGCGCGGCAGCGACGGCGCGTGGCGGCTGGCCACCGCGCGGGCCGGCGCCACACCCGGGTGCGTGATGGCCGTGGGGCCGCGTCCCCGCGGGTCGGCCCTGGGTCTGGCGCCCAATCCCTTCGACCCCGATGGAGATCCCGGGGGCGTGAGCCTCGTCTTCGTCGTGCCCGCCGCCGCCGCCGGCTGGGAGCTGCGGATCCACGACCTCTGGGGCCAGCGGGTTCGCGACCTGGGCGGCGATACGCTCGGTCCTGGGCGTCGCGAGCGTGTCTGGGACGGACGTGACGACGAGGGCCGGGCCGTCGCCGACGGCGGTTACGTGGCCTGCCTGTTCTGGCGCACCGGATCGGGCGCGGTCTCCGCGGCCGCGCGCCGCCTGGTGGCCGTGCGGCGGGCCGGCCGATGACGCTGCGACGGCCGACGACCATCGCGGCCGTGCTCGCGCTCGTCTCCACGGCGTGGGCGGGCGGCATCCGCGACCTCGGCGACGCCTGGCTGGTGGACGGGCCCAGCAGCGGCGCCCTCCTTGCCGCGGCTGCGGTCGACACCGCCACCGTCGCGTGGTGGCTGGAGTGCGCCACGGCCGCCTCTTCGGACTGGACGAGTTGCCGGAGGCTGGCCTGGAGGTGCGCCGGCTCGCCCCGGCTGGCGGTGGGTCGGCACCTGGGAACGGCTGGGCGCCCGGCTCTACCGCGACGACACGGCCAGCGTCGGGGTCCTCGTCGGCCGCCGCTGGCAGGTCGGCGGGCGCGTCGAGCTGGACCGCCTGAGCCTGGACGCCGGACCGCCGCGGCGGCACCTGCGGGCGGCGGCCTGTTGTCGGGCGCCGCTGGCCACGGGCCTGTGTCTGATCGTGGACTGGCCGCTGTCCGACCCGCCGCCCTGGTACGGCGTGCGCGGACTCGACCGCTGGATCGTGCTCGCGGGCGAGGGCGAAGGGACGGCCTGGCGGGCCGCGCTGGACAGGCGGGCGGACGGCACGCCGTCGCTGCAGGCCGAGGCGCTCGTCAGGCTCGGGCGCGGGATCGCCTGGGGTATCCGCTGGGATGCGGCCAGCGGCGCCATGGGCGTCTGCACGGCCTGGCGGCGAGGCGCCCTGGTGCTGCGCTCCAGCCACCTGGTCCACGCCGACCTCGGGACCACCCACCGCTGGAGCCTGGGGGCCTTGCGATGAGGCGTATGGGCCGGCTCCCCGGGGCGATGCTGGTCGTGCTCGCGGCCGCGCCGGCGCTCGCCCAGACCCCCGCCGACACCACCCTGGCCGACGTCGACCTGGCGGCCGCCCTCGACGAGGTGGCCGCGGCCGGCGGCGTCGCCGATCCGGCGGAGCTGCCCGCGATGGACCCGTTCTGGCGCTGGCCGTCCGGAGAGATGATGGTCGACGTGCGCGGCGGCGCCGCAGGCGTCGAGCGGACGCGTGGCGGTGTCGAGCTCGAGGCCAGGCCGGTGCGGCTGGCCGGGCGCTGGCAACGGACAGACGCGGGTACGGCCGTGGCGGGCTGGTTCGTGGCCGATCGCGGCGGCTGGTCGGCCGGCATGGGCCACGGCGGCCTGCAGCATGGCGTGGGCCTGGTGAGCGCGGCGCCCGGCGGCCGCAGCAGCCTGGATGCCGGCAGCTCGCTGCTCGCACCCCGGCAGGGGTGGCGCGGAACCCTGTCCGAGGCGTCCACGGGCGGCTGGCAGGCCATCTGGGCCCGGGGCGAGCGGGGCCCGCTGGCGGTCCTGGCGGCCGACGGCCGCGATCAGGACGGCCGGCCCGTCAGTCTGCAACGGCTCGCCTGGTCCGGGCGCGGGATCGACCTGGCGGTCCTACGGACCCGGCGCGACGGTCGCCGGGCCACGAGCCTGAGCTTCCTGCAGGCGGGCCATGGCTGGCGGGTCGTGGGCGAGGCGGCGGCCTGGTCCGGCCATGGCTCGGCTGCCGTTGTCACGGCCATGGTCGATCAGGGCGCCTGGCGCGGGGAGCTGCAGGTGGCGCTCTCACGCGTCACGGCGTCCCCGGCCGGTGGCCTGCGTCCGGCAACGCTGCTCGGCTGGCGTGGCCGCGGCTGGACCCTGCGCTGGCAGCGCAAGGTGCGCCATGCCGTCGTCCTCGAGGGTCTGGTCACCTGGTCGCGGGCGCGCGACCTGGACGCGGCCGCGGCCGATGAGCGCGAACGGCTGCGCGCCGATCTGATCTGGAGCGGGGCGCTGCCTGGCCGCGGGCGTTGGCATCTGCGGGGACGGCTGGACCAGGAGCGGCAGTGGCGCTGGCAGGCTGCCGAGCCGTGGTCGCCTCCGGCCGTGATGGCCGTGATGCCGCGCTGGTGGCTGACCGCAGGTGGAGACCTCCCGCTTGCCGGGGGGGAGCTGCGCCTGAGCTGGCGGCTGAGCCAGAAGGATCGCCAGGCGCGCCATTTGCTCAGCGGCCAGTGGTCTGCCGATCATGGTGCGATCCGCCTGCGGGCCGGCTGGCAGACCGCCTGGGGGCCGCCGGTGGATCTGGTGAGCCTGAGCGTACCGGTGCCAGGCTTCTACGTGGTCCAGCACTGGGGCGACTGGCGATCGGGCGCGTGGCTGGGGCTGGCCGGGCGCGGACGCTGGGGCTGGCAGCTGGCGGTGGTCGCGCGTCGCCCTACGGCGCGTAACCAGCCCGCCGAGGTCACGGGACAGGCGGGCTTGCGGCTCGGACTTTGAGGACTCAATTGCGCCCCGCTGCCGCCGATCAAGGGGAGACGACGAGGTCGCCGAAGCCCGGGTCCGTGGTCCAACCCAGAGGCATTCATGAGTCCCGAGACCCTCCTGCATCCCCTGCTCGCTCCCGAACCGCTGGCGGTCGAACCGCCGGTGTCCGACGCGCTGCTCGAGGAGCTGCGCGGCCTCGCCATGGGCCAGGACCAGCTGCCCGCACGTTCGCGTCAACTCTTCGAGCAGCTGCGTAAGATGCTGGGGCAGGAGCGCTTGACGCTCTGCCTGTTGGGGGTCCAGACGCTCGCCGCCCGCAACGAGCCGGCCGGCGCGCGATTGCTGGCCGCCCTGCTGGACGCCCAGACGCCCGGCTCCCAGCTGCTGCCGCGGATCCGTCCGTTCCACTCGACGCGGCGCCTGCTGACGAGCGACTCGGACCTCGTGGGCGACGTCTTCCTGGGCGAGTGGCAGGAACGTCTGCGCGCGGTCGTCGAGGCCGCCGGGGCGCGGGCGGACGACCCGCCGGACGCCGCCGACCCTGCGCGGCCCCTGGATCTGACCCCGTTGCCGCTGCTGCGGCAGACCCTGGATGGCCTGGCGCCACGAACCGGCGCGCCCGACCCCTCGGCCGACGACCTACGGCTGCTCGCCGAGATGGTGCGGCTGGAATGCGACGCCTACCAGGAGCGCGTCAGCCGCCTGGCCGGCGCCATCGACCCCTACCGGGTGACCGCGGTGATGCGGGCGCTGCCGCTTCTGAACCGCGCCGACGCGGAGATCCGCGACCTCGGACACCTGGCGGTCTGGCTGGAGGCCGGCGACGTCCAGCAGGCGTTCCGTCACCGCGTGCCCCGGGAAGACGAGATCCTGGACGAGAGCGAGCGTCCGCGTCTGGCAGCCGCTCTGGCCGGCTGTTCGGCCCTGGCGCCGCTGGCCGGCATCCACCGGCGGTTCCGTGCCGCGCGGCCCTCGGTCGGCGAACTCGCCGGGCCCGTCGCGCGGCTGCTCGTGCTCGGGCGCGCCCTCCAGCGCGCCGGCGTGCGGACCGACGAGCTCGGTCTGGTGGGCGCGGTGACGCTGGTCCTCGATCACACCGTCGACGGCAAGCTGGTGCTGGAGCTCGGGCCCGAACTGGCGGCGGCGGTCGGACGCGTGCTGATGTCCGCCCGGGCGGACGTGGCCGCCGGCCTGCGTGGATTCGAACTCGACGGCGAGCGCTTGATCCTGGCGAAGCCGCAGCTCGGACTCGGCGATCGGGTCTGGCGCCACGACCTGCCGACCCTCGCCGAGATGAAGGGCGTGTCCGCACCCGACGCGGCCGCCGCCGACGAGGACGCGGCGAACGCCGAGCCCGACGCCGCCGAGCCCGAGGAGGACACCACGTCCGCGTTCGCGGTCAAGCAGCTCGTGCTCAACAACGTGGGTTCGGTGAGCATCCTGCTCGGCTTCCTGCGCAACCAGAAGGTCGTCAGCATCCCCGGCCTGGTCGCCGAGGTGGCCCGACGGACCCGCTCGGGCCGCGTGCTCGAGGTCATCGCCGGCGACCGCAACCTCCATTCGGGCCACGCGAACAAGGACGTGCCGCGGGCCCTGCTGGAAAGCCCGGTGAACGTCTCGGTGAAGCTGTTGCGACGGTTCATCCACGTGAAGTACGTCTCGAAGACGGACCTGCGGCGCATGGCCCGCGACACGTCGCGCCTGCGGAAGGACGTGTGCCGCGAGATCGACGCCTACCTGGAGTCCCTGGGCTGAGCGTTCGTCGCGGCGCGACCGCTCGTTCGGGCTTCGGCTTGACGGCCGACAGGGGCCCGCCTAGGTTTCGGCGATGAAACACCCGACCGGTCCCCTCCCCGGGGGACCGGTACCCGTTTTCCCGGAGGCTGTTCATGCCAGGCGGAACCCCCAGACGCCGCCGTTTCGTCATCGCCCTCGGCGGCAACGCGATCCTGCCCGTGGGCAAGCGCGGCACCTTCGACGAGCAGGTCGTGATCACCCGGCAGACCATGGACCAGGTGGCCCAGCTGGCCCTGGCCGGTCACGAGGTGGTCATGAGCCACGGCAACGGTCCGGTGGTCGGCAACATCGTGCTGCGGGGCGATGCCGGCGAGCAGCTGCACGGCATCCCCGCCATGCCCATGTTCGCGTGCGGCGCCGACAGTCAGGGCGGCCTCGGGTTCCTCATCCAGCAGACCCTGCAGAACGCGCTGCTCAAGGTGGGACTCGAGCGTGCCGTGGCGTCGGTGGTCACCCAGGTGACGGTCGATCCGGCCGACCCCGCGTTCCAGAAGCCCACCAAGCCCATCGGCCCGTTCTACGACGAGGCTCAGGCTCGCGTGGTCGCGCAGGAGAACGGCTGGACCGTGGTGGAGGACGCCGGCCGCGGCTGGCGGCGCGTGGTCCCGAGTCCGCAACCCCTGGAGGTCGTCGAGTGGCCGGCCATCAAGGCGCTGCTGGACGCGGGCGTGCTCGTGGTCGCTGTCGGCGGCGGGGGATCCCCGTGGTCAGGCAGGCCGACGGGGAGCTGCGGGGCGTGGACGCGGTGATCGACAAGGACCGCGCCAGCGATCGGCTCGGACGGCTGGTGCAGGCCGACGTCCTGATGATCGTGACGCAGATCGACAAGGTGTTCGTGCGCTTCGGACAGCCCGACCAGGAAGCGCTCGACGTCCTGCCAGCCTCGCGCGCGCAGGCGCTCCTGGATGCCGGCGAGTTCCCGGCCGGCAGCATGGGTCCCAAGATCGAGGCCGCCCTGGGCTTCCTGGCGCACGGGGGCCGGGAGGTCATCATCACCGATCCGGGCAGCATCCTGGCCGCGGTCGACGGCCTGGCGGGCACGCGGATCGTGCCCGATCCGGCCTGACGGCGGCGTTCCTGAGGGCAAGGCGGCCTCCGGGCCGCCTTTTCCGTTGTTCCCGGTTCGCGTGTTCGATTAGGGTGTGGGGATCAGGAGGTCACCGAATCATGGCACGCAAGATCATGGTCATCGGCAGCGGAGGGCGCGAGCATGCCCTGGTGCGGCAGCTGGTGGCGTCGCCCCGCAAGCCGCAGGTGTTCTGCGCTCCGGGCAACCCGGGCACCGCCGGGCTCGCCACCAACCTGGACCTCGACCCGCTGCGGGCCGAGGCCGTGCTCGCCGCCTGTCGGGCCCACGCGATCGACCTGGTGCTGATCGGCCCGGAGGATCCCCTGATCGCCGGCCTCGCCGACCGCCTGCGGGATGCGGGGCTGGCGGTCTTCGGACCCGGCGCCCTCGGCGCGCGCCTCGAAGGTGACAAGGAGTTCGCCAAGGAGATCATGGACGCGGCCGGCATTCCCACCGCGCGCCATCACGCCTTCTCCACCCTGGAGGCCGCGCTCCGCCACCTCGACACGGCCGAACTGCCCTGCGTCATCAAGGCCTGCGGGGCGGCCCAGGGCAAGGGCGTCGCCGTCTGCGACACGCGGCAGGAGGCGGAGGACTTCATCCGCGATTGCCTCGAGCGCCATCGCTTCGGCAGTTCCGGGGCCAGGATCCTGCTCGAGGAATGCCTGTTCGGACCGGAGCTGTCGGTCCTCGTGGTCACCGACGGCCAGGACTATGCGCTCCTGGCGCCCAGCCGCGACCACAAGGCGGTGGGAGAGGGCGGGACGGGGCCGAACACCGGCGGCATGGGGGCGTTCGCGCCGGTGGCGCTCGACGCCGATCTGTGCCACCGCATCGACGTGGAGATCGTGGCGCCGCTCCTCGCCGAGCTCGTCCGCCGGGACATCCCCTATCGGGGGGTACTCTACGCCGGGCTCATGCTCACCGCCGACGGACCGAAGGTGCTCGAGTTCAACGCCCGCTTCGGCGATCCCGAGACCCAGGTGGTGCTGCCTCTGCTGACCGAGGATTTCCTCGGCCTGGTCGAGGCGACCGCCGAGGGGCGCCTGGCCGACTTCCTGCAGGGGCTACCCGACGCCGAGACCGGCGGCCCGGACGGTTGGCCGGGCCGCGGCATGACCGACTGGCGGCGCAGCGCCGTCGTGGTGGTGGCTGCGAGCAAGGGTTACCCTGGTCCCTACACGAAGGGGCAACCGCTGTTCCTGCCGGAAGACTCGAGCCAGGCGTGGATCATCCATGCCGGCACCGCGGACACCGGGGCGGGCCTCGTCACCGCCGGCGGCAGGGTCCTCGGCGCCGTGGGCGAGGGCCGCGACCTGGCCCAGGCCCGCCGGGCTGCCTACGGCCTGCTGGCGACGGTGGGCTGTGACGCGCTGTTCCATCGCGCCGACATCGGCCAGACGCTGGAGAAGACCCCACGATGAGCACTGATTCCGCCCGGATCGTCGTGCTGCTCGGCAGCGCCTCCGACCTGCCGGTCACCGAGGGCATGCCGGCGCTCTGCGAGCGCCTGGGCCTGACCATGCGGGTCGAGGTCGCCTCGGCCCACCGCCAGCCCGAGACCCTGCACCGGGTGATCCGCGACAGCGAGGCCGCGGGCACGGAGATCTTCGTCGCCCTGGCCGGCATGGCCGCGCACCTGCCCGGCGTGGTGGCCTCGCTCACCAACCTGCCGGTGATCGGGGTGCCCGTGGCCGCCGGTCCGCTCGCCGGGGTCGACGCCATGCTCTCGATGGTCCAGATGCCACCGGGAATCCCCGTCGCGACGGTGGCCGTAGGGCCGGCCGGCGCCCGCAACGCCGTCGTGCTGGCGGCCCGCATCCTGGCCCTGAAGGACCCGGAGGTGGCCGCGAAGCTCTCGGCGTACCGCGAGGTGCTGGCCCAGGGCGGCAAGTGACCACGCCGTCGGGTGCGAACGCGTCGGACCCGGCGACCCGGCTCGCCGAGGGAGCGGTGCTGCTCCTGAACACCGACACGTTGCCCGGCCTGCATGCCCGGATCGACCGGCCGGAGGCGCTGGAATCGCTGGCGCGGCTGAAGGGGCGGGCGACGGACCAGCCGCTTCTCGTGCTCGTGGCCGACCTCGCGACCGCCGCGGCCCTCATGGCCGGCCGCCGGTGGTCCGACCATCGCCTGCTGGCCGCCTGCTGGCCGGGGCCGTTCACGTTCATCGTCCCGGCGGCCACGGGTCTGCCGAGCGCCGTCTGCTCGGCCCTGGGGACGGTCGCGATCCGGATCCCGGACCGACCCCCGCTGCGGCGCCTGCTCGCCCGCACCGGTCCGCTGGCGTCGAGCAGCGCCAACCGGCACGGCGAGGCGCCGTCGCTCGGTCTGGCCGAGGCCAGGCGGCGGTTCGCCGACCTCGAGGTCTGGGATGACGGCGCGCCGGCGTCCGCGGGCGCCGCGTCGGCCCTCGTCGACCTCACGGGTGCCGAGCCGCGGGTGCTGCGGCCCGGACCCCGGCCGCTGCCGGTCGTCGCAGATGGCTCGTAGACTGAACTGCGGGAACCGGTTACGCTGTCGCGGGCGCGCTTGACGGCCCCGAGGCCGAGATCTACTTTTCCAGCGACCAGGAGGCGGCGTGTGACCCGGCCGACGGTGACGTTCGTTTGCACCGGCAACACGTGCCGCAGTCCGCTGGCGATGGCGCTCGCCCGGCGGCTCTGGCCGGACACCGTGCAGGTGGAATCGGCGGGGCTGCGGGCGTTGCCGGGCGAACCGGCCGCCGCGGCGGCCCAGACGGTCGCCCGCGAACATCGGGCCGATCTTTCCGGCCACCGGTCGCGGCGCCTGCAGGCCGGCGACCTCGAGCGACCCGGCTGGATCATCGGCATGACGCGCGCGCACGTGGCCATGCTCGCCCGGCACCTCGATCCCACCGGTCCGGTGCGTCTGGGGCTGCTGGGGGCGCCGGGCGAGGACCTGCGGGGTCGGCCGACGCCGGTGGCCGAAGAGGTGAACGATCCGTTCGGTGGCGACGTCGAGCGCTATCGGGCCACGGCGGAGCAACTCGCGCGTCTGCTCGCCCTGTGGACCTGCCACGTCGGCGACCTTGAACTGGAGGACGGCTCATGAACATCGCGATCGGCAATGACCACCGGGGTTACGCGCACAAGGCGGCCATCGAGGCGCACCTCGCGACCCTCGGCCATCGGGTCATCGATTGCGGCTGCGACGGACCCGAGAGCGCCGACTACCCCGACCATGCCGTCGCCGTCGGCGAACGCGTCGCCGACGGCCGGGCCGACCTGGGCATCCTGATCTGCGGTTCGGGCATCGGCGTCTCGATCGCGGCCAACAAGGTGCGCGGGGTCCGGGCGTCGCTCTGCTGCGACCGCGAAGCCGCGGCGGCCACGCGGCGCCACAACGACAGCAACGTGCTCTGCCTCGGCGGCGACCGCACCACGGTCCGGGAGGCGGTCGCGCTGGTCGACGCGTACCTCGCCGCCGGTTTCGACGGCGGCCGCCACGCCAGGCGCGTGGACAAGATCACCGGGTATGAAGCCCAGCACCAACAGTCGAGAGGGTAACCAGATGTACGACGTCGTGCGCCAGACCGATCCCGAACTCGCCGCCATCCTCGAGGCCGAACTTGGCCGCCAGCGGTCGCAGCTCGAGATGATCGCCAGCGAGAACTTCACCAGCCGCGCGGTGCTGGAGACCATGGGCTCGGTGCTCACCAACAAGTACGCCGAGGGCTATCCCGGCAAGCGCTACTACGGTGGCTGCGTGCACGTGGACGAGGCCGAGAACCTGGCCAAGAGCCGCGCCTGCGAGCTGTTCGCGGCCGAGCGCGCCAACGTGCAGCCGCACAGCGGGTCGACGGCCAACATGACCGCCTACCTGGCCTTCGCCAAGCCCGGCGACAAGATCATGGGCCTGAGCCTCAGCCACGGCGGGCACCTCACCCACGGGCATCCGGTCAACTTCTCCGGACTCATGTTCGAGGCCGTACACTACGAGGTGGAGCCCGGTCACGAGACCATCGACTACGACAAGATGCGTGAGCAGGCGAAGCGGGAGCGGCCCCGGATCCTGGTCGGTGGCGCCAGCGCCTATCCGCGCACCTGGGACTACGCGGCCATGCGCAGCATCGCCGACGAGGTGGGCGCGGTGTTCGTCTTCGACATGGCCCACATCGCCGGCCTGGTGGCCGGCAAGGTGCATCCGAGCCCGGTGCCGCATGCCGACGTCGTCACCAGCACCACGCACAAGACCCTCCGCGGTCCGCGCGGAGGCATGATCGTCTGCAAGAAGGACATGCTCAAAGAGATCAACAAGATGAACTTCCCGGGCATCCAGGGCGGCCCGCTGATGCACATGATCGCGGCCAAGGCCGTGTGCTTCCACGAGTGCCTGCAGCCCGCGTTCCAGGACTACGCCCGGCGCACCCTCGAGAACGCGCAGGTGCTGGCGGCCGAGCTGCTGGCGCGGGGCTTCAAGCTGGCGTCCGGCGGCACCGACAACCATCTGCTGCTGGTCAATTGCAAGCCCAAGGGGCTCAACGGCAAGGAGATGGAGGAGCTGCTCGAGCGCGTCGGCATCACCTGCAACAAGAACACGGTGCCGTTCGACGAGGAGAGCCCGTTCGTCACGAGCGGCGTGCGCCTCGGCACGCCGGCGCTGACGACCCGCGGCATGGGCGCCGAGGAGATGCGGCGGATCGCCGACCTCATCGACCGTGCGGTGCAGGGTCGCGGCGACGAGGCCGCGCTCGGCAAGCTGCGCGGCGAGGCCGAGGCCCTGGGCCGCGACTTCCCGCTGTATCCCGAGTTCTAGGTCGCACAGAGGAGGCGGGACGGTTCCGGACCGACCCGCAGGCCACGGAGGCCGGCATGCGTTGCCCGAACTGCGGAGTGGACGAGGATCGCGTGATCGATTCGCGGTCGGTGCGCGAGGGCCGGGGCGTGCGTCGGCGCCGCGAGTGCGGCGCTTGCGGCGCGCGCTACACCACCTACGAGGCCTGGGAATCCCACCCCGTCCTGGTGATCAAGCGGGACGGACGCCGGGTGGCCTACGACCGGACGAAGATGATCGCCGGCATCGCCAAGGCGTGCGAGAAGCGGCCGGTGGCCCTGGAGGAGATCGAGGTCACGGTCGACGCCATCGAGCAGGACCTCGCCCAGTCCGGCCGCCGCGAGGTCCCCACCGAGGTCCTCGGCCAGATGATCCTCGACCGGCTCCGCAACCTCGACGACGTGGCGTACGTGCGGTTCGCCTCGGTGTACCGGAGCTTCCAGGACGTGAACGAGTTCCTCGAACTGCTGCAGCACCTGCGCGTGGACGGACAGGAGTAGCGTGTGACCGACCACGAGCCCCATGGCGAGGATCGGTCCGCCGCCGCCGCCGGACCGGTGCCCCGGCAGTCCGCTGCCGCGCCGAGCGAACCGGTCGCCGACGCGGACACGGATAGCGGCCTGTCGTTCCTCGACCACCTCGAAGACCTGCGCAGCGTGATCATCCACAGCCTGATCGCCATGGGCGTGGGCGCGGCCGTGTGCTGGTTCTGGTCGGCGCCGCTGCTGGATATCCTGGTACGGCCGCTGGCCGGCAAGGGCGTGTATTTCACCGCCCCCAACGAAGCCTTCATGATCCGCATCAAGCTGGCGGGCACCGCAGGCCTTTTCCTGGTGCTGCCCTTCATCCTCTGGAAGATCTACGGCTTCGTGCTGCCCGGCCTCTACGACCGCGAACGCAAGGTCGTCACGCCGCTGCTGCTGGCGACGACGGTGCTCTTCTACACCGGCGCGGTGTTCTCCTTCCTGGTGGTCTCGCCGGCGGTGGTGACGTTCCTGCTGAGCTTCGGCACGGCCATCATGGAGCCTCTGATCAGCATCGGTCCGTACTTCGCGTTCGTCAGCCGGCTGAGCTTCGCGTTCGGACTGGTGTTCGAGCTGCCGGTGCTCGTGTTCTTCCTGTCGATGATCGGGGTGGTCGATCCGCGCATGCTGCTGCGGACCTGGCGCTACGCCCTGGTGGTGATCGCGACCCTGTCGGCGGTGCTCACGCCGCCGGACGTCTTCAGCCAGCTCGCGATGGCCGTCCCGGTCTCCCTCTTGTATATCATCTCGGTGATCGTCGCCCTGGTGGTGACCCGGCGGCGGCGTGCCGCCGCCGCGGCGGAAGCCGAGGCCGCGGCCGCCACCGAGGTGGAGCGCGAAACCGAGACCGAGGCCTAGCGACCCTGACCGGACCGACGGACGGATGCTCACCTGGCCACCGAACCCTGGGAGACCCATGCTCCTGCCCGATTTCGAACGCGTCAAGCTGGCCCGCCTGCAGACCAAGGTGAAGCCCCACCTCGACCGCATCCACGCCGCCCTCGACCGTCTGACGGCGTCGGACATCGCCCTGGCCGACGAGATCGGCCGCCATATCCGGACCGGCCGCGGCAAGTTCTTCCGGCCCACGCTCCTGTTGCTCAGCGCCCTGGAGGACGGGCAGGTGCCGGAAGCCGCCGTCGAGGCGGCCGCCGCCGTCGAGCTCGTGCACACGGCGACGCTGCTGCACGACGATTTCATCGACGACGCGGAGACCCGCCGCGGCCAGCCGGCGGTGAACAAGAAGTACGGCCCCGCGACCGCCCTGATCATGGGCGACCTGCTCTACACCCGCGCCCTGCAGCACCTGGCCCGCCTCGACCTCGTACGCCCGTACCAGCTGATGACCGACGCCGCCGTGCATATGTGCGAGGCCGAGATGCTGCAGGTCCAGACCCGCTACAGCCTCGACGTGGATGAGGACACCTACCTGCGCATCATCTACCAGAAGACCGCCTCGCTCATCGAATGCGCGTGCCGGATCGGGGCCAGCTTCCTGCGTGCGGGCGAGGAGCTGGACGACGTCTTCCGGCGGTTCGGCCGCCAGACGGGGCTGGTATTCCAGATCACGGATGATATCTTCGACTACCTGGGCGACCCGCGGCGCCTGGGCAAGCCAACGGGCTGCGACTGGACCGAGGGCCGCATCACCCTGCCGCTCATCGCCGCCTGGCGCGAGGCCGACGCCGCCGCCCGGCGTGACCTGGCCGCGCTGGCCGCCAGCCGCGACCCCGCCGTGCGGGAAGCCGCCTGGCCCCGGGTGCAGGCCTTCGTGCAGGATCACGGCGGGGTGGAATACGCCTACGAACGGGCCCGGGTGTTCGGCGACGAGGCCAAGGAGGCCCTGGCCGGCCTCGCCGACGGCCCCCAGCGCGACCTCTTGACCGTGGCCGTGGAATACGTCATCAACCGCCTCAAGTGAGGCTCCCCCTGAGGCAGACATGAACGCCGACCAGACCAACGCTCCCACGCCCACTCCGCCGCCGGTGATGCCCGACGCGAGCGAGGGCTTCCTGCTGGCCGAACGTGCGGCCTACCATCTGGCGGTCATGAAGGCCGAGGACGTCGTCGTGCTCGATCTGCGCGGCCTCTCCGATGTCTGCGACTTCTTCGTGCTCGGCTCCGGTCTGGTGGATGTGCAGGTCAAGGCCATGGCCCGCCGCGTGCGCGACGGCCTGCTCGCCGTCGGCCAGAAGCCGGTGGGCTACGAGGGCGAGAGCGACGGCCGCTGGGTGCTGCTCGATTACGTCGACGTCGTGGTGCATGCCCTCAAGCACGACGTGCGGGATTACTATCAGCTGGAACGGCTCTGGTCCGACGCCGGGGTCCTGGTGGTCGACGAGGACCTCCTGGCGAGCGACGGCTTCCGGCAACGCCACCCCGACCTGGCGCCCAAGGGCGGCGCCGCCGCCACGGACGAGGAACGATGATCGAGACCGCCATCAAGCAGGCCCTCAAGGGGCCCCTGGAGAAGCTGGGCATCTACGAGGACGACGTCGTCATCGAGCTGGAGCGGCCGCGCGACCGCAGCCACGGCGACCTCAGCACCAACGTGGCGCTCTCGCTGGCCAAGCGGCTGGGCCGCAAGCCGCGCGAGCTGGCCGGCGAACTGGCGGCCGACCTGAGCCTCGACCGCGAGCTCATCGAGTCGGTGGAGATCGCCGGCCCGGGCTTCATCAACTTCCGCTTCGGCCGCGGCTACCTCGTCGACCGCGCGCTCGGCCTCTGGACGGGCAAGGCGTACGAGGAGATCAAGACCGGCGGCGGCAAGCGGATCAACGTCGAGTTCATCAGCGCCAATCCGACCGGCCCGCTCAACGTGGTGTCGGCCCGGGCGGGGGCGTTCGGCATGACGATGTGCCGCCTGCTGGATGCCGCGGGCTACGACGCCCACAGCGAGTACTACGTGAACGACGCCGGCCGCCAGGTGACCCTGCTCGGCGCGTCGCTGCGCGCCCACTACATGCAGCAGCGTGGCCGGGCGGTGCAGTTCCCGGAGAACGGCTACCAGGGGCGTTACCTCGAGATCATGGCCGGCGAGCTGCTCGACCAGGACTCGAGCGCCATCGCCGAGGCCGCCAAGGTGTTCGACAACGAGAGCTTCCAGCGGGTCACCGCGCCCGTGGGCAACGCCGAGGACTGGTGCGCGCTCGAGGAGGCGGCGTCGATCCGCTCGTTCGCCAAGTACGCGCTCATGAAGATCCTCGGCTGGCAGCGGGAGACCTGCCGCCGCTTCGGCCTTCGCTTCGACACCTGGTACTTCGAGTCCGAGCTGCACGAGAGCAAGCGCGTCGAGCGCACCCTCGAGACCCTGAAGAAGCGCGAGCAGACCTTCGTCGAGGAGGGCGCCGTGTGGTTCCGCTCGACGGCCTACGGCGACGAGAAGGACCGGGTGCTCACCCGCGCGGACGGCCAGCCGACCTACTTCCTCGCCGACCTCGCCTACCACCACCACAAGTTCCAGCGCGGCTTCGAACACGCGATCGACTACTGGGGTCCCGACCACCACGGTTACATCGCGCGCATGGCGGGCGGCATGCTCGCCCTCGGCGTGCCGGCGGGCTGGTTCGAGGTGGAGATCCTGCAGCACGTGAACTTCCTCGAGAACGGCCGCCTGATCGACATGTCCAAGCGCAAGGGCCAGTTCGTCACCATGGACCAGCTCATGGACGAGGTCGGCGCCGACGTGGCGAAGTTCTTCTTCCTGATGCGCAAGCCGAATTCCCACCTCGATTTCGACCTCGACCTGGCGCGCGAGCAGTCCAGCGAGAATCCCGTGTACTACGTGAAGTACGCCCATGCCCGGATCTGCTCGGTGCTGAGCAACGCGGCGGGCGAGGGCCTGGACCCGGGCGAGCCCGATGCGCGGGGGCTGCGCGCCCTCGAGGACCCGGCCGCCTGGAGCCTGGTGAACGAGCTGATCCGCCTGCCGGGCGTGATCGCGGGCGCGGCCAGCAGCCGCGAGCCGCACCGCCTGACCAGCTACGTGCTGGAGCTGTCGCGGGCCTACCATCAGTTCTATACCGAGTGCAAGATCATCGACCTCGAGCACAAGGCCCGCAGCCGGTCGCGTCTCATGCTGTGCCAGCTCACGCGCAAGGCGATCAAGGACGTGCTCGACCTGATCGGCGTCGAGGCGCCCGAGCGCCTCGCGGAGAAGGAGTGACCGTGTCCATCCTCGTGGTCGGCTCGATGGCCTACGACACCGTGGCGACGCCGCGCGAGCGGCGCGAACGCCAGCTCGGCGGCGCCGCGACCTTCTTCAGCCTGGCCGCCGGACCGGAGGCCGGAGTGCGGGTCGTGGCCGTGGTGGGCCGCGATTTCGATCCCACGCACCTCGGGCTCCTGGCCGAGCGCGGGGTCGACCTGGCCGGCGTCGAACACGCCGACGGGCCCAGCTTCCACTGGTCGGGCCGCTACCACGACGATTTCATCGAGCGCGACACCCTGGCCACCGAGCTGGGGGTCTTCGCCGACTTCCAGCCGCGCATCCCTGACCGCTGGCGCGACAGCGAGTACCTCTTCCTCGCCAACATCCATCCCGGCCTGCAGGCGCAGGTGCTCGCCGCGGTGACGGGCGCGCGCCTGGTGGCGCTCGACACCATGAACCTCTGGATCGAGACCACCCGGGACGAGCTCGTGGCCCTGCTGCCGCGGGTCGATGTGCTCATGGTCAACGATTCGGAAGCTCGCCAGCTCAGCGGCCGGCGCAGCCTCGCGGCGGCGGCCGAAGCGATCAAGGCCATGGGCCCGTCGCGCGTGGTGATCAAGAAGGGCGAGCACGGCGCCTTGCTGTTCGGACGGGATTCGGTGCTGGCGGTGCCGGCGATGATCCTGCCGGAGGTGATCGATCCCACCGGCGCCGGCGACAGCTTTGCCGGCGGGTTCATGGCGAGCCTGGCGCGGTCCGGGGCGGGGCGAGACTCCGATGACGCACCCTTCCGCGCGGCCATGCTCGACGGAACGGTGGCGGCGAGCTTCGTCCCCGAGGCCTTCAGCGTCGACGGGCTCCTCGGGCGGGACGCGGCCGAGACGGGCCGGCGGCTGGGGGTTTTGCGGGACATGATGGTCCCCTGAGGTCAAGATGATCATAAATGTCGTTTTTATAATCTCTTATGATTCTTGTCTTGTGGGGTGAACTCGTATAGACTCGTCCGGAGGATGGAACCGTTCCGACACGACATCGCTGGATCTGCATCAGGGGTAGCATGGAGGAGAGAGTGTGGAGTGGCAACCTGAGGACCGAGACGCCTGGGTCGTGGATGCCGAGAAGTGGATCACCCAGATCAAGGGGGTGCTCCAGTGCAAGATCGACCTGACGTCCGAGGGTGAGATCTCCGGTGTGCACGTGGTGGCGCGGTCGGATCGCGAGCCGCGGCACATCGTGCGGGATGTCGAGGGCCTGCTGAAGGCTCGTCTCGGCATCTCCGTCTTCTACAAGAAGATCGGCGTGGTTCAGGTCGTGGAATCCGACCCCGTCCCCGCCGATGAACCGGCCCCGGCGCCGCGTGACGAGGCCCCGACGGCGGCGGCCCCGGCGACGACGCCGAACCGGGTGGCGGCCGAGCCCCGCGAGACGGTGGCCGTCGCGGCGCCCCCGGTGGCCAACGGCGCGGTCGAGGCGGCTCAGGATGCCGTCCTGCTGGCCGAGGAATTCGCGCCCCGGTTGCAATGCAACGGGGTAGGGATCATGAGCAACGGTGATCATCTGCGCGCCGAGGTGGATCTGCAGGCCGCCGGCCTGGAAGCCTCGGGGGTCGCGGAGGGATCGAATCGCCACGGCGGCGATCTGCAACTGGTCGCCCTGGCCACCCTGGAGGCGGTCGAGGCGCTGGTGAACGAGCCGCTGGGGCTGGAGTTGGTGGAGTTGAAGCACGAACGCCTGGGTCGCGACGACGTGATCCTGGTGGCCGTGGAACTGGTGCAGGGCCGGCGTAGCGACCGCCTCTACGGCGCGTGCGAACCCGGCGCGAATCTGTACCAGGCCGTGGTCTTCGCGGTGCTTGACGCGTTGAATCGGCGGCTGGAGATGATGCTCTTCCGTTCCGCACGCGAGGCGGAGTCGTAGCGCACCTGACCGGCCCTTCGGCGCGGAAAGGAGATGGAACCGGCACTGGAACTGGGATACCACGAGCGGAGCAGCAGAGCGGAGCGCCTCACTGCAACTTGGTCTCATCGACAAGTTCGCAAGATCCGTCATGGATTGGAGGTGTCACCATGATCGATTGGCTGCTGGACCTGTTCTCGAAGTTCGAGTGGTAGAACCATCTCCCCGGTGCCGGTTCCTTCGCCCTCCCCGGCTTCTGCTTGCACGCGATCCCGATCACCGCTAGGGTTCCGGCTCAAGCACGTCGTCTCGCCCGCCGACAACCCTTGAGGGGCCGTCTGTGTTCCGTCGCGGAAGGGCGCGCGTTGAAGCAGCACCGTCGTACAGCCAGATGGGCATTCCATACGGCCTACTGGGCCTTCATCCTGGTGGGCTATGCCTTCATGGCCTACCTCGCCCGCGAGCATAGCCAGGCGCTGCCGTGGCCCGCCCTCGTCATGTTCTTCGCCTTCCTGCTCGGCGCCGACACCCGGCTGGGAGAGAGCCAGGCCAGCGGCGGCCGGGTGATGTCGTCCAAGTGCATCGTGCTGTCGACGATCGCCCTGTTCGGCCCCGCGCCGGCGGCGATCATGGAGGCGGTGTCGGCCCTGGTCCGCGGCCTGGTGCTGCGGAGCACGACGCCGCGCAAGGCGCTGTTCAACTCCGCGATGCTGGGCACCGCGGCGGGCGCGGCCGGCCTCGTCTACCAGCTGCTGCCGTGGTCGGACACCTTCCAGGGCCCGCAGTTCATGCTGCCGCTCACCGTGGCGATGATCGTGCACTCGATCGTCAACCACGTCATGCTCGTGGTGATCATCAGCCTCGACGCGAAGATCCCCATCGAGCGCGTGTACCAGCGGAGCTTCTCCTGGGCGCGGTTCCGCAGCCTGCTGGACCTTCCGTTCGCCGGCATGGTGATCCTGCTCTTCATGCAGGCCGGACCCTGGACCCTGTTGCTGTTCCTCTTCCCGGTGCTGGCCCTCTACCAGAGCGACCGCCTGTTCCAGCGCAACAAGGAAGCTCACATCAACAGCATCGCGGCGTTGACCACCGCGCTCGAGGCCGACGAACCCTACACCCACGGCCACAGCTACCGCGTGGCCAAGTACGCCGTGCGCATCGGCAAGGCGCTGGGCATGAGCGAACCCGAGCTGGAGACCCTGGAGTACGGCGGCCTGCTGCACGACATCGGCAAGATCGCCATCACCAACGAGATCATCTGCAAACCGGGCCGCCTGACCGACGCCGAGTTCGAGGTCATGAAGACCCACCCCACCATCGGCGCCGACATCGTCGAGCAGATCCGCTTCCTGTCCGACGCGACCGACCTGGTGCGCCACCATCACGAGCGCCCGGACGGCCGCGGCTATCCCAACGGCCTCACCAACGGTGAGATCAGCCTGGGCTGCCACATCCTCAACGTCTGCGACGCCTTCGACGCCATGTCCAGCGACCGCCCCTACCGCAAGGCCCTCACCGTGGAACAGGCCATGGAGGAGCTGGTGCGCTTCAAGGGCCGGCAGTTCGACGAACGGGTTGTCGAGACGATGCTGCGCCTCTATCATCAGGGCGAATTCGACTCGCTGCGCGACATGCGCGCCGACGCGCCGCCGTTCGTGGTGCCGCGGCCCGAGGTCGACGACCTGGTCAAGTCGCCGATGAACACGTCGCTCAGCTGAGCCCGCGCGCCGCCCCCTCCGACCGACGAACGCGAGGTGCCATGAAGTACGCCGACAGCGGTGTGAACATCGATGCGGCCACGCGCGCCCTGGCCCGGGCCAAGGACGCCGTGCGCTCGACCTGGGATGCGCGCGTCAAGAGCGACGTGGGCGCCTTCGGCGGCCTCTTCCAGGCCGCGCCCGGCGAACCCTACCTCGTGGCCAGCGTCGACGGCGTGGGCACCAAGGTGATGGTGGCCGTGCAGGCCGGGCGCTTCGACACCGTCGGCCAGGACCTCGTGAACCACTGCGTGGACGACATCCTGGTGCAGGGCGCCGAGCCCTTGTTCTTCCTCGACTACTTCGCCACCGGGACCCTCGCCGAGGACGTGCTGCCGGCCGTGCTCGACGGCTTCGCCCGCGCCTGCCGCGAGAACGGCTGCGCGCTCCTCGGCGGCGAGACGGCCGAGATGCCCGGCGTCTACGCGCCTGGCGAGTTCGACCTCGCCGGCACCATCGTGGGCCGCGTGCTGCCCGAGCACGTGATCGACGGATCGGCCATCCGGCCGGGCGACCGCATCTGGGGCCTGCCCTCGACCGGCCTGCACACCAACGGCTACTCCCTGGCCCGCAAGGTTCTGCTCGAGAAGGCCGGACTGGCGCTGACCGACGCGCCCGACGGCCTCGGCGCCACCGTCGGCGACGCCCTGCTCGCCGTCCACCGGAGCTACCTGCCGGACGTGCGGGCCGTCTGGGCGGCCCATGGCCGCGGGGCCGTCCACGGCCTGGCCCACATCACCGGGGGCGGCTTCTACGACAACGTCCCGCGGGTGGTGCCGGACGGCGCGTGCGCGGTGATCGACACCGCGGCCTGGGCGGTGCCGCCGTTGTTCGGGCTCATCGCCCGGCACGGCGAGGTCGCACCGGCGGAGATGTACCGGGTGTTCAACATGGGGATCGGCCTGTGCGTCTTCACCCCGGCCGACCTCGACCTCGCCGGCCTCGGCCTCGGCGCGCGCCTGATCGGCGAGGTGACCGCGGGTCCGGCGAAGGTGGAGGTCAGGCTGTCCGCCTGACCGCGCCGGAACCCCTCCGGTGTTACCCCAGGGTAACACCCATAACTCACTTGGAATCAACGTTTCGCCGGGTTGTCTGCCCGCGCCGCCGCGTGGGCGGCGCCGGGTGCGACAGGTCCGGTCGGACCGTCCGGACGGCCGTATCGCGCCGCCCGGGCGGGCGAGGGGCCGTTTGGCGGCGATTCCAGGATCGTGGACCGCTTCCTGCAGCAGGTGCGCTCGCCTCCCAGACCCGCATCCCGAGGAGCGAGCATGCCGAACCCCACCATCTGGCACGAGGAACTCCGTGATCTGCCCCGTGACGGCGGACCCGCCGCCGTCTGGGTCGTCCGCCGCGAGGGCGACCACCCCGAGGCCCCGCTCCGGCTGCTCTGCGGCTGGACCACGTCCGGCAACCCGGCGCCGCTGCCGCTGGGCCTGGTGCTGCAGGTGATGCAGTCCGGCCGTCCGGCCGAGCAGCGCGACGAGAGCCGCAACCGGCGGCCGCCGCTCAGCCGCGCCCTGCCGTTGCTCGCGGGCGAGCGGCTCGCCGGCGTGCTGGTGGCCGCGTCCACCGACCGCGCGCCCTGGGCCGACGCCGTCCGCCTCTGGGCCGAGGGCGCGGCGGTGCGGCTGGGACCGTTGCTGTCCCAGCTCGAGCCGTGGCCCGGGACCTGGCTCGGCGCGGCGCCCCTGGCTCCGGCCTGGCAGCTCAGCCTCTTCACGGCCGACCAGCTGCCGCCCGTGCGGCAGCCGGGCCGCGTGGCCGGCCTGCCGTTGCCGCGGCCCCGGACGGTGCCCGGCCTGCCGGGCGCGGTCGGCCGCAGCCGCGAGATCCACCTGCTGGCGGCCCGCGTGCGCGACGTCGCCGCGAGCCGGGTCAACGTCCTGCTCCAGGGCGAGACGGGGACCGGCAAGGAGATCGTCGCGCAGGCCCTGCACGACGGCAGCGCGCGGCGCGACGGTCCGTTCGTGGGGCTGAACTGCGCGGCATTGCCGGAGAATCTGTTCGAGTCCGAGCTGTTCGGCCACCGCGCCGGCGCCTTCACGGGCGCGTCGCGCGACAAGCCGGGCCTCCTCGAGTCCGCCCATGGCGGCACCTTCTTCATGGACGAGATCGGCGACATGCCGTTGCCGTTGCAGATCAAGCTCCTGCGGGTGATGCAGGAGCGGCGCGTCCGCCGGGTCGGCGAGCTGGAGAGCCGGCCGGTCGACATCCGGTTCGTGGCCGCAACGCACAAGAACCTGCCCCGCGAGATCGAGGCCGGCCGCTTCCGCCTCGATCTCTACTATCGCCTGAAGGTGGTGCAGCTCGACATCCCGCCGCTGCGGGCGCGGCCCGAGGACGTGCTGCCCCTGCTGGCGCACTTCCTGCGCCGTGCCGGCTCGCGCCGCCGCGACTGGGCGATCAGCGATCGGGCGGTGGCCGCGCTGCACGGGTGGCGCTGGCCGGGCAACGTGCGCGAGCTCGAGAACGAAGCGGCGCGCCTGGTGGCGCTGCACGGCGAGGAGCCGGTGATCCGCCGCCGCCACCTGGGCTGGGAGATCCAGACCAGTGCGGGCCCGCGCCTCGAATCCGACGACCTCGGCACCCTGCGCAAGCTGGAGGAGGCCAACGAGCTGCTGGAACGGCACCTGATCCGCAAGGCCATCGCCGCGAGCGCCGGTCGCAAGTCGCTGGCGGCGCGTACGCTGGGGCTGAGCCGCCAGGGCCTCTACAAGAAGATCGCGCGCTACGGCATGACCGATCTGATCGCCGGCGCGTCGGGCGCCGCCGACGTGCCGGAACCGGCCGCGGCCGACGCGCTCGTCGCCCGGGCCTGAGATGGCGCGGGCCGCGCCGCGGGCCTTGACATGTCGTGGACACCCGCGGCCTCGGGGGCTATGTTGCGCGTCATGAACGACGTCATCGAGCCCCTGCCGCCGGCCGTGCGCTGGCGTCCCGCCGCCGACACCGTGGTCTGCCTGGCGGCGGGCGTCATGCTGACGACGGCGCTGCCGCCGCAGACGGGCACGGGCGTGCTCGCGCCGCTGGCCCTGGCCGTCCTCTTCGACCGCCTGGTGCAGCGCGCCGCGGCCCGGCTGGCTGGGCTTCATGTTCGGCGTGGGGCACGCCGCCCCGCTGATGAGCTGGCTGTTCTTCCTCGACCCGGCCAAGAGCATCCCCACGCGCGCCCTCGTGCCGGTGCAGGCGGCCGCCGCGATCCTGTTCGTGGCCGCCCATTTCTGGCTCTACGGCCTGCTGGTGGGAGCCCTGCGTCGGCGGCTGTCTCCCTGGCGTCTGCTCGCGCTGCTGCCGGCGCTCTGGACGGCGCTCGAACTGCTACGGTCCAACGGCGAGCTCGCCTTCCCCTGGTGCCTGGTGGGCACGGCCTGGCTCGGGACGCCGCTGCGGAGCCTCTACGCCGCGGCGGGCGAGCTCGGCCTCGGCGCCGCGACCACCTTGCTGGCGGCGTGGCTGGTGGCCCTGGCCTGGTGCCGCCAGGCCGACCTCGCGCGGCGGCGCCTGGCCGTGGCCCTGGGCGTGGCCGTGGCCGTCGCCTGGCTGCTGCTCGCCGTGGGCAGCCGGCCGCTGGGGGTCGAGCTGCCCGCCGGCGCCCGCACCGCGCCGCTCGCGGTGGCCTGCATCCAGGCGGACGTGTCGCAGGCCGACAAGTGGGAGCAGGCGCGCATCGATTCCACGCGCATCCCCTACACCAACCTCACCGCCCGCGCCGCGCGCGGCGGCGCCGAGCTGGTGGTGTGGGCGGAGACCGCGATCCCCGCCTACGTGCGCTACGATCGCGAGCTGCTCGACTGGACGCGCACGGTGGCCCGCAGCAACCAGGTGGCCATCCGCGCCGGCTTTCCCGACGCCCGCCGCATCGCCGAGCCGGGCGAGCCCACCCGCGACCGCCTGGAGAAGTACAACGCCGCCGGCCTGTTCAGCCGCGACGGCACCCTGACCGACACCTACGGCAAGCATCACCTGGTGCCGCTCGGCGAGGCCATGCCGTTCCAGCGGCTCCTGCCGCTGCTGGGCAAGATCGACGTGGGGCAGGCGGAGTGGACGCCGGGCCCGCCGCCCGGGCCCATGGTGCTGCGCACCTTCCAGGGCGAGGTCCCGGTCACCTGCCTGATCTGCTTCGAGGGCGCCTTCGGCCGCCTCGCGCGCGGAGCCGTCGCCCGGGGAGCACGGGTCCTGGTGAACATCACCAACGACGGCTGGTTCGGCTACTCCGCCGGACCGCGCCAGCACGCCGCCCTGGCCCGCATCCGCGCCATCGAGTGCGGCGTGCCGCTCGTGCGCTGCGCGAACAACGGCATCAGCCTGATCACCGACGGCCGTGGCCGCGTGCTCGACCTGCTGCCGCTGGGCGAACGCGGCCTGGTGGCGGCCGCGATCTCGCCCGTGCCCCTGGGCACCCTGTACGTGCGCTGGGGGCTGTGGCCGCTGCTCGTCTTCCTCGGCGTCTGGGTGGCGCTGTCCCTGGTTCTCCTGCGCGGCGGTGGCCGCCGATGAGCCCCTGGCCCGGACTGGCGAGGGCCTTCCCGTTCTGCCCGCGATGCCGGGCCGAGATGGCGCTCGTGCCGTCGGGCGGGCGGCCGCGTCCCACGTGCCCCGGCTGCGGCTTCGTCCAGTACCTCAATCCGGCGCCCGGTGCGGGCGTGATCCTGCGGCGGGACGACACCGTCTGCCTGGTGCAGCGGCGCTTTGCGCCCAAGGCCGGTCAGTGGACCCTGCCCACCGGCTTCCAGGAATGGGACGAGGACACCGAGACCACCGCGGTGCGCGAGGTCAAGGAGGAGACCGGCCTCGAGGTGCGCCTGACCGGCCTCTTCGCCGTCCACACCGGCATCCTGCCGCCCGACCAGCCGGTGACGGTCGTCTTCTACACCGCCGAGGAAGTGGGGGCGAGTTGCAGGCCGCCGACGACGCGGCGCAGGCGGGATTCTACCGGCTCGACCGGCTGCCCGGCCCCATCGCGTTCGCCGCCCACCGCAAGGTGCTGCGCGCCCTCGGCGCCAGGCTCGAGGACCGGACATGACCGATCCCGTGCGCGTGGCGGTGCTGCTGTCGGGGAGCGGGCGCACCCTGGAGAACTTCCTCGTCCGCGAGGCCCGCGGCGAGCTGCCTGTCCGGTTCGTGGCCACGGTCAGCAGCCGCCCCGACGTGCGCGGCGTCGCGGTCGCCCGCGAGGCCGGCCTGCCGGTGGGGATCTTCCAGCGTCGGGACTTCGCCGACGTCGCCGCGCACAACCAGGCGATCGCCGACTGGCTGGCGCCGCACCGGCCGGAGATCATCGCGCTCTGCGGCTACCTCTGCTACGTCATGCGCCCGGCCTGGTTCACCGGTCCCCTGGTGAACATCCATCCCGCGCTCCTGCCGCGCCACGGCGGCCGCGGCATGTATGGCGATCGCGTCCACGCGGCCGTGCTGTCCGCCGGCGACGGCGAGAGCGGCTGCACCGTCCACCACGTCGACGACCGCTACGATCACGGCGCGATCATCGCGCAATCGCGCGTCCCGGTCGAGCCGGGCGACGACGTGCATGCTCTGGCCCGTCGCGTGTTCGCCGCCGAGTGCGACCTCTACCCACGGGTGCTCGCCGACCTGGCCCGGAGCCTGCGCCCCGCTTGACACCGGCCGGCGTCGGCCTATCGTGGCCGCAGACCCGCCACGACCCGCGAGGAGGCATCATGGAGCACCTGATCCGACAGATCCTGGAAACCATCGGCGAGGACCCCGACCGCGAAGGCCTCGTCAAGACTCCCGCACGCGTGGCGCGCGCCTACCAGGAGCTCTGCGGCGGCTACGTGGCCGATCCCGACGCCATGGTGCAGAAGGCCCTCTTCACCGCCGAGGGCAAGGAGATGATCGTCGTCAAGGACATCGACTTCTACAGCCTCTGCGAACACCACATGCTGCCGTTCTTCGGCAAGGCGGCCGTGGCCTACATCCCCAACGGCAAGATCGTGGGCCTCAGCAAGATCGCCCGCGTGGTGGAGGCCTACGCGCGGCGCCTGCAGGTGCAGGAGCGGCTGACCGCGCAGATCGCCGAATGCCTCATGCGCAACCTCGACGCCCTCGGCGTGGCCGTGGTGCTCAAGGCCCAGCACCTGTGCATGATGATGCGCGGCATCCAGAAGCAGAACTCCCTGGCCGTCACGAGCGAGATGCTGGGCGCGTTCCAGGACCGCGGCAAGACGCGGGCGGAGTTCCTGCGGCTGATGCGCGAAGAGGTCTAGGCTCAGTCGTACAGGCGCTTGACGGCCGACCACGACCGCGTCTGCGCGCCCACCGGCTCGTCGCAGCTCGCCACCGGTGCGATGGACTCGACGATCACGTCGAAGCTGCCGGGCATCATCTCCCAGTGGGCCTCGCCGCGCAGCTCCACCAGCTGCCCGACCAGGGGCGTGTAGACCGCCGGGTCGACGGCCGAAAGGTCGATCGCGGCCGCCGGGAACCAGCAATCGCAGCTCAGGAGCATGCCCCACCCGGCGCCGTCCACGGCGATCAGGGTGCCGCGGGCGATCGGCCAGGCTCCGCACCCGGCCACCGCGCGGGTGGTGTAGGGCCAGAACCACGGGATCACGTCGCCCGCGAGGTCGAGCAGGACGGCGCGATAGTGGTAGCCGAGGCCCGGAACGATCCCCGCGTCGGTGAGCGTGTGGGTGAGCAGCACGCCCGCCTCCTGCGGCAGGGGCAAGGGTGCGTCGGGGGTGAGCAGGATCTCCGAGTCGCACTGGCCCAGGGTGGTCCGGTAGACCAGCACGCCGAGGTAGTCCGCGGGCGGCAGGATGTTCTGCAGGGCGACGGTCACGGTCATGACGCCGTCGGTGCAGGCGGCGTCGACGTCGCAGACGTCGTCCTGGGCGTGGCCGGTGCCGGCGCAGGCGGCGAGGATCGCGAGGGTGACGAGCATGCGGCGCATGGGCGGAACCTCCCGGGGTCGGCCGGTTCAGTCGTACAGGCGCTTGACGGCCGACCAGCTCAGCGGCGTGGCGGCCACCTGCCCGGCACAGTCGGCGACGTGGACGATGGCGTCGGTCGTCCACTCGCAGCACAGGTCCGTCGGCATGCCGTCATAGGCATACTCCCCGCGGAACTCGACGTACTGTCCGGCGAGGACGAGCCAGTCGGCGAAGAACTCGGCGCCGGTCAGGAACCGGCACGCGCAGCCGCCGAGATAGCCGTCGCAGGGATCGTCGATGGTGAGGATGACCGTGTCGGCGCCGTACCATTGCCAGCCGAGGATACCCCGGGCGTAGGCGAATTCGCCACAGCCGGCCCAGTCGGTCCCCAGCGACTGGGGATGCAGGTCCCAATGCTCGCCGCCGTCGGCGTCGATGGCCTGGCAGTAGTACCCGTATCCGCGGTTGGCCTCGACGGTCTCGTCGACGAACTCGGCGGTCGCGTAGCCGCCGTCGGCCGGGGTCCAGGGGATGGGGTGGTCGGCGTTGAGGGCCAGGGGCTCGTCGTCGAGGAACCCGAGGGTCCGCCGGTAGACGATGACCCCGACCCAGTCCTGGCCGGGGCGGTCGGCGTGGTCGGACATGCCGATGCTAACGACGATGCGGTCGCCATCGCACTCGGCGAAGCCACCGACGTAAGCCTGGACCGGCCGGGATAGGCTCGCGGCCACCAGGGACAGGACTACGGCCAACCAGCGGAGCGGCCTGGACAGCGGGATCATGGCGAACCCTCCCGGAGGTGGGGATACCGGACGGCGACGAGATGAGGATAGCAGTTCAGGACGACCCTGTCACCCGAGGGTCAGCAGCCCCGCCAGCACCGCGCACGACAGCAGCTCCCATTGCCCCGTGCGCGCCAGCACCCCGTTGAGCGCGGGGGAGAGCGGGGTCTGCAGGTAGCGTCGCAGGAGCGGCCAGCTCAGCGGCACGAGCACGAGCGCGGCCAGCACCAGCGGCCGCCCCGTCAGCCGCGCCAGGGGAGCCGCCAGGAGGTTGCCCAGCACCACCAGGAGCAACGGAACCAGGCGCGCTCGGCGCTCGCCCAGCCGCACGGCCAGCGTGTGCTTGCCCGCGCGACGGTCGGTGTGCAGATCGCGCAGGTTGTTGACGGCCATGATCGCGGCCGCGTGCAGGCCCGGCACCAGGCCCGCCACCCAGGCGACGGCGGGCGGCGTGCCCGCGAGCACGGCCACGGTGCCGGTGCAGGCCACCGGGCCGAAAAAAACCAGAGCGGCCAACTCGCCTAGACCCAGGCGCGCGAGCGACCACGACCCCGCCGTGTAGGCCACCGCGCCGACGAGGCAGGCAGCGCCGAGCCCGAGCAGCCACCACCCCACCTGGCCGGCGACCCACAGCCCCAGCAGCGTGCCCACGGCCAGGCACAGGCTCAGGCCGGCCAGCACCTGATCGGGTCGCAGCAGGCCGGCCTGCGTCACGCGCACCGGGCCGAGGCGGTCCGGGTGGTCGACGCCGCTGCGGGCGTCGAAGTAGTCGTTGGCCAGGTTGGCCGCGATCTGCAGCACGACGGCGACCGCAAGGCAGGCCGCGGCCAGGCTCCAGCGCACCGACCCGAGCGACGCGGCCAGCGCGGTGCCCAGCACCACCGGCGCGGCGGCGGCCGGCAGGGTCTTCGGGCGGCTGGCGAGCAGCCAGGCGGCCGGCGAGCCGGGACGCAGGTCGGGCGTGGTCATCGGATGAGGTGCCAGCCCTCGACGTCCGCGCCGGCCGGAGCGTCGGACCAGGCGAAGGTCTCGGAGTCCAGGCGCGGGTAGCGGCCGTAGCGCCAGGTGCGGCCGCTGGCGGTGTCGAGCAGCCAGAGCTCCTCGTTGTTCCCCACGATCTGGAAGCGGGGAGCCAGGGTGTCGGGCTCCTCGAACGCCTCGCACGGGATCGGGAGCCAGAGCTCGTCGCGACGCTCGTAGAGCCAGCAATGGCCGGTGACGCGATCGAGCCTGATCTCGAGGCTGGTGACGCGCCAGTTGGCGAGCACGATCGCGTAGCGGGCGTCGGCGGGCGCCTCGGTCGCGGCGCGGGGGCCGACCACGTCCTGACCGGCGACGGCGACGGCGGCGCCGAGGCCGATGAGCGAGGCGAGCAGCAGGGACACGGCGACCGGGCGGCGGGTGGTCATGGCGGGACCTCCGGCGAAGACGAAGGGGCCCGCCGCCGCGGGGGCGGCGGGCCAGGACAACGGCGGCGCCTAGAGGCCCTTGTGGGCCAGCCAGCGCTCGCACTCGATGGCCGACATGCAACCGGTGCCGGCGGCGGTGACGCCCTGGCGCCAGACCGAGTCCTGCACGTCGCCGGAGGCGAAGATGCCCTCGACGCTGGTCATGGTGCGGTCGGGCCGGGTGATGATGTAGCCGTCCTTGTCGAGCTCGAGCTGGCCGTCCAGGAACCCCGTGTTGGGGTCGTGGCCGATGGCGATGAAGCAGCCGAGGCACGGGACCTCGAGGTCGGGCTCGCCCTTGGTGCTCGCGAGCACCACGCCGCGCAGCATGCCGTTGTCGTCGGCCAGGTACTCCTTGATCTCGCGGGACCAGGCGATGTCGATGTTCTCCTTGTCGAAGGCGCGCTGCTGCATGATCTGCGAGCCGCGCAGCTCGTCGCGGCGGTGCACCAGGGTGACCTTCTTGCAGATGCCGCTGAGGTACGTGGCTTCCTCGAGCGCCGTGTCGCCGCCTCCGACCACGACCACGTCCTGGTCGCGGTAGAAGAAGCCGTCGCAGGTGGCGCAGGCGGAGAGGCCCTTGCCGTGGAAGGCGTCCTCGCCCGGCAGGTGGAGGTAGCGGGCCGTCGAGCCGGTGGCGATGATCACCGCCGGCACCTCGTGCACCTCGTTGCCGGCGTAGACCTTGAACGGAGGGCCCTGGCAGTCGATGCGGTCGACCTTGCCGGGCTTGATCACGGTGCCGAAGCGGGCCGCCTGGGCGCGGAGCTTTTCCATGAGTTCGGGGCCGAGGACGCCGTCCGGAAAGCCGGGGAAGTTCTCGACGTCGGTCGTGATGGTGAGCTGGCCGCCGGGCTGCAGGCCCTCGTACATCAGGTTGGGGATGTTGGCGCGGCTGAGGTAGATGGCCGCGGTGTAGCCGGCCGGGCCGCTGCCGGCGATGATGACCTTCGGGGCCTTCTCGCTCATGGTGCCTCCTGGGGGTGAGCGGGGAGTGGCGCGTGCAACTTGCCATTGGTATCGAACATTCGGCCGGCTGTCAACCGCCCGGGGGCGGGCGGCGGGGCGAGGAATCCTCCTTGACTCCTGGGCCAAAGCGCGTTATTTATAACCGCTTGTGGTCCACAGGCTGGCCGGCGGCGCTCCTGGAGGAGGCCGGGTCGTGCCGGTTTGCAGCTTCTGAGAGAGACGAGAACATGTACGCGGTTATCAAGATCAAGGGGCAGCAGTTCCGGGTCGAGCCCGGCAGCACGCTGCAAGTGCCGCTGATGGAGGCCGAAGCGGGCGCCAGCGTGACCTTCGACGAGGATGATGCTGGCCGACGGCGCGGACATCACGGTCGGCAGCCCCAACCTCGAGGGCGCGTCCGTGACGGCCGAGGTGCTGCGGCACGGCCGCAGCCGGAAGATCGTCGTGTTCAAGCGGAAGCGCCGCAAGAACTACCGTCGGAAGAAGGGTCATCGCCAGCCCTTCACCGAGATCGCCATCAAGGTCATCAACGCCTGAGTCGAGGAGCACACCATGGCTCACAAGAAAGCCGGCGGTTCGACGAGGAACGGCCGCGATTCCAACCCCCAGTACCTCGGGGTCAAGCGCTTCGGGGGCCAGCTGGTCTCCGCGGGCACCATCCTGGTGCGCCAGCGCGGCACCAAGATCCACCCCGGCCGCAACGTCGGCCGCGGCGGGGACGACACCCTCTTCGCCCTGATCGAGGGCACGGTGGTGTTCGAGGACTTCGGCAAGAACCGGAAGCGTGTCTGTGTGCAGCCGAGCTGACCTGACCGCGGCCGGATGGTCGCCGGGAAACCCGCCCCTGCAGAGGGGCGGGTTTCTCTTTGGGTATCGAACCCCGGTGACGGAGGTGCCGCATGCCTGAACGGGTGCTGGTGGTGATCCCCGCCCGCTACGGTTCGAGCCGATTCCCGGGCAAGGCGCTCGCCGACCTCGGCGGCCGTCCCCTGGTGGTGCGCACGGTCGAGTGCGCCCTGCGGATGCGGGAGGCCGACGAGGTCGTGGTCGCGACCGACGACCGCCGCATCGAGGCGGCCGTGCGCGCCGCGGGCCACGCCTGCGTCATGACCGGCGACCACAAGACCGGCACCGACCGTATCGGCGAGGTGCTCGCCGGCCGGTCGGCCGACCTCGTGGTCAACCTGCAGGGCGACGAGCCGCTGCTCGACCCCGCGGTGGCCGATCGCCTGGTGCGCACCCTGCGGGAGGCGCCGGCGGTGGCTCTGGCGACCTGCGCGCATCCCTTCGCGGACGCCGACACGTGGCGCGATCCCAACGTCGTGAAGGTCCTGGTGGACCAGGCGGGGCGAGCCCTGTACTTTAGTCGCGCACCCATCCCCGGACAGTTCCCGGCGCCCACGGCGACGGAGCCGCCGTTCCGCCTCGCCCAGCGGCATGTCGGCATCTACGGCTGGCGCGCGGCGGCCTTGCGGGAGTTCCTCGCCTGGCCGCAGGGAGCCCTGGAGCGGATCGAGGGCCTGGAGCAGCTCCGCGCGCTCGAACACGGCCTGGCGATCGTGGTGATCCCGGTGGCGGCGGGCCCGGTGGGCGTCGATACGCCGGACGATCTCGAGCGCGTCCGCGCGCTCTGGCACCAGAGGAACGACGGCGGCGCGGCCTGAACCGGCGCGCCGGGAAGGAACGACCGATGGCCAAGTACGTGTTCGTGACCGGCGGTGTGGTCTCGGCCCTGGGCAAGGGCATCGCGGCGGCCAGCCTCGGCAACCTGCTGACCGCGCGCGGCCTCAAGGTGGTGCTGCAGAAGTTCGACCCCTACCTCAACGTCGATCCCGGCACCATGAGCCCCTACCAGCATGGCGAGGTCTTCGTCCTCGACGACGGTGCCGAGTGCGATCTCGACCTCGGGCACTACGAGCGCTTCACCGACGTCAGCCTGACCCAGGACAACAACCTGACCGCCGGCAAGGTCTACGAGACGATCCTCTACAACGAACGCAAGGGCAAGTACCTCGGCCGGACGGTGCAGACCATCCCGCACGTCACCGACGAGATCAAGCGGCGCCTCATGCTGCCCGCCGAGAAGAACCCCGAGATCGACGTCGTGATCACCGAGATCGGCGGCACCGTCGGCGACATCGAGAGCCTGCCGTTCCTCGAGTCCATCCGCCAGCTGCGCCTCGAACTGCCCCACGAGGACACCTGCTCGGTGCACCTGACCCTCGTGCCCTACATCCAGGCCGCGGGCGAGATCAAGACCAAGCCCACCCAGCATTCGGTGGCCGAGCTGCGCTCGATCGGCATCCAGGCCGATTTCCTGATCTGCCGGGCCCACCAGCCCATCGGCGACGAGGCGCGCCGCAAGATCGCCCTCTTCTGCAACCTGCCGCCCGAATTCGTGTTCGACGGCCAGGACGTCAAGTCGATCTACCAGGTGCCGCTGAACTACCACCAGCAGCGCATGGACCACCTGGTCTGCGGCCGCCTCAAGCTCGAGCCGCCGCGCGAGGCCGACCTCTCCGACTGGGAACGGATGACCCGCATCATCCTCGACCCGCCCGACCGCATCCGCATCGCGATCGTCGGCAAGTACACCGAGCTGAAGGACGCCTACAAGAGCATCTCCGAGTCCTTCGTGCACGCCGGCATCCCCAACCTCGTGGGCGTCGACCTGCAGTGGGTCGACTCCGAGAGCCTCGAGGGCAAGGAGGTCGGCGACCGCCGGCTGGCCGAGGTCTTCGCCGGCTGCCACGGTGTGCTCGTGCCCGGCGGCTTCGGCGACCGCGGCATCCAGGGCAAGGTCAACGCCACCCGCCACGCCCGCGAGAAGGGGATCCCCTTCCTGGGCCTCTGCCTGGGCCTGCATTGCGCCATGATCGACATGGCCCGCGATCTCGCCGGCCTCGACATGGCCAACAGCGCCGAGTTCGACCCCGCGTCGCCGCACAAGGTGATCCACCTGATGGAGGACCAGAAGTACCTCGAGATGATGGGCGGCACCATGCGCCTGGGGGCCTGGCCGTGCGTGCTGAAGGAGGGCAGTCTGGCCCACCGCTGCTACGGGGCGACGGAGATCCGGGAGCGCCACCGCCACCGTTACGAGGTCAACAACGCCTACCGCGAGCGCCTGGAGAAGGCGGGCGTCGTGTTCTCGGGCACGTCGCCGGACGGCACGCTGGTGGAGATCCTCGAGCTGCCGGCCCACCCGTTCTTCCTGGCCGTGCAGTTCCACCCCGAGTTGAAGTCGCGCCCCAACCGGCCGCATCCGCTCTTCCGGGAGTTCGTGCGGGCGGCCGTGGCGCACCGCGAGGCGGCGCGTAACGCCCACGCCGAAGCCTGAGGTCGTTTCTCATGTCGATCGCGCAGAATATTGAAATCAATGGTGTTGCCATTGGTGCTGGCCGGCCGCTTTATGTCATCGCCGGACCCTGCGTGCTCGAGGATCCGGACGAGATGCTCCGGACCGCCGACGGCCTGCGGCGGGTCTGCGAGCGGCTGCAGGTGGGCTACTGCTTCAAGTCGAGCTACCTGAAGGACAACCGCACCAGCGGCGAATCGTACCGCGGCCCGGGCCCGCAGGTCGGCCTGGAACTGCTCGCCCGGATCGGCCGCGAGGTCGGGGTCACCCTGCTGACCGACGTGCACGGTCCCGAGGAGTGCGCCCCGGCCGCCGAGGTCGTCGACGTCCTGCAGATCCCGGCCTTCCTCTGCCGTCAGAGCTCGTTGCTGGCCGCCGCCGGAGCCACCGGCCGGATCGTGAACGTCAAGAAGGGCCAGATGGTGGCCGCCGCCGACATGGCGCACGCGGCCGCCAAGGTGCTGGCCGCCGGTGCCCGCGGCGTCCTGCTCACCGAGCGGGGCAGCTTCTTCGGCTACCGCGACCTGGTGGTCGACTTCCGCTCCATCCGGATCATGCGCGGCCTCGGTTTCCCGGTGGTGTTCGACGCCACCCATTCGGTGCAGACGCCGGGCTCGACCGGCACCGCGACCGGCGGCAAGCCCGAGCTCATCCCCGTGCTGGCCCGCTGCGGCGTGGCCGCCGGCGCCGACGTGCTCTTCCTCGAGGTGCACCCGGAGCCGTCGCGGGCCCTCTGCGACGCCGGCAGCCAGCTGCCGCTCGAGCGGTTCGAGCCCCTGCTGCGCGGCCTGGTGCGGCTGCGCGAACTCGCGCGCGAGGAGGACTGGGCATGAGCGGTTCCTGGCCCCTGCCCGAGCCCGCGGCCGAGTGCGCCGAGGTCCGCGAGCGCTGCGGCGAGGTGCTCGCCGGACGGCTCGCCGCGATCCGGCTCTGCGTCTTCGACTGCGACGGCGTCCTCACCGCCGGCGACCTCGTCTACGGCCCGGACGGCGAGGCCATCAAGGCGTTCGACGCCCACGACGGCCTCGGCCTGATGATGCTCCGCGCGGCCGGCGTCCAGCGGGCCGTGCTCACCGGCCGCACCAGCCCGATGGTCGAGCGCCGCTGCCGCGACCTGCGCTTCGAGGCCATCGAGATGAGCCGGTTCGACAAGCTCGACGCGCTCGGCGACATCTGGCGGCACACCGGGGTGGACCCCGCCGCCACGCTCTACATGGGAGACGACCTGCTCGATCTGCCGGCCCTCGTGGCGGCCGGCGTGGCGGTCACCGTACCCGGCGCGCCCGCCGTGGTCGCGGCGGCGGCCGACCGGTGACCGCCGCCGGCGGCGGCCGCGGCGCGGTCCGGGAGGTCTGCGACCTGGTGCTCGGCAGCCCGCGGCGCGTGGGGCCGGTCGGTCCGCGACCTGGCGGCCGCCCGCCGCCCGGCCGACGACCCGGAGTGACCCATTGAATCGCCCGCAGCCTGTGGACGACGCCCGCATCCTCGAGCTCGGGCGGGGCACCTTCGCCGAGGAGATCGGCGCCCTCGAACACGTGGCCGCGAGCCTGGGCCCGGGGTACGGCGGCCGTCAGGGCCCTGCTCGCCTGCGACGAGCGGGTCCTGGTGACCGGCCTGGGCAAGAGCGGCAACGTGGCCCGCAAGCTGGCCTCCTCGCTCACCAGCACGGGCACCCCGAGCCATTTCATCCACCCGGTGGAGGCCGCCCACGGCGACCTCGGCATCGTCCGCGGCAGCGACGTCCTGATCGCCATCAGCCGCAGCGGCAACAACGCCGAGGTCACCCGCCTGGTGCAGACCTGCCGCCATTTCGACGTCACCGCGATCGCCATGACCGGCGCCGAGGACAGCGACCTGGCCCGGGCCTGCGACATCGTGGTGCCGGTCCGGGTCGCGCGCGAGGCCGATCCCCTGAACCTGGCGCCCACCAGCTCGGCGACCGCGGCCATGGTCATGGGCGACGCGCTGGTGGTGGCGCTCCTGACGCTCAAGGGCTTCACGCGCGACGACTTCGCCGCCTTCCACCCCAGCGGCGTGCTCGGCCGCAGCCTCCTCGTGCGCGTGGGAGAGCTCATGCATCAGGGCGACGAGCTGCCCGTGGTGTCCCGCACCATGACCCTGCGCGAGTCGCTGCCCGAGATCGTGGGCAAGCGCCTCGGCGGCACCTGTGTGGTGGACGACGACGGCCGGCTGGTCGGCGTGTGCGTCGACGGCGATGTCAAGCGGGTGCTCCTGGCCGCCGACGACGCCCTCGACCGGCCCATCACCGAGGCCATGAACGCCAGGCCCACGACCATCGGCCGCGACCTGCTCGCCGCCCGCGCCCTGCGGCTCATGGAGGAGCGGCCGGAGGGCCCGATCACCCTGCTCATCGTCGTGGACGACGAACGGCGGCCCGTCGGGCTGCTGCACATCCACGACGTGCTCCGGGCCGGGCTGCTGTGACGCGTCAACGTTGACCTCTAATCGCTTGCATTCGTATATTTTATAGGTTCGCCGACGAGGGCGGGATGGCGGCCGCGGGGCCGCCTTCGCTACATGGCACGGAAAGTGCTTGACGGCGGCTCCGCGACTCACGAATCTCCTGAACGAGGGCCCGGTGGACAGGAGCGAACGGCCTCATGACCCAGTTGCCCGCATGGCGGCGATGGCGACGGCGGTTCTGGGCCGGAGTTGCCCGGGGCGTGCTCGCGGCCGTCGTCGCCTGGCCGGCACCCCTGCAACGTGGCCTCTGCCGCCTGTTGGCCCTGCTGGCGCCGGGGCTGCAGCCGCGTTCGGCGCGACGGGCCTGGCGCAACCTGGCGCTGGCGTACCCTCGGCGAGGCTGGCGTTGGCGCCTGGGCGTGTGGCTGCGGCTGGGGCCGGCCCTGGGCCGCAACCTCCACGGAGCGCTCACCGCCGGACGGCAGAGGTCGTCGGGCTTCCCGGCGGTTGAGGCCGGTGTGGGAGAGGCCGGACTCGCCGTGCTGCGGAGCCTGCTGGACCGCGGGCGGGGAGCGTTCCTGCTCACGGGCCATCTCGGCTGCTGGGAGTTGCTGGGCGCATGGCTGGCCCACGAACTCGGCGGCCTGGCCGTGGTCACGGCCACGGTCCACAACCCGGAGGTGGACGGCCTGCTCCAGGACCACCGCCGCCGCCTGGGCCTGGAGCCCTAGCCGCGGGAGGCCGGGGCGCGGCCCATCCTGCGGACGCTGGCGGCCGGCCGCACGGTTGGCGTCCTGCTGGACCAGGCCGTGGGCGCGCGCAACGAGGCGCTCCCGTTCTTCGGCCGGCCGGCGCCGACGCCGGTCGGGGTCGCGAGGATGGCCCGGCGCGGCGACGTGCCGCTGCTGCCCGCGGCCCTGGTCTGGGAACGCGGCCTGTGGCGCCGGCGCACCCTGGCGCCGCTGGAACCGAGCGCGTACGCGAGCGACCGCGACCTCGCGGCCGCCTGCAACCGGGCGCTGGAAACGCTGATCGAGGGGAACTGCGACCAGTGGGTCTGGTTCCATGAACGCTGGCCCGACACCCCTGCTTGATGGGACGCCCATGACCGACTCCCGGCGGCGACACCTGCATCTCGGCCTGCGACGCCGGCCCTGGCCCGTGCTGGTCGGGCTCGGGTGCCTGCTCGCCTGCGGAGAGGCCGCCGATCCGGCCGCCCAGGCGGCTGCCGGCGGGGCGGGCTCGGCGGCGGTCGACTCCGTCCTGCCCGAGCAGACCTTCTACGACTACCGCCTGATCGAGTCGACCGAGGGCGTCAAGCAGTGGGTCCTCGACAGCGACGTCATGTACAAGTACAAGAACCGCCGCACCGTCGACCTCGTCCGCGTGGCCATGGACTTCTTCCGCGACGGCGAACTCCACGCCACCCTGCTCGCCGACAGCGGCCTGGCCGATACCCACACCCACGACGTCCACGTGTGGAGCAACGTGGTGATCACGACCGAGGACGGCCGGCGCCTGCGCACCCGGGAGCTGTTCTACACCAGCAGCGACGGCCTGATCCGCAACGACGTCTACAACGTCTTCGACCGGGGACCCGACGTGGTCACGGGCATCGGCCTGGAGGCGACCCCGGACCTCGACTACCTTGTGATCAAGGACCAGGTCGCCGGCGTGGTCGGCGACGATGCCGCCGACGCGCCCGGTCCGACCGAACGGCCTGGAGACACCCCATGAACGATACCGCGGCACGGCCAACCCACCACCTCGTCGCCGAGGGTCTGCGCAAGACCTACCGGGGACGGGCCGTGGTCTCCGGGGTCGACCTGGAGCTGCACCAGGGTGAGATCGTGGGGCTGCTCGGGCCCAACGGGGCGGGCAAGACCACCTCGTTCTACTGCATCGTGGGCTTCATCCGGCCGGACTCGGGCCGCATCCTGCTGGACGGCGCGGACATCAGCAAGCTGCCGATGTTCAAGCGCGCGCGGCGCGGCATCGGTTACCTGCCGCAGGAGTCGAGCATCTTCCGCAAGCTCACCGTCGAGCAGAACATCCTGGCCATCGCCGAGACGCTCAAGCTCGGTCGCAAGGAACGCCAGGAGCGGTGCGATCGGCTGCTCGAGCTCATGGGCGTCACCCACATCCGCAAGAGCTTCGGCTACCAGCTGTCGGGCGGCGAGCGCCGCCGCGTCGAGATCGCCCGCGCGCTCACGACCGAGCCGAGCTTCATCCTGCTCGACGAGCCGTTCGCGGGCATCGATCCGATCGCCGTCGCGGACCTGCAGTCCTGCGTGGCCCAGCTCAAGGACGAGGGCCTCGGCATCCTGATCACCGACCACAATGTACGAGAGACGTTGACCATCACCGATCGGGCGTACATCCTCTTCGAGGGACACATCGAACTGGCCGGCTCGGCCGCCGAGATCGTGGCCTCGGACAAGGCGAAGGCCATCTACCTGGGCCAGTCATTCCGGCTCTAGCCAGGGGTGCCGTCGGCGGGAGGCCGCGGCGAGGAGCGAGCTGATGGACATCAAGATGGGCCTGCACCAGGGCCTGCACATGAAGCAGCAGATCGTGATGACGCAGCGCCTGCAGCAGGCGCTGAAGCTGCTGCAGGTGCCCACCCTGGAGCTCGAGCAGATCCTCCGCACCGAGCTGCAGGCCAATCCGCTCCTCGAGGAGGTCGAACGCGACGATGATCTCGATGAGGAGAGCGACCGCGACGAGGCCGAGGAGACCGAGCCGTCGGAGGCCCCGTCGGCCGATGCGGAGACCAGCGAGACGGTCGACTGGGACGAGTACTTCAAGGACGGTTTCCGCGGCCCTTGCTCGAGCAGGGGTTCGACGACGACGACCAGCTCGAACGTCCGCCGGCCTACATCCCTTCGGGCCAGGAGCACCTGCTCGACCAGCTCAACCTCGCCGTGAACGACAGGCAGCAGCGGGAGATCGGCGAGTACCTCATCGGCTGCCTCAACGAGAACGGGTTCCTGGCCGCCACCCTCGCCGAGGTGGCCGCCTACTTCGAGACCGACGAGGACGAGATCGAGTCGGTGCTGCGCATCCTGCAGGGCTTCGATCCGCCGGGCGTGGCCGCCCGCGACCTGCCCGAATGCCTGCTGTTGCAGCTGGCCGCCCGCGACCTCGACGACACGCTCGCCGCCGAGGTGGTGCGCCACCACTTCGACGACCTGAAGAACCGCAAGTTCGCCGACATCGCCCGCGCCCTGAAGATCACGCCCCACGAGGTGCAGGACCTGGCCGCCACCATCGGCGAGCTGGATCCGCGGCCGGGTCTGAGCAGCGACGCCCAGGGCGCGCGCTCGGTGGTGCCCGACCTGGTGGTCGAGAAGGTCGACGAAGAGGGCGACCAGTTCGTCGTCTACCTCAACGACGGCAACCTGCCGCGCCTGCAGGTCAGCCGCGCCTACGACGACGCCCTCAAGAACCCCGCCGCCCGGCAGGACGATGCCGCGACGTTCATCGACGAGAAGCGCCGCTACGCCGAGTGGATCATCAAGACCATCGAGCAGCGCCGCCGCACCATGATCAAGGTGATGGAGGCGATCGTCGCCGAGCAGCGCGAGTTCTTCGACAAGGGCGCCATCGCCCTGCGCCCGTTGACGCTGCAGCAGGTGGCGTCGGCGATCGGCATGCACGAGAGCACGGTGTCGCGCGTCACCAGGCAGAAGTACGTACAGACTCCGCGCGGCGTGTTCCCGCTGAAGTACTTCTTCTCGGCCGGCCTCGACACCGACGAGGGCGATGAGGTGGCCGCCAAGGCCGTCAAGCTCATGATCCAGGAGATCGTGGACGCGGAGGACGGCCGCCGTCCCCTGTCCGACAAGAAGATCGCCGACATCCTCGGCGACCGCGGCCTGAAGATCGCCCGCCGTACGGTGGCGAAGTACCGCGAGCAGCTCGGCATCCTGAATGCGCGCATGCGCAAGCAGTTCTGACCCTGTCCATCCGACCCCTGACCGGGAGCGTCATCATGAACCTGGAGCTCAAGACCCGTCATTTCCAGCTGGACGATGAGATGGAGGAGAAGATCGCGGCGACGTTCGAGAAGCTGGAACGCTTCAGCCCGCGCCCGATCTCCGAGGTGCGGCTGCTCATCAACCACGAGAACAACCTGTTCCACTGCGATGGGGTGCTGTTCCTGAAGGGGCAGGAGTTCCGGGCCGAGAACACCGGAGCCGAGCCCGATCTGGCGGCCGCCGGCGTGGCCGAGGTGCTGCAGCGCCAGCTCGAGAAATACAAGGGCAAGATCAGCGGCAAGCACCGCGGCGAGGCGGGCGGCCTGGGCGCGGCGCAGGACGAGGTGGCGCCGACGGTCCACTTCGCGACCGAGCACTTCGAGATGCTGAATCTGAACGCGGCCCGCGCGCGGGACGCGTTCACCGACTCCGACGCCCCGTTCCTCGTCTACCGCGATACGGACACCGGGCGCGTCAGCGTGGTGTACCGCCGCAAGGACGGCGACCTGGGCATCATGGAAGCCCGCAACTCCTGACGAACGTGAGCCGCCATGGCCCAGCCCACGGTGCAGACCCTGTTCAACGAGCTGCAGGACCGCCTCGGCCTCGTGGCGCTCACGCCGTTGCCGGAGGAGCCGGTGGCCGTCGTGGCGCCCGACGTGCACCGGCCCGGCATGGCGGTGATGGGCTTCACGGAGAACTTCCTGGCCGAGCGCATCCAGGTCATGGGCGAATCGGAGATGGCCTACCTCGCGACCCTCGATGCCGCTGGCCAGGCCGCCGCGCTGCAGCGGGTGCTCGATCTGCAGCCGCCGACGATCGTCGTGACCCGCGCGCGGCCGGTGCCGGAGGCCCTGGTGGCGCAGGCGCGGCTGGCGCGGTTCCCGTTGCTGTCGTCCAGCCGCTCGGCCGAGGCGGTCACCAGTGAGATCAACCACTACCTCGAGCGGCAGTTCGCGCCCCAGTGCGAGGTCCACGGCACCCTCGTCGACGTGTACGGCGTGGGCCTCTTGATCACCGGCCGCAGCGGCATCGGCAAGAGCGAATGCGCGCTGGACCTCGTCGAACGCGGCCACCGCCTGGTGGCCGACGACATCGTGGAGGTCATGCGGAGCGGCGACGACGTGCTGATCGGACGGTTCCGGCCGCTCCTGCAGCACAACATCGAGGTCCGGGGCGTGGGGGTGATCGACGTCCAGGCCATCTTCGGCGTCCACGCCATCCGCATGCAGAAGCGGATCGAGGTGGCCGTCGAACTGCAGGACTGGAGCGACGCGGTCGACTACGAACGCATCGGCATGGAGCGGCGGACCACGGAGATCCTCGGGGTCGAGATCCCTCAGGTGGTGTTGCCGCTGAATCCCGGCAAGAACATCACGGTGATCAGCGAGGTCATCGCGCTGGACTTCATGCTCAAGATCTACGGCTACGACGCCGCGCGGATCCTCAACGAGCGCATCGTGAAGTCCATCCGCCACAGCCGGCGGCTGCGACGCTACCTCCAGCAGGATCAGGAATAGCGGCCCGGACGGCCGGCGACCGCGGAAGGGACGACATGATCCAGGGCCTGGTGCTGACCCACGGGGGAATCGGCGAGGAACTGGTGCGCGTGGTGGAGATGATCCTCGGGCCGATTCCCGGCCTGAAGGCCGAGACCAACCGCGGGCGCTCCGCCAAGCAGGTGGCCGACGTCGTGGCCGGGTGGCTGGCGGGCCTGGCGCCGGCCGACCGCGCCCTCGTGTTCATCGACGACTACGGCGGCAGCTGCGCCAACGCCGCCCTGCTCGGCGGCGGCGATGGCGATCGCGTGTCGGTGGTCAGCGGCGTGAACCTGGCCATGCTGCTGGCGTTCGCCACCTGGCGCGACGAGATCCCGCCGGCCGAACTGGTCCAGCGGGTGGTGGACAAGGGGCGCCAGGCGGTGACCGTGGTGGGGGGCGCTCGATGAAGCTGGTCCTCGCCCGGATCGACGACCGCCTGATCCACGGCCAGGTGACGGTGGGGTGGGGCCACAAGCTCAACCCCGACCACATCGTCCTGGCGTGCGACGAGGTGGCCCTCGACCCCTGGCAAGCCAGGGTCTACGCGATGTCCGTGCCGCCGCAGGTGGCGGTGTCGGTGATGACGGTCGCGGAGGCGGCGCGGCTCCTGGGCGATCCGGACCGCGCCGACCTGCAGGACCGGCGGGTGATGCTCCTGACCGGTTCGCCCCGCGACATGCAACGCCTGGTGGCGGCCGGCGTGCCGGTGCGTCAGGTCAACGTGGGCGGCATGCATTACGCCCGCGGCAAGCGGGAGCTCGTGCCCGATATCTATGTCGACCGGGACGATCTGCTGGCGCTCCGTTCCATCGGCGAGTGCGGCCTGGAGCTACTGGTCCAGGCGGTGCCCGGGGGCCAGGCCACGGCGCTCGAACCGGCGCAGCTGCGGGCCCTGGAGGATCGGCTGTGACCGGGCTCGAGCTGGCGGTCACCTGGATCGGGGTGGCGCTGGTGGGCGCGGTGCTGGCGCTCGACGAGACGGCGCTCGCCCAGACCTGGCTCGCCCAGCCGCTGCCGGCGGCCCTGTGCACGGGGCTGGTGGCCGGCGATCCGGCGGCGGCCCTGGTGCCGGGCTTCTTCATGCAGTTGCTGGTGCTCGGCAACCTGCCGGTGGGGGCGGCGAGCACCCTGGACGCGACGAGCGCCACCATCGGCGTGGTCGGCGGCGTGCTCGTGGCCGGCGCGGGGCCCGCGCTCGGCGCCTCGCCCCTGGCCGTGTGGCAGGCCGGCGCCGGCTGGCAGATCGGCCTCATGCTGGTGATCATGGCCGTGGCCAGCCACCTCGGCGGTCATCTGGTGCGGCTCGAGCGGCGTTCGCACCTGGCCTGGAAGCTGGCCGTCTATCGCCAGCTGCGGGACGGCGATTTCCAGGTCGTCGACATGCTGCAGCGGCGGGCCCTCGGCGTCTGTGCGCTGCGGGGCGCGGCCGTCACCTTGCTCGTGGCCGTGCTGGTGGGTATGCTCTGGCCGGTCGGTTCGGCGGCGATCCCCGAGGCCGCCCGGCGCGTGCTGGCGCTGGCGCCCCTGCTGACGGTGCCCCTGGCCGTCGGCGGCCTGAGCGACCGGGTGGGGCACCGCCGGGCCGCCCCGTGGCTGGTGGGCTCGCTCGTGCTGGGCCTCGGTCTGGGCTGGTGGTTGTGGTGAGCGGGCGGCCGCACCCCGACTCGCCGCGTCTGCCCGGCGACGTCGGCCGCCGGCTCTGGTGGCGGAGCCTCGCGCTGCAGGCGGCATGGAACCACCAGCGGATGCAGAACCTGGGCCTGTTGCACCTGCTGACGCCGTGGTGCCACTGGCGCGAGCTGGACGCCGACGCGCGCCGACGCCTGGCGCGGAGGCACCTGGGGTACTTCAACACCAACCCCTACCTCGCGCCGTACATCCTGGGTGGGTTGCTGCGGCTCGAGGACGAGCACCGCCTCGGGCGGGCCGTGCCCGAGCGGCTGATCGCGGGCTTCCGCGACTCCCTGTCCCGCGCGTGCGGGGCGCTGGGTGACGAACTGATGTGGCTGGGCGTGCGTCCGGCCACCTTGCTCGTCGCCGCGCTGGCGGGTTGGTGGGGCGGCTGGCCGTGGGCGCTGGCCGCGGTCGCGGGCGTGGCCGCGCTGCAGCTCGGGCTGCGCTGGCGGGCGCTCGGAGTCGGTTACCGACGCGGCCTGGATGTCATCCAGGAGTTCGAGGGCCGCCGCTGGCACCGCGGCGTGGCCTGGGCCCAGCGGGTGGCGCTGATCTTGACGGGTCTGCTGGCGGGGCTATTCTTCGCCGGCGGTCGGGCGGCCGCCACGCAGCTCGGATTCGCGCAGCTGGCGGCGGTGGGCGTGGTCGGCCTCGGCGTGGCGGTCCTGGTGGCCCAGCGTCGGAGCGGCGAGGTGCAGTTTCTGCTCGGTCTGGCGCTCCTGGCCGGAGTGAGCTTGCTGATCTGAGGCCCCGCCGCCGGGAGGCGGCCGGGCCTGTCGTGGAAGGACGAGAGCTTGAAGACCGTCACGACCGTCGTCGCCGACCCCGTGGGGTTCCATCTGCGTGCGGCCGGCCGCATCGTGAAGCTGACGAAGCTGTTCCAGGCGGAGGTGACCATCCGCTACCAGGGACGGGCGGCTAACGCCAAGAGCATCATGGGCCTGGCGAGCCTGGCGGCCGAATACGGCGCCGAGGTGGAGATCGCCTGCGACGGCCCGGATGAGGACCACGCCATCGAACGCCTCGTCCAACTGATCTCCGTCGAACTCGCCCAACCCGAGAACGGGCAGTGAGATGCAGGAGCTGAGCGGCATCCCCGCGGCCCCGGGTTACGCGGTCGGCCCCGTGCGTCGCATCCGCCGCGCGTCGGTGACGGTGACTCGACGGTCGATCTCCTCGGACGAGGTGGCCGGCGAGCGGGCGCGTTTCGAGCAGGCCGTCGGCCGCGCGCGGCAGGAGCTGACCGCCCTGCGCGACAAGCTGGCCCGCGAGCTGGGCCAGGACGAGGCCGCGATCATCGAGAGCCAGCTGCTCATGCTCGAGGACGAGCTGGTCTGGGACACCACCCTGTCGCGCGTCCGCACCCAGCTGGTCAACGCCGAGAGCGCGTTCGCCCGCTCCATCGGCGACATCGTCATGCAGATGGGCGGCATGCAGGAGTCGGCCCTGCGCGACCGCATCTCCGACCTCCGCGACCTCGAGGACCGCGTGCTGCGGGCCTTCCTCCCCGAGGGCGCCCAGCCCGACAACGACTGGACCGAGCCGGCCGTGGTCGTGGCGCGCGATCTGGCGCCGAGCGAGACGGCGGCCCTCGACCGCCAGCTGGTGCTCGGCTTCTTGACCGACGAGGGCGGCGCCACCGGCCACGTCGCGATCCTGGCCCGTAGCCTGGGCATCCCCGCCGTCTGCGGCCTCGGCGGCGGCGCCGCGCGCCTGAAGAACGGCGTCGAGGTGGGCCTCGACGGTACGGTCGGCCGCGTGATCGTGCGGCCGGACCAGGAGACCCGCGATCGCCTGCTGTCGCTCAACCAGCAGCAGATCACCGTCAGCCGGAAGCTCGACTACCTGTGCGACCTCCCGGCCGAGACGCCGGACGGCCACCGGGTCCGCATGATGGCCAACATCGAGCTGCCGGTCGAGCTGGAGGAGGCCCTGCGCCGCGGCGCCGAGGGCGTGGGGCTGCTGCGGACGGAGTATCTGTACTTCCAGCACCGGGACATCCCCAGCGAGGACGAGCAGGTGGCCACCTACAGCCAGGTGCTGCAGCGCATGGCCGGCCGGCCGGTGGTGTTCCGGACCCTCGACGTGGGCGGAGACAAGGTGTCCGACTACCTCGGGGCCAAGCGCGAGTACAACCCCTTCCTCGGCTGGCGCGGCATCCGCTTCTCGCTGTCCAACCGCGGCCTGTTCAAGACCCAGATCCGCGCCATCTACCAGGCCGGTCGGCACGGCGACGCCCACCTCATGTTCCCCATGATCACCGGGGTGGAGGAACTGCGGGAGGCCCGCGCGGTCTGCGCCGAGGCCCGCGAGGAGCTCGCGCGCGAGGGCCGCGAGTTCCTCGCCGACATGCCCATCGGCATCATGGTCGAGACGCCGTCGGCCGCCATGGTGGCCGACCTGCTGGCGCGCGAATGCGACTTCCTGAGCATCGGCTCGAACGACCTCATCCAGTACACCCTCGCGATGGACCGGGGCAACCGCCGGGTCTCGTACCTCTACCGGCCGCTGCATCCGGCCATCCTGCGCAGCATCCGCCGGATCGTCGAGGCGGGCCACGCGGCCGGCATCTGGGTGGGCCTGTGCGGGGAGATGGGCTCGGAGACCCGCCTGGCCGAGGTCCTGCTCGGCCTGGGGCTCGATGAGATCAGCATGCACAGCGCCGCGCTGCCCAAGATCAAGCAGGTGATCCGCTGGACCGAGCTGGCCGAGGCGCGTGGGGTGGTGGACCACCTGGTCGATCTGCCGACCGCCGAGGAGGCCGACCGCTGGCTGGCCGACTACGTGGCCGCCCGCAAGGACAAGCGCGCCAACGAAGGACAGCCGTGATGAACGACGATGTGCGCCCGGGCCAGGACCGGATGTTCCGCTGGATCGCCGGCCTGCCGGACCAGCTGCGCGAGAGCGGGCGCTTCCGCGGCCTGGCCGAGGTCGCCCCGCTGGCGAGTGCGCCGGCGCAGATCCTGGTTTGCGGCATGGGCGGTTCGGCCATGGCGGGCAGCCTGCTGGCCGACGGCTGGCCCGGCCTCGCCGCGCCCGTCCTCGTGCACCGCGACCAGGGCCTGCCGCCCTGGGCCGGCCCGGCCACCCTGGTGATCGCTTGCAGCTACAGCGGCAACACGGCCGAGACGCTCGCGGCCGTCGCCGAGGCGCGCCGTCGCGGCTGTCCGGTGGCGGCCGTCACCAGCGGCGGCGAACTCCTCGCGCTGGCGCGGCGCGCCGGCCTGCCGGTGGTCGAGATGCCGGGCGGGCAGCCGCCGCGCACCGCCCTGGGGGCCAGCCTGGGAGCGCAGCTGCATCTGCTCTGCGCCCTCGGCCTGCTGCCCGATCCCGCCACGGCCATCACCGCGGCCTGTGCCCAGGCCGCGGCCGGGGCGCTCGTGACCCTGGGCCAGGACGCGACGCCGGTGGGCGCGGACGCCGCCCGGACGCTGGCCGCCGCCCTCCTGGACCGCTTCACCGTCATCTTCACCGCGGGCTCCGAAGCCCACGGCGCCGGCCGGCGGCTGCTCGCGCAGCTGGCCGAGAACGCCAAGGCGCCGGCCCACGTGGCGGCCTTCCCCGAGCTGAACCACAACGAGATCGTGGGCTGGGACCTGCCGCGGTCGGCGGCCGCCGGGTTCGCGCTCGTCACCCTCCGAGGCGGCGACGAGGATCCGGCCCAGCGCGACGGCGTCGACGTGGCCCTGGATCTGCTGCGCGATCAGTTCGCGGTGCAGCATACGGTCCATGCCTACGGGTCGGGCCGGCTGGCGCGGATCGTCGGGCTGATCCTGTTCGGCGATCTGGTGAGCGCGCATCTGGCCGTCCTCGCCGGCAAGGACCCCGTGCCCATCACTCGCATCGACACGCTGAAATCGCGGCTGGCCGGCCGATGACCGCCGCCGCCACCTCGAAAGGACCGGCATGAAGGCCGTCATCCCCGCCGCGGGCATCGGAACCCGCCTGCGACCCCACACGCTGACCCGGCCGAAGGCCCTGCTGCCAGTGGCCGGCGGCCCATCCCCCTCGCCCACATCGTCGACGACCTCGCGGAGGCCGGGATCGACGGCTTCGTGATCATCATCGGCTACCACCCGGGCAGGCCGTACGCGACTGGTTCGCCGCCGAGCGGCCGGCCTGCGGATCACCGTGGGCCAGGCCGAGCGCAAGGAGCCTCGGGCATGCGGTGTGGACCGCGCGGGCGGCCATCGGTCAGGCGCCCTTCTTCTGCATCCTGGGCGACCACGATCCTCGAGCCGACTACCAGGCGCTCCTGGGCTGCCCCGACAACATGATCGGCGTCCCGCGAAGTGGACGATCCCCGGCGCTTCGGCGTCGTGATCAAGGAGGGCGACCGGGTGACCGGCTTCGTGGAGAAGCCGGAGGTGCCGCCGAGCAACCTGGCCATCGTCGGCTCTACCTCTTCGGGACGGCGGCGCGCTCTTCGACGCCATGCAGACGGTGATCGCCGAGGACCAGCGGACCCGCGGCGAGTACCAGTTGATAAACGGCCTGCAGCTGATGCTCGAGCGCGGGCATCGCTTCCGGACCGAGAACAGCGTCGACGATACGACGGCTCGAGACGAACCGCGTCCTGCTCGACCGCCACGGCGAGCGAGGCGAGCGCGGCGCGGTGGCTGTCCATCCCACCGCCCGCATCGTCGAAAGCCGCCTCGGTCCCTACGTGAGCGTCGGTCCGGGTGCCGTCATCGGGCATTTGCGAGATCTCCGACGCCGTCATCGGCGCCAACAGCGAGTTGCGTCATTGCCGCCTTGCTGCGAGTTTGGTGGGCGAACACTGCCGGGTCGACAATCTGCACGGCACGGTCAATATCGGCGACTACAGTGCGCTGAACGCGAAGGGCAAGGATGAGCGAGCGTTTCCTCTTCACCAGCGAGTCGGTCACCGAGGGCCACCCCGACAAGGTCGCCGACCAGATCTCCGATGCGGTGGTGGACGCCATCATGGCCGACGACCCGACCGGCCGCGTGGCCTGCGAGACGCTCGTGACCACGGGGATGGCGCTCCTCGCCGGCGAGATCACCACCAAGACCTACGTGGACATCCCGCGCCTGGTGCGGCAGACCATCCGCAGATCGGCTACACCAGTTGCGCCTACTACGGCTTCGACGCCACCACCTGCGCGCCGTGCTCACGGCGATCGACGAGCAGTCGCCCGACATCGCCATGGGCGTCGACACCGGCGGCGCCGGCGACCGGGGCCTCATGTTCGGCTTCGCCTGCCGCGAGACCGACGTGCTCATGCCGTTGCTTACATCACCCTGGCCCACCGCATGGCCCAGCGCCCTGGCCGCCGTGCGCAGGATGGCACCCTGCCCTGGGTGCGTCCGGACAGCAGACCCAGGTGACCGTGGAGTACGACAAGCGCACGCCCGTGCGCGTGGACACCGTGATGGTGAGCACCCAGCACGACGAGCACATCAGCCGCGCTGACATCACCGACGCCATGCGCGAGCGTGATCGAGCCGGTGCTGGCCGACTTCGGGGTCGACTACGCGGGCTACACCAGCCACATCAGCCCCACCGGCAAGTTCGTCATCGGCGTCCCCAGGGCGACGCCGGCGTCCTCGGCCACCGGTCATCGTCGACACCTACGGCGGCATGGCCGCGCGCACGGCGGCGGCGCGTTCAGCGGCAAGGACTCCACCAAGGTCGACCGCTCGGCCTGCTACGCCGCGCTGGGTGTGGAGCCTGGTGGCCGCCGGCCTGGCCAGAGCGCTGCCGGGTGCAGCTCGCGTACGCGATCGGCGTGGCCGAGCCGGTGTCGGTCATGGTCGAGAGCTACGGCACCGGCAGGTGCCGGACGCCAACCTCACCGCGCCGTGCGCAAGGTCTTCGACCTCACGCCCCGCGGCATCATCAGGCCCTGGACCTACGCCGGCCGATCTTCGGCGGACAGCCGCCTACAGCACTTCAACGGACGCGAAGCCGGGTTCACCTGGGAGGTCGCCGACCGCGCCGCCGCCCTGGCCGCGGCCGTGATCTGAGGCGTCGTGGGCCCGGTCGGGGCGCCACGAGAACGCAGCCCCCGTCACCGTGGTGGCGGGGGCTGCGTCATCGTGGCGGATGGTCCGCGAGCCGGAGGATGGGCCCTAGGGGATGCTGACGATGTCGAGGTCGGCGGTCGCGCTGATGTCGTCGTCATCGAGATCGCACGCGTACGGCGTCAAGTCCGCCGTGAACTCAATAGAGTGTTGCCCGCCAGCGCCTGGTCCAGGCGGAACGTGATGTCCAGGGTCACCGACTCGCCCGCCGGGATCTCGTCGACGCGCCAGCTCAGGTGTGGTCATCGACGTCGTCGTAGACGTAGACGCCGGCTCCGACCACGCCCTCGATGTGGGCGATGCGGTTGTTGTCGTCAGCGCCGGTGACCTCGAGGAAGTAGGCGTTCTCGGGGCCGTCGTTGGTCAGGACGTAGCTCACCGTCAGCGTGTCGGGGAACTGCGGGATGTTGCGTTCGAGCAGGGAGGCCGCCGTGCCCTCGGGCGAGAGGAGCCAGTTGGTGGCCAGGGAGAGGTCGGCGCCGGCGCTCGCGGTGACGTTCACCGTCAGGTGTCGTAACGCGTGATCGAGCGGACGGGGTCCTCCAGCACCAGGGTGACGGCCTGCGGGCCGACGTCCGCGTCCGAGAACGTGAGCACGGGCGACGGGTCGCGGTAGGTGACGCCGCCGGCGGTCCAGCGGTACACGTAGCGCTCGTAGCTGTCCCGGACGGGGTCGAAATCGCAGGCGTCGGCGGTGATGGCGAAGGTGACCGGCTCGCAGGTCTTGACGTCGCTGGTGAGAACGCCCGCGACCTCGCTATAGGCCTCGACCACGAGGCTGTCCGCCCGCACGTCGACCATCAGGCTGCGCGAGGCGCGGTCGCCGCCGTCGTCCTCGGCCGTCAGGGTGGCCAGGTAGGTCCCGGGCGCGGCGTACTCGTGGTAGGCGATGGAGGTGCCGTTCTCGATGACGGTGCCGTCGCCGAAGTCCCAGGTGAACTTGAGCCAGTTGTTGGTGCCCGTGGGGTCGGCCAGCGGCGCGCCGCCGGTCGCGTCGCCGCGGAAGTCCACCCGCAGCGGGGCCACGCCGCAGGTCTCGCTGGCCGAGAGGCGGGTGATCTGAGGCTTGGCGACATCCTCGCCACAACCCAACACCAGGCCGATGACCAGCAGCACCGGCAGCAGAATCGATACGTGCTTTCTCATGAATCACTTGGCTCCGCGTGCAGGTGGTTGGCGCTCGCGCCGGGGCAGGTGCGAACGCCGGTCCAGCGATCACGTAACTCGCGGCCACATGAATGTATAAAGCTAGGACCCGGCGGGCAAGGAGTCCAGCGAAAAGCCCCGCGCGGTCAGCGGCGAGCCCGGGCGAACAGCACCCAGGTCATGACCGCGTAGACGCCGTTGGCGCCCCAGCCGGCCACCAGCGGCGGCACCAGTCCGCTGTGGCCGAAGGAGCGTCCGAACATCATCAGCAGGTAGTACCCGAAACCCACGGCCAGGGTGAGCCCGAACCCCGAGGCGATGGTGGTCTTCCGGGGGCCCGACGCCAGCACCAGGCCGAGCAGCACGACGATGAAGTTGACGAGCGGGAACGCGAGCTGGAACTGGATGTCCACGTCGATGCCGGTGGCGTCGCCTCCCATCTGGCGCACGAGGTCGCGGTGGCGCAGCAGCTGGCGGATGTTCATGTTCTCCTGCCGCACCCGCGTGTAGTAGAGCCCATCGGGAGTGATGCTCAGGTCGGACGCCCGCAGCGACTCGAAGTGCTCGACCGACTCCTGATCGCCGTCGAACCGGCGCAGCGTGCCGTGGTGCAGGATCCAGCTGTCGCCGTGCCACTCGGCGCGCTCGGCGTCCAGGCGCTCGGTCACCACCGCGCCCCGCCGCGACAGCACCCGCAGGCCGAGGACCTCGTGGGTGTTGGGGTCGTACTTCTCGGCATAGTAGAGCCGGCCGTCGCCGCCGGTGACGGCGATCTGCCGGGTGGGGCGCATGGTCTCGGTCTTGCCGTGGATCTCCACCTCCCAGACCCGCCACTTGCGGACGTTCGCCTCGGGCAGCACGTACTCGCGCCAGGCCAGCGAGCCGAGCGTGATGATGAGGCCGGCGATCAGGAGGGGGCGGCCGACCCGCAGCAGCGACAGGCCGCTCGAGAACAGGGCGGTGAGCTCCAGGTAGCGGGCCATCACGCCCACGGTGAACAGGGTGGCCATGAGCGTGGCGATCGGCAGGACCTGGTCGATGATCCACGGTCCCTTGTAGACGTAGTACCGCAGGGTCTGGCTCAGGGTGGCGTGGTTGTCGAGCAGGTTGCCGAGGTGGTCGAAGAGGTCGACCAGCGTGAACAGCACCAGGGCCCCGACCAGGGTCTGGCCGAGGTGGCGGAGGAACGAGCCGAGCACCAGGCGTTCGTGGATCCTCATCCGTGGTCCTGTCCGAACACGCGGCGCACCGCCCTGGGCCAGCCCAGCGTGATGTAGGAGGTTTCGCGGACGCTCCGCAGGAAGAGGGGGATCCCCAGGGCCAGCAGCAGGGCGTTGCCCGACCACATGCCGACGGCGGGATGCAGGAGGCCCCGGTCGGACAGCTTCTCGCCGCCCACCAGGCACAGGTAATACAGCAGGAACACCGCGAGGGCCAGGGTCACCGACACGCTCTTGCCGCTGCGGCTGGTGGTCACGGCCATCGGCACGCCGATGATGGTGAACACCAGGCAGGCCACCGGGATGGCCAGCTTCTTATGGTATTCCACCAGGTACTTGTTGGCCTTGCGCAGGTTCGAGTTGTCGACGGTGACCTGGGCGCCGATCTGGCTGATCGCATGTTCGACCTTCCGCCTGGTGGCCAGCAGACGCGTGCGGCGTTCGGCGGGGTTCAACGGTTCGCGGCGCAGGCCCGACCAGCGCTCGTCGGCATCGAGCAGGCGGTACTGCCAGCGCACGACCTCGAGGTTGAGGTTGCTCACGTGCTGGCGGACCTCGCGACGCCGGGCGAGCTGGTCGTCGGCGGCCTCGCGCAGCTGGGTGAGGTTCATCTCGCGGTCGCCGCGGGTCTTGCGGTCCGACTGCTCGATCTCCCGGCCCAGATCGTCCATCCGCAGGTCGTGGCGGGCGAACCGGGTGAGCTGGTACTTCTCGGGATGCTCGGGATCGGGCATGTCGTGGATCTCGCCGTCGTGCAGCTCGAGCAGCAGCGTGCTCGACTCGGGGTCGGGGACCATGCGGCCCCAGCGGGCGGTGGTGACGCGGGGGCCGAGGCCGTCCTCGCGGTTCTTCTCGATGATCGACACGTCCTCGATCCGCCCGGTGAGGTCGTCCTTGGTGGCCACGTAGATCGTGGTGCCGTTGTCCAGCTCGGTGAACATCCGCTCGCGGATGTCGAGCATCGGGCGCGACCGTTTGATGTCGTAGAGCAGGTTGACCAGTGTATGGTTGCTCTCGGGGTAGACGTAATGGTTGAATGCCGTCAGACCGGCGCCGATGACGGCCGCGCCCAGCATCAGGGGCCGCAGCACCGCCCAGAGGCTGATCCCGCTGGCCTTCATGGCCGTGATCTCGTTGTCGCCGGCGAGCTGGCCGACGCTCATCAGCACGGCGATGAGCACCGACATTGGAACGGATAATGCAAGTGTGAAGCCCAGGCTCAGGATCAGCACCTTGGTGGCGATGGCGAACGGCACCCCCTTGCTGACGAACATGTCCACGTACCGATAGAGGACATCGATCATCAACAGGAAGGTGATGGTGAACAGGCCGAAGAAGAAGGGCCCCACCGCCGCCCGCAACAAGTGCCTGTCCAGCAAGCGCATCCGCGGATCCATCCTGGTTGGCCCGGCCGGTCCGGGCTACATTCACGACGTGGTGCGGTCCCCGAGGACCCGGTGCTGCCAGTCCGCCCGCCCACCCGCCGCCGGTGGCGGGGTCGGCCCTGGGCCGGCCGGTCGGGCGGCGAGCGCCGTCCTGCCGCGTGGGCAGGCCGACCTCTCGTGAGGACGGAGCCGGTCCTGAGACGGATCCTGTCCCGACCGGGCCTCCTGGAGGCCGGACCCGGGGCGACGCCAATGGTAACGGATCGACGAGGAGTGTCGAGGGTTGTCCGAGCGCCTGCGGGGATTGTCAGCCATCCGGCGACCTGCTGATCGTACCGGAGCCGCCCGGCGGCGGCCGGTGCTGTGGGTCCTGCTGGTGCTGGCCGTGCTTCTCGTGGCGCCTTCTCCCGCGGCCGCCGATCCCCAGTATTCAGGACCGGTCCTCTACGGATTCGACCCCTTCCTCCGCACCACCCGCAACCCCCGGCTGCTCGGCGTCGACCGCCTGGTCCTCCGCGAGCGCCTGCTGGGGCAGGGCGTCGATCCCTACAAGCGCGCGATCAGCCCCAGCTTCGCGACGGCGGCCCGCTACTGGACCGAGCGGCGCATGAACGTCAAGCTGGACCCGGAAACCGAGATCACCGAGGCCAACGGCTTCACCGGCCTCTACACGCGCATCCGATACCCCGAGTGGTACTTCCTGGTTCCCGCCACGCGCAGCCTGCCCGACGGGTTCGACTACTCGCCGCCCCGGCGCCTGGACGCCCCGGAGGTCGAGGTCTACGTCGACGACCTCGATCAGGTGCGCCAACGCAACCTCCTGGTGGAGAGCCGGCTGGCCCTGCAGAAGAAGCTCGACGTCACCGGCGGCGGCGCGGGCGGCCGCGACGAGGGGCTGATCAACTTCACCATCCCCATCAAGCTGCCCCGCACCCTCGAGTCGATCATCGGCCGGGGCGAGAAGACCCAGATCCGCATCAGCGGCCGCGAGCACATCGCCATCCGCGGCGAGACCACCCGCAGCAGCAACTTCGTGGCCACCGAGCAGGTGCGCGGCCAGAGCTGGTTCCCCGACCTGAACATGGAGCAGCAGCTGCAGGTGAAGCTCGACGGCCAGATCGGCGAGAAGATCTTCATCGAGGTGGAGCACGACAGCGAGGCCATCGGCCCCGAGGGCACCAAGATCAAGCTCGCCTACCGCGGCGACGAGGACGAGATCATCCAGAGCATCGAGACCGGCGACGTGGGCCTGACCCTGCCCGGCGGACAGCTCCTGGGCTACAGCAGCAACCAGTCCGGCCTGTTCGGCATCAAGGTCACCGGCCAGCTCGGCCCGGCCGCCTTCACCGTCGTGGCCTCGAAGCAGAAGGCCGAGTCGGACAGCAAGAACTTCAACAGCTCCGGCGGGCAGCAGACCCCGCACCCGGTCTACTCCTGGAACTATCTGAACAACCGTTTCTTCCGGCTCGATCTGCCGTCCACCTTCCTGGGGATCCCCGGCGAGGTCCTCGGCTACCGGCACGCGGACAGCCCCGGGCGCGATACCCAGAGCGGCTGGAAGATCAAGACCGAGAGCATCCGCATCTACCGCAACATGGGCGGCATCCAGCCCCTGGCCACGGACGTCCAGTACGTGGCGGCCGCGATCGACTCCAGCGGCCGCTGGGACCCCGCGTACGTGGCCGCGCTGTCGGCCGACGTCAACAACTGGGTGCAGGCCTGGGTCTGGCGGCCGATCGACTTCACGCTGCTGACCACCCCCAGGGCGACGTCGTGGCCGTCGGCCTGGGCCAGAATGGCCGTCGACGACATCCTGGCCGTCACCTACGACGTGGTCGACGGCGCGGGCAATCGCGTCTACAGGGTGGGCGACCAGCGCGGACGGTCCGGGTGGCCTGACCATCAACGAGATCCCTTACTACCGGATGAAGCTGCTCAAGCCGTCGGGCCGCGACTACTTCACATTCCAGTACGTGCTGCGCAACATCTACTCCCTCGGCGGCTCGAACATCGAGCCGGGCAGCTTCGAGATGACGCTCGAGACCACGGCGCCCGACGACCAGCCCGGGCAGCACGGCGATTCCGGCTACACCTACATGAACGTGTTCGGCCTCGACGTCGAGAACGAGCAGGGCATCGCCGGGGCCGACGGCCTGGCCGACAAGCGCCGCGACACCACGTTCGACCTCGTCAACGGGCTGCTGAAGTTCCCGCTCGACATGCCGTTCCCGTTCGCGCCGCCCGATTCGGCCTGGTACCTGGCGAACGCCGAGAAGGCCTATCCGCAGGGTGGCGGTTACACCTTCCTATGGGACGGCACGCGGCTGAAGAACGACCGTACGCCCGAGATCTACGACCCTGAGACCATTCCGTCGCAGTACAGCCAGTACGCCAAGTTCGTGCTGATCCCCAGCCACGCGTCGGCCAGCTCGTCGTTCAACCTCGGGGCGTCCAACATCGAGGAGGGCTCGGAGTCCGTGGTGCTCGACGGCCGCACCCTCACCCGGGGCGTGGACTACGAGATCGACTACCTCTTCGGCGAGGTCACGCTCAAGGGCGAGGCGGCCGCCAGCCTGACCGCCGACAGCAACATCCAGGTGAACTACCAGTACGCGCCCTTCTTCGGCGGCGGCCAGAGCAGCCTGCTGGGCTTCAACGTGGCCTACGACCTCGGCGGCGACAGCAAGCTCTCCACCACCTGGCTCTACGAGAGCAACGCCATCGTCGGCCACCGCGCCAAGCTGGGCGAGGAGCCCAGCCGCACGCTGGTGGGCAACCTCAACCTGAGCCACACGTTGAAGTCGTCCCTGCTCACCGACATCGCCAACGCGTTCACCATCGGCCGCCGCGAGCGCGAGAGCACCCTGCAGTTCCGCGGCGAGGCCGCCGTCTCCGTGCCCGACCCCAACACCAAGGACAAGGCCTACGTGGAGGACTTCGAGGGCGCCGAGAGCAGCGACCTCATCAGCCTCTCGCGCCTCGGCTGGTATCAGGCGAGCCGGCCGGTCCAGGGCGTGGA